>JAGBEY010000014.1 GCA_017936745.1 Clostridia bacterium
TACCTAAGGTGAAGGAAAAGGACTAAGAACGAGCGCAAATCTATTTGTCATTCTGAACGCAGTGAAGAATCTCATGGATAAAATTCGGAAAAATGATACCTTTGAGATTCCTCGCTTTTTCAAAAAAGCTCGGAATGACAGTCATTGACTTTGGTTTTCTCTACCTAAGGCGATGAGAAATGGATGCAGAATACGGAAATCAAACCCGAAGGCGTACCGAGTGTACGCCGAGCGATTTGATTTCGGCATTGTGGACAATTTTAACGAGCTATTTTACAAGAGTTCCGATGGTTTCGCCGGTAATAGCCTTCACAATATTTTCAGGCTGCTGGAGACCAAACACATGAATGGGAATCTGATTATCCATACAAAGGGAGGTGGCGGTGGAATCCATTACACCTAAGCCTCTGTTTAATACATCAATGTAAGAAATGGTATCAAATTTCTTCGCATCGGAATTTACATTGGGGTCAGAATCGTAAACCGCATCTACTTTTTTCGCCAGCAAGATAACATCTGCACCGATTTCAGCGGCACGGAGTGCTGCAGCAGTATCAGTAGAGAAATAGGGGTTCCCGGTTCCGCAACCGAAGATAACCACTCTGCCTTTATCTAAGTGACGTTCTGCTCTGCCGCGGATGTAGGGTTCTGCAATCTGACGCATATCAATGGCAGTCTGCACTCTTGCCTGAACTCCTAAGGATTCTAAAGAATCGGCAATGGCAAGAGAGTTAATGGCAGTTGCCAGCATGCCCATATGGTCTGCACGGGTTCTGTCCATATTTTCGCCGGTACGGCCTCTCCAGAAGTTACCGCCGCCCACAACAATGGCAACCTGAACACCCATGCTTACACATTTTTTAACCTGTTTTCCGATATCGCCAATTACACTAAAGTCTAAACCGAAGCCGTTTTCGCCTGCCAATGCTTCGCCGCTGATTTTTAACAATACTCTTTTATAAATAGGTTGCATAGTAGCCTGTTCCTTTCTTAGACCGTTTTATTTTAAAAAACTTATTTGGCTTTCGCTCCCAAGCTTTTTATAAAACGAAATGATTGTCCGTCGAGGAGGGTCTGCACCTTCGCTCAGCTCAGGTGGACTCCCTTCGGTCGTTTCATTGGTATCATTTACTTACCCCCTACACCTCAGTGGCTCTCCGGTGAAGCCGGAAAGCCCCGTGATGGGGTGTGCCGTAAAAATGGCAAGCCCAACATGAAGAAGTGCTTGCCATTTGATTCAACTATTATTTAGACATATTTGCAACTTCTTCTGCAAAGTTGTCAACTTTCTTTTCTAAGCCTTCGCCTTTTTCAAAACGAACAAATTTTACTAATTTTACGCCTTTGGAAGACAGATACTGTTCTACAGTTTTTTCATCGTCTTTTACAAATTCCTGCTGATTTAAGCAGTTGGTGGTGTAGAATTTACCAATTCTACCCAGTACCATTTTTTCAATAATCTGGTCAGGTTTTCCTGCAGATTTGGGGTCATTTTTAATCTGAGCAATCAGAATTGCTTTTTCTTTTTCAATATCTTCTGCCGGAACAGTAGACTTGTCCAGATAAGTGGGGTTGATTGCTGCAATCTGCATTGCAACATCTCTTGCTGCATCATAAGCTTCGCCTTCCAGCGCATTTTCAGCCTGAACCAGAACACCGATTCTGCCGCCGCCGTGAATGTAGGTAGCAACAGCGCCTTCGCATCTTTCAAATCTTCTGATGGTCATATTTTCGCCGATGGTTAAGATTTTATCTCTTAACATTTCTTCAACGGTCATACCGGATTCTTTGTATGCTAATTTTAAGAGAGCATCCACATCAGCGGGATTTTCTTTTGCAACAATTTCTGCCAAATCCTTTACAAAGGTCTGGAAATCTGCATTTTTACCAACGAAGTCGGTTTCGGAGTTAACTTCGATAATAACGCCAACGCCATCGCAGATATAGTCAGAAACAATACCTTCTGCAGCAATTCTGCCTGCTTTTTTCTCAGCAGCAGCCAGGCCTTTTTCTCTTAAAAATTCAATTGCTTTGTCCATATCACCATTGGTTTCGGACAATGCTTTTTTACAGTCCATCATACCGCAACCGGTGATTTCTCTTAATTCTTTAACCATCTGAGGTGTAATCATACTAAATTTCTCCTTTTCTTTATGATATGGAAAATAGGCAAGCGAGACGGTTGCCTATTTTCTTGAAAAAATCCTGTTTTAATTATTCAGCAGCTTCTTCGGTTTCTTCTTCCATTGCTACTGCGGAGCCTTCTCTGCCTTCAATCATAGCGTTTGCCATGGTTTCAGCAATCAGCTTAACGGCACGGATTGCATCGTCGTTACCGGGAATTACATAGTCAACTTCATCGGGGTCACAGTTGGTATCAACAATTGCAACAACGGGAATGTGCAGTTTTTTCGCTTCTAAAATCGCATTTCTTTCTTTTCTGGGGTCAACAACAAAAATTACGCTGGGGAGCTTTTTCATATTTTTGATACCGCCCAGGTATTTTTCCAGTTTTTCTCTTTCTAAGTTTAATTTGATAACTTCTTTTTTCGGCAGTAAATCGAAAGTACCGTCTTCTTCCATTTTGTTTAACTGGAAGAGTCTGTCAATTCTTTTACGGATGGTTTTGAAGTTGGTCAGCATACCGCCCAACCATCTTGCATTTACATAATACATACCGATTCTTTCTGCTTCTGCTTTTACAGCGTCTGCAGCCTGTTTTTTGGTACCAACAAACAGAATTTCGCCGCCTTCTGCTGCGATATCTCTAACAAAGTAGTAAGCTTCTTCTACTTTTTTCAGAGTTTTCTGCAGGTCGATAATGTAGATTCCGTTTCTTTCAGCGAAGATGTACGGAGCCATTTTGGGGTTCCATCTTCTGGTCTGATGACCGAAGTGAACGCCTGCTTCGAGTAATTGTTTCATGGAAATTACGTTGCTCATGATGTTTTCCTTTCTGGTTGTTCCTCGGCGCCGAGCAAAATTTCTTAGGGAAACCTTGCTTATAAACGAACAAGGCCATGAAAAAATTTAACCTTGTCACCGGGTTTATATAAGGGCGCGTGCGAATTCTCGACTATTATAGCACACCTATTTTAAAAAATCAAGTTATTTTTTTAAATTTTTGACATTTTTTAAAATTTTTTTCTTTTTTTGAAAAAACAATCGAAAAAAATCACCTCATTTCCGGAAAAATAAAAAAAACGGTTGAAAATTGAGCAAAGTTGTGATATGATAAAGAAGAACCGGATATCTTTATACAGAAAGGATAGATTGGAATGACTGAAACAAAACCTATAAAATACCCATCGGATAGCAAAAAAAACATCCGTGATATCATTATGGCTGTTTATCAGGCGTTGGATGAAAAGGGCTACAATCCCATCAATCAGTTTGTGGGGTATATTATTTCAGGCGACCCTGCCTACATCACCAGCCACAACGGTGCGAGAGCTTTAATCGGCCGTGTGGAACGGGATGATTTGATTGAAGAGCTGCTCCGCTTTTATCTGGACGAAAAAAACCGCTAACCATTTCGTAAAAACCATCAAAGGCTGCCCCGGCACTGCTATGCCGCGGCAGCCTTTTTTCAATGCTCCCGAAGTGTTCCCTGACGATATGCCTGTACCAGCCGGGTCAATTCTTCTATCTGACGGCTCAAAAGAACCCCTGTATCTGTATCCCTTACCAGCAGCCGTTCTCTGCAATGTGACACCGCAACGGGTCGGGACACAATATCTGTCCCCTTTGTTACGGCATCCTCCTTGGAAGAAAAGGGCTGATGAGCAGTCAGAAGGTATCCGTGAGAATTGTATATCAATGTATAGCCTGCAATCCCTGTACGGGACTGATACGCTCTGGAAAGTCCCCCGTCTATTACAAACAGCTTTCCCCCGGCCTTTACCGGGCTTTCCCCTCTGGTTTGCCGCACGGGGACATGACCGTTAATCAAGTGACCCTGGTGGGGAGATAAGCCGAAATCCTGCAATATTTTTTGAGCATATTCCCTCCCCTGTTCTCCCTCCAGAAACCCGTAATAGGGATTTTTCCTTTCTTCCCAAAGGGAAGTATCATCGGTGAAATACCGTTCAAAGGTTGCCATTTTATATTTTCCGAACAGAGGGGAATACGTTCCGCACCACAAATACCAGAAAAAATCACAGCAAAACTCTTTTTCAGGGTGTTCCTCCTCCAGCAGATACCCTTTGCGAACAATTTTGTCACAGTAATCCAACAGGGCTTTGCCCCGATATCCCGAAAATTCTGCAAAGCTTCCGTCTGCCTCCATAGGGATACATCCGTGATACATCAGATTTTGGTTTTCAATCTGATACATTGCCCCTTTTGCCAACAGGAAACGGATATGCTCCCTCAGCCGTACCGAATGGGTAAAATCGTAACACAACCGGTGGCAAAGCTCCTGCTCCTGCTTTGTAAAGCGGTACGGATTTCCCCAGTCCACGGTTGGAAACATACAATCTGCCATGGGATAGATTTTTCCGTCTATGGTGAGGGCACCGGATTCGGGCTGAAGCCGATGGAGCAGCAATCGGTTTTCCATGTTGTATTCCGGATGCCGGGCAATCAAGGCAGCCTCCGCTTTCATTTGCAGCACCATCGCTGCCTTTTGCAATCGGGCAATGCTTTTTGTCTCAGTTCCGTCAGGAACAGATTTCTCACTTTTGGGGTAAAACCGAATACAGGGGTCGCTACGGTAGCTGTCATCTGCAAATGCAATCAATTTCCGTAAACTGATACCGTACCCGTTTTCCAGAATATCCAGTTGGTCATACCGTGCACTGATGCGGATAACCGAAAAAATGCAGGCAAGATTTCCTGCTGCCGCCCCCATCCACAGGATATCGTGATTGCCCCAGGCAAGCTCCACGCTGTGATAGTTCATCAGGGTATCCAGTATCACATGAGGACCGGGACCTCGGTCAAAAATATCGCCCAGAATATAGAGACAATCCACCGCCAACCGCTGAATCAGGTGAGAAATTGCAACAAGAAAGGCGTCTCCCCTATCCGTTTGCAAAATGGACCTTGTGATGCTTTTATAATAGCTGGATTTGTCCGATGAAGTCCCCTCGCCATGCAGTAATTCCTCAATAATGTATGCAAATTCAGACGGCAGCGCCTTTCGCACCTTGGAACGGGTATATTTTGCCGATACCCCACGGCACAGCTGTATCAGCTGAGAAAGGACACGCTCATACCATTTATCAGTAAGTGTTCCCCGCTTTCTGAGATAGGAAAGCCGCTCCTCGGGATAATACACCAAGGTGGCAAGTGCAGTTTTTTCCGATTCCGTCAACGTATTCTGAAACACTTCCTCTATCTTGATGCGAACAACTCCCGATGCATTGCGAAGAATGTGGCAAAATGCCTCATATTCTCCGTGTAAATCGCTGAGGAAATGTTCCGTACCCTTCGGCAGCTGCAATATGGCACTTAAATTGATGATTTCGGAGGTGGCAGATGCCACATTGGGAAATCGTGCTGACAGCAGCTCCAGAACCCGTTTTTCCTGCACTTCCATAACCGGTCGCCTCTTTCTTATCATTCTTCGTTCCCAGTATGTTCCTTTTTTTCAAAAACCATTCATTTCAAAAGTGCTTCTGCCACATCCCCACCCTTTCATATCTCGCAAACACGGCTCGATTGGTTGATACCAAAAAAGCACTCCAATAAAAACTTGTACCAATAAGTTATCTGCAAGCTTTTCAAGAAAGAATGCAACTATCACGAGGGGTTCACTATAAAAAGAGAGGCTGTAAAAAAACAAATGTTTTTTTACAGCCTCTTTTTTGTTGTTACGCGGCAGGAACGAACTGATATTCGGTTACGACTGCAGAGGGATACAAAGGCGTACCGTTAATATAGGTTAAAAACAGGTTGCCGTCTCTCACATCCCAGTAATAGATGCTATCCACATCGGTATGGAGGCCTGTAACCCCCGCCATATTGGAATCCTGTGTCTCTCCGCCAAGCTCCATACGAAGTCTTTGGTCAGATAAAACCAACCAATTTCCGGTGTATGAGCCGGTCATTGTTTCGCTTTGGAAGGAATACAAAATACCGTCAGCCGAGAGGGATAACTTCATATCGACAGCACCAAGCTTCGGCTCCGTTACCGTACAAACCCAATCCCCGAAAAAATCCCACATCACTTCGGGATTCATCCCGTTATAGTTATCCATCAGTTCATAAGGGGAAAAGTCATAGACCAGCTTTTCGGAGTTTTCCAGCATCCTGTTCTTTAAAGAAAGACAGGGCGTATATTCACAAACCGTATCCCCTTTTTTAGCAACAATCATCAGATTTGGCATCGTGTCGCTGATATTTCCGCGAATGAGAATCGGCTTTCCGTCAGAGCGGGACCAAAGCTTTTCTGTTTTACTTAGCCCGGGAGCTTCTTCCGAAAATGCAGCCTGATAAATGCTTATGCTAACGCTTTTATCCGCAGGAATGATGCAATAAAGCTCGTTGCCGTCATTCTGCACGAAATGATTTTCCTTAATTTCTGTAATAAAGGGATATATCTTTTTGTATACCTGATTTTCTACATAGGAAAGCACCTGAGCAAAATCACCGTCTGTCTCACCGATAAATGCAACACCAAAGGGTTTTTCTGCAAATTGGATTTGATCTCTGATATTTTTGAGATAAGGATTTTCCGCACCGGTTGCACAACCGGTCAGCAAACAGATGCACAACAAGATACAAAACAGTTTTTTCATAGGGGTTCTCCTTTTTTTCTTGATAACAACAGTTTATCACAAAATACTACATTTGTAAAGATTTTCTTTGCATAAAAACGGTATTCCAAATGTGGAATACCGTTTTTTCATTGTTTTATCGTAATTACTTTGATGTCAGGAAACGATTGGAACACAGGTAAGCTACCGCCATTTGGTGCTGTTTATTTCCAGAATTTAATGGATGCTTCACACGCCTTACGCAGATCTCCGGAGGGCTTGGTGCGATAATTTTCGGTGGACAGAGTGAACACATAATCCTGCTCGGTAAAGCTGATGTTGGGTTCTAAGCCCTTGTTTTCTCTGCCAAAATGTAAGGACAGCCAGGTAAAGTACGCCATCCAGCGTTTTTTATAGTAGCCGGAGAGCATACCGTCGTATTCACGGAATGCATAGTCTCTTAAACGGAAGCGACCGGGCTTACCGCACCAGAGAGTCATCATATTCTTCACATTGTATTCGAAAATTCTCTTTTCGGTATCGTTTCTTCCGTAATCTCTTGCACGCTGAATCCATGCACCCAGTAAGGTATGTTCATTGGTGCGAACCACCGCTTCCTGCAGATCATAGAGCTTCAGGAAACGTCTCGCTTCTTTTTCAAACTGAGCTCGTTTGCCAGCCTTGTAAGCATTTTTCATTGCTTCAATAATTTCCCAGCCGTAGTCAGCATTTGCCTGACGGCAAAGCTCCATCAGGTCAAAGCGATAACATTCGTTATCCTTTAATTTGTCGTATTCTTTCAGCATGAGCTGAGTTGCCTGCTGAAGAATTTCGATGGGATACGGACTACCTCCCCGGGATTCAAACCAGCCAACAGTGCGAACATTGATGTTGGGACAGGTACAAAGCGACGAGGATTTACTTGCATTGTATGCAAAGCCTTTCCACAAGGTATAAATATTTTCAATTACCAAATCATATGCTTCTTTGATATTTTTGTTATAGTAGCCGTATCTTGCTTTAAAGAAGCGTTCTACAAAATCATCTTGTTTTAAGGGTTTTTCACGGATGGTGTTAGAAGCTAAAACATCATAGATAATTTCGTCGGTTTCGATGCCTTCCATTGCCATACCGATACCCACCATCATATCGTTTAAGGAACCGGGCTGCTGCAATTCAAAGGGCTGATTCAAAAATTCGGGAATGTTACCGGTGAAACGCTGAACACCGCCGAAGTTACCAATCTGCATATACATATAAGGATAATCCCCGAACAGCTCCTTCGCAGTATTCACCACACGGTCACCGGACAGAAGACCGATGAGCACTTCTTCGTGTTTCAACACATTGAGCAATTCCTGTCTGGGGTTACCAACCCACCCCTGATAGAACCAAACATTCCCGTCGGAGTATTTTTTCATGGTTTCAATGTTGGTTTTGGAATATTCTGCAATATCAATACCATCGGTAATACCGCCTTCGTGGAAGGGGTCACCGCCGTAATAATGAATTTCACCAAAATGTTCTTTGGATTTTCTGTAATAGATTTCCGCCATTTTATCATACAGAGGATCATGCACATCAATCAGCGGAGGACGGTCTCCCTTTTGTGCCAGATTCCAGGTGCCTTGTGCATAAATTTTAGCATCCGGATATTTATCGCAGATATTATTGGGAACCTTTCCATAGAAAGCGGGACGAATCACATCACCGCCAAACTCGCGGAGACGTTCGGTCATTTTATTTGCCAGCATTTTCTGGTCTTCATACCACCATGCCGGGATATCACCGCCAAACTCGCTGATATTCCCCATAATCTGCCAGGGGAGCATTCCTGCACCGCAGATATCGTCATTGGCTTCCTGTGCGGTATAGCCGATTTCCATCAGCATATCTCTCCACACAATTTCGTGACCCAACTGGTTCAGCACCAGGTTGATGCCTGCTAACAGCATCCAGTCAATGAGTTTTTCATACTGTTCCCATTTCCAGTAAATGCAAGTGTAAACATAGGTACAGTAGTTCATAAAATAACGGTATAAAAATACCGATTTATTTTCAATCACTTCACCAACCTGCGGCGGCTTTTTGGGTAAATTTTTCAAATCCTGCGTGATAGGACCGAAAAACACATGGCATTTTTCTTTTAAATAGGTGTTGAATGCAACGGCAGCTGCAACACCGGAGGTAGCTTCTATCACTACCTTACCATCCTTATCGTACAGCTTATACTGATCCATACCGGTTTTTTCTTCCGCAATCTGTTTCACCACAAAATGCTTCCGATAGGTTTTGGAGCCGGTAACACGTTCGATTAAATCCAGCACAGCTTCTTCTTTTAAGGTTGTGCCGAGGTTTTGTTTTTTTACTTTTGCAATTTTGTCAAATACTTTTTTATCCATAAAAAATACCTCTCTTTGTCCCTGAAACAGTATTGGACATTCTTTTTTCCATTATATCCGATATTTGTCTCTTTGTAAAGGGTGAAAATGTGCTGATTCCAAGTCGAAAAATCTGCTGATTGGTTGCTGTTTTTCAAAAACTGCTTTTTCAATATGAAACTGTAGCTTTCCACTGAAAAAAAGGAGAAAGCCGAAGCTTTCTCCTTTCTTATGATGCAATATTATTCTGTATACTCAACGTAAATGGTACTTACGCCAAAGGTTCTGTTATAGTAGACGGTAGCACCGGAGGGTACTTCAGCTTCGGAAAGGCTAACCTCTTTTACCTGGTTGCCATCCAACTTAATACCGATAATGCTACAATTGTTTGCAAGGTGATATGCACCGCCGTTTTCTAAGAATAATCTGTAATCGGTAATTTTCTTAACAGTACCAATCAGATAACCGTCGATGTTTCTCTTCGCCCATTCTTCCATAGTTAAGCCGGAGGTAATCTGCGGATAAATGGTAACATCAGTGATATAAACTTCGTTATCGTTGAAGATTGCATCTTCCAGATATCCTATTTTCATACCGGGTTCTAATTTGGTTTCGGTGTAGGTTCCACCGGATTCAGAGGAAGCAACAGTCCACTCAGGATGATCAGAAAATGCAATAGAATCCAGTTTCCAGGTCAGTTTTCCGTCGTCCAGAACGATTTCATAGTAAGCAGCGTCGGTTTCTACATCGTATTTCTGAGTGATTGTTTCAATTTCAGAGGTAGTGTCGCCCTGATACTGATAGATTTTATCGGTGTTACCGTAGATAACCCAAACATAAGGAGTGGATGCACCCGGCTCTGCCAGCATAGCAATTCTCATATCGGTAATGGTATCGTACGGTCCTTTTCCTCCCATTTCGGAGAAACTGGTTTCCATAGGTTTGATTTTGCCGTTATCGTTACACAATACTACAAAATGTTCCCCATGATTATAGAAATAGTTTGCATTAGCAGAGGAAGAGCCTAAGCCGGTATAAACAGGATTGGTTCCGCCTAAGCACAGAAACGCTCTGGTTCCGCCGTCATTGGGGAAGTCAACCAGATGTGCATCAATTACCGGAACTGCAGGAATTGTAGTGGAAACTGTTGTACCGTCAGCCTGCAGCTGTTCTACCGTATGAGCTTCCCCATACATCAGGAAGTAATCGGGTTCTGAAATCTCGGTGATTTCACCATCCTGATTTACATTGAATTTGTAAAGTTTTTCGTATGCAGTAGTACGCAGTGACCAGTTTAAGGGGTTTAACAGGTTGTTCTGCAGGTTGGTTGCATTGTAAGTGGTGGTTGCCGGATTGTCAACGTAATTGGTGAAGCCTACCGGAAGGGTAATGATTGCTTCTTCAATTTCGGGATAAATCTTTTGAACTTTAATTTTGGTATCTTCAAAAGCTTTGGTGGAATGTCCGATTACATATGCAGTAAATATATTTTCATCCTGCAGATAACCGCCAGATTTCATGTAACGGATGTTACCGAAAATATCCAGATAGCAGATTACTTTTGTACCAAACATTCTGTTGAAATCGTTAGGAATGTATTCTTCCCCATCTTCGGAGCAGTAAACATCGGTGTAGGTGGGATAGAAGTGTCTGCCGATTTCCATTTCAACACCGGCACTGTAGCTTTCCAGATTACCAACAATGGTTTTTTCGGAAACCACAATTACCAGGAGAGTATCAGTCTGATAGTAGTGGAATAAGCTGCCGGGTTTAATCTGGTTACGGTCGGTGCTTCTGCCTTCTACAACAACAATGATGTCATCATAAAGACCGATATTTTTTACACGACCTTCTGTTTCTCCTTTGATGTAGCTGATGTAGCTGTTGTTGATTTCGGTTACCATACCGCCTTCTGTCAGATTCCAGGTTTCGATAAAGGTAACTTTGTTGTCAATCATAACGATTTTTGCGTATTTTTTTGCTAATTTTACGGGATAAGTTACGATTTCACCGTTATAGCTAACCTGAGCACCGGGAGCAACTCTATATTCTTTCTTTTCGCTGTTGAACTCGATTTCGTTAATCAGATTGATTGCATAAGCATTGTTTTCGTTGGTATCGTTGTTTACGCCGTAAATTACATCGTAGAACACCCTTACGTTGGACTGGGGTGCAATGTAAACGATAATGCCATCTTTGTCGGTCCAAACTTCTACGGGAATATTTTTATAGAAGTTCAGGTCTACTTTTCCGTTGGATAAGAAAGTATAAGTGCCGCCCACAGTTAACATGGTGGGGTTTACTTCAGACACGTTTTTGGTTACGGTGAATTTTGCGCTGGGTTTATCGTTGTTAACTTCCACAATGGAGCCATAGTAACGGGAAATGCTGAAATACTGAGATAAAATGGTTTTGCTTGCACCGGTTCTGTTCAGATTTACATTACCGTCTGCATCATAGCTGTAGCTGAAGTCAGTCACATTTGCTGTCAGCAGATTGTAAATCAGCTTACGATACTGAGTTGCGGTAACAGTATCGTAATTATCTGCATTGACACCGTCATACAGGTGTAAATCCATCACGGTTTTCATATTGCCGCCTTCGCCGCCACCATTTGTTGCTGCGATGGTTTCATACGCCAACAGTTTTACAACTGCCTGGTTGAAATCATGGAAGCTGATGGGGTCATCGGGGCAGAACATATTGCCGGTGGTAGGTAAGAAGCCGTTTACGGTTGCCATATAGATGTATCCGGAATCTTCCATATCAGCGGTTACATCCACATATTCGGTATCACGGGGTTCTGCTTCACCGGAACCTAAAATGTTGGCAATGGTATACGCAAAATCTCTACGGGTTACTAAATTGTCAGAATCTGCAGAGCAAGTCATAGGCATTACATTGAAGTCTGACATTACTTTTTCAGCTCCGGAAGCTGCAGAAACAACTGTAAAGGAGCTTACGATTAGTGTAAGAACAAGAAATAATACAGATAATCTTTTCATTATAATCCTAACACCTCCATCATAACATAAATCACTTTTGCTGCTTGTGCTCTGGTTGCGTTAGCTGCCGGTGCAAAGGTGTTATCGCCCATACCGTTGATAATACCCTGTTTTTCCAATGCGCTAACTGCAGTTTGTGCATAGGATGCAATTTCGCCTGCATCGTTGAACTGAGCATTGCCGGTGGTTAAGTCGATACCTAACATCTGGAAGGTTCTGTAAATCATAACAGCCATATCCTGACGGGTGATGTTGGTGCCTAAACCAAAGCTTCCGTCTGCATTACCCAGAACGATACCCAGTTCCTGTGCGGTTGCAATGTAAGAGGTTGCCCAGTGATCTGCAGCCACATCAGAAAGAGTGGATTTTGCATCCGGATTGTGATTACCAATTACGGTAACCAGCATTTTTACCACTTCTTCACGGGTAATATTGTCCATCGGGCGGAATGCTCTTTCGGTGTTTTTGGAAATAACACCTTTACCAACCAGCTCATGAACCATATCCTGTGCCCAGAGAGCTTCTTTCATATCATCGAAGAAATATGCAGATTTTATGTCATCGTCTTTTTCTTCTTCTTTTTCCTTCGGAGGAGCAACATAACCGCCGCCGCCAAAGTCGTTTCTGTTGGTGTCATCCAGCATCGGGCTTACCACAACGGTAATATTTGCGGAGGGCACAACAGTGGAAATGGTATAGGGAATGTCAACGGTAACCAGTTCTTTTACAACCTGGTTGTTTTCAGTTACTTCGTTGCCGTTTTCATCCAATTTGTTTACTTCTTCAGAAATACGGTAGTTTACAGTTGCACCAACGGTCAGGTTGAAGGTACCCAGACTGCCGCCGGAAATTGCAATGTTACCAATATTGGTATACGGTTTGTCTGCAATGTAGCTGTATTCAATGTTCATATTTGCAGTGTTGCCGGAAACAGTTGCAGTGGTTCCGATTGCTCCGCCTGCTACTGCCTGAATACCGCTTAAGATTGCAGCGTTGTCTGCAGTTACAGTCAGATCAATGGAGGAAACCATTTTCTGTGCCTGTGTAAATTTCAACGGAATGGAAATACCGCCGCCAAAGTATACAGAGGTAACAGCACCGGTGGTGTCTAAGGTGTTTGCATAAGTACCGTCTGCTGCCAGAATCTGTTTTTGTTTCAGTAAGAATTCATTTAATGCAGTTTCAAATCTGCTGTAAAATCCTTCTTCGTTGTTTGCCACAGGAGTTGCCTGGAAAGCAGTACCGAAACTGGATTTTTCAGCGGTAGTGTTTAACAGCTTAAATGCCTCGTAATCAGTCAGACCCAACAATACACAGTTGGAATGTTGGTTAATGATGCTGTAAACGCTGGAGCCGTTAGCAGCCTGATTCATTTGTTCCATTACCAATGCTTTGTTGTAGAAGGGCATAAAGTCGTTTATTGATGCGAAGGTTTTTCCTACGAAATGATTGTAGAATAAAGTATCGTTGGAAATGGTGCCCATATCTGCAGTGTAGTTTAATGCGCCCAGTAAGTTACTGTAAGTATCTAAGGTTGTTTGCACATCAGTTGCACCGGTTGCAGATGTAAATGTGCCAAGAATTCTCAGTTCTTCCTGCTCAGATACATAGCTCACAACTGCAGTTTCAGTATCGCCGTATTCAGAAGTTACGGTGTAGTTATATACATCTACGTTGGTTCCTGCAGGAATTACGAAATTCAGAGTAAAGAAGCCGTTATCACCGGTGGTTGCAGTTGCAACTTCGTTGGAATCGGGGTCTGCAATGGAAACGGTTCTGCCTTTGATTCCTTTTCCGGTGGTACCCAGAATGTTACCGGTAACGGTTACATCCTCACGAACAGCAGTAACGTCAATTGCATCAATGGTTTCTGTTCCGCTGTCGTTTCCTGCCACATCTGTGGAGAAGGTATGAATGATATCAGCTAATGCTTCGGTATCAGATGCACCCTGGAAACCGGATAAGGTCAGAGTGTAGGTGGTGTCAAAATCCAGAGTTTCCAGGAAAGAAACAGTTACGGTTTCGCCTACCATATCAATTTCGGTTGCAATTTCAGCGCCGGGTGCAGTCAGTGTAGCAGTGCTTGCTGCCTGGTCGTCCATTACATCGTTAAAGGTAATTACGAAATTGTCAGTTCCTCTTGCTACAACTTCATTGTCTGTAATAGAGGTAGAAACTTCAGCAGTCTGATAGGGTGCTACATAGTCTATAGCAACCCAGGCCAGCTTGTAGTTTTCCAGACCGGTTAAGGTCATAGTGTAAGTATCTGCAGTCAGTGCAAAGATACCCAGCTCGGTATCTTCATAAGAAGCACTGCTTACAGCTGCAGTTTTTGCATCGCCGCCAAAGTCAACAGATGCTTCATTGTCTCCGGTTGCTGCACCGCGGATGGAAACCTTATATTTTCCGTCTACTGCTACCGGAACGGTAAAGGTTAAATCGTTATCTGCAACGGTAATTACCTTATAACCTTTGGTAGAAGTGGAAATTTCAGGAGTGAAGCTTCCTGCTTCGGAAGCGTCGGTTGCATAGCTGATTATGGTAACATCACTTGCATCAGCAGTAGCATCCAGAGTCAGGTCTAAGGATTTAAAGTTCATCGTAGCAGATCTGTCATCAATATAAATGTAGTTAGTACCTGCTGTCAGATATAAATAACCCAAATCTTCGGCAGTTCTCCAAGTATAGTTACCACCGGTATAGGGTGCAGTTACATCAATCATGTTAGAATCGGTACGAATCAACATATTAACACCGGCACGAGCATTACATGCATAAGTCATATCAACAGCATAGTAGCCGGCTTGTGCAACACTTACTTCATAGCGAACCCATTCATTGGCTTTCATGCTCAATGATGACTGTTCAGGACGAGTAGGATTTGCCCAGATATCCAGCGGTGAGTAGTCACGATCCTGGGAATTGGGAGTATCCAGACCAGTGGGAGAGCCGGCTCCTTCAAAGAACAAGGTTCCCTGTCCGGTTGACAATCCGTCGGTGGATAAGTCGTTATACTGAATGGTGATGTCTGCCGCTAATGCAGGAATCATAAAATTCACTGCCAGAAGCGCAGCCATAAGTGCTACGGAGAGCACTCGTTTCAAATTACTGTTCATAAGCAATCCTCCTTAATTTTTTTGCTGGTAATTTGATATATATAATAAATTTTTATTCCAAATTCGGGGTTTTCCGGGCAGAGTCACACACGCTCCGCCCGAAAAACAGTTTTTTAGTAAATCAACACAAAGAAGTCAAAATAGTTATCTCGCTATGCAAACAAATTGTTTCTTCGCGAACAGTTCTTATTCTGTGGGGATATCCATCATTCGCATCGTTCTCCAGGAGGGATACGCGCTGATGGAGTTTAACATGGTTTTGTCTTGCGGTCCTGCTGCTGCCATAATCTTTTGGGCAGTATCAGAATAGCTGGACACTCTGTAGTTATTTCCGTTTAATGCTACCTCACTCGTGCTGGTTCCCTGAGAACCGTAGAAGCTTGTGGGGTCACGTCCGTCGGTATGATTGTAACCGACAAAGCAGTTATTGATATTTACATACTTTCTGGCAAACAGCCAACGGTCTGTCGAGGTGGTGTAAGCCTCTGTCACCACATTATCACAAGCGGTGGTGTAACCGGTACCCTGGTCGAAATAAATACCGGGAGCTAAAACCTGACCGGGGTCAATAATGTAGTTATCGTTAATCTGAGTACCGCGGAGATTTCCTAACGTATAGATGTGACCGCCATCACCCATGGTTTGCATTACACGGTCTATCTTATTGTAGGAAATATTATGATTTCCGCAATCTGCGGGATCGTCATATCCCCATCCCCATCCGATAGAAATACCGGTATAGGGGGTATCCTTGATATCGTTGTGAAGAATGCTTACATTTCCTGCATAATACACAGAAATCGGGGTTAATCCCTGAAATTCCTGAGCAGTGCGGCGGAAAATGTTGTTATCCACGGTAATATTTTTGCAGCGTTCTGTGTTTACAGGGGCAGAATTTCCGTCTCTGTAATCACCCAGCATTACACCGGTGCCTGCCAAATCGTGGAAATAACTTCCGGTAATCCGGGAATTGGAAACACCCTCCTCAAAAATCAAAGCACTGGAGCCCATAGATGCAAATTCACAGTTCTTAAATACTAAAGAATCTGCATATTTTACCCAAATCTGACCGGGGAAAATATGTTGGCCATAATAGGTTTCGCTCCCCAGTCTCCATTCATCGGTCTGGTTGAAGGCTGCGCCCTTTACGGTGATATCATCCCAACCGCCATAACGGAAGGAAATGCCGTCAAATTCCAGATTGGTAACCTTATTCTGCGAGCTGACGCCGGAAATATTCACCATACCGTCAGTTACTGCACACCAGGTTTCAACGGTTGCCATATCTTCCTGTGCATACGGATAATAATACATTTTGCGGGCTGCTTTATCAAAGTAAAACTCACCGGGTTGATCCAACAAAAGCAGGGAGTTTTCCAGATAAAAATCGGCTCCGTTTCCGGGAGTGATGGTGTCTGTATGCAAACCGTCGATGCAAAATGCATTGTAGTACGGATAGGTTGTGTAAACATATGCATTGTTATCATCGTAGGAAATGCTGTCAATGGGGAAACGATGATTTGCCCATGCCAGGCTGAACACAATCTGCATTCTGGACTGCTGTGTTGCCGTCTGCTGGTCTAATCCTTTGGGAAAATCGGAGTTTCCGTAGAAAGAAACCATAATACCATCAGTTACATGGGAATCGTTTTTAGGAGTTGCCGGATCCATCAGCACGCCTGCGTACCAACCATCACTTCTTGCCATGGTTGCCTGATAGCCGTTTACAAACAGCGCTCTGGTTTCACGGGTGGTAGTGGTTGCTACCCAGTAATTCTGACCGGAAACCTGCTTCCATTTACCGGTTAAATCTTCTCCACCGGAGAAAACAGGTTTTTGAGTCATATCTGCGGCGCGGATAATTACCTTATGTCCGTTTTTACCGCCCATAGTGGGGTCAATATTGATGGTAACGGTGCTCTTGTAGGTACCGGGAGCAACATTTACAATGATATCTCCCGTCATATCCTGATTGATGGATTTTACAATTTTCATCGCATTTGCTAAGTTGTTTACCGGCTCAAGCTGCGTACCGGGATTTGTGGATTTTCCTGTAGTTGCAACATAAATTTCACGGTATACAGTGCCGTAAACGTCTTTCGCATACGGAGTTGCACTGTCAAGGCCGGCAAATGCCAACACCTTCAAAGTGCTTCCGGCAGAAAGGTTGGCGAATGCTGTGGTTGCAGCATCCCCCTCCCGGGTTAACGCCCGGATATCTATCAGTTTATTGCCGTTATAGACTCCTGCAATCAAGGAAACATCGGCAGGTATGTCCACACAGTTCACGCTGATATCAGCAAGCCCTGCAGGCAATACTCCGACCTCCTGACCATCGGAATTTTTTACGGCAACAGTGGGGTCGGCAATGCAGTCGGTGTATGCCGCCAGCAATTCTTCCCCGTTATCAAAATCTTTTGCTACCATTTTCCAGAAAGACATCGGTGCATAGATATGATTTACAGTGTCGGCATCCACATCAATATTTGCTGCTTTGCCATACTGTTTTAATAAATTGTATGCACCCTCCGAAGTGGTAACATTCTTAAAGTCATGAATTAAGTGATAATACATGGAGTTGGTGTCTTCTAAAACAATCGAATCAAAATAGAAAGTATCGCAATAGAAGTCAAATTTTAAAGTATGCGTACCAGCTCCAAGATGGAGAGAAGTAATTTCCTCCTGAAGATACGGCCAGGCAGTGCTGCTTCTGTCATCATCAAAACTCATAGTAAGATACTCTGCCGGGGTATTATCTACAGAAAGATTAAAGGAAACATCCTTCCATGCCGCACCAACCAGATTCAGATTGTAAACAGTTTCCTGTTCTGTTGTGATGGTGTAGGTTGCGGAGGTTTGGACGGTGTTCGTAAGTTTCAGTGCGGTTTTTCCATTATAAGTAACGGCAGCCGCAGAAGTAGAAATTGCATTTTCTGCTTCGATTACAGTATACAAGCTACTGTTGGACACCTCGGGAAGAACGGGTGCCGGGGTTGCGGTTGCCACCGGAGTAGGAGTTGCAGTGGGAGTTACTGTTGGAGTTGGAGTTGGAAGCTCTACGATTATGGGCTTTAAATTTGCCACATTAATCTGGCTACCCCAATCTTCATGAGTGGATAGCTCCCCTGCACTGTGAATGGAGATATTTCCAATCACTGCGGTATTATTACCGATATTTTCAAGGGTGAGCGTATTTTTGCCACTTCTCACATACAGAAGCTCAACATCTTTTCTTGCAGCATCTGCCCAGCAAAGAGTGTTATTGTACCCACTTGGTTTTAATATATCGGCATAAAAGCCGGTATCTGAAGTTACTCTGATGGTGTTTTCCGCCGTATCGGTGAAATAAATATAGGGATACACAATCCCCGCCATTGCTTTGGAAGGCGTGTAGGTAAAGGTATATGTTTCACCGGGTGCCAGGGATTTGTATAAATTTGTGGAAACAGAGTCCTCCTGACCGGAGATAATCGGTTGGCTGCCAATGGTAATCTGATTCAGATAATCCATACCATTGTTATCCAAACCGGTCATAGTAAGAGTGGCCGAAGTATCACTCTGCTCCAGAGTATTTGCACCTTTTAACAGATACAGATACTTGGTTTGTCCCGCTGCAATGGTTGCAGTGGAACCAAGTTCACTGGTTACGGTAACTGCCTTGTCGGAGGTTACCTGATACACCCCTGCATAGGGAGCATCCGTGTAGGAAACTGCCGTTGCGGCAGAAACCACAGCCACCGGTGCAAGAGATAACAGCAAACTACTCACTATTGTGCAAACTAAAATAAACGAGAAGAACTTTTTGATGTCCGTTTGCATTCGTGTTTCCTCCTTGAATTGCAAAAACAGAATTGGTGTCGCGAGGTTTTTATTTTTTTCTCCCGGGATATGCCGCATAAAAGGGCATATCCCGGTTTTTTACGTTTGGCTTATTCGTCAGCCGGAACATCCAGCATACGCATGGTTCTCCAGGACGGATAGTAATCTACATTCAGCAGCTCGGTCTGATTTTCCACACCGGCTTCTGCCATAATTCTCTGTGCAGATAATGACCAGCTGGTAACACTTACATTGTTGTTTTCCATCGTAACACCGGAGCTGTCGAAACCGTAGGAACCGCTGGTGGAAGGCATTTTACCATCGGTATGGTTATAAGAACCGTAACAGTCGGCAATGTCAACATATCTTCTTGCGAATAACCAACGGTCGCTGGAAGCTTTTGCATCGGTGAACACGTTATCACTGAAATACAGATCCTGAGTTGCCTGGTCAAGATATAAACCACTCTTTAACAGATCGCCCGGATCGATAAAGTAGTTATCGTTAATCTGGTTGTAGCCCTGCAGACCAACGGTGTAGATATGAGAACCGTCATGCATCGTCTGCATTACATCTTCAATCTTATTGTAAGCCACAACGTTGTTTCCGCAATCGTCGGGTAATGCTGCACCCCAGCCCCAACCAACGGTGATACCGGTGTAAGGCATATCGGCAATATCGTTGTGATGAACTTTGGAATCACCGGTGTAGTACAGAGCCACTGCGGTGGTTCCTAAAAATTCCTGTGCACAACGGCGGAAAATGTTGTTATCTACTTCAATATGGGTAGAACGCTGTTTATCGGAAGACATATTCACATCGTGGAGGAAGTTTCCGACTACAACACCGGTACCGGAAATATCATGGAAGGAGCTTCCGGTTACACGGCAGTTGGTGTCCCCTTCTTCAAAGAGAACTGCACTGGAGCCTAAGTTTGCAAATTCACAGTTTTTAAATACTACGCTATCTGCATAATTTAAGGTAACCTGTGCGGGGAACATATAGCTTCCGTACCAAATTTCGCCGCCCAAACGCAATTCGTCTGCCTGGTTGAAGGCTGCACCGTTGGTGGTAGCATCATCATAAGCACCATGCTGGAAGGAAATACCGTCAAATTCGATATTATTTACCTTGTTGGAAGCGCTAACACCGGTAATGGTCATCAAACCGTCGGTAACTGCACAGAAGGTTTCTGCGGTAGTCATATCCTCATTTGCATAGGGATAGTAGTACATCTTACGGTTCGGTTTGTCGAAATAGAATTCACCGGGTTCATCCAATAAATCCATAGAGTTTTCTAAGTAGAAGGAACCGGTAGGCTGAATGGTAGTGGTGGTTGCATCATCATTTAAGAAGATGTGGTATCTGGGGAACGGAATGTATACATATGCGTATTCATAACCGTAGTAATCAGCATAGACTACTTTTTCCACAGGGAAACGGTGGTTTGCCCAGTTTTTCTGGAATACTACCTGAAGTCTGGTATCGTCATCCAGGTTTCTGGGGAAGTCGGTATCCCACTGTTCAATATTAACCAGGAAGCCGTCTGCAATATGAACATCATTTACCGGATTTGCAGGTTTAATCACATCATCTGCAATATACCAGCCGCTGCTTCGTGCCATAGTTGCCTGATAGCCGTTTACATACAGGGCTCTGGTTTCACGGGTGGTAGTGGTTGCTACCCAGTAATTCTGACCAGATACCTTAGACCATTTACCGGTTAAGGGTTCACCACCGGACAGAATGGGACGGTTTTCAGGATCTTCTGCTTTTAAGATAACCTTATAGCCGTTCATACCGCTCATGGTCTGGTCAACTGCGATAGTAGAATTGCTGCGGTAGGTACCGGGAGCAATATGTACCACGATATCACCGGTCATGGTGGTATTGTATGATTTTACTTTGGTTAATGCCTGAGCGATGGTTGCCAGCGGAGTTTCCGGAGTCAGACCATCGTTGGTGGATTTACCGGTGGTTGCCACATAAATATCTTTGTATACGCCGGTGGAAGAGTAGGGTTTTGCTTCTTCCATATCGGAGAATACCATAATCTTAACCTTACTCTGTGCAGTTAAGTCGGTTAAGTTGCAGTTAACTGTGGTAGAGGTGGATTTTAAGGTATTTAAGTTGCCAACCATCTTTTTGCCTCTGTATTCTGCCACAACAATGGTGGAGTTTGCCGGCATATTGGAGGTGTTGATAATCAATCTTGCGTTGCCAACCGGTAAGGTAGATACCGGAGCATTGGAAGAATTATAAAGCTTCACAGTGGGGCTGGAGGTCTCACTGGAAATGATGGAGTTATAAGTGGAAAGCATATCATCCAAAGATTCAAAATCCTTGCCAACCATGGGCCAGAAGGACATCTGAGGATAGAAAATGCTTGCAGTATCATTCACCACGTTGATGCCAAGCAGGGAGCCATATTCTACTAAAAGATTGTATGCTTCCTGAGAGGTGGTGGCATCTTTGAAGCCATATAACAGGTGATAGGTTCTGCTGCTGGTGTTTTCCAGACGGAAATCATCAAAATAGAACACATCACAGAAATAGGTAAACTGAAGGGTATGAGTTCCTGCAGTTAAATTCATGGAGTAGATTTTTTCAGTCTGCAGCGGATAGGAATCGTTCTTATGCAGATTGAAATGCATGGTTTCGTAAGACTGATAGGTTCCGTCAACGGTGATGTCTACGGAAACGTCTTTCCATGCAGCACCTCTTAAGTACAGGTTATACACACCGGTATCGGGCACGGTAATGCTATAAGTAGAGGTGGACTCATTACCAGCGGTAATTACAGTTGCACCGCCGTGGGAAGCCTGAGAAACACCGCTCTGAGAGGTGAAGCTTTCCGCTTCGGTAATAATCATATACTCAGAATCAGTAATATTCGGAGTAGCAGTGGGAGTGGGAGTTACCACAGGCTCTGCCGGCATAGAGGATACCGGTTTTACAAAGCTGATATAAGACATGGAGTCGTATCCGGTAGCATTTAAGTATCCGTAATCTATTGTGGATAATATAACCGGATTGGATCCGATGTTTTTCAAAGTGAAAGTGTTTGCCCCTTCTTTAAAGTACATGGGCTGGTCAACCCGAACACCATCCTGATTAGTCCAGCCGGTGGTGGTCAGATTAAAGTCTGCATAATAATCGCCGGAAATCATACGAACGGTGGTAGAGCCGCTGATGGAAGCAACCTCCAGCTGAACACCGTAAACACCACTGTAGGGTGCATTGAAGGTGTAAGTTCCCCATTCCCCATTGGACATGGTGAAGTTATCACCGCTGATATGATTGCTTTGTGCATAATATTCACCGCTGAAGCTGGTTGCAGCAACTTCACCGCTGTAGCCGCCAAACGCAGGTTCTAATTTTACGTTACCAATCCAGGTAGTTACCTGAGTAGGAGTTGCAGTGGGAGTAGGAGTTGCGGTGGGGGTTGCAGTAGGTGCAGTAGTCGGAGTAGGAGTTGCGGTGGGGGTTGCAGTAGGTGCAGTAGTCGGAGTAGGAGTTGCGGTGGGAGTTGCAGTAGGTGCAGTGGTCGGAGTAGGAGTCGGTGTTGCAGTTGCAAATTTTACGAATTCCAGATAATCCAAGGTTTTTTCTGCACCGGAAGCATCCAGTCGACCAAAGTCGATGCTGGAAATAGTTGCATTGTAGTCACCACGCAGTTCTAATTTCACTGTGTTAGTGCCTTCCTGCAAATAGATGGGCTGGTCCTGTAAACAACCGGAGCTCCATCCCATGGTGGTCACGGCATATTCTGCACCATAACCGTCTTCGGTGGATACATACCAGTTGACGGGAGTTCCGCTGGACCACTCTGTACGGATCTGCATTGCATACACACCGGTGTAAGGCATATCCACAGTGATATAAGCCCAGTCACCTTTAATCAAGGTGAAAGCACCATCAGTATTCCAGGGTGCGCCGGAGGATGCCTGATAGTCAGTACCTTCAACCGCAGCATCGCCGTTACGGATTGCACCTTTGATATTTTCTACAGTGGAGGTATAACCGTTTTTATAGGCAACAGGTAAATCGCCATACGCACCGGGCCAGGTTAAAGGAGCCTCGGTGGGTGTGGGAGTTTCGGTGGGTTCCGGTAAATCGGAAGTCAGTTTTACCAAAGGCAGAAAATCTAAAGAAGATTCTGCACCCTGAGCGTCCAGACGACCTAAGTCCCAAGCACCTAACATCGCATTACCGGGACCAATACATTCAATGGTAATGATATTGGTACCTTCCTCCAGATAAAGAGGCTGGTCCTGTAAACAGCCGGAGCTCCAGCTGGTATCGGTAATGCTGTATTCTGCATAGTAGCCATGCTCGGTGATTACGCGGTAGCCGGTTGAAGAACTGCCGTACCAGTCAGTTCTCAACTGGAATGCATACACACCGGTATAGGGTACAGTCACTTCGTATTTGCCCCAGTCACCCACAACCATTACAAACTCGCCGTTGGCGCCAAAGGGAGAGGATGAGGTTGCAACATAGTCGGTGCCGGCCACGGAAGAGCCATCTGCACCGCTTTTGGTGAAAGTGGTTAATGCGTAGTTTTCGCCAACATAACCGTTGGTATAACCGGTTAAATCACCAAATTTGCCGGTCCAGGTGGGAGCCGCACTTACGGGGAATGCCATCAAACTGCCAAGCATGGTAATCAGCAAGCAGAATGACAACAGCTTTTTGAATTCAATCTTCAAGGGTAAAACCTCCTTCAAACGATATTGTTTGTATTTTTGAAAAGTAGGACTAAGATTAGCAGGTCCAACTTCATCGTGTACTAATCAATGATTGCATCTGCCGGAAGATGGAACATGGGAAGAATACGCCAGGAGGGATAGTAATCCACATCTGCTACTCTATCCTTGTCTTCCAGACCGGCTTCCGCCATAACCCTCTGAGCTGTCGTTTTCCAGGATGTCTGATTAATATAGTTAGTTCCATATTCCACACCGGAGGTATCTAACGGGAAGGTGGAGAAATATCTGGGGTTTCCACCATCGGTGTGGTTATATGCCGCGTAGTTATCATTTAAGTTTACATATTTTCTTGCAAACAACCAATAATCGTTGGAATCATCTGCACCTTCAACCACGTTGTCAGCCATCGAGATATAACCGGTTCCTTCGTCAAAGTAAACACCGCCGCGACGATAGTTACCCGGGTCGATTAAGTAGTTGTCATTTAAGTGCATATTTTCCTGGTCACCTAAGGTGTAAATCTGTGCACCGTCATCCAACACCTGGCAAACCTCTGTGATTTTGTTGTAGGAAACAGTGTGATTTCCTGTATCAGTGGGTTCATAATAGCCCCAGCCCCAACCGATTGAAATACCGGTGTAAGGCAGATGTCTGATATCGTTGTGATGAACGTTCGCAGAATCCACGTAGTAAACTGCAATCGCAGGCAGATTCATAAATTCCTGCGCCACACGACGGAAAATGTTGTTACCGATTTCAATGTTCTTACAACGGATACCGCCGCCGTAGTTACTGTTGTGCAGATAGTTGGAAACGGAGACGCCACCGCCGGAAATATCGTGGAAATCACAATTTACAACCTTGGAATTGGTAACGCCTTCCACCAGATACATTGCGCTGGAGCCCAAGCAAGCAAATTCACAGCCGTCAAACACTAATTCATCTGCATAGTTTACCAGAATCTGTGCCGGCATCAGATTCTGGCTGAAGCCGGTTTCTGTACCGCGACGGAGCTCGTCTGCCTGATTGTATGCTGCACCATAGGTGGTGGCATCGTCCCAGGCACCATAGCGGAAGGAAACATCACGGAATTCAAAATTTTGTACCGGGTTGGTGACGGAAGTTCCCTGAATGGTCAGCAGACCGTCAGTTACTGCACAGTAACTTTCGATGGTGGTCATATCCTCATTGGAATAAGGATAGTAATACATTTTGCGGTTTGCTTTATCAAAATAGAATTCACCAGGCTGATCTAAAAGCGCCATAGCATTTTCTAAGTAGAAATCTCTTCCCTCTGTGGGCATAACGGTGGTGGTATGACCGCTTCCTAAGAATGCGTTATAGTAGGGATAGGTTGCATTGACATAAGCATAGCTGGAATCGTAGGTAATGCTGTCAATGGGGAAACGCTGATTTGCCCAAGCTAAGTTATACACCATATGCATTCTGGTTTCCCCTTCTAAGCCTGTGGGGAAATTGGGATAGCTGGATCTGCTTATCTTCAGACCGTCTGCAATGTGGTAATCGTTTTGCGGTGAGGAGGGGGTAATATAGCTGCCCGAGTAAATTTCAGAGCTTCTTGCCAAAACAGCCTGATAACCGCCAACATAAAGGGCTCTGGTTTCACGGGTTGTGGTAGTGGCTACCCAATAGTTTTTGCCGGAAACTTTGGTCCATTTCCCGGTTAAGGGTTCTCCGCCGGAGAATACGGGACGATTGTCCGGATCGTCACCCTGAATGATGACCTTGTAGCCGTTTTTACCACTCATGGTAGGATCAACATTAATGGTTACATTACTGCGGTATACGCCGGGAGCCACATGAATGATAATGTCTCCGTTCATATCGGCATTCACCGTTTTCACTTTGGTAAGCGCCTGTGCCAAAGTAGCCAGGGGGGTGTCGGGAGTTAACCCATCATTGGTAGATTTCCCGTTGGTAGCTACATAATAGTCCATATAGGTGCCGGAGGAAGTGTAAGGTGTTACCTCTTCCATATCGGCAATGGCTAAGATTTTTAAGTCACATCCTGCTTCCACATCACTTAAGCTAAAGGAAACAGAAGAAGAATTGCTCTGTGCCGTCTGGGGAATCTGAACTAATTTGCCTTCTTTGTAAATCGCACAAATCAAAGAAATATTGGTGGGAATTTTTGCACAGTTCACCGTTACGGTAGATTTGCCTGCCGGCAAAGTGGTTACCGCCACGTTGGAGGCATTTCTGATTCTGACGGTGGGATTTTCAATTTCATCTGCCAACACAGATTCATAAAGTTCTGTTAATTCGGCAGGAGTTTCATAATCCTTGCCAACCATTCCCCAGAATGCCATAGGCGGATATGCCAGGCTTTGGGTATCGGCAGCCACATCCACATAGATGTAGTCCCCGGAAGCTAACAGTGCTTCGTAAATTCCCTGGGAGGTGGCAATATCTTTTAATCCGTACAAAATCTGATACTGTTTGGAATAGGTATCTTCTAAAGTGAAGGAGTCAAAGTAGAAGGTATCACAGTAGAAGGTGAAGCCGATGGTGTGAGTTCCCTTGGATAAGGGGAAGGTCGCTACACATTCTTCGTTATAGGAATAGGTTGCACTACGGTCACACTGAAAATGAGAGGTTTCGTAGTAATACACCGTTCCGTCAATGGAAATATCGTAAGAAACATCTTTCCAGGCTGCTCCGTTGACATACAGATTGTAAATGGTATCCTCTTCTACGGTTACAGTATAGCTTACAGAGGATTCCGAGGCTGCTTTTACAGCAGATGCTCCGTTATAGGTAGTTTTGGATACTCCGCTGCCGGAGCTATAGCTTTCTGCTTCGTAAACCGTTCTCATTACTCTGTCGGAAACACCAGGGTTTACAGACGGAGGAGTGGGAGTGGGAGTTGCAGTAGGAGCGGGAGTTATTACAGGTTCTGCCGGCATAGAGGATACCGGTTTTACAAAACTCATATAAGACATAGAGTCATATCCGGTGGCGTTTAAGAAACCGTAATCCAAATCGGATAAGGTAACATCATTTGCTCCGATATTTTTTAGGGTAAAGGTGTTTGCACCTTGGGTGAAGTACATAGGCTGGTCAACACGCACACCGTCCTGATTCGTCCAACCGGTGGTGGTAAGCGGAAAATCAGCATAATAGTCGCCCGAAATCATACGGACAGTTGTATCACCTTTGATGGACGCAACATACAGCTGAACACCATACACCCCGGTATAGGGAGCGTTAAAGGAATAAGTTCCCCATTCCCCGTTGGACATGGTGAAATTATCGCCAACAATATGACCTGCCTGTGCATAAACTTCACCGCTGAATCCAGTTGCAGAGACTTCACCGCTGTATCCGTTGAATGCAGGTTCCAGCTTTACGTTACCAATCCAGGTGGTTACCTGGGCAGGTGTCGAAGTGGGAGTTGCAGTAGGTGCTACAGTGGGAGTGGGAGTTGCAGTAGGTGTTGCGGTGGGGGTTGCGGTAGGTTTTACAGTAGGAGTCGGAGTTGCGGTGGGTTTTACAGTAGGAGTCGGAGTTGCGGTAGGTTTCGCTGTCGGGGTTGCAGTAGGTGTGGGAGTTGCGGTTGCAACCGGAGTAGGAGTCGGAGTAGGTGTCGGGCAGAAAGTAGGAGTTGCGCCTTCTGCCGGCATATCTGCTACCTTTCTTACCAGAGGCAAAAAGTCCAGAGAATTACTGCCGGTAGCATCCAGACGACCGAAGTCATAAGCACTCACAGTTACATTAGCATCGCCAACATTGGTTACCACAACGGTATTTGCACCTTTGGTGAAATACATGGGCTGGTCCTGCAGATTGTCGTTAGAATTGGACCAACCGGGGTATGCCATAAAGAATTCTGCATAGTAGTCACCGGATACGGCACGGATTGCAGCAGTTCCCTCCGGTAAAGAGGATACTTGAATCTGCATTGCATACACACCGGTGTAAGGTGCGTTGTAGGTGTAGGTTGCGAAGTCGCCGGGTTCCATGGTTAAGGTGCCGGAGCCAACAGTACCGGAATAGTTACCGGTAAAATCGGTTGCGGAAAAATCACCGTAGTAGCCATTGTAGCCGGTTTCCCATCTGGCATTTCCCCACCAGATGATTCCCTCTTCTTCTTCATAGTCAGCTTCGGTGTTCGGACCTACGGAAGAGGATAAAATCAGTTCACGGTAGTTAAAATAAGAACTACCGGAGTTTTCTAAAACAATTTCGTTCACACCTTCGTGTAAGGGAAAGCTTGCCAGATTGGTCATTTTGGTAAATTCCAGCACACCGGAGGTGGAAGGTAAGCTGGCGGTGTAGTCTGTTCCGTTTACAGTAACGGTAGCAGAGGTATTTCTGGAGGTTCCTGCATCCAACGCCAGGGTATATGTTCCTGCATGTTCCACATTCACACGGTAGGTCAGCCATTCGTCTGACAACATTTCCACAAAAGTACCATAGTTTCCGCTGTATACTTCCACGGGGTAGTATTTTGTTAAGTACGTGGAATTATCAAAGCCATTGGGAGAATTGTCTTTATATTCTCCTGCTGTTAAGCTGAAATCGGTTGCCGGAATATGAATTTCTGTGTATGCCAATGCGGTAAACACGGAACCCATACTGCTTAACATTGCAATCACCAAAATAGCGGATAACAGTTTTTTCATAAATGTTTTTTCCCTTTCTTCGGATATTATCTAACAATCTATCTATATCTTGTTCTCTGCAATTCTACAGAGGAAACTCTCTCCGAAAAACGGAGAATTTTTCCTCAATAGAGTTGTGCGTTCTGTAACATTCGGGTCGGCAGGAGCATAACACTCCTGCCGAAGCCCTTAAGAATGTTTAAATGTCGTCTAACTCAAAAACAAGAATTAGAATATGGGTTTCAAGCCATCCACGCTATCCCAGATGAATACTTTGATAACGTCGCCATCTTGAGGATCATAGTCATATAAGGTAGCTTCTACAGGTACATATACACCGGTAGATTCGGTAGCATCCAGATAGCCTTCGCCCATCATGTATAACTTATCGCCTGCGTATACTGCAACCAGTACGGTAGCGGTTTCGTTCCAGTCACCAACCTGAACGGTGTAAGTAAGACCGGAACCATCATCAGATGCAGCGGAAGAAATCATGTTTTTCGCAAAGTCGTATGCAGTTTTTACATCATCGTAGGTTTCATAAGAACCATTTTCCAGCATTGCACAGTTCAGTAATGCACTGTATGCATATTCAGGATAAACGAAGTCGTTGTCTACATCTGCACCGATATCATCTGCTAATACATCAGCATATTCGTCTAAAATGCTTGCAATATCCGCAGTGTCAGCTGCCTGCTGCATAGCTGCCAGTAACATATCCTGACGGGTTAAGGTAGTGAACTCAAAACCATGAACATGAGTTAACAGCTTAGATTCGCCAACAGCGTCACTATGTTCGGTATAGGTGAAGGACATGGTGTAGTCACCAGCTTCCAGATATACTTTATCAGTGGTCAGAGTCAGGGTATTTACTTCGTTTTCATTACCGAAGTAAGGAGATACACCATCGAAAACTACGATATCGTCTACACCATTGTTCATGGTAACTTTCACATTACCAACCAAAGGCATGGTAGCAGTCATCAGCAATCCATAATAATCACTGTTGGGGATGCTTACATTGTAGGTTTTGGTTTCGGTGTCTACTACAGCGTTAGTGGTATCACCCATGTGCAGACCGTAGTAGTTATTTCTAACGGTGTATTTTTCAATGTCTGCAGGATTTGCAGGTGCACCGATGTAGTTATGACCCTGAACAAAGGTTCTAACAGCAACACCGGTCATATCAGTTACATAAGATAAAGTGATTTTCTTTAAGAATACGAAGCCGCCATCACGGTTCTGAACCCAGATGGAGTTTACACCTTCGTTCAGATAAAGCACATCGCCTTCGAAGGTTCTGTAGTTATCGGGGCTCATAGCATGAACTGTAGTAGAAATGTTGTTGGCAGTTTCTACAACAAGGGTAGTGTCTCCGTTGTAGGTTGCAGCGGTAGTGCTAACACGATAGTAACCTGCAGTTTTTGCAGTTACTTCAAATCTCTGCCATTCACCGGGTACTAATTCGGTACCGATGGAAGAACCGATATAGGGCATATCGTTTGCAACACGATCGGGAATCATATGATAGTCAACGTCCTTGGTAGTAGTGATAGTATCTTCATAAGGTTCGATTACTAAGTCAGCCGGAGGAGTTTTAGTCAGGTCATCCATAGTAATGGTTGCTTCTTCTTCTGCGCTCAACAGTTTGAATTCCAGACCCCACAGAACATGGTGAGTGCCGCCTGCAGTAACAGAAACTTTGTTGATACCTTCTTTTAAGTATACATATACAAAATTGCCGTCAGCATCGTACTGTCTCCAAACACCGAAGTCATCAGTATAACTGGTTGCCAGCTGTGCACGGTAACCTTCGTCACCGTCGGTGTCAACGGTAACAATCGGACCGTTTGCAGGAGTACCACCAATTTTTGCCTGTACTCTGTAGATACCGGGGAAGAAGCAGTTTACATCGTAGGTCATGGAAGAACCTGAGTACTGAACAACTGCGTCATAAGCACCGTACCGATAGAAACCGTCAGAGTTGGTTCTGTCAGCATATACGTTAAGAATGATATCGGATGCTTCTTCAGGAACATCGTTTACATTCTTGTTCTGATCCAGATAATTATCAGAATTGTTCAGCTGATAGAAGGTTGCGGAAACAAATTCAGTATTACCGGTAGCGGTAATAACGTTATCGCCTTCTTCTAAGTAGATGTATTGGGGAATAAAGTCTGCAAAATCAAAGGTTACATAATCCAGAGCTTCGGTAGTCAGGGTTACAGTACCGCCGCCTACTGCATCAGCATATACCAGGTACATACCTGCCTGAGGAGCAGTTACGGTGTAGTTTACCCAAGCACCGTCTAAATCAATACCGTTTTCGGTATAGGGAACAACATATCCAAAGGAATTATAGGAAAGTGCGGTAATACTGCCTTCGTAGCCGGTAGAGCCTGTGAATTCGTCAACCATACCGTTCCAGCCTTCGGGATCGGTACCTGCCGGGTTGTCATCGGTACCAACATTGCCGAGATACTGCATAGAGTTTTCAATAATACCAAAGTCGTTATTTTCGTAGGTTGCACCATAGCTACCAACGTTTTTGATGGTAATTTCGTTTGCACCTGCCTGCAGGTAGATTAAATCGTCTGCCTGGAAGCCGGTGGAGTTAGACCAGGTGGTAACCCAGGTTCCGCGGTTGGGAATGTTGTGCTGAGAATAATAATTTACACCATTTACGGTATTCTGCATCTGTAAGATGGTTGCACCTTCTGCAGAGGATGCTTTTACCTGTGCACCGTAAACACCTTCGTTAGTTACGGTTACAGTGTAGGTTGCATATGCACCGGGTGCCAGATAAATTGCATTTGCCTGACCTTTATTCGGTATAGAATCGTCAATATCGGTCATACCCCAGTCAGTACCAAATAATTCAGTACCTTCGTCGGAAGACATATTGGGATTGTAGTAGTCGATGTATAATACTTCTGCATCTGCATTGTAGTCGGGATGATTTTCAGCCACGCCATCCCAGCCTTCCGGATAGTATACCTTAGGAGTGGGAGTGGGAGTGGGTTCAGCGGTAGGAGCAGGAGTAGGTTCAACCAAATCTTCTGCTAATTTAACATTGGGTAAGTAGTCTAAGGATTTTTCTACGCTGGTAGCGTTCATTGCACCAAAGTCAAGACCGTCGATGGTTGCGTTGCCGCCGCCAACCAGAGCAACTTTAATCACATTCACACCAGCTTTTAAGTACATGGGCTGGTCCTGATAACAACCGGAAGACCAACCAGCGGTGGTAATGTTAAATTCTGCTGCATAGCCATCTTCAGTGGTTACATGGTAAATAGCGGAACTGCCGCCAAGCCATGCGTTATGCATCTGCATTACATAAACGCCGGTGTAGGGCATATCAACTTCTAAATAAGCCCAGTCGCCAACAATCTGAGTGAAGCCACCGCTTGCAGCCCAGGGGCTGGAAGAAGATGCCTGATAGTCTACGCCTGCTTCTGCAGTGCCGTCTGCACCGCTTTTTCTGAATGCTGCTACATAGTCTCCAACGGTGGAAACGTAGCCGTTTTTGTACTCATCGGTTAAACCGTTATACGCACCCGGCCAGGTGAGAGCTGCTGATACTGTTACTGCACTTACCATACCTAAGAGCATGCACAGTACCAAACAAATACTAATGATTTTTTTCATAAGTTTGATGTCCTTTCTTTTTTTGTTTATATATTTTTTTTTTACAAAAAATAGTCGGAAGCATCGTAAAGGATGTAAAACTTTTGTTGCAGGACTTCCCTTGCCTTTGAAAAACCCAAAGGCAAGGAAGTCGTTTCATTCTTACGATAGTCCTAAAGATTTGGAACTATAAACTAAAACTTATCGGTAAAACGGTATAAAACGGTGGTTGCTTCTGCTCTGGTTAAGGTGTTATGGGGACGGAAGGTACCGTCTTCGTAACCCTCAATCAATTCCTGATCAATTGCACCGAAAATAGCATTGCGATATGCTTCGGTAATCTGGTCTGCATCGGAGCAGTATTCTTTGTCAACTACGATAGTGTAATTGCCAGCCACCTGTTTGTATGCTTTCATCAAAATGTCAGTGAAACGTTCTCTGGAAACAGGAGCATCGGGTTCGTTCACAGAGGTGAGCATTCCCAGCTCTGCTGCCTTTTCTTTCCAGCCTTCGTCATCAGAGGTGTCGTTCATAACTCTTAAGGTTAACATACAAGCCTGATGCAGAGTAACTGCATCGTCGGGTCCGAAGGTTCTTGCATCATAACCTTTGATGTAGCCGGAATCGGTCATGTCCAGAATATTGTAATATGCCCAGTGACCGTCGATATCCTGGAAGCCTTCGGTGAAGCGTTCTACAAAGGTTGCCTGGTCAACGATGTTACCTTCATCAAAGTCGGGATCATCCGGTAATACCTTACCGTTATCAAAGAGGAAGCCACCGACCATCCAGTCGTTACCCTGAACTTCCATTTTGAATACGTGGTCACCCTTGGTTAAGTAAACATTACCAACTTCAAAGTTTTTCAAATCCCAACCGCCACGTTTGATGATAAAGCCGTCTACAATCACTTCATCGTCCAAGGTCAGCTTGGCGGTACATTCTGCACCACCGGTCCAACCGTCGGAACCACGGATATGAAGCTTGTAGTTGCCTTCATCTTCTACGTGAACGTTAAAGGATACCCATTCGCCGGGTTTGGTGTCACCTAAGTGACCGCCTGCATATACGGTGGGCTTGGAATGGCTGATTTCAAAGAAATCATCATATTCCTGACCTAATACCCAACGATTTACATCAGGAACTACGCCAACCTCAAATGAATCATCCGGGTTGTATTCCCAAGCGAAGATTCTCCAATCGGGATATGCAGCTTCTTTTAACAAGTGGCTATACTGGTCTTGTAAGCCTGCATCTGCCATAATTTCCTGTGCTCTTGCCGGCCATTTGCCGTCTAAGATGTGGTAAGTAACGTCAATTTTGTTTCTGTGAGAATCTTCTGTTTCTGCACTGAATCCGGTTTCTTCGGTATCAATATAGTTGTTGGTTGCATAGATATCTCTGATGATTGCACCAGAACGCACAAAGAGGGGATTCACCGCACGCTGAATAACGTTTTCTTCAACCCTAATCGCTGCACTTGCTTCGTCTAAGTAGATACCTCCACGCCAGTCGCCGGAATCCACTAAGTGATTGTATTTAATGGTGGATTCTTCCATTCTACCCAAGGTGTAAATATGAGCACCGTCATGATTCTGAGAAGTAACGTTTTCCACGTAGTTAGATAACACGTGAATATCTCTTACTTCCGGTGGGTTCCAAACACCCCAGCCCCAACCAACAGAGATACCGGTGTAGGGAACGTCACGAACGTCATTGTGTTCAATGGTAGTATGTGCAGGATAGTACACTGCCATTGCGGCAGAACCGCAGAGTTCGTATGCCACACGGTGGAATGCATTGTTGGCAATGGTGATGTATTCGCATCTTTCCTGATCGTCGGAAAGGTCAACCTTATGGTTCCAGTTACCCACAACCAGACCGGTTGCCGCACTGTCACGGAATAAGTTACCTACAATATTTGCATTCAAGATACCGTTGGTCATATTCAGACAGTTGGAGCCTAAGTTTACAAATTCACAGTTTTTAATATCAATGTACTGTGCTGCTTCGATGGTAATCTGAGCAGGCTTCATCACTTCTTTATGCCAGATTGCATCATCGGTGCTTGCGATAATCAACTGGTCAGTCTGGTTTTCTTTCATACCGGTTTTGGAAAGCTCGTTCCATGCGCCGTACTGGAATCTTAAGTTATTAAATTCCACGTTCTGCACCTTGTTGAGCAAGGAGCTACCGGACATATTCAGCAAGCCTTCGGTAGTGGAAACCCAAACGTCTGCAGTGGTCATATCTTCTTCCTGATAGGGATAGTAGTAAATTTTCTTTGCATATTTATCAAAGAAAAATTCACCGGGTTCGTCCAGCAATTCAATTGCATTTTCCAGATAAAATGCATCAGACGGGTCAACATTCAGATGGCCGGCACCGCCTAAGCTGGTTGCACAGGTCCAAACAGGCTGTTCCATTTTGAAGGTAATGCTGGTGTCACCGTAGAATACAGATTCAACCGGAGTTCTGGAGGTGGTCCATAAAATGGGCCAAACAATCATCATATCTTCCGGATGAGTCAGCTGTTTCGGGAAGTTGGTACGAGTCACAACAAGACCATCAGAATCGTATTTGCTTCCGTCAATTTTGTAAAGTTCAGATGCTGTGTAGCGATAACGGCTCTTTGCCAGAACTGCCGGAAATTCATTGACATACATATTTCTGGTGTCTTCTACATGGCTTGCATCTGCAACCCAGAAGGGAGTGCCTTCCTGAGGCTGCCAGCCGGTAATCTGCGTACCACCGTTAAATCTGGGGGGGTTAAGCAGATCGTCACCTTTGTAGATTACTTTGTAACCGTTACGACCGCTGATTTTTTCGTCCATGGTCATTTTTTCTTTGATGGGATAGTCACCACCTGCGAAGTGAACCACGATATCACCGTTCATTTCAGCATTGAATTTCTGAACTTCTTCATTTGCTCTCTGCCAGGTAGCAAAGGGAGCGGTTTTGGAACCGTCGTTTTCATCGCTTCCGTTCGGAGCAACATAAATATCTTTATAAACGTTTGCCAGTAATTTAACAGTAGTTTCTTCTTCTTCCTCTACTACAAAATCTTCTACTTTGTAGCTGGGTTCGTCGGTTTCTAAGAAGTTGATATAGTCAATAGCTGCAGACTTATCGTGACAAAGCACTCTCAGCTTATGTTCACCTTTGGACAGCCATACGGTTGCAACCTCTTGAGTTTCACGGAATTTGCATCCGATAATATCAGCCTGAGTCAGCTCAACACCATCAATGAATGCGGTTAAAGTACTGTTTTTGGTCGTGTTGAAAGCCAGAGAATATGCACCTGCATTTTCTACAGTAACAGTGTAGGTAACAAATTCACCTTTTTTCATGTCCAGAGTAGTTCTTTCGAACTCTTCCCACATGTCTTCTCCAAGCTCTTCCTCGTATTCATCGGTGGTGGTGTCCATTGCATCTTTTTCTCTGTATTCGCCACCGGTGTTTTCACCGTCTAAGCTATAGAAGTTGTCAACATCGTAATCTTCTGCCTCGATTTTGGTGGGCAGATAATGATGACGATAAGCACCTTCGGTGGGAGCTAAGTCAACTTTACTCTTTTCGCCCATATATTCGAATCTTAATTCGTAAATATTAGCACCTGCACCTTTATGTTCCAGCTTGATTACGTGTTTGCCGGCAGTCAAGTCAACGGTAGCAACTCTTGCACTCCAGATGTTAGACCAGTTTCCGCTGCCGGGAACAGAGCCTTCCCCTGCTTCCACACCGTCTACACTGACAACAAAGGTGGGAGAATATACAGCTGCAGCACTTGCATATACATCGTAGGTACCAGCTTTGGTAACATTTACGGTATACTGATACCACATAGGAGGCATACTACCCATATGGAGTACCGGGCTGTGATAAAAGTTCAAAGTAGCATCATCACGGTATTTCTGTGCATAAGATTCCGGCTGGCCATTCATTCTTGAGTGGCCCACACCGGGGCCGCCCAAGTCGAAGTCTGCCATATTGATGGTACCGGGAAGATTATGCTGTTTGAAAGGAGTTGCCTCTGCGGCTTCCGCTACAAATGATGCTCCGAGGAGCATCATCATAGCGAGAAGAAGAGAACAATATCTTTTTAATAATTTCATAAAATTCTTCCTCATATTTTTCTAATCTGTCTCAATAAATTTTGGAGAATATGTTTTCGTGGATTATTCACCTAATAATGCATCTAAGTAAGGCTGGAATGCTTCGGTACAAGCATCTTCAAATGCTTTTACGTCTACAATAGAATTCATGGATGCTTCCAGCTCTGCCCATCTGTCTTCAAATTCGCCGGGTTTTGCACCTAAAGCGATACGGATTTTGGATTCCCACTGTTCTCTTGCAGACCAGAATTCAACAACTTCCGGAATATCAGCATAGATAGAGGACCAAATCTGTGTGGGCGGATATGCAACTACATTTTCAACATGCTTAGAGGTGGGCGGGAATCTGAATGCACCGTCGCCGGTTAAAGAATAGAGGAAGGTACGGTTGTAAATGGGGGGATACCATTTGGTGGTAGCCAGCGGATAAATTGGGAATTCGGAACCGGAGGTATCACCTAAGCCCAGAGTTTCAGTGCTTTCCAGAGCAGTATCGTCATTTTCTAAGAAGTAACGGTTAAATCTTTCGTCGTTGTATTTTCTGATGGTTCTGCCATTTTCATCAGTTTCTTCATGCCAGATATCAGATGCAGTTTCCTGGGGACCCCAAGCTGCGATTTCTTCCCATTCATCAGTATACTGAACGTCGATCCAGTGTAAGTACTGATATACCTGAGCTTCGGTCATAGAAGTGGTCAGAGCCAGAGAGCTCATCCACATAGTTCTTTCAGTAAATGCGGGATATTCTTCTTTGTTGGGAATCTGCATGATTAAAGGACGGAATCTGAAGGATTTTCCTGCTTCTTCCAATTCCTGGTTGATAGGACCTGCCTGACCAAAGGAGTTCAGTGCAACGATTGCATACTGACCGTTCATTGCTTTTTCTTTGTACAGGTTGGTGGGCTGTGCTAAAGATTCAGATTCGATAACTTCGTCATTTAACAACTGGTTTTCTAATCTTGCGGTTTCTTTTACAGTGTCAGATAACAAGAACAGTTCATAACGTTTGGTTTTCCAGTTGATGGTACCGGAATAGTTGTGGTTTTTGTAACCCATCAGTTCAGAACCGAACTGAGATAATGCTAACCAGTTGTCACCACCGTTGTAACCGAAGGGATAAACGGTTTTGTTGCCTTCTTTGTAGCCTTTTTCCTGGATACCATACATAAACTTAACCAAATCTTCGGTAGAATAAATCGGTACATCCAGCATCAGGTCGCCTAAAGGAGCATTGGTTTCTTCTGCAAGAGCTTTCAGTTCTTCCCAGGTTTTTGCTTCGGGGAAGAAGTCTTTCAAAATGTCGTCACGAACATATAAGCACTGGGTGGATAAGAAGGTAACATCAGTTTCATATTTCAAACCGGTTTCTCTGATGTAGTTGATTTCTTCTTCGGTGTAACCGGAAAAATCATCGGTTACAGCGGTGAAGGGTTCGTCATAGCTTACATGAATTGCATAGGGGATACCGATGATGTAACCATCTTTATCGGTAAATGCATCCCAGCAATCTTTCGGAGTTCTTGCCCACAGGTTGGGAGCAACTTTCTGAATCATTTCAGGAGTCAGCTTATAAAGAACTTCCAGTTCGTCCAGCTTGTTGAAGTGAGCAGGACCCTGGAATGCACCACAGAATACAACGTGGGGCATATTTTCGCCAACAACCAGTCTGGTCAGTTTAGCGTCCCAGGAACCACCGTCGTTTCCGTAGATGTTTTTGTAGGAAACGTTGGTTTTGGCTTCCAACCAGTCACGGGTTACATCGGTAGCACCGGTGTCAACACCCATAGCATAGTCGGTACCCTGAGTGTTCCAGCCTACAACTTCAAACATTTCATCGGGTACAATGTAATTGCCGTTTTCGTCAAAAAATTCTGCGGAGTTAGTATCTGTCGGCTTGTTATCACAAGCTGCCAGAGACAACGCCATTAGCGCTACCATCAGTAACGCAATGAGTCTTTTCATGGTTTTCATAGTGTTTTCTCCTTTTTATATGTATTTTTATTTTACAAAGTAGAAAATGTTGTTTGCTATATATATATATATAATAGTATAGCAATTTTTGAGGTTTAGCCTTTTACTGCACCAAGGTTGATACCTTTGATGAAGTATTTCTGCAAGAAGGGATAAACCATCAGAATCGGAAGTGTGGTAACAATCAATGTTGCCGCCTTTACCGTATCCCCGGTAACCTGAGCCTTAACCTGCTGACCCTTGGACATGGTCTGCTGCATAGACATAGAGTTTGCAAGCTCTGCTTCTTTTACCAAACGCATCATCAAATACTGCAGGGTATGCAGCTCACGGTCGGTAATATAGGTAAGGGTTGTGGTCCAGTCGTTCCAAGCACCAACGGAAATCCAAAGTGCAACGCAGGCTACAACCGGCAGAGACATGGGGAAAATAATACGGAACATAATGGTAAAATCGTTTGCACCGTCTATCTTCGCACTTTCTTCCATTTCCGGAGGAAGCTCCTGCAGGAAGGAACGGATAATAACCATGTTATAGAATGCGAATAATCCGGGAAGAATGTATACCCAGAAGTTATTGATTAACCCTAAGTTTTTCATATTGATATAGGTAGGGATTGTTCCAACAGGAATATAGCTGGGAAGCATTAAAAACAGTGTCAGCTGTTTTCTGTAGGGTAAGCCTCTTCTGGTTAAACCGTAAGCTGCAGCATAGGTAACCAACAGGCCGAGAAGAGTTGCAAGGATTACTCTCAATACAGAAATTTTTGCTGCATCCAGGAAGTTGGGGTTTGAAAATACGGTTCTGTAGTTTTCAAAGGTGAACTCTCTGGGGAAAATGGTGATACCACCACTGATAGCATCCATACCGTCGTTAAGGGATATTGCCAGCTGATTTAAATAAGGATAAACCGAAATAACACAGATCAGCACCATGATGATTGTATTGATTGCGGTAAATAATTTTTCGCCAAAACTTCTTTTCATCTGTTCTCTACCTCCTTCTTACCAGATGCTCTGCTCGGTGATTTTCTTGGAAATCCAGTTTGCAGTGACAACCAAGATTAAGCTAACCACACCCTGGAACAAACCGAATGCTGTGGTGGGAGAATATTTACCGCCCATAATACCCTGTCTATAAACGATAGTACCGATTACTTCGTTTTCCAGCTGAGTAAATGCATTCTGTAAGCCGTACACCTGTTCAAAGTTAACATTGACAAGACCGCCCAGAGACATAATCAGAACAATTACCATTGTGGGCTTAATAGAAGGCAGAGTAATATGCCAAACCTGTTTCCACTTGCCGCAACCGTCGATACTTGCTGCTTCGTAAAGACCCGGGTCAATTCCGGTGATGGCTGCAAGGAATACAACGGAGGAATAACCTACGCTCTTCCACAAGTGGGAAACGAACATAATTTCCAGGAACAATTCAGATTTCATCAGCGGGTTTACCGGTTCCCAGTTTTCAAACAAAGCACCCATTAACTGGTTGAAGGGGCCTTCCTTTGCCAGGAAGGTGTATACCAGACCGATTACCGCAATCCAGGAAAGGAAGTGCGGGAAGTATGCGATAGTCTGCGATACTTTTTTAAACCATTTACTTCTGATTTCATTAAACATCAGCGCTAAGATAATCGGGAAAGGATAGCCGCCGAACAGAATAACCAGACCAAACCAGATGGTATTCTTTACAGCCTTGAACATTTCGGGATTTTTGAAGATTGCCATAAAATGCTCCATCCCGTGATGTGCTGCCCAGGGGCTTCCCCAGATACCCAGCTTAACATCAAAGTTTTTAAACGCCATAATGATACCGTACATCGGCAGGTAAGAAAAGATGATAGCCGAAACAATTGCAGGCAAGATCATCAAATAAGCTCCGCTGTACTTCTTAAGGTTATCCACAAAGCCGCGTTTTTTCTTTGTGACCAAAGTTTGTTCCATTGTTTTTTCCATTTTTCGCTCATTCCACCTTACATTGTATTTTCTCTTTGGAACACATTGCATCTGACCCGACCGTTTTTGCACTGTTATGTAACGACAAAACGGACAATGCCTGTCTCTTTCCCAAAAACACAGCTTTGTCCTTCCCGGCAGAACCGGTTACTCTTTTGGAGTTTTTTGTCGATATTCGCAGACAAAATGTAGGTTTAGTCAAACACAACCATTTTGTTTTGTCTATATTATACAAAAAAAATCGCTTTTTGTGAACCCATAATATGCTTTTTTTGTGTGCGAAAATGTGCTTTTTTCACTTGGAAAAATCACTTTTTTCACCTTTGTTTCAGCACATTTTCGGAAAGTCGCAAAAATCGGAAACGAAAACACGGAAAATTTCCCTGTATTTTAAATAAATGGAATTTTATGCCATAACAGAACTTTTTTCTTCTCAAACCGTCTTTTTCTGGAGAAAATCATATTTTAAGGGTGTGAAAAAGCAAATTTTAGGTTTACAAATTCCGGATTATAAATTATACTGGTACAAGAATAAATATATTGGTTTGTTTGTAACCTTTATGCCGAAAGGACGGAAAATTATGGCAAATTATCAACTGAAACTGAAACAGGTTTCCTCTCTGGAAAAAGTATTTTTTGATAAAGAACCCACTCTGGATGCTATCCGGTGCGGCTCTGCTTTAAAAGGAGAAGAATATTCCTATCAGATTGCATTCACAAAAGTGTTCAAGGCTGACTGGTGGACTGCGAGAAGCGATTTGAAGGTCAGTGTTAATTCCGAACTGGCACCTTATATCACCTTAAGAAAGGTAAGAAATGTACCGGTAGAGCTTGCTGCTTTTCCGCCGAAAAATGATACAGGCTACTATTCGCTGGAATCCGGAATGTATCCCGACCCGCTGATGCCGATTGATGAAAACAATCCCCTCTACGCTGTCTGCCACAAATGGCACGCAGTATGGGTCAGCGTGCGTGTTCCTGAGGATTGCAAGCCGGGTGTGTATCCCATCGAAGTAACATTTGAGGGAACCGACCCCGAGGACGATTATAAAACCTCGGCTGTTTTCAACTTAGAAGTAATTGATATGAAGCTTCCCAAGCAAGAGCTGATTTTTACTCAGTGGTTCCACTGCGACTGTATTGCAGACCTGCACGGAGCAGAAATTTTCTCTGAAAAGCACTGGGAAATGATTGAAAAATATATCCGTGTGGCGGTGGACAACGGCATCAATATGCTGCTTACTCCGCTCTTTACTCCCCCCCTTGACACAGCGTATCTTGCTGAGAGAAAAACCGTTCAGCTGGTGGATTGCTTCTCAGACAACGGCAAATATTCTTTCAAGTTTGATAAATTGGACAGATGGATTGACATTTGTCTTAAAAACGGCGTACAATATTTTGAAATGTCGCATCTGTTTACCCAATGGGGCGCAGTGCATACCCCCAAAATTGTAGTAATTGCAGACGGCAAGGAAGAAAAACGCTTTGGCTGGCACATGGAAGCAAAAACGCCGGAATACAAAGAATTTATTGATGCAATGATGCCGGAGCTGGTTGCATTCTTAAAAGCAAAAGGAGTGCAGGACAGAGTATATTTCCATGTATCAGACGAGCCCTTCTTAAGCTTAGGCCATTTAGAATCCTACAAATACGCACAGGAACTGATTGCTCCTTACACCAAAGGCTTCAAAATGCTGGATGCCTTGTCTGATATTGACTTCTATAAAGAAGGCCTGGTAAACACCCCCGTTCCCGCCAGCGACCGTATGGATAAATTCTTAGAAGAAGATATTGAAAACCGTTGGGTTTACTATTGTTCTGCTCAGGCAAAGGATGTGTCTAACCGGTTTTTGTCTCAGCCTTCTGCAAGAAACAGAATTATGGGAACCCAGATGTTTAAATTTGATTGTGTGGGATTCCTGCATTGGGGCTTTAACTATTTCTACTCCATTTTGTCTAAAGGAATCATCAACCCCTTTGAAACCGTAGATTCCGGGGGAGCTTTCCCCGCAGGGGATGCATTCAGCGTGTATCCCTACGGTGACGAAGTGGTGGAAAGCATTCGTCTGAAGGTCTTTAAAGACGGCATTCAGGACTATACTGCAATGCACCTTCTGGCAAGCTACAAGGGTAAAGATTTTGTTGTAAATATCATCGAGGAAGAAGCCGGTCAGGAAATTCGTTTTGACAGCTTCCCCTATTTCGGAGACTATATTCTCCGCTACCGCGAACGAATCAACCAAGAACTGAAAAAGCTGGTATAACCTGAAAACAATGTACATCGAATGCCTTTTCGGACGATAATAAACCGAATAAAAAGAGGGTTTCTTATGTATAAAATTCTCCTGGTAGATGACAATGCCATGCATCTGCAAAGCCTGCTCAGCTATATTGAGCCAGAAAAATTTAATATCAGCGGTATCAAAATTTCTCAGAGCAGCCGTGAGGCAGTTGAAATTTGCAAGGACTATAAGCCCGATGTGGTAATAACCGACATTTCCATGCCGGAAATGGACGGCATAGAAATGACCAGAGAAATCAGAAAGCTGGGGATAGAAACCCAATTTATCTACATCAGCTGCTACGATGATGTGGCCTATTTCAAAAGTGCCATTGAAAATGAGGTTCTGGCATACCTGATGAAGCCCATCATCCCTGAGGAGCTGAATGCCGCACTGTCAAAAGCCATTGAAAAAGCAGCAAAAAACACCGAAACCGCCAACGGCTTGCTGGTGAGCCGGGAAAACTTTATCTATCGTCTGTTATCCTCAGAAAATCTCACCATTGCTTACGTGCACGAGGCAGCAAGCGCTCTTTTAATGCAGGAATTTACCCATTTTATTCTGGTAAAGGCAAAATTTCTGGACACCACAACCGATGTGTTTTCCGCTTATCAGGATTTAAGAGAATTTCCGGGAATTGAAAAAACCCAGATTGTTCCTGTGATTCTGCCCGATTCGGGGAACGGTATGCTGATTTTATTTATGAGTAAATCCCTCACCGGTTTTCAGGAATCGGTACGGCGGTTTGTTTGCCGGAAAATCAAATCTCTGTTTGATAACTATGCTGTTACGGTAAAAGCAGGTGCCTCCGACCTGGGCAGCAACCTGTTTGAGCTGAAAATGCTGCAAAAGCAGGCGGAAGAAGCCTTGAAAACCAATCTGGAGCTGATTCGCTCCGACTATATTGCCCATTCAGACATTTCCCTGAAAACCTCGGAATTCAACTTCCTTGCCTACAACGAGAATGTTGCCGAGCTGGTGCGTGCCGATGTGCAGCCCGCGGAAATCAATCAGTTTCTCAAAACCTTTCATTCCAAAGAGTTTGAATATGACGAAACTCTGCTTCGTGAGCTGTATCTTACCACCATTTCTGCCATGCAGACGGTGCTTTTAAAGCAGGGCATTGACATTGCACAAATTCTGGGAAGAAAAGATTTGTCGTATCATAAAATTGACCGTTTTGTGGATTTGGAGCATTTCTTAAACTGGTTAAAAAACATTCTCTCCTTAACGGGAGAATATCTGAAAAATTACAAGGGAAAAAGTCAGTTTGCCCTTGTGCAGAAAACCATCAACTATATTCACGAAAATTATTCCACAATTTCCTCCATTGAGGAAATTGCCTCCAAGCTGTTCGTCAGCTACAGTCACTTAAGAAATGTGTTCAAAAAAGAGCTGGGAATCACCATTTACGATTTTCTGCTTTCCGTTCGTATGGAGGAAGCAAAAAATCTTTTGACCACCACCAAAATGAACCTTTCGCAGATTGCCTACAAGGTGGGCTACAGTGACTACGATTATTTCAAAACCGTGTTTGCAAAATATAACGGAATTACTCCCAGAGAATACCAGCAGGCAAACGGAATATCAAACGAAGAATAACAAAGCCGCTTCCCTTTTTCTTAAAAAAATGAGAAAGGGAAGTCCTTTTATATGAGGTGAGCCTATGTCGGAAAAACGACCTGAAAAAAGCAGTCTGATTCATAAAATTTTACGCAATAATCTCTTGATTATCGGCTTTTTTGTTGTGCTCATCTGGACATATGCTACCGTTTCGCTTTGCTATAATACCTATCACAAAGAAATGGAAAAACACGAAACTGCCGTGAATGAATATGCCGACTTAGCACGGGAAACCATCAGCACTGCGATAACACATTCGGAACATATCGTACGTTCCAATTATATTTCAGAAAACCTCAACCGAACCGATTTGTCTGTCACCGAGATGCTGGAATTTTTCGACCACTCAGAGGAAATTCTCTCCCCTATCTCCGGTGTTTACGGCACAGTCCGCATTTTTCATACCAACGACAGGCTGTATGAAGCAAGGCGTTTCAGCCATCTGGACAATCTCCGTGATAAGTCCGAAATCTGTAAGCAGCTCAATTTCACAAAAAGTGCCATTATTGTTGTGAAAGACACATCTTCCCCCTACACCTCCAATGTAATTATGTACCGTCAGATTCAGGATGAGCCTCTATGCATCCTGGAATATCCCATCATTTTAGACGGACTGTTCCCCTCTGCTTACCCTGTTTCGGTTGTTTCTCCGCATACAACCCAAACAAACGAAAACAATTACTTTTACGCTCCTATCAGCAATGACCTTACCTGTGTGATGGAAATTCCCGAAAAAGAAGTAAAAAAAGTGGTGTTATCCGTTTTCCTTATGTGTTTGCTTATCTTGCTTTTCATCGGTGTTCTGATTTTGCAGATTTCCCGGCGAACGGCAAAGAAAACCATACGGGAAATCAATCAATTTATGGAAAATCTTGCCGGAGAAACTCTGCTGTATGACGATAAGTTTTTCCACACCACTTACGATTTGTATGAGCTGAACATCATCAAAAAAACCCTGCAAAAGCTGGCACTGGAAGTTCAGCATTATGCCGAAGCAATCAAAAATGCAGAGCTGGAAAATAAGGAACTGGAAATGGAGCTTCTTTCCATGCAGCTTGACCCCCATATGCTCTACAATTCCTTGGCTGCAATCCGTTTGGACGCTTACCAGGTGCAGCATCAGAAAATTATTGACTTAATTGACAATATGGTGCTGTATTACCGCAACATTCTGAAAAAAGACCGTAAATTTATCTCTGTGGAGCAGGAAATGGAATCCATCCGCAAGTATCTCTACATCAACGAGCTATCTCACGAAAAAAAATATCCGCTGGAGGTTCAGATTGCAGAGTCGCTCACAAATATGAAGATTCCCCCTCAGATTTTACATACCTTTGTGGAAAACTGCATTGTTCACGGCTTATCGGGAAACCAGAAGGATTGCCTTATCCGCATCCGGATGAGCGAAGCTGACGGCTTTGTGATTACCGAAATTTTTGACAACGGCTACGGCATTTCCCACGAAATGCTGACCAAGCTGAATTCCGGGTCGCTTGGGGGTCGCCATATCGGTGTTTCCAACGCGTTAAAACGCCTGAAGCTGATTTACGGGGAGGAAAGCTCCATCCACTTTGACAGTGAAAAAAATGCTTACACCAAGGTTACCATCCGATTCCCCCGTCTTGATGACAAGGAGCAATAATTTCCCGTTATTTTTGAATATTTGAAAACCGCCTCTCATATATTGGTATCAAGTAACAAAACCGATACCCTGATGAGAGGTGATTTTTTTGGAAAGCTACTACGATATCGAAAAGCGGGTAATTCTCTTTGCCGACCATATCATCCACCACAATTCCACGGTGAGAGAAGTGGCAAAGCACTACGGAATTTCAAAATCTACAGTACATAAGGATGTCACAACCCGTCTGTATTATCTGGACCGCTCCCGCTACGACCAGGTGCGGCAGATATTAAACAAAAACAAGGCAGAACGCCATATCCGCGGCGGTTTGGCAACCAAACGAAAATATGAGCTGCAAACCGAATAATCCATCGGTTTGCCACGCAATTCTTTGCTCACCGTTCTTTTAGCAGGTGCAACCTCCTATGTTGTGCCTGCTTTTTTCAGGATTTTTTTCTTTTTCCCGAAGTCAAAATCGTCTGCAGGAATTGACAAAATATGCCTGTTATGATATACTGGCTTAGAAAGATGTTGCTCTTGCTAACCATCTTTTTGGAGAAGGATAGCCTCCTCCAAAATTAAAAAACAAGGGAGTGTATTTCATTTGAAACGAACCAATGTATCCGATTTTGCCCTGATTGCATTGATTGCCGCTATGTATGCGGCACTGACTCTGGGGATTGCCCCTTTGTCGTATGGGGCGATTCAGTTTCGGTTTGCGGAAATTCTGACACTTTTGTGCTTTTATCGGAAGCAATACGGCTATGCCCTTATTTTAGGGTGTGCCATCAGCAATCTGTTCAGCCCATTAGGGCCGCTGGATATGCTATTCGGCGTAGCCTCCACCGTTTTTTCGGTGGTTTTCATCCCCAAAATGAAAAGCCTGTGGGTTGCTTCGCTGTTCCCCACTATTTCTATGGGATTTATCGCCTGGGAGCTGAAGCTTTTGGGGTCTCCCTTCTGGTTCAGTCTGCTGACTTGTGCCATCGGAGAATTTGTGGTGGTCACTTTGCTTGGAGTTCCGCTGTTTCTTGTTCTTGAGAAAAACCGTTTTTTCAGAGAAACCATATTGAATAAACACAGAAATTGAGGAATGTATCATGTATGATGAAATTACCTTGCAGGGCAAGGATTTAATCAATGAATTTTTATCAAAAACCAACCTAAAACAGGGAGATTTGCTTGTAATTGGCTGCTCCACATCAGAGCTGTTGGGGGAACAAATCGGCTCTCATTCCGCTTATGAAGCGGCAGAAGCCTTATTTTGCGGTCTCTATCCTCCGCTGAAAGAGCAGGGAATTTTTCTTGCGGCTCAATGCTGCGAGCATTTAAACCGTGCATTGGTAATAGAAAAAGAGGCTGCCGAGCGATACGGCTATGAGCCTGTGTGTGTCGTGCCACAGCCCAAAGCAGGAGGCTCCTTTGCCACTGCCTGCTACCGCAATTTCAAAGCCCCCGTTGTGGTAGAACAAATCCGTGCAAATGCCGGCATTGACATTGGCGGCACACTCATTGGAATGCACCTGAAGCCGGTTGCCGTTCCCCTGCGGCTGAAGCAAAAAACCGTGGGAAAAGCATCTGTGCTTTGTGCCTACACCCGTGCCAAGCTCATTGGCGGAGAACGGGCAATTTATGAAGTAAAAGAGGAGATTTCACTTGAACCGAACCCGTAATATTTTACTTTGGGGTATTCTGACACTTTTCTGGACCGGTCTTATCTTTTGGTTTTCTCTGCAGCCGGCAGCGGAGTCTGCTTCCCTTTCCGGGGGCTTGTTAAATCAGCTTCTGGATTGGATTTATGCCGTTACAACCATTCGGATTCCGGCAGAAAATGTCCATTGGCTGTTTCGGAAAACGGCTCATTTTGGCGAGTTTTTTCTGCTTGGAATTTTCTCGGGAAATATGTTTTTTGGCATTTGGAAAAAGGTGTTGCCCGCTCTCTTATACGGCGGTGGAATTGCCATTTTGGACGAGTGTCTCCAGTTTGTCACGGGAGAAGGCAGAGCTATGCGTGTTTCCGATATGCTTCTGGACTTTTTTGGTGTCTTCTGTGCCGTTTTGTTGCTCCTTTTTATGAAACGGTTCCGGCAGACAAAAAAGAGCCGCTAAAATTACAGAATTTTCGTGCAGATGGTTTGACAAGTCTGCTGTTTTATGATATGATATCGGTAGATTGTATGATATTACAACCAAAGGGAGGGTTACACCATGGGCAAAATTATTGCAATTTCATCCGGAAAGGGTGGGGTTGGCAAAACCACAGTTGCCGCGAATCTTTCTGCCGCCTTGGCACAGGAGGGCAAACGGGTGCTGGTGGTTGACACGGATATCGGGCTTCGGAACTTGGATATCGTCTTTGGCGTGCAAAGCATAATTGTGTATGATGTAACCGATGTTTACGATGGAAAAATCGGTCTTTTAGATGCTTGCTATCATTATAAGCAATACGGCGAGCTGTATTTTCTGCCTGCCTCACAGACAATCGACAAAGAGGATCTGGACGAAGAAAAATTTTACAGTATGATAAAAAATGCAGCAAAAGACTTTGATTTTGTGCTGCTGGATTGTCCTGCCGGCATTGAAACAGGCTTAAAAAACGCCATCCGTGCAGCAAACATTACCGTTACGGTTGTAACGCCGGATATGGCATCTCTTCGGGATGCTGACCGTATGCTTCAGATTGCAGAGGGCTGCAATGTGAAAGAAAACTATGTCATTATCAATAAATTCAATAAAAAACTGGTTCGCAAAAAAATGATGCCCAATGTAGACGAAATTCTCAACCGTCTGGGCATTCCCTTGCTTGGAATCTGGTGTTATGAAGACAAAATGCTTCAGTTTCAAAATCAGGGGAAACTCATTTTAGACGACACCCGTAAAAAATGCGTCAGGGAAATCAAGAATTCCGCCAAACGCTTAATGGGAGAGCAGGTGCCCGTAAAAATACGGTAATCCCTTTCCCGGATTTCGCCCGCCGAACGGGTAATTTGAAACATAACAGGAGGTTTTTCGGACAATGAATATTGCACTAATTGCACACGACAAAAAGAAAGAGCTGATGGTTCAGTTCTCCATTGCATACAAATTTATTCTGCAAAAACACACCTTATTTGCAACCGGTACCACCGGTGGACTGGTGTCTGATGCCACCGGTCTTGCAGTGCATAGATTTTTATCCGGTCCCCAGGGGGGCGACCAGCAAATTGGAGCAAGAATTGCTTACAACGAAATCGACCTGGTGCTGTTTTTCCGCGATCCGCTAACGGCGCAGCCCCACGAGCCTGATGTAAACGCGCTGTTCCGTTTATGCGATGTTCACAACATTCCTCTGGCAACCAACGTGGCAACTGCAGAGGTTCTCATCCAGGGTCTGGAACGCGGTGACTTCGGTTGGCGTGATATTGTCAATCCGAAAGGCTAATGCCGCTTGTATCTCCCGGCAGCTATCTCGTGGGTTTTTGGAATAGGAATATCAGGATATTTGTCTGCAAATATCCTGGTTTTTATATTAGCTGCCTTTTTTCTTGTTGGAGTCATCTGGATTCAGAAGCTTTGTTATCCAAAAAAGAGAAGTGTTATCCGGACATTCTCTTTGTGTTTTAAGATCCTTCTGTGTCTTTTTCTGTTTCTTTTGGGAAACTGGTATTATACCTACTATGTGAATGGACTCTCCCAAAAAGCAGCCGCCTTTGCAAACGAGAATCCGCCCTGCCTTCAGGGTGTGGTAATCAGCGAAGTGCACACCTACGGCCATACCGCTTACTTCACATTACGGGAAGAAAACGGTCTGAAAATTTCTGTCAAAATACGAACCAATCTCCCGATTTTGTGCGGAGAAAGAGTTTGTCTGAAAAACCCCGATTGCACTCCGGTGAACCCGCTTAACCATAAAATTCAGGCAACCCGGAAGCTTATGGGGAACAACACCTTTTTATCTGCCACCTTTCCCTATGAGGCGGAAGTGATAAAAAAAGGAATCGGAAACTATTCTCTGTACCTGGGGAAACGGCTTCGTCTTGCCACGGCAGACTGTTTCCAACGGTTATTTCCTTCGGACATTGCCCATTTTCTCACTGCACTCATTAGTTCCGACCGTTCGGAAATGCCGGAAGACCTGTATCAAAGCTTTCTTTCCACGGGCACGGTGCATATTGTGGTAGTATCGGGAATGCACTTTAATTACCTGATGACTTTTCTGCTGTTTCTTTCCAGCTTCGTCGTTTTTTCTCATCGGAAACGGCTGGTGTTTTCTGCGGTGATTCTCTCTTTCTTTATCATTTACACAGGTGCAACCCTTCCGGTGCTTCGTTCCTTTTTTCTGATGCTGGCAGGATTTTTGGGAGATTTGTTTTATGTAAAGCCGCAGGATAAGCTTAAAATGCTGCTGACACTATTTGCTGCATTTTTAACAGCAACCCCCACACTGATTTTTAACCCCTCCTTCCTCTTGACCTTCGGTGCTGCTCTCGGCTTGACGGCTTGCTCCAAGCCTTTGGAGCAAAAGCTAAGCGGGATTCCATGGAATGGGGTTCGGTCATATTTTGCAACTTATATTGCCGTTTCGATTATGACCTTCCCGGTGATACTTCTTTATTTCGGTAAAATACCGCTGGTTTCCGTTGTTGCCAATTTTTTGGTTGCACCTCTTACAGCACCTATTCTGATTCTTGGCATCATTACCCTGGCAATCCATCGGATTCCGCTTGTTTCTACCGTAATTCTTATCATTTTGCGAGCACTTTCCACAGTATTTGTGCAGCTTGTAAAAATACTGTCGTCACTGCCTGTTTCACTGAAGCTATCCCTGAAAGATTCCGCCTTTTTGATGCTGATGGGCGGCGTAACCTGTTTTGCTTGCTACTGCCGTTCTGTCAGGAAGCTGAAAAAAGCTATGTGGAGTATGGGTGCGATTTTGTGCGTTGTTCTGGCAATCAGCTTACAATGGCAAACACCTTATAACTCCCGGATGCTGATTACCTTTTTTGGTGCCTCCAACACCAATTCCGCCGCAATACTGACGCCCTCCGACAAGCTGATTCTATACGGAACAGGAACGGATTTGATATACGGACAAAGCTCTGCCGCATATCGGGACAATCAACCCATCGAGCTGTTGATTTTAACCGGTCTTTCCAATCCCCAGCAGATAACCGAATTTTTAGACACACATCCCGTCAATAAAATTGTTGTGCCGCAAAGGTTTTCAGGTATGCTTTCAAATACTGGGAGTGTTCTTTTGGTGGAACATCCGGTCTGCATCGCTACAGATGGTATCACAATCCGCCTGAACACCGATGGCAATACCATTTTTGAAGCGGAATTTTCCTATATGGGGCGGTCGGTTTCCTTTACCCAAAATGCCGCCTACTTACTGGAGCAGTCAGAGCGAAATCCAAATAAGAGCTGGATTGTAAACTTCAGCCGAAGCTCTCACGCATCACAAGAGCTTGAAAAGCTGACCCTTTCAGCACCAATTTTCTCAAAAAAGCAATGGCATCCGGCTGCCACTCTTTATAACAACTATTCTATCATACAAGCAGATGCAAGCGGCGTACGCCTGCTTGGTTCTGCAGAACAGGAGCCGTAATGGACATCCGAGCCCTCAATCAGGCAATTAGCCAAAAACAGTTTTCCAATCTGTATTTCTTCTACGGTGAGGAGGACTATCTGAAGGAATTTTATATCAACCGAATCATCCATACCGTTGTGGATGATGCTTTCTCTTGCTTTAATTACTTTCACTATCAGGAAGCACTCTCTCCGGAGGAGCTTCACAACACACTGTCACAGCCTCCCGTGATGGCGGAATATAAGGTGATTTACTTAAACCAGCTGGAGCTTTCCGCCTGCGACAATGCCTTTCGGGACACGCTTTCAGAGGAAATGCAGAAGCTACCCGAGTTTGTTATCCTCATCATTCGGGAAACGGCAATTGACAAGCGTTCCAAAATTTGGACCACAGCACAAAAAAAAGGAGAAACGGTGGAATGTAAATACCCCGCTCCCCAGGATTTGCGTGCTTTTATTACCCGTGAGTTTTCCAAACGGGAGAAGAAAATTTCTCCTTTGCTGATTGATAAAATCATCGAAGAAAACGAACCTAATCTTCATTCCGTGATGCGGCTTGTGGAAACAGTTTCAGCCTATCTTCAGGATCAGACAGAGGTTACTGCCCAAAGTCTGGACCGATTTATGCAAAGGAGTATGGATGCGGTGGTATTTCATCTGTCGGATGCCTTGGTCAACCGCAAAAAAGAAGAAGCATACGACCTGTTGAATAAGCTGATGCTAAATCAGACAAAAAATCCTCCGCAGTTGTTGTTTTCACTGCTGTCCCGCCACATTTCGGGGCTGTATCTGGCAACAGCGGGGCAAAATGAAAAAATTCCCAATGAGGATATCAGAAAAATGCTTGGGAAAAACATTCCCGACTTTGTTGTGAGAAAATACATTTCTCAGGCAAAAGGCTTGTCTCCTTCCAAGCTGGAAGCACTGGTTCAATTCTGTGCTGAAACCGACTATAAGCTGAAAACCGGTCAAATCAGCGACCCGTATCTTGGCATTTATACCCTCTTTTTAAAATTCTGGGAAGCATAAAAGAAAGGAGCAAGGCTCTATGACGTTATTTCTGGAAACCGTCAACAATATTCTCCCCGTCTTTCTCGTTATATTTTTAGGCATATTTTTAAACCGTCTGGGCTTTTTCTCCCCGGTTACCAAAGATGAAATCGTAAAACTGGTGTATTATGTGGGAACGCCCGCATTGTTGTTTCACACCGTGGCAACTGCCGATTTATATCAATATTTTGCTCCCAAGCTGATTATTTTTATCATTTCTGCCGTATTGGGATATGTGGCACTTCTTATTCTGGTTTGCTCCTTTATCAAAGATAAGAAGAAAAAAGGAGCCGTAATTCAGCTGGGCTTTCGCTCCAACTTTGCCATTGTGGGAATGCCCCTTGCTATGAATCTGATGGCAGAAGAAGGTGTCCTGATGCTCGCCATTTCCCTGGCTTTTGTCACCATCCTCTACAATGCCACTGCCGTGATTTTGCTTTCCTACTACGGCAAATCCAAGCAACGCATCTCTACCCTGTTTTTAGATGTGATAAAAAATCCGTTAATTATAGGTACTCTGTTAGGGCTTCTTATTTCTCTGTGCCGTCTGCCTATGCCCGTGATAATAGAAAAAAGCTTATCCTATGCCGGAGACATTGCTACCTCTATGGGGCTTCTTATCATCGGAGCTTCCATTACCATAAACGACTTTCAAAAAAATGCACCCTACATTTTCTTTGCCCTCTTTTTAAGAAATGTTCTCGCTCCAATCTTATTTCTCGGTGCTGCAATTCTCCTTGGCTTCCGTGGAGATATGCTGATTATCACCGCTATTTTAAGTGCGACTCCCGCTGCAGTAAACTGCTTTGTAATGGCAAAAAAATTAGGCGTGGATGCGGATATTTCGGCTTATGGCGTGTCTTTGAGTGCACTGGTAAGCATTGTAAGCGTGCTGGCATCAATTTATTTATTAAAACTCTTTGGATTGGCGTGAGGTGAAAAATGAAAGCTGTCTTACGCCCTTGTCCCATCTGCGGCAATCCGCCGCAAGCTCCCGATTTTCTTTGCAAGAACTGTCGTGAAAAGGTGGAAGCATACAACCGACTTCCCAAATGTGCCATTTGCGGTCAGCCAAAGGGAATGACTTTTCTTTGCAACCACTGTTCAGAGAAAAAGCCTTCTTTTACTCTGGCGGCATCCTGCTATCATTACGACGGTGCATTTCGTCAGGCAATGCTTAACTATAAATTTCACGGTGAATTTTACAGAGCAAAAGGTCTTTCCCGCTTGCTTTTAGAGCAGCTTGAAAAAATGAAGCTGGAAATTGACTGCATCACTGCCGTTCCCGTTGGCCCAAAAACCTACTGGAAACAAAAGTACAATGCCCCTTTGGAGCTGGCATATCTTGTAGCCAAAAAATTAAAGCTTCCCTGCTATCCCAATCTCCTTTTGAAAAAATGGTTTGCCAAACGGCAATCCACACTGAAAGCAAGTCAACGAAAAACCAATGTAAAAGGAAACTTCTACTTTTGCAGACCGTATGCAAGGAAAATAAAGGGAAAGCATATTCTTTTGCTGGACGATGTATTCACCACCGGCTCCACTGCCAACGAATGCAGCCGTATTTTAAAGAAGCACGGTGCAGCCTCCGTGTATATTCTCACCCTTTTGGGAAACGCATCCAAAGAAACATGATTTCTATTTTTCAGAGTGCAAAGAAAAAAATCAAAATTTTTTAAATTTTATCTTGATTTTTGAAAAAATATATGTTATAATATGGTTCGTCCTATGGACAAATACCAATCGGGATATAGCGCAGTTTGGTAGCGCGCTTCGTTCGGGACGAAGAGGCCGCAGGTTCAAATCCTGTTATCCCGACCAAAAATCCTCGTTCGTAAGAACGGGGATTTTTACTTATTACCTATTCCTTATTCACTCTTCCCTAAATACGAACGAGGATTTTTGGAAAGTAATAGGTAATAGTGAATAGGGAAGAAGTGTGAAATATGCCTGACGGCATATGATAAGGCAAATTTTATTTCACATTTTTCTAAAAGAAAAATATTTCATAATCCGAAGGGTTATTTCATATCAACGGAGTTGATATTTCACTAAAACAATTTCTAACCCCCTATATTTTACGGCATTTGTGAGTAAATGCTATAAGAGTGCTTGTGCCAAAAAAAGAGCAGCATCGCAAGGATGTCTGCTCTCTTTTTATATAATCAAAAAAAGGGACAGACGGGAGCATCTGTCCCTAAGGTAAAAAATTTAATTCCGCCATGATATCCGCCAATGATTTTTCCTGTGGATAACTGCCGGTTTTTAAAACATTGGTATTCCAACGGGTTTCCCTATTTTTCCACAGTTTTCCACCTGCTTTTTCTCTAATTCCACAATAGTTTTTCAAGTTTTCCCCAAAAAATGTGGATAACTGCTGTTTTTTCGGAAAATCCAAAGTTGTGGACAGGTGTCCTTAAAATCATTCGGAAATTCGGTCTCCGGTGCGGATATTTTTCGGGGAAAGAATCAACTTTTCATCACGGAAAAGCCCCGATAAAATTTCTGTTCCTTTGTCAGGGAGAGTCTTTCCCGTTTCCACATTCCGCATCACGGCATAGCCGTTTAATTCCACGAATATCGCATCCTTTCCATCTTCGTCCGATATAACACATTCAGGAGGAATAAACATCAGATTCCGATGATAATTGCCGTAAAAGGTTGCGGTGGCGTCCCCCATTTCCTCGGGGGGAGAAATCACCGATACCGTAGCGATAGAGATACCGTCAAAGGCAGGCTCCAGGCGATAGAGATAGCCGTCATAACGGGTTCCGTCTACCGTCACCACGGCGGTTGCCCCCTCGGTGATATTGTCTGCCATACGGATTGCCCCCGTCATCAGTGTCAGGTTGCCGTCCTGAATCAAAGGTGCGGAAAATTCGCACTGTTCCTGCAAATCAGTGAGGGAAACAGTGTGAAACTCCACCCGATGAAACCGGTCGTTATAAAGATAATCGAACACCATCGCCCCCAGAATAAGTATGGCACAGACAAAGGAAAACCAAACTACTTTTTTCATAAAAAAACACCTCGCAAGCTTCTTTCTTACGAGGGTTTCCGGATTTTACGGTATTTAATCATTTTACGAAAAATAAATGGCGGAATGAATCCCAAAATGAATGATTAGTCAAAATTCAAATTGGTGTAACCTTTGGAAAATGAAGCGTTTTTCAGTGCCGGATTCACTACTTTTACCATCGCATAGGGGGTATGATTTCCCGGTTGGGTAAGAATCGCTTTTTCATAGCCCTTTCTGGCTAAAAAGTCCAGAAAACAGTCTAAATCTTCCGGTTTTTCGATATACGCCTCCCGGATTTGAACCATATCCCGGTCGATAACCCAAAAAAATCCGCTGTTGCCGATTTTATGATAGTGACCCTCCGAAAGAGCAAACTCATTGTCCTCACGGGAACGAATCACCGCAGTAGAAAACTGCCCCACATAGTTGAGATAATCGGAATGAAAGGCTTGAGGAGTTTCTTTAATATCATAAGAAAGATGCTCCTTTTTTTCGGGGAAAAGTATCGTTTTGGTAAGAGAAAAACCCGTTTTGTAGCCGATTTTCTCATAGAGAGCAAAGAGAGATGGCTCGGCAGGGACAAGATAGTAAAAATCCACAGTGTCGCCAAAGTGAGTTTCCATTTTCTGAAATACTTCTTTCATATAGCCTTTGCCTCGTGCTTCAAAAACGGTTCCCACCCCATACACATAAATGGCACGGCAAGATTGGTTTTCCACCTTTGCAGTAAAGGGAATGGCATATAAAAAGCTCATAATTTCACCGTTTTTACGCAAGTCAAACACGGTGTCCAGCTTGGCAGAAAAAATGCGGTCGCAAAACACCTCGTCTTCGGAAAAAATCTCCCGAAACAGACTCTTATAAACAGGAAGCTCCTTTTTTGATATCATAAAGTTACTCCAAACAGTCCAATAATTCCAAGGGACGGGAAATCACACGGTCGGCACCGTTTGCAAGAAGCTCTTCTTTGGTACGAAAGCCCCACAAAGCCCCTACTGTAAGACAATTTGCCCGTTTTCCCGTTTTCATATCTACATTGCTGTCTCCCAAATACACGCATTCCCCGGGAGAAATGCCCCAATCATTCAAAATCTGAAGCATTCCCGTGGGGTCAGGCTTTTTCGGATAGGCATCGCATTGTCCGAAAATATGAGTAAAGGGATAAGAGGGGAAATGTTTTTTCATCAGTTTAACGGCATTTTCGTGGGGTTTGTTGGTAAAAACGGCAAGCTTGATATTTTTCTTACACAAGCCTTCCAGCAGTTCTGAAATGCCATCGTAGGGCTTCACATTATAGTCACAAAATTCCCGGAAACATTCTCTGTATTTCAGTTTCGCTTCTTCTGAATGAGAAAGAGAAGTGTCTCCCGAATAGTTCAGGGCACGCTCTACCAAAACATCTGCTCCGTCTCCTGCAAACACGCCGTATTGCTCTTTCGGTGCAGGCGGAAATCCAAAGTGTTTCAGCATTTCGTTGCCCGATTTTGCAATGGAATCCAAGGTGGCAAGCAGTGTGCCGTCCAAATCAAAAATTGCGCCTTTTATCATAGTTTTCTCGCTTCCTTTCGTAGTGGGATTTATATTGTCGGGGACATCAAAGATATATTGCCCTGCAGACGCAGAGAAAAAAGCACAGAACGGACAAACCGAACACCCGGCAGGCGAACCCCGACGGCGTACAAAGGTACGCCGAGTGGTGAGGTTTGTTCGTAACAAAGCGGTCTGTGTTTTTTTATCAAGTCTACTGCAATGGTTGATAAGTTTTTATTATTTTGTATGCGATTTTCATACCGTCCACTGCGGCAGAAACAATGCCTCCCGCATAGCCTGCTCCCTCACCGCAAGGGTACAGCCCCCTTGCCTTTTCCGACTGGAGTTCATCGTTACGAAGAATCCGCAAAGGAGAGGAGGTTCTGGTTTCCACACCGGTAAAAACCGCACCTTTTTTGACAAAGCCGGGCATTTTTTTCTCAAATGCCTGCAGTCCCTCTTTCAGGGAATCTATCACAAAGGGAGGGAAAATTTCCGAAAAATCCACCTCGGATACTCCACGGGAATAGGTTGGTTCGGGATAGAAGCCTTGTGGCTTTACGCCGGTAAAATCAAAGGAATTCATAAAGGGAGCACGGTAACTTCTCCCTGCTGCACGGTATGCCGTTTGCTCCAGTCTTTCAATAAATTGAAGCCCGTCAAAGAGACCATCGCCGAAATCCTCGTTAGATACCGACACACAAAGGGCAGAATTGGAATTTTTCCCGTCTCGTGCCAGATAGCTCATTCCGTTAACCAGAACCGTTTCTTCTTCGGACTGGCTGGGCACTACCACACCGCCGGGACACATACAAAAGCTATAGGCAGTGTGCCCGTTTTGGCAATGGTGAAACAGCTGATAGTCTGCCGCACCCAAATTGGGATGCCCTGCATAGCTTCCATACTGAATTTCATCTATGACACTTCGGAAATGCTCAATTCTGCTTCCCACCGAAAAGGATTTTTGTGCCAGTGGAATTTCCTTTTTGTGAAGCAGATAATAAATATCCTTTGCACTGTGACCGGTGGCTAACACCACACAAGATGTGCTGATAGACTCATCCTGATTTACCACAACGCCCGAAACAGCACCGTTTGACACTGTGATATCGGTAAGCTTTGCACCGAAGCGGATTTCACCGCCCAGGCTTTCTATTTCTTTTCGTAAATTTTTGACACATTCGATTAGCTTATCTGTCCCGATATGGGGCTTTGCCTGATAGGAAAGACCGGGCAGACCGCTATGGGTTGCCAACAGTTTGACTACATCAGCCGATAAGGGGTCGCTGATTCTTGTGGTCAGCTTTCCATCAGAAAAGGCACCGGCACCCCCCTCCCCAAACTGCACATTGGACTCGGGATTCAGCTTTCCGCCGGAGAAAAAAGCATTGACAGTTTCCACACGTTGCTCGATTGGCTCGCCCCGTTCCAGTAAAATGGGCTGATAGCCGTGTTTTGCCAGGGTGTAAGCACAAAAGAGACCTGCCGGGCCTGCTCCCACCACCACGGGGCGGTGTTCAAGAGGCTTGTCTCCAAGGGAAACCTCTGCTTTTTTTTCGATATAGGGCAAAGCTTTTTTCCGCCATTTTTGTGGAATTTCCTTTGCTTCTGCCAAAAAGGTGTAAACAAAAGAAATCTCCTCTTTTTTACGGGCGTCCACCGATTTTTTGCGGATGGAAATTTCGCTCCCGGGGAGATTCTGTTTGAGATAAGAAATCGCCTCGTCGTCTGTCATATCCACAGGCAATTTGATGTCTTTTAGTAAAAATTTCATCGGAAGAAGTCCTCCAACAGCTGTTTACATTCCTGCTCCATAATGCCCCCGTAAAGCTCGGGAGTATGGTTGATTTTATGAAGATAGCCTAATCGCTCAACATATTCCATCGCACCGTATTTCACATCGTAGCACCCGAAATACACCCGTTTCACACGGGCATTTACCGTGGCACCGAAGCACATAATGCACGGTTCTTTGGTAACATAAAGCTCACAATCCTCTAAATAAGTTGTGCCAAGCCTGGACAGCCCACGCTCTATGGCAAGAAGCTCTGCATGGCAAATGCCGGATTTGGCAACACATTCATTATGAGCGGAGGCAATCACTTGCTTGTCTTTCACCAAAACTGCCCCCACGGGGATTTCGTTGGGGTCTTTTTTTGCCTCTTCGATGGCAAGCAGCATAAACTCGTTTTTCATTAGTATGCACCCCGATAGTAATGCCCTCTGGTGTAACGGGTTAAGGGATTTTGCTCCAATTTAAAGGAATGAATAATTTCCTGCACCTGTGCCTTATTTTCACGGAAGAAGTGGAGACGGACACAATTTACCCCTGCGGCACGGATGTCGTTAAGCTTATCGGACATCATAATGGGATAAGGATTATAAATGGCATTCTGACTGCAATTTTCGCAGGCAATCACAAATTCTTCCCCTTTGCGGTCGGTGATGGTTAAATCCGACTTATCACATTTGCCCCGCAGATTGGATTTGATGCAGGACTGGGTAATCATAAGCGGAATCTGCCCGTAACCCAAAATGCAAAGGTCGGCATCCTCTGTTATAATATTTTTCACATTTTTTAAGTTTGCTTCCACCGATGCGGTGATGCTTTTTACCCCTTTTTGCTCCAAAAATTCTGCAGATAAGGTATTGGTGATATTGAGGGAATAGTCTGCATAAATGTTATAATTCGGGGCAAAGGCTTTCAGGTAGCCGATGTTACCCACTAAAATATCGGTAATTTCAGGATGGGCGGATAAAAAGGAACGGGAGGCAGAAATCTGCTTATCGGTGGCAATTCGCTCGCACCATAGCCCGATATTGTCGATTTCGCCGTATTTTTCCCAATATTCTTCGATGACTTCTTTTTTTGCAAAGATTTTTTTATCCCACAGCTCCCGCACCCATTTCATCTGAAATGCAGTGGAAACCGTGCAATAATAGTCTAATTCATCGGTGGTTTTTCGTTTTTTCATCTGGTAGGAATAAGGCTCAATGTGACGTTCAAATTGAAACAGACTGTCTAAATAAGCACCGATTTCTCTGCGGAGTCCATTCATTTGAGACACACTTAAAAAGAGCGGTTCGTCGCTCATTGCGATTTCAATTTCCTCAAAGCAGAAGGTTTCGTTCCCTGTTTTGGAAAGCTGGTCCATCAGCTTTTCCCTTGTGATAGGTGCATTTTGTGCAAGCTGAGGAACAGTTTCGGAGGTGAAAGGATACACGTCCTCATCCAACAAAATCTCCACCTCAACGGGTTTGTTTGCTTCTAAGGCAAGGGAAACCGAAATGGGAATCTGAGAAAATTCACGGTCTTTATTTAAAATCTGATCGTAGTACCGTTCCATTTTTTTGGTTTCCCGGGAATAAGGATTTTCGTTTTTATAATAGTTGAACAGATGCTTGTCCTTAATGCCGTCAAAATAGCCGGGAGTATAGCCGCCACGGTTAAAGGAGGCGTTTAAGATGGCATAATCCTCCTCGGTGGGGGCTTCCTCAGAATCCAGCACACGGCGGTATACATCCGTAACGGCTGCAGTGTAGTATTTACTTTTCAGTCTGCCCTCTAATTTAATCACGTCTGCGCCCGCTTCCTCCAAATCGGGAAGATAGTCCACAAGTGCCAGGTCCTTGGGGGACAAAAATGCACCTTTTTTACTGCGGCATTCGTACATCATACGGCAGGGCTGCGCGCATTTTCCACGGTTTCCGCTTCGTTCCCCGATAAAGCTGGACATGAGGCATTGTCCCGAATAACACACGCAAAGAGCACCATGAGCAAAGACCTCTAAATTGAGATCGGTTGCTTTACGGATTTTTTCAATTTCTCTCCGGGACAGCTCACGGGGGAGAACCACGGTATCAAAACCCTCTTTTTCCAGAAGTTTTACCCCTGCCAGGTTGTTTGTGGTCATTTGAGTGGAGGCAACCAGACGCAAATCGGGTGCAATTTTCTGCACCAGCTTTGCCACGCCTAAATCCTGCACGATGACCCCGTCGGCAAGGGAGTTATAAATCACATCAATCACCTTGGTGATTTTTGCGATTTCGTTATCGTAAACCAAAGTATTTAAGGTCACAAAGACTTCTACGCCCCGTTTGTGGCAATAGAAAACGGCATCCTTTAAAGTATCCTCGGTAAAATTTTCGGCACCGGCTCTGGCATTGAACGAATCCAGACCTAAATAAACGGCGTCTGCTCCCGTTTTTACGGCAGCAACCATTGCATCATAGGAACCGGCAGGAGATAATATTTTCATAACTTCATTTTCCTTTTTGTAATAAACTTTCTAAAATTATCTGTCAAGGGACCAGGGGGAACTTTCGATTTTCCCCCTAGCCCCCTTGACAATCCTCTTACCCCCTTCAAACGAGTGCTCAATTGCCGCACGGCTGTCCTCTCATTTGGATAGCAGTAGTTACACATTGTTTCCTCTACAGGGGGATTCTATTTTCATAATCGACCGGCAAAACCCAATCTTTCCGCATAATTTTCGCTATGAAAAACCGTTTCAGAAAGACAAATGTCAGGGATTGCGAAAAATACTTTCAATCAATCAAAAGTAGTAATAAGCGATGAGAAAAGAATACAGAATTGATATAGTGTGGTAGATTTTCCAATAAAACCCGTCATCAAACGACGAGCAGCAAATCCTTCCGCCGTTATTTTTGCAATAGAATAAAGTTGCAGGAAGATGAGAGTAGGGATTGTAAAAATACTTGGCGGTGGTTTCTTTTTGGTTCTTTTCTTTGCCACCAAAGAAAAAGAACGGTATATTTATAAATCTTCTGCTGAAATGTGGACTCTTTCTATATTTTGTACCGCTTCTTCAATCATGGCATCCATATCTAACTTCTGCTCTTCAAAGATAACATCCTTTACTCTGGGATGGAGCTTGGGATGCTTGGGAGTGAACACGGTACAGCAATCCTCATAGGGTAAGATAGAGGTTTCAAAGGCTTCCATCTTGCGGGAAATTTCGGTGATTTCGGTTTTATCCATCCCGATTAAGGGGCGGAACACGGGGATACCCACCGCAGAATTGGTGACCTGAAGCCCCTCAATGGTCTGACTGGCTACCTGACCCAGGCTTTCCCCGGTAACCAAAGCACCGCAGTTGTTGTTTTGTGCCACCCGTTCTGAAATTTTCATCATAAAACGGCGCATCACGAGGGTCATCATATCCTCACGGCATTTTTCACCGATGGCAAGCTGAATGTCGGTAAAGGGGACAATATGCAACCGATAGGGACCGGTGTATTTTGCAATAATTCTTGCCAGAGAAATCACTTTCTGCTTGGCACGCTCGGAGGTGTAGGGATAAGAATAAAAATGCACTGCCTCTAATTTTAAGCCTCGTTTTGCCATCATAAAGCCGGCAACGGGGCTGTCGATCCCCCCCGACAAAAGAAGCACCCCACGGCCCCCCGTTCCAACGGGAAGCCCGCCATGACATTCTTCCTTTTCAAAATAGATGTATGCACCTTTTTCCCGTACCTCCACCATCACCTGAATGTCGGGATTTTGCACATTTACCGTAACATTTTCGATGTTATCGTGGAGAAATCCCCCCAATTCCCGGCAGATGGCGGGAGAATTTAAGGGAAAGGTTTTATCCGCACGCTTTGCTTCCACCTTAAAAGATTTTCCGTTTAATTTATCCTTTAACAGAGTAAGAGCATCTGCTTTGATGGTGTCCATATCCTTTTCGGTCTGGTACACTACCGAAACACTTTTTAAGCCGAACACATTTTTTGCCTTTTCCAGCATTTCGTAAAAATCGGCATCCTCCTCAGGCTCAATGTAAATGGCAGACTGATGAATGGACACGGATTTTAACAGTCCTTTTAATTGATTTCTGATATTTTTTAATAGCTGATCCTCAAAATTTCTGCGGTTCAAGCCCTTAAGTGCCAGCTCTCCGCATTTTCCCAATAATAATTTTCGCATTTTACTGCTCCTTTTTTGTTTCTTCGGTTTCTACAGGGCGATACAACAATTTATGCACCAGTGCCATCAGATGAAAGCCCTTTACTCCTGCCAGGTATCCCAATGCAGTCACCACGGTAATGAGGGCAGAAAAACCGCCAGCTGCAATGAAATTTACCACACCGTCGTGATAAATGATGTGTGCAAAATAAAAGGGAGCTTCCCATAACAGCACCAAAAGATACACAGTGCCATAGGGCAAAACAAGCCACAAAAGAAGCGGCACAATCACGTAGCAAACGGCAATGAGGGCATACGCCAGAGGGAATTTGATGTGTGGCTTTACCACACTGTAGGACTTCTGATGGCCCCACCCTGCTTTATGGGCATAGCTGTAAATGCCCGATAAATATAAAATCAGAAAAAACATCCCGAAAAATATCTGCCATTTTCCGCTCATGGAAGTGACAATGAGGAAGGAAAAAATGGCATACACCAGGTGATTGAACAACAGTGCCAAAAGGGGATGCTGTCTTTTTTCTACCATAGGATTACCTCCGCATAAATTGTGTAAATGGCAAGTGTTTCAGAAAATGGAAACACTTGCCATTTTGTAATGATGTGAAATTAAAATTCCAGTTTGGATTCAATATAAGGAATCACTTCGTCAATGGGCAGACGAATCTGTTCCATAGTATCACGGTCACGCAAGGTAACAGAGTTATCTTCTTCGGATTCAAAGTCGAAGGTGATACAGATAGGAGTGCCGATTTCGTCCTGACGTCTGTACCGTTTTCCGATAGAACCGGCATCATCATATTCGCAGGGGAACTTTTTAATCAGCTGTTCATACAGCTTGAATGCAGGCTCCGACAGTTTTTTGGATAAGGGCAGAACTGCCGCTTTTACGGGAGCCAGTGCAGGATGGAGTCGGAGAACCACACGGGTGTCTCCCTCGGACACTTCTTCCTCGTCGTAAGCGTCTACCAAGAATGCCAGTGCCACACGGTCTGCACCCAAGGAAGGCTCAATTACATAGGGAATATAGCGTTCGTTGGTAACGGGGTCGATATATTCCATTTTTTCACCGCTGTGTTCGCTGTGCTGTTTTAAGTCAAAATCGGTTCTGTCTGCAATGCCCCAAAGCTCGCCCCAGCCGAAGGGGAATAAAAATTCAAAGTCGGTAGTAGCATTGGAATAGTGAGACAGTTCTTCCTGCTCGTGGTCACGGAGTTTTAAGTTTTCTTCCTTAATTCCCAATGACAAGAGGAAGTTTTTACAATATTCCTTCCAATACTGGAACCATTCTAAATCGGTGCCGGGCTTACAGAAAAATTCCAGTTCCATCTGTTCAAATTCACGGGTACGGAACACGAAGTTACCGGGAGTGATTTCGTTACGGAAGGATTTCCCGATCTGACAAACGCCGAAGGGCACTTTTTTACGGGAGGTTCTCTGCACGGATTTGAAGTTTACGAAAATACCCTGTGCCGTTTCGGGACGCAGGTAAAGCTCGCTCTGTGCATCCTCGGTAACACCCTGAAAGGTTTTGAACATCAGATTGAATTTTCTGATTTCGGTAAAGTTGGATTTGCCGCAATCGGGGCAAACGATGTTGTTATCTTTAATGTACTGTGCCATCTGCTCGTTGGACCAGCCTGCCGGCAGAACACCGGTGTCCTCAATGAGCTTGTCTGCACGGTGACGGGTTTTACATTCCTTACAATCCATTAAGGGGTCGGAAAAACCGCCTACGTGACCGCTTGCCACCCATACCTTGGGATTCATTAAAATTGCTGCATCCAGCCCTACATTGTAGGGATTTTCCTGCACAAATTTTCTCCACCAGGCACGTTTTACATTGTTTTTAAATTCCACACCCAACGGGCCATAATCCCAGGTGTTGGAAAGGCCGCCGTAAATTTCGGAGCCGGAATATACAAATCCTCTGCCCTTACAAAGAGCAACAATTTTTTCCATTGTTTTTTCTGTATTTAACATATCTGCTGATTCCTTTCCCTGATGCAATTATTTTTTGTCTTTGAAAAATTATTTGTTTCCTTTATTCAAAGAAGCCTTATGAGCCTGAGCGGAAATGATGCCGTAGTGAATAAATGCTGCAATGGTGTAAATGCCAACTAAAATCATCACAACGAGAATTCTGAAAGAAATGGGGCTTCCCAGGAAGAAGTTCAGCTTATTGATTGCTAACACGATGGGCATACCGATGCCGGGAATCAGACCGATGATTTCGGTGGGATAAATGAAAAATGCACAGATTGCAGTTGCCACAGATACCCAGAACCAGTTATTGTATTTTTGTGCACGGGCAGCCTGACCCTGCTGAACAAATTTTTTGGATTTCAGTTTTAAGAACACTGCCAGTACAATAAAGCCAACCAGCAGAATGTAGGTTAACCATCTTGCAGTGGTTACAAAGCCGGCAGAGCCGCGGAACCAGTTGATTAAGTACAGACAGAGCATTTCTGCACCCAGAGCAGTTGCAAAAATTGCCAGCAGTCTGTTTTCAATTCTTTCTTTTTCTTGTTTGGTGAGTTTGGTTGCTTGTTTTTTCATTTTCTAAAAAAACTCCTTTTATGAAAATATTTTTTAATCGGAAAATCAGTTGCAAAACCGGTAGTTCAGGTTGGCGAGAGTGTAAAGACCTGCCGTTTCGGTCCGCAAAATGCGGCTGCCCAGTGATACAGCGCAAAAGCCCTGCTCCAGAAGATATGCGGCTTCCTCCTCGGAAATACCGCCCTCGGGGCCAATCACCACGGCAATGTTTTTTGGGGTATCCACCCTCTCAAGCACTTCTTTTAGGGTGGTTTTCTTCTCGTCCTCATAGCAGAGGAGCTTTACATCAAACCTGCTCCAGTCCACCTGCTTGGGAGTGACAGGCTCTCCCACCGTGGGAATAACCAGTCTGCCCGACTGCTGTGCTGCGGATTTTGCAATTTTTTGAAACCGTTGCGTTTTTTTGGGGATATCCTTTCCCTCGATTTTGGCAATGGAACGCTTCATTTTCAAGGGGACAACGGCGGTGACGCCTGCTTCCACTGCTTTTTCCACGATGAAATCCAGCTTGTCTCCCTTGGGAATCCCCTGATAAAGGGTGACCGAAAAAGGGTTTTCGGCGTGTGATTCCAATTCTTTTTCGACAATTACTATTATACTGTTTTTTTCGATTTTGTCAATATTACAAAGCAATTCTTTTTCATTTTTTATGAGAATTACAGATTCTCCTTCCCGAAGTTTCAACACATTTTTGATATGATGAACGGTTTCATCGGTTAAGGTAACGGTATTGCCCTGAATTTCAGCATCGGTAAAAAATCGGTTCATAAAGTTCTCCCTTCGGGATATGGTATTGTGAATGATTTCATTCTTTAAAACATTGGTTTGTGCGGATTCTTTTTTTGAAAATCCATCTGCAATTTTTCTAAAAATGCTTCGGGATTTTTTAGTCCTTGCTCCAGATACCACTCATAAAACAGGCGGAACAAGGCAGGATGTGACAACGGAGGTCGGTGCTTCAACAGATTGCCCAGAGAAAGAAAGGTATCATAATACGACAGGGGGTTTTTCTCCCACAAAAAGGAGAGTGCAGTGGGGAAAAAGCCTTTATTGGAAAAGGTGTCCAGCCCATCCTCTGCCACTTTTAATTCCATCATATCCTCCACTGAGAGCCAGTTGGTACAAATGACCTGATAGGGAGGATGGGGGGAATAGACCAGCCCGTATTCCTTTGTCTTTTCCTTGATTTCGGTGCCGTTTAGCACCTTTAAAAAGCCAAGCTGAAGCAGATGGGGCGAAAGGGCATAAACACGGTTGAACCCCTCCACAAAGCTATGCTTATCCTCATAGGGAAGCCCTGCAATTAAATCCAGATGGAGGTGAATATTTCCCATGGAAAGAATTTCTTTCAAATTGGCAAAGGCTTTCTCTGTGTTATTTTGCCGATGGATGGCGGTGAGGGTGGTTTCGTTTAAGGACTGAAGCCCCGCTTCAAACTGAATCCGCCCGCGGGGAGCAGTTTTTAAGAGGGTAAAATCTTTTTTTGAAAACAGCTCGGGCTTGATTTCAAAGTGAAAGCCGGTATCTCTCCCCTCTTCAATCACAAAATTCCAGATTTCATACGCATCGGGATTCACATTAAAGGTGCGGTCAATGAATTTCACCTTTTTCACGCCGGCTCGGATGAACACCGAAAGCTCCTCCTTCACCTGCTCGAAAGGCTTGAACCTAAGATTCTTCTCCAGAGAGGAAATGCAATAACTACAACGGTATGGACACCCTCTGGAGGATTCGTAATAGACGGTTTTGCCTACGGAAGGTAAGGTTTCATAAGAAAAGGGAAGATTGGGAAACTCGCCGTCGGGTTCTTTCCCCGTAAGGTAGCGGTACACTGCCCCCTCTCCCTCCCCGGCTATGACAAAATCGGCTTCGGGGTATTGGGAGTCCTTATCCTCGTGATAGCCGGCTTCGGGGCCCCCGTAAAAGATGCGGAGTCGGGGACGTGCCAGCTTCAAATCCTGTGCCAGACGGCGGACTGCGGAAATGTTCCATAAGTAGGTAGAAAACCCGATGATATCGGGCTGTTTGGACAAAATATCATAAAAAACTTTTTCATAAGGGTCATTCACCGAATATTCCGCCACCTCGTGTGCTACCCCTTTTTTTGTCAAATAGGCACTGATGGAATACACCGCCAGTGCCGTGTGTGTATATTTGGCATTGATACCCACTAAAAGAATCTTCATAACAAGCTCCGTTAATTAAGAGTTTCCAAGAAATCAAACAAGGCTTTTACCGTTTCTTTTTTGATTTTCCATTGTCCTGCAGGAAGCTCCTCACAGTTGAGGACGATGCCTGCGGTATTGTGACAGCCTGATGCTCCGAAATAAGCATTTGCCAAAGAAATTTCTTTCTCCGAAATAAAGGAGGGAAGTGCGGCAAGCGCCATAGGAGAAACATAGTCTCCTTCTTTTTTGAGGAAGCAGACGGGATGGGGCAAGTTCTTTTGACAGGTGACAAAATACGCCTCATCACAAAGGAAATTTTTCCCCAGTGCATACGCACCTTTTTTGGTTTCCCGTATAAAAGCAATGGAAACACGGGTGTTTTTGGTTTTTAAAAATTCGGTAAAAATATGCTTCCAGAACCAGCAAAGCTCATTGGTAAGGTAAGAGTCTCCCACTGTTTCCAAAAAGGGTTTTAAATATATTACATCTCCGGGTTTTACCACACGGAGGGTTTTTGCTTCACTTTCCGTAAAAAAATCTACGGTGTTTTCTTTGGCATCAAAAATGCCCTGCTTCCCGTTTGGGGAAAGTACCCGTTGCCCCGAGCAAGCCTCTGCCACGGGAAATAATGGGGACACCTTAACCTTGCCGTTTTCCATAATTTCAGACACTAAAAACGCATTTTCCGAAGCTCCGAACCCGACCACAACGGATTTGGTTCCGTTGCGTTTGGCAATGAGGTTGGAAAACCCGTCAAAACAGGTGTCGTCTGTATAAATCAAAAGTTCTTTACTCAGCTGGGAAAGATAGTCCTTTTCCATGCCGTAAACGGGATTTTTCATATTCCTGATGTCTCCTTATTCTTCTGCTTTGAGCAGATTTTCTCCCACTTTATAAATATCCCCTGCTCCAACGGTAACAAAAATGTCGCCGTCTTTCAGTTCTGCCTGAAGCTGTTCCACCGCTTCCTGGAAAGAGGGGGAATACACCGCACCGGGGATTTTTTCCACCAAATCACGGGTGTGAATCAGCCCGGTGTCCGGTTCTCTTGCAGGATAAATATCAGCAAGAAACAACACATCGGCTTTTTTCAGCACCTCAATAAATTCGTCCTTTAACGTATAGGTTCTGGTGAAGGTATGAGGCTGAAACAGCATCACCAGCCGTTTGGGCTGTTTTTGGCGGATGGAAGAAATTGTGGTTTCGATTTCGGTGGGATGATGGGCATAATCGTCATAGACGGGGACACCCTTTGAATCCCCTTTATATTCCATTCTCCTTTTTGTACCCAAAAATTCAGACAATCCCTCTAAAACGGGAGCTAAATCCAGCCCCAGCTCACGGCAGAGTGCCAGCACGGCAAGAGAATTGGAAACGTTGTGCTTTCCTGCCACCTTGAGAACCACGTGGGCAATTTTTTCATCGTGGAAATACGCGTCATACTCGGTTTTGTCAAAAGAAAGCTGAATGTTATTGGCAAGATAGTCGCCGTGGTTGATTCCATACAGCACTGCCTTACAGCCGCGGAAGGTCAGCTTTCTGACATTTTCATCATCCCCGTTTGCCACAATCAGCCGCTCGGTTTTGTCGGCAAATTTTTGAAATGCAGAGCGGATATGGTCGATATCACGATAATAATCCAGATGGTCTGCTTCGATATTTAAAATGATGGATGCAGAGGGGAAAAATTCTAAAAAGCTTTCCACATATTCACAGGCTTCGCAAACAAAGTAGTCGTTCTTTCCAAGAAGCAGATTGCCATTCATCTGAGGAAATTCACCGCCAACGGTTACGGTAGGCTCTTTGCCGGCTTTCATCAGGGCAAGGGCGGTCATTGCCGTGGTGGTGGTTTTGCCGTGGGTGCCGGAAATGTTGATACGCTCTTTATACTCCTTCATAACAATGCCCAGAAGTGTGCTCCGTTCCATTACGGGAATGGAAAGCTCCATGGCTCTTACCACCTCGGGGGAATCCATCGGAACTGCGGCAGTCCGCACCAGAAGCCCGATATCCTCGGTGATATTTTCCGCAACCTGCCCGATACACACGGGGATTCCGCCCGCAATGAGGCGGTCAGTTACCACAGAGGAGACACGGTCCGACCCGCATACCTCGTAACCGTTTCCCTTCAAAATGATAGCAAGGGCATTCATACTGACTCCGCCAATGCCAGAAAAAAACACTTTCCGATTGTTTAAATTTCCCAACATGCTTTCCTCCGCCTTTCCTCATTATGTAATCATATTGATGTTTTTTATTATTGTTCGGGGTATCTTTATATTATACACAAGTTTGTTTCCTTTTGCAAGGGGAAACAAGCTGTTTTTTTGAAAATTATGGAAATATTTTAAAAGCATCATCCGTGCAAATCTGTAAAGAAAAGAAAACCACCGAAAAATACAACATCTTTCCCGGCAAGTGCAGCATCATTTTTTAAAAAAATGTATAAAATCAAACAGTCTGCCGTAAAATAGTGTTGAAATAAACATAAAAATAAAGCTGCAAACCGTAGCTTGTTTCCATGAGACAGGAGGTTATATCATTATGATGCTCGCAGACACCATTTCTTTAATTCTTGTAATTGTAGGTGCACTTAACTGGGGCGCAATCGGCTTATTCGGCGTGGATGTGGTTTCGTCCATTTTCGGTGCAGGTTCTCTGATTACCAGAATTATCTTTTCTTTAGTAGGTATTGCCGGCTTATGGGCAATTACCATTTTATTCAAAGAAAAAATTCCTGCAGACCACAGAGACTAACAAAAAAGCTCCTTCCAAATTACATCGGAAGGAGCTTTTTTAATGGAAAATTGAGAATGGAACGTGCAGCTTCCCCTGAACCTTTCCACTTTCCATTTTCCGTTTTCAACTTTCCATTTTCCACTTTCAACTTTCCATTCTCAACGCCAGCTGTTCTTTTAACGCACGGATGGCATTGCCTCTGTGACTTAAGCTGTTTTTTTCGCCATCGATCATTTCGGCAAAGGTTTTGGACAGAGCTTCCACGTAGAAAATAGGGTCATAGCCAAAGCCGTTGTCTCCCCGCTTTTCGTCGATAATCACACCCTCGCATTCTCCCTCAGATACCAAAATATCTTCCTCGGAGAACACTGCCGCAATCACACTTTTAAATCGTGCGGTGCGATTGGTTACGCCCTGCAGCTTGGAAAGGAGCTTGTCCATATTTTTGTTATCATCAGATGGCTCTCCCGCATAACGGGCAGAATAGACACCCGGCTCGCCGGAGAGTGCATCCACCATTAAACCGGAATCGTCGGAAATGGTGGGAATTTTTGCAATTTTATAAATTTCTTTTGCTTTTAAGAGTGCATTTTCCAAAAAGGTGGTTCCCGTTTCTTCCACATCCACGGTGATGCCCATATCCTTTAGAGAGACACATTCGATGCCAAGCTCTCCTAAAATTTCGTTAAATTCTTTTAATTTCCCTTTGTTATTGGTGGCTACTAACAGCTTCACGGCTCTGTTTGCCTCCTTTTAACAAACTGGGGTTGATAATTTTTGCTTTGGCAAGAGGAATCATAATCAGATAGGCAATAAAGAAGTCAACCAGATGATGAACCGCAGTTCCCAAGCCCAGCCATGCCTGCACCAAGCCCATGGTGTTGTTATTTAAAAGTCCGCTCATTCCCATAAGGCTTGCAGCCACATAGACGGTTGCCATATCGGCAAGAGAGTGAAGCACCAGAGTTACCAGAACTGTCCACACGGGATGGCTTTTCTTCCGAATCATATACGCACCTGCCAGAGTGAAAAACACATGGGTTGCCGCTCTTGCCGCAACAATGGGCGAGAAGGTGAAGAAAAAGCCGATGGCAGACCCGATGGCAGTTAAAATTGCCGCTAAGGGGCTGACAAACATTGCTAAAATCAAAGGGGTGTGGGATGCTAAGGTTGCCGTAAAGGGTGGCATCACCACTTTTACGGGCATCACCATAGGAATGATAATTGCCAGAGCAGTTAACAGGGCTGTTAAGGTAAGTTCTTTTGTTTTGACTCTCATGATAGTTTGTCCTCCATATCTTGTAAATGTTATTTCTGTTTCAAAAGGCAGACTGCATAGGAAGAAATGCCTTCCTCTCTGCCGCAAAACCCCAATTTTTCGGTGGTGGTTGCTTTTACGCTGATGTTTTTTACATCAGTTCCCAAAACTTCGGCAAGGTTCTGCCGCATCGTTTCAATATAAGGCAAAAGCTTTGGCTTTTGTGCACAAACGGTGCAATCAAGATTGCCCATCTCGTAGCCCTCAGCTTCTATGATTTCTTTCACTCTGGAAAGAAGCAGCATACTGTTGATATCTTTATACTGCCCATCCGTATCGGGAAAATGCTTTCCGATATCGCCCAGAGACAAAGCTCCAAGCATGGCATCCATAATACTATGTACCAAAACATCGGCATCTGAATGCCCTAAAAGCCCTCGGGAATGGGGGATTTCCACACCGCCCAAAATGAGCCTGTGCTGTTCGGTCAATCTGTGAACATCATAGCCAAATCCGATTCGCATAAAAAACGCCTCCTTGTTATTCCTCCTCCGAGAAAGCTTCGGCATCAATCAGGGCGGAAAGCATCGTCAGATCCTCTCTTGTGGTTAGCTTCAGATTGGCATAACTGCCCTCGGTGATATATACCCTGACACCCGTTTTTTCCACCAGGACACAATCATCGGTGGCAGAGGGGTCAAAATTTTCATACGCCCGCACAATGACTTCTTTTTGGAAGCACTGGGGGGTTTGAATTTCACAGAGGGTATCCCGGTCAACGGTTTCTTCAATAAATCCGTTTTTATCTGTTTTTTTAATGGTGTTTTTGGGCTTGACTCCCAAGGCGGAGGCACCGTGCTTTTCAGCATTTTTAATACACTCCTCTATGAGAGAAGCCTTCACACAGGGACGCACCCCGTCGTGAATCAGCACAATGGAGGCGTTATCCGAAACCTCAGACAGTCCCTTTTTCACCGATTCGCCTCTGGTTTTTCCGCCGGAGATAATGGTTTTCACTTTATCCAGACCGGTTGCCAGAACAATATCCTTGGCAGTGAGCAAATCCTCCTCGGAAACCACCAGAATGATTTCTCCCACCGAAGGGCATTTTTCAATCGCTTCTAAGGTATGTGCCAGAACCGGCATCCCAAGCAAGGGTAAAAACTGCTTTTTCACTTCCGACTGCATCCGTTCTCCTTTGCCTGCCGCCACCACAATGGCAGAGCAGACAGGGTCAGGCTCGTCGGAAGAAAATAAATTTTTAATTCCGTCTAACATAAAGAAACACCTCTGTTTTTTGTGTTATTTTTGTCAGCCCACAGTCGCTTCCTTTTTGCAAATACTGTCGGAAAGCAACGCCTCTGCTTCTTCCTTACCAATGTTTTTCGACAGCATAATTTCGGAAACCAAAATCTGATGTGCCGACATAAACATTTTCTTTTCTCCCGAAGAAAGCCCTTTTTCCAGATCCTTCTCCAGAAGATATTTATAAATGGGGCCGATTTCAAACAAATCTCCCGATTTAATCTTTGCCATATTTTCCCGATACCGCTTGTTCCAGTTATCTAACACCGCAATTTCTGCACTGCCGATATGGGAAAGCAAACGGTCAATCACCACCGGCTCCACAATGGGACGAACGCCGATTTCGTCTGCATTTTTTACGGGCACCATCAGAGAAATATTCCCTGTGGGGACTTCCAGCATATAGTATGCATTAACCTGACCTAATATTTCTTTTTCTTCAATGGCACAAATCACTCCTGCGCCGTGAATGGGATACACGATTTTGTCCCCAACCTGATACATTCTGACATCAACTCCCGTCCATAACCGTTTCACTTGAAAAATACTTACATATCACCGCTATTTTAACACATTTTTCCGCTAAAGTAAAGAGAAAACGGCACTTTTTTGAAAATTTTTTCATTTTCGTGAGATTTTCACAAAATTTGATAAATTTCCCTGCCTTATTCTTAAAAATTTTCAATATGTCTTGACAGAAGAAAAAGATTGTGATAAACTGTAAATAATATAATGTGACGATGGAGAACAAGTAGCGTATTTACGAAGCTTTGAGAGAACTGTCGGGTGGTGCAAGACAGGAGCAGACAAGTGCGTGAATACATCTCCGGAGCAGAGCACCGAACGGATTTCCCCAGTAGACTGCTACGGGTGTGCCCGTTACAGCACAAGGGTATTTTCGTGTACCCGTTGAGGCCGATTTATCGGTAAACTGAGGTGGTACCGCGGGAAAATGACTTCTCGCCCTCTGAAACTAATTCGTTCAGAGGGCGTTTTTTATATCCTTCTGAAGCAAAAAATTTGGAAACGGAGGTAATTCCTTATGGTAATTACAGATTTCTTGGAACAAAATGCACAAAAATTTGCAAACGATGTGGCACTCGTGGAAATTGTGCCAAACATTATTTCCCAGGCGAGAACCACCTGGAAGGAATACGCTTTAATCCCCCCCAACTCCGAAGAAAGCGGCCGGACGGAAATCACCTGGCAGGAATTTAACAAAAAAGCCAACCGATTTGCGAACCTTTTACTGTCCCGGGGCGTCAAAAAAGGAGATAAGGTTGCCATTCTGATGATGAACTGTTTGGAATGGCTGCCCGTTTATTTCGGCGCACTGAAAACAGGCGCACTGGCTGTTCCCTTAAATTACCGTTACACTTCGGACGAAATTAAATACTGTCTGGAGCTTTCCGAAGCGGATGTGCTGGTATTCGGCCCGGAATTTATCGGGCGTGTGGAGGAAATCTGCGATGTGATTCCCAAAGTGAAGCAGCTGTTTTATGTGGGAAAGGATTGCCCCTCCTTTGCGGAAAGCTACGATAAGCTGACCACCTACTGCACTTCTAAAACTCCCGAAATTCCCCTTACTCCCGAGGATAATGCGGCAATTTATTTTTCTTCCGGCACAACCGGCTTCCCCAAAGCTATTTTACATAATCACGAAAGTCTCACCCACTCGTGCTTAACCGAGCAGAATCACCACGGGCAGACCAAAGACGATGTTTTCCTTTGTATTCCGCCCTTGTATCACACCGGAGCAAAAATGCACTGGTTCGGATGTCTGGTGGTGGGAGCAAAGGCTGTTCTCTTAAAAGGTGTGAAGCCTGAATGGATTGTGGAAACAGCGGCAAATGAAAAATGCTCCATCGTGTGGTTACTGGTGCCGTGGGCGCAGGATATCTTGGATGCCATTGACAGCGGCACGATTAAAATAAATGAAATGGATTTGTCCCGTTGGAGACTGATGCATATCGGCGCACAGCCCGTTCCGCCCAGCTTAATCAAGCGCTGGAAGAACATCTTCCCCAACCATCAGTATGACACCAACTACGGGTTATCCGAATCCATCGGACCCGGCTGTGTGCACCTGGGTGTGGAAAACATTCACAAGGTGGGTGCCATCGGCAAGGCAGGCTACGGCTGGGAAGTAAAAATTGTGGATGAACACGGCAACACCGTGAAAAAAGGCGAGGTTGGCGAGCTTGCGGTAAAAGGCCCCGGCGTGATGACCTGCTACTACAATGACGAGAAAGCCACCAACGAGGTGTTGAAGGATGGCTGGCTCTTTACCGGCGATATGGCACAGGAGGATGCCGACGGCTTTATCTTCTTGGTTGACCGGAAAAAAGATGTTATCATTTCCGGCGGAGAAAACTTATATCCCGTGCAGATTGAAGATTTTATCCGCACCAACAATGCAGTCAAGGACGTTGCGGTAATCGGCTTACCCGACCCCAGACTCGGCGAAATGGCAGCGGCAATTATTGAGCTGAAGGAAGGCGTGGCTTACACTGAGGAGGAAATGGAAACCTTCTGTAAGGCACTCCCCAAATATAAACGTCCCCGTAAAATTATTTTTGCCGATGTTCCCAGAAATCCCACCGGCAAGATTGAAAAACCCAAATTAAGAGAAATCTACTGCGGCGAAAGCCTGGTTGCGGCGCAGAACGAAATATAGGAGGCAAAGAAAGTGTCAAAACGATTGATGATTGGTAACGAAGCAGTTGCCAGAGGATTATATGAAGCAGGAGTTACGGTGGTTTCCAGCTATCCCGGAACTCCCTCCACCGAAATCACCGAATTTGTTGCTAAATTCCCCGAAGTGGATGCAGAATGGGCGGCAAATGAAAAGGTAGCAGCAGAGGTAGCAATCGGAGCAGCGATTTCCGGTGCACGTTCCTTTTGCGCCATGAAGCACGTTGGGTTAAACGTGGCGGCAGACCCCTTGTTTACCGTGTCTTACACCGGAGTAAACGGCGGACTGGTCATCGGAGTTGCCGATGACCCGGGAATGCACTCCTCTCAGAACGAGCAGGACTCCCGTAACTATGCCAATGCGGCAAAGGTAACCATGTTAGAGCCTGCCGACAGCAAGGAATGCAAAGAATATGCAAAATTGGCGTATGAAATTTCCGAACAGTTTGATACCCCCGTATTGCTCCGCTTAACCACCCGTATTGCACATTCCCAGTCTATTGTAGAAGAAGAACCGCGGGCGGATGTGCCGTTAAAGGAATACAAAAAGGATGTTATGAAATATGTTATGATGCCCGGTATGGCGAAAAAACGCCGTGTGGTGATTGAAGGCAGAAAAGAAAAGCTGCTGGAATATGCAGAAACCTCCGGCATCAACCGAATGGAATTAAACGACACCAAAATCGGTATTATCACCGCAGGTGCTCCCTATCAGTATGCGAAAGAGTCTTTCCCCGAAGCGTCTTACCTGAAATTGGGTATGCTCTGGCCTCTGCCTGTAAAGCTGATTCAAGAATTTGCAAGCAAGGTGGACAAGCTTTACGTTTTAGAGGAATTAGACCCCTATATTGAAAATCATATCAAAGCAATGGGCATTGAAGTCCACGGAAAAGATACCTTCTCTATGTTTGGCGAATTTTCCAATGTGTCGGTAAGAGAAGCAATCTCCGGCAAAAAGGATGAGGAAACTTATCCCGACTACAATCCGCCTATGAGACCCCCTGTAATGTGTCCCGGCTGCCCTCACAGAGGTATGTTTTATGTGCTGTCCAAGCTGAAGCTGGTGGTTTCGGGAGATATCGGTTGCTATACCTTAGGTGCGGCAGCACCCTTATCCGCTATGGACACCACCATCTGTATGGGTGCTTCCATCAGTGCGGCACACGGGATTTCCAAAGCAAATCCCGAGCTTTCCAAAAAAACGGTTGCGGTTATTGGTGACTCCACCTTTATCCATTCGGGTATGACGGGGCTTGCCTCCACCGCATACAACAAGGGCACTTCCACCGTCATTATTTTAGATAACTCCATCACGGGGATGACCGGTCATCAGCAGAATCCCACCACGGGCAAAACCTTAAAAGGCGAGCCTACGGTTGCGGTGAACTTAGAAAAATTTGCCGAAGCGGTGGGCTACACCCGTATCAGAGTGGTTGACCCCTTCAATGTGGAAGAATGCGAACGGGTCATTAAGGAAGAAACTGCTGTGGAAGAACCGTCTCTGATTATTGCACGCCGTCCCTGCGTGTTGTTAAAAGGCGTGAAATACGACTTTGATGTAACCATTCAGAAAGACAAATGTAAAAACTGCAAAATGTGTATGAAAATCGGATGTCCTGCCATTTCCATTGTAGACGGCAAGCCCGAAATCAACAAAACCTTATGTACCAACTGCGGTCTTTGCAAAAATATCTGTAAATTTGATGCCATTACTCTGTAAGAAAGGGGGAGAAAAAAATGAGCACAAAATCCATTATGATTGTAGGTGTTGGCGGTCAGGGTACCTTACTTGCCAGCAGAATTTTAGGAAACATAGCCATTGAGAAGGGCTACGATGTAAAAGTGTCTGAGGTTCACGGGATGTCTCAAAGAGGAGGCAGTGTGGTAACCTATGTGAAATACGGCGAAGTTGTACATTCTCCCGTCATCTGTCAGGGAGAGGCAGATATCATCATTTCCTTTGAAGAGCTGGAGGCACTCCGCTGGTTGCCCTACTTAAAAAAGGGCGGTAAGCTGATTACCAATGTGCAGCAGATTATGCCCATGCCCGTGATTATCGGAGCAGCAGAATATCCCCAGGATATTTTAGAAACTCTGAAGAAGGAAGAAGTAGACCTGGTTTCCGTGAATGCACTGGAAATTGCAGAATCTATCTTAAACTCCAAGGTGACCAACGTGGTGCTTCTGGGAGTTCTGGCAAAATATCTGGAATTTGATAAAAAGGACTGGGTGGATGCCGTTTTATCCACCGTGCCTGAAAAATTTAAGGAAGCAAACGAGAAAGCATTTTTAGCAGGATACGAGCAGTAATCGGCGGCTGACCGGTTTTCAGCCAATATGGGAGAAAGAATATGAATACAAAAACCTTTTTTAAAACCCTTGTTATTGCATTGATTGTGTTTCTGATTGCAGGCTGCTGGATTCTGATGAACCGTAATATCGGCGGCGGAGCAGATTTACCCGAGCTGGACAAGGCATCGGCTAAAGACCTTCGCAATCTTGTGGTATTCGGTACGGACGAGGGGGGCGAACGCTCCGACGTTATTATGATTTTCTCCGTAGACCCCCGCACCGACCGATTGAGTCTGATGTCGGTTCCCCGTGACACAAAGGTGCAGATAAACGGCAGAAATCAGAAAATCAATGCGGCAATGGCTCTGGGGGAAGAAAGTCTTGCAATTTCCACCTTAAAAGAGCTGTTAGGCATTGAAATTCACGATTATCTCACCGTGAACTTTCAGGCTGTGGCAACCATCATCGACGAGCTGGGCGGCATTGAATTTAATGTTCCCAGCAATATGAAATACAAAGACCCCGACCAGGATTTGTATATCGACATCAAAAAAGGCTTGCAGATTTTAAACGGGGAGGATTCGGTGAAGGTGCTTCGCTTCCGTCAGTATGTGATGGGCGATTTAGACAGAAACAAAGTGCAGCAGGACTTTTTCAAAGCTGCTTTTGAACAGAAATTCCAACCCAAATACATCAAGAAGGTTCCTGCCATCTATGAGCTGGTGGAAAATAACACAAAATCCAGTTTAAGCACCAAGGAGCTTCTTTCTTACTTAAACACGGTGAAGAAAATGAAAGAGCCTGTTGTGGAAACCTTTGAACTGCCTGTTTCCATCCGGGATCCCTATGTGGTAATCCAACAAGAGGAGGCAGACACTATCCTCACCAGACACTTTGGTAAGTACCGCCGGAAATAAAGGTATGATTACTCTCACCATTAAGCCCCAAGCAAAGCGAAAAGACCGTTTTTCCGTGTTTTTCGGAGAGGAATACTTATTTTCCATCTCACGGTATACCTACCGGAAGCTGGGAGAGCCGGACACACTCACGGTGGAAAGTGCAGATGCTTTTCAGAGGGAGTGTGTCTTTCCTGAGCAGTATAATTACTGTCTGGATTTATTGTCTCGACGGGGATATTCCTCCAAGGAGCTTACCGAAAAACTGCAAAACCGGGGTGTTTCTCCTGAAATGACGGAAGCAATCCTCGCTCGCCTGACGGAAGAAAAGCTGATTTCGGATGAAGAATTTTCCCAGAGCTTTGTGAGAAGCCGTCAGCTGTATCACAAGCAGGGCTTTTATAAAATTCGTCAGGATTTAGCAAGAAAAGGAATTTCTCTTTCCAAAGAAGAGTATGACGAGGACCGTGAACGGGAAATCCTAAAAGAGCTGGTGGCAAAGCTGGTTTCCCAGAATATAGAACCGAAAAAAATCATACAAAGACTGATGCGAAAGGGGTTTCGCTACGGAGATATTGTCTCCCATTTAAAGGAGCTGCCACAGGACGAAGCTTATGAGGAGTTTGAAGATTATGAAAGCTAAGGTGCTGTTTATCCAGCTTGGATGCTCGAAAAATAAGGTAGACGGCGAAATTATGATTACCAATCTGGTAAATGCAGGCTACACTATGGTGGACACCGAGGAAAAAAGCGATGTCATCGTGATTAACACCTGCGGTTTTATTCAGGCTGCGAAAGAAGAAGCCATTTCAGAAATTTTAAATGGCGCAGGCTACGGCAAAAAAATTGTGGTAACAGGTTGTTTATCCCAGCGGTATCAGGAAGAAATTTTAGAAAGCTTTCCCGAGGTGGGTGCCGTTTTGGGCATTCACGATTTAGATAAAATTGTTCCCGCGGTAGAGAAGGTGCTATCGGGGGATAAATGTGCATATTTTAATAAACGAGACGAAGTAGAGCCAAACTATAAAGACCGGATTCTCACTACCCCCTTTTACTATGCTTATTTAAAAATTGCAGACGGATGCAGCAACGGCTGCTCCTACTGTGCCATCCCGAAAATCCGCGGCAAATATGTGAGCCGCCCCATAGAATCGGTGGTGGAGGAAGCCAAAGCACTGGCAAATCAGGGAGTTACCGAGCTGATTGTGATTGCACAGGACACCACCCGTTACGGGTTGGATTTGTATGGTGAGAAAAAACTTCCCGCTCTGCTATTGGAATTGGAGAAAATTGAGGGACTCCGCTGGATTCGTCTCCATTATCTCTACCCCGAAGCAGTCACCGATGAGCTTTTGGATGTGATTGCAAATTCCAAAAAAATTCTTCATTATTTTGACATTCCCATTCAGCACGCAAACGACAGAATTTTGTCTCTTATGAACCGCCGCACCAATCAGGCAGAAATTGTAACACTGATAGAAAAAATAAAGGAAAAAATGCCGGACGCGGTGCTTAGAACCTCGTTAATCAGCGGATTTCCCACGGAAACCGAAGAAGAACATCGGGAGCTGGCGGATTTTGTAAAAAGAGGGTATTTTGACCGGTTGGGTGTGTTTCCCTATTCCTCGGAGGAGGGAACAAAAGCCGCACGGATTTCGCCTAAAGTAAAAAAGACAGTGCGGCAGAAGCGTGCCAACGAAATTATGGCACTCTCTCAGGACATTTCTCTTGCGAAAAACCGTGAAAAAATCGGAAAGACCTACACCGTTTTGGTAGAGGGCATTGACACCCTCAACAACATTTATTTCGGCAGAACCTATATGGATTCTCCCGAAATTGACGGCGTTGTTTATTTTGAAGCAGACTTCGATGTGGATATCGGAGACTATATTGCAGTGGAAATTACCGGCTGTGACCATTACGATTTAACGGGCACAGCGTCAGAACAATAAAAAGGAGGAAAGGAACGATGTATCAGATTCAGGTAGAAACCCACAGCCATACCATTGTGAGCAAGCACGCCTATTCCACCCTCCAGGAAAACATCAAAGCAACACTGGATGCAGGGATGAAAGGTCTTTGTATGACCAATCATGCACCTGCCATTCCCGATGCACCCTCGGAGGTGCATTTTACCTGCTTAAAATATCTGCCCGGCGAAATTGACGGCATCCGTTTTTTCAAAGGGGCAGAAGCAAATATTATTGATTATCAGGGCGGATTAGACCTGAGCAATTCCATTCTTGCTATGCTGGACTGGGTGATTGCCAGCATTCACACCCCCTGTCTCAAGCCGGCAAGTATGGAGGAAATCACCAACACCTATCTTCGTGTGCTGGAAAACCCTTATGTGCACTGTCTGGGGCATATCGGTCAGCAAAGCTATCTGTGCGACTGGGAGGCTGTGGTAAAGCACGCCAAGGAAATGGGAAAAATTATTGAACTCAATAACCATTCCTTAGAGGGCATCCGCCCCGGTGCGAAAGAGCTTTGCACCAAGGTTGCTGCGCTTTGTAAAAAACACGGCTGCCGTGTGGCAGTTTCCTCCGATGCTCATTATTCCGGCTGCATCGGAAACTATAAACTGGTGAAAGAAATGCTCACCGAAGTGGATTTTCCCAAGGAACTGATTGTAAACACCTCGCTGGACACCTTTGAAGCATATCTGAAAGAGGCGAAACAGCAATTTTAACCACCCAAGGAGGAACTGACGATGAAATACTATCTGGGCGTGGATGTAGGCGGCACCAATATCAAAGCAGGTGTCACCGATGAATCTGGAAAAATCATTTTGAAACACTCGGTAAAAACCAATGCAGGTGGAACGGCGCAAGCCCTGGCAGATCAAATCACCCTTTTATGCCGTGAAATCTCCAAAAAAGCAAATATCCCGATGAAAGACATTTGTTCTGTGGGAGTGGGCATTCCCGGAACGGTGGATTCGGAAAAAGGCATCGTGATTTATGCCAATAACCTCTGCATTGACGGAGAACCCATTGGAAAAATGCTTGAGGCAGGCTTACAAAAGCCCGTCTCTCTCGCCAACGATGCTTCCTGTGCCGCTTTGGGCGAATTTGTGGGCGGCAGCGGAAAAGAATTTCGCAGTGTTGTGATGGTAACCTTGGGAACGGGGGTTGGCGGCGGAATTGTGTTAAACGGAAAGCTCTGGGACGGATTTCAGTGTGCAGGGGTCGAAATCGGCCATATGGTAATCCAGAACGGCGGAGAAAAATGCACCTGCGGAAGAAACGGGTGCTGGGAAGCATATTCCTCTGCAACTGCACTGCTTCGTGATACCCGCCGTGCCATGGAGCAGCATCCCGAAAGTCTCTTGCATAAGGTTGCAGGCCCATCGGGGAAAATTTCTGCAAAAACCGCTTTTACCGCCATGTATCAGGGAGACCAGGTGGCAAAAAGCGTGGTCGAAAATTATCTTTGGTACTTATCGGAGGGCATTGCCAATATCATTAACATATTTGCCCCCGAAGCCGTAATTTTAGGCGGCGGTGTATGCAACGAGGGTGATGCTCTGCTGAATCCCTTAAAAAAATTAGTTTATGAAAAATGTTACGGCGGTGACAGAATCCGTCATGCCGATTTAAGAATTGCAAGGTTAGGAAATGATGCAGGCATTGTAGGTGCTGCCATGCTGCATCAGGCTTAAAAAGGAGAGGTTTTATGCGTAACCGTCTTTTGGCTCTTACACCCAATGTGCTGGAGCAGGAGAATTTATCCAATCATACCACTTTAAAAATCGGTGGTCCTTGTGACTATCTCATTATTCCCGATACAGTGGAAGAGCTTATCAACGTGGTTTCCTTTGCCAAAGAACAGGGCATTCGTCTGACTGTCTTAGGCAACGGCTCCAATGTGCTTGTGGATGACTCCGGCATTGACGGCATTGTGTTAAAAACCACCAATTTAAAAACCATTACTGTGGAGGGAAACACCATAACTGCAGGCACAGGGGTGCGGCTTTCCACCCTTTGTGAAACAGCACTGCAAAACGGATTGAACGGGTTATGTGAACTGTCGGGCGTGCCGGGCACGGTGGGCGGCGGTGTGTATATGAATGCTGGTGCTTACGGAGGCGAAATCAAGGATACGCTTACCACAACCCGTTATCTCTCTGAAACCTTTGAAGTAAAAACCTTAACCAACGAAGAACACGAGTTTTCTTATCGGAAAAGTGTGTTCCAAAAGCATCCGGAATGGATTATTTTAGAAAGCACCTTTACCCTTACCCCCGGCAACCGGGAGGAAATGAAGAAAAAAACGGTGGAGCTTTTAAAAAAAAGAAACGATGCACAGCCCTTGGAATATCCCAACGCGGGCAGCACCTTTAAACGTCCCGAGGGCTACTTTGCCGGAAAGCTCATTGACGACTGCAAGCTCCGCGGCTGCCAAATCGGCGGTGCTCAGGTTTCCGAAAAGCATTGCGGTTTTTTGGTAAATAAGGGGGGTGCAGCCTCAAAAGATGTGGTAAAGCTGATTCAGCACATCAGAAACACAGTGGAGGATGCCTTTGGTGTTACCTTGGAGGCGGAAATCCGCTATTACAAACGGGGAGAAGATTCCGTTCGCTTATAATCCCCGAGCAAGGAGGGAAAACGATGTCCTTTACGGGAGAAATCAAGCGGGAGCTGGGTGCGATTGCACCCCATAAGGCTTGCTGCGAGCGAGCTGTGCTGGCAACTCTTTATGCCCTGTTGTCGGAAGAAAGACGAAACGAATTATCCTTAAAAACGGAAAATATCACCGTTGCGAGACGGATTATCATTCTCTCCAGACGGCTGTTAGGACTGGAGCTGGATGCAGACATCCGCTCCAACCGCTCCAAAACCAGAAAACAGATTTTGGTAACCGTGAGCAAAAAGGAAGATATCAAGCTGTTAAAAGAGGGCCTCAGGCTGGTGTCAGACAAGGCAGATATTTTTCATTCCCGCATTGACCCTGCCTTTTCGGTGAACACCTGCTGTAAATATGCGATTTTACAGGCGGCATTTTTAGCCGGCGGATTTATTAACAATCCGAAAAAAGCCTATCACCTGGAAATTTCCACCCACAAAAAGCAGGTTTTTTCTGATTTGCTTCTCATCACCGAGGAGCTTGGGTTGGAGATGAAAACTATCACACGGCAGAATAAATATGTGATGTACTTAAAAAATAACGAGCAGATTTGCGACTTTTTAAATATTTTAGGCATTAAGCGGGGTTTGTTTTTATACCACGAAATCAAGCTGGAAAAAGAACTGAAAAACGACATCAACCGCCAGATGAACTTTGAAAATGCCAACGAAAATAAACGGATTGACGCGGCTCTTTCTCAGATTAAAGCATTGAAAAAACTGGAAAAGAGCAAAAAAAAGGAAACCCTTTCCCCCCAGCTTCTGGAGGCAATGGAGCTACGGCTTTCCCACCCGACATTATCTCTTTCCGAGCTGGCTGAAGTGTCTCCCGTTCCCATTTCCAAATCGGGGCTGAACCATCGGCTGAAAAAGCTGATGCAGCTTGCAGAAACCTTATAAAAACGGAGCAGGCTATGGATTTTTGTCATTTACACACCCATACCGAATACAGCTTATTGGATGGCTTGTGCCGTATCCGTGAGCTTGTTTCCCGTGCCAAAGCACTGGGGCAGACTGCTCTTGCCATCACCGACCACGGTGCTATGTTTGGTGCGATGGAGTTTTATAAAGAGTGTGTTTCACAAGGAATCAAGCCCATTATCGGCTGCGAATTTTATGTTGCAAGAGGTGACCGCACCAACCGGGATATCCCCGGCTACTATCATCTGGTGCTTCTTGCCAAAAACGAAACAGGGCTTCAGAATCTTTATGCCCTTTGTACCGAAAGCTATCAGTCAGGCTTTTATTACAAGCCCCGGATTGATAAGGAGCTGCTTTCCCGTCACACCGACGGGTTGGTTTGCTTGTCGGGATGTCTGCAGGGTGAGCTTTCCCAGCTGTTATTGTCGGGTGACGAAAAAACGGCAGAGCAGGTGGCACAAGCCTATCAGAATATGTTTTCCCATGACTATTACATCGAGGTGCATAACCATCTTTTGCCCGAAGAACGCACTGTGGTGCCAAAGCTTTTAAAATTGGCAAGCAAGCATGGAATTAAGGCAGTTTGTGCCAATGATATCCACTATGTAGAAAAGGCAGACCACGACATTCAGGATATTCTCATGTGTGTGCAGATGCAGCGTCAGGTGTCGGAAACTGACCGAATCCGCCTGGAAACCAAAGAATTTTACCTAAAATCCTATGAGGAAATGGCAGAGCTGTTTCCCGAAGAATTATTGAAAAACACCCTGGAGGTTGCCAATAAATGTAATTTGCAAATAGAATTTGGCAAATTCCGGTTCCCCAAATATCCCGTGGAGGTGCATACCACACCGGAAAAATATCTTCGTGAGCTTTGCGAATACGGACTTAAGGCAAAATATGAAACCGTAACCGAGGAGCTGAAGGCACGGCTGAAATACGAGCTGGACACCATTATTTCCATGGGATTTTGCGACTACTTTCTCATTGTGTGGGATTTTGTCCGCTATGCCAAGGAAAAAGGCATTCCCGTTGGTCCGGGCAGAGGCTCTGCAGCAGGAAGCTTAGTTGCTTATTGCTTAAACATCACCACCGTTGACCCCATCCGTTACGGGCTGGTGTTTGAACGGTTTTTAAACAAAGAACGAATCAGCATGCCCGATATTGATATTGATTTCTGCAAGGAACGCCGCGGAGAGGTCATTCAGTATGTGATTTCCAAATACGGTGCTGACCGTGTGGCACAGATTGTTGCCTTTGGTACACTGAAAGCCAAAGCCGCCATAAAAGACACAGCAAGAGCCATGGGCATTCCCTATCAGGTGGCAGACGAAATTACCAAGGAGTTAACCAAATGCCGTGTGCCGGATATCACCTTAGAGGAAGCAATGAACCGCACAGATAACGAGCTTCCCAGGCTGTATCGCACCAATGATACCATCCGCCGTCTGGTGGACACTGCAAAAAAATTAGAGGGGCATATCCGCCACTGCACGGTGCACGCCGCCGGCGTTTTAATCTGCGGAGAGCCTGCAGCGAATCTGGTACCGCTGTGCACTGTCACCGATGTTCTGACCACCCAGTACGAAATGGCTCATCTGGAGTCGTTAGGGCTTCTAAAAATGGACTTTTTAGGGCTTCGGAACTTAACTGTGATTGAAAATACCCTGACGGAAATATACCGCCGTACAGGAAACAGAATATACTTTCACCAAATGGAATACGATGACCCCAAGGTGTATCAGCTCATTGCAAGAGGCGATACTGACGGGGTATTCCAGATGGAATCCTCAGGGATGAAAAACTTTTTGCGGGAGTTTCGCCCCCGCTGTTTTGAGGACCTGATTGCCGCCATTTCTCTGTATCGGCCGGGCCCGGCAAAGAAAATCCCCGAATTTATCAAAAATAAAGACAATCCTACGGGTATTCGATACAAATGCAAGGAATTAGAGCCGATTTTATCGGTAACCTACGGCTGTGTGGTATATCAGGAGCAGGTAATGGAAATTTTCCGCCGTCTGGCAGGCTACTCTTTGGGGCAGGCAGATTTAATCCGCCGTGCCATTTCCAAAAAGAAAGCCGATGTGTTGCTTCGGGAAAAGGAAAAATTTGTGGAGGGCTGCTTAAAAAACGGCATTCCCCCCGAAATTTCCAACGAAATTTTTCAGGAAATTGAAGATTTTGCATCTTATGCCTTCAATAAATCCCACGCTGCCTGCTACTCAGTGCTGGCGTATCAGACCGCATTCTTAAAATGTTACTATCCTGCTGAATTTTATGCGGCACTGATTACCTCATATCTCGGTGATACCGATAAGGTTGCCTACTATATCCAGTCTGCAGCAGATTTAGGCATTGGCGTGAGTGCACCCAACATCAATTCCGGCAGTGCCACCTTTACAGTCAGCAAAAACCAGATTATTTTCTCCCTCTCTGCCATTAAGGGCGTGGGAATCCAGCTGACACAAGCCATTGTAGACCAACGTCAGAATGGCAAATTTACCTCCCTGGTGGACTTTATCAAGCGAGTGCCGCGAAAGCACTTGAACAAATGGGCGATGGAAGCCTTAATCAAAGCAGGCTGCTTTGACGATTTCGGTTCCCGAAAGGAATTTCTGGATTGCTTTGAGCATTTTATGGACCGCCATGCCGAAGAAATGGTACACAATGTCAGCGGTCAGCTGGACTTGTTCGGTGCAGTGCTTCAGGAGCCGGCTCAGCCCGAACCAAAACCGTCTCCGGACAGGGAGGCCTATGAGCCTGACGATGAGGACCTGAAAATGGAAAAAGAGGTGCTTGGGCTTTATATTTCCGGTCACCCGTTAAAGCAATTTCAGAAGAAGCTCAAATCCATGGGGTCGGATTCTCTTCCCAAAGCCTTAGAGGAATATCGGGAAACCGGTTTAGAAAAGGAATACACCTTTATCGGGGTGATTTCCGGGCTGCAGGTTCGCACCACAAAGAAAGGAAACCGTATGGCATTCTTCACCCTGGAGGCACTTTCCGGGAATGTAAAATGTATTGCCTTTTCCGACTTCTTTGTGCATCACACCGATGCCATTGTGGAAGAAAATATTGTGGTAGCAACGGGAAAATTCAGCCGGGATCATGACGATTCCATCCGCTTTATTCTCACACGGCTGGATCGGTTTGACACCAAAATCAACTATTTGAAGCTGTATCTCAGGCTACCGGGCAGAACCCATCCTCTGATGAATGAGCTGAAAAAGCTGCTCACCTTTTTCTCGGGAGAAACTCCCGTATTTGTCTATTTTGAGGACGAAAAGCAGCTGACCAAAGCACCCAAATCCCTCTTTGTAAGCGAAAATAAAATTCTGATGGAAAAGCTTACCAACCTTTTAGGCGAAGAAAACGTAAAGCTGGTAAAGGACTAACCAAACAAATAATCAGTATCAATACAAATCAAAAAAAGAAAGGACGTTCATTATGAAACTGTTCAAATTCATCACATTACTTCTGGTGGCAATGCTGTGCCTCACCGCTTGTCAGACCACCAAAACCCCATCCACTACCCCCGAACCGCCTGTGGTTGAACCCAACCCCAATGTCACTCCCGACCCGGCATCCAACATTCCGCCGGCAACCACAGACAAAGAACCCACCAAAGCAGATGAAACCTACACTGCTGCAGGAATGTACTTAGGAATGGCAGACAACAATCTTTTGGTTATTATCGAAGCCAACCCCGAGGATGGAAAGCCGGAAAAATCCTATCACATTTCCCCCGATATTGACCTGGATGCAATGGGTATCACCGAGGGCAGTATGATAGAGCTGGAATACACTGTTGATGAAAACGGCATCAAAAAGGTGAAAACCATCTCAATCCAGCACTAAGCTATGGAATATCAAAGAAAAGACAATTTCTTCTTCCTCCGTTTGGAAAGGGGAGAGGAGATTACACAAGCAGTCAAGGCTCTTTGTAAGAGAGAAAATATTATAGCGGCAACGGTGTCCGGCATTGGCGCAACCGACTGTGTCACCGTTGGCCTTTACGATACCAAAGAGAAGCAATATGTTGCCAACACCTACACGAAAGATATGGAAATCACCTCTCTTTCGGGGAATATTTCCCAAAAAGACGGGGAAGAATATCTTCATCTGCACATCACTGTGGCAGACAGCTCCAACAGAGTGCTTGGCGGGCATCTGACCCATTGTATTGTCAGCGTCACCGCCGAGATTGTCATCACTGCGTTTCCGGTGGAAACCAATCGTGTCCGGGACAAGGATACCGGAATCAATCTTTTGCACTTTCCAAAAGGAACTGTTTTGAAATAAGGAGGGTTTCACATTGGTTTACAAAACCGTAAAGGATTCCGAAACCGAGCAAATTCAACTGGTTCTCCCTGAACATCTGAACCCGTCGGGCAGATTGTTCGGAGGACAGCTTCTCTCCTGGATTGACATTGTGGCAGCAGTCACGGCACAGCGTCACTCGGGAACCTCCGTTACCACCGTTTCTATTGACCGCCTCACCTTTAAAGAGGGAGCATTCCCCGGAGATACTTTGATTCTGCGGGGGCGGATTACCTATGCAGGCAAAACCTCTATGGAAATCCGTGTGGATACCTTTCGGGAGAATCGGTCGGGCAAACGAAGGCTCATTAACTGTGCCTATCTGGTAATGGTTGCCATTGACCAGATGCAAAAGCCTGTCAGTGTGCCGAAGCTGAAGCTTTCTACTCTCACCGAAAAAATGGAGTGGGAACGGGCAAAAATCCGTAAGGAGCAACGGAAAGAAGAACGGTTTGGCTCTCTTTAAATAAGAAATTTCACCAAAATTCAGAAAAAATTGAAAAACTACTTGCAATTTATACCAATCTTTGCTATAATGGATTCGGTATAAAATAGTTTAAATAACGGAAAATCATTCCGATTGAGAGGAGAATTCACTATGGTAGGAGCTGGCGATTTCAGAAACGGCGTTACCTTTGAAGAAGACGGAAACATTTATCAGGTTGTTGAATTTCAGCATGTAAAACCCGGTAAAGGTGCCGCTTTCGTAAGAACAAAAATTAAAAACATCATCACCGGTTCTGTAGTAGAAAAAACCTACAGACCCACAGATAAATTCCCGAAAGCTCATATCGAAAGAAAAGATATGCAGTATTCATACAACGATGGTGACCTGTATTACTTTATGGATCAGGAAACCTTCGACATGATTCCCATCAATGCAAGCCAGGTTGGCGATGCACTGAAATTTGTGAAAGAAAACGAATGTGTTAAAATTCTGTCTCACAACGGCAACGTATTCGGTATTGAACCCCCCAACTTTGTTGAGCTGGAAGTAACCGAAACCGAGCCGGGCTTAGCAGGTAACACCGCTCAGGGTGCAACCAAACCCGCAACCTTGGAAACCGGTGCAACCATCAACGTGCCTTTGTTTATTAACATCGGCGATGTGCTGAGAATCGACACCAGAGACGGAAGCTACATGGAAAGAGCGTAATTTTCCGGCTGTGTCACCCTTTGTATGCAAAACGGATGGGTTCCGGTTGTCATTTTGGGGGGTTTCCCCGAAAAATCTTAAACCAAAATCCGTGAGATCCTTCTCTTCGCTTTGCTTCGCTCAGGATGACAGTGCAAGACGGATTTTTGCATCCGCTTATACTTGAAAGGAGATTTGCTATGGAAAATATCGGCGAAAAAATTGCATACTTAAAAGGTCTGGCTGAGGGCTTAAAAGTAGATGAATCCACCAATGAAGGAAAAATCATTGCCGGCATTTTAGATGTTCTGGCTGAAATGAATGAATACATTGTGGAAATTGATGACGATTTGGCAATGGTTCAGGAAGAAATGGATAACTTATCCGACGATTTGGCAGATGTGGAAGACATCGTGTTTGAAGATGATGACGATTGCGATTGCGATTGTTGCGATGATGATGACGATGTATATGAAATTATTTGTCCCAACTGCGGAGAAGAAGTATATGTTGACGGAGAAACCTTGGAAACCGAAGATGTTTACTGTCCCTCCTGCCGTCAGGTGATTGAACTGGATTTACCCGAAGGCTGTGATTGCGGTTGCGATTGTGACTGCGATTGCGACGACTAATATTGTAAAAGTAGCATAAAAAATACCGTTTGCAAGATGCAAACGGTATTTTTTATAGGTTCATTTTACGATCCTATTTTCCCAGGTTCAAAAAGCCTGATACAGAACATCTCTTTTTGGGAATAATCAATGCAGGATAGAGCAGCCGTGCGGCAATTGAGCACTCGTGTAAAAGGGGTAAGGGGATTGTTAAGGGGGATAGGGGGAATATCGAAAATTCCCCCTGCTCCCTTGACAAAAAAAGGTTCTTATCCAAAATCATGCCGTGTTCCCACATTCCATCCATTTGCCATCATAATTTCTACGATTTCTTCTACCACTTCAAAGTCATCCAATTCTTTATTTTTTATGACAGTTTGAATTTCCTTTAAACACTGTCTGTCAGAATGGTTTTCACAGATTTCCAATACTTTTAGTGTTTGTGTGCAGCAACTTTTTAATTGTGCCATCAAATCTTGATTGTTGTGATAATCCATCATTGTTTCCTCTTTTCCAAATAAAAAATGCGTGACCGAAGCCACGCACGAAAAATGCATAGCTTCTGTGCAACCACGCAAATTCAACATCTTACAGCATAAAACTCCAAAATGTGTGAAAACAGAGTATGCATTTTTACCAATAATAAAAATACACACCATTGGAATGTTTTATGTGTAATAACAAGATATTTAATTTGCGTGGTTAGTGTCAGTATAGCATAGTTTATAAAATTATGCAATAGTTTTTTTAGTTTTTTATGTTCAGAAGGACAGATCACCTTTTTCGTTATCGAACGGAATAACGAAAAAGAACCAATAAATTTTTCATAAAAATATTGTAAAAATATTTTTGTTGTGATATAATTGTGTTAAGAATTGCGTTTAACTGTCCAGAATATGGATATACTATATTTACATATAAGAGGTGACACAATGCAAATTACCAAAGATATTAAATACATCGGCGTAAACGACCACAAAATTGATTTATTTGAAGGGCAGTACGAAGTGCCAAACGGCATTTCTTACAATTCCTACGCCATTTTGGATGACAAAATCGCCATTATGGACACGGTGGACATCAACTTCACCCACGAATGGCTGGATAACATTCAGAATACTTTAGGAAGTAAGTCTCCCGATTATCTTATCATTCAGCATATGGAGCCGGACCACTCCGCAAATATTGTAAACTTTATAAAGGCATATCCCAACGCGAAAATCGTTTCTTCGGGGAAAGCATTTGCTATGATGAAGCAATTTTTCGGAATGGATTTTTCCGACAAGCAGATTGTGGTAGGAGAAGGAGATACCCTTTCTCTGGGCACGCACACTCTCACCTTTGTCACCGCTCCCATGGTGCACTGGCCGGAAGTAATCGTGACGTATGATTCCACCGATAAGGTGCTGTTTTCTGCTGACGGCTTCGGTAAATTCGGTGCGCTGGACGTGGAGGAGGACTGGGCATGCGAGGCTCGCCGTTACTATATCGGCATTGTTGGAAAATACGGTGCACAGGTGCAGAACCTCCTGAAAAAAGCAAGTGGGCTGGACATTGAAAAAATCTGTCCCCTGCACGGCCCTGTTTTAACCGAAAATTTAGGCTATTATCTCAATTTATATAGCACCTGGTCAGCCTATCAGCCGGAAGAAGAGGGCATTGTGATTGCCTACACCTCGGTCTACGGCAACACCAAAAAAGCGGTGCTGAAATTAGCCGAACGCTTAAAAGCAAAGGGATGCCCCAAGGTTGTGATAAATGACCTGGCACGGTGCGATATGGCAGAAGCGGTGGAGGATGCGTTCCGCTACAGTAAGCTGGTGCTTGCTACCACCACCTACAATGCAGAAATTTTCCCCTTTATGCGGGAATTTATAAATCACTTAACCGAGCGGAATTTTCAGAACAGAACCCTTTCGTTTATCCAGAACGGAAGCTGGGCACCCCTTGCCACAAAAGTGATGAAAGAACTGTTTTCCAAGTCGAAAAACCTGAAATTCTGCGAAAATGAAGTAACCATTCTTTCTGCTTTAAATGAGGAAAGTAACAATCAGCTGGAAGCCCTTTCCGATGAGCTTTGTCAGGATTATCTGGCACAGCAGGGTAACACGGTGGATAAAAACAATCTGTCTGCTCTCTTTAACATCGGCTACGGCTTATATGTGATAACCTCCAACGACGGCAAAAAGGATAACGGCTTAATTGTAAACACGGTAACTCAGGTGACAAACTCTCCCAACCGTATTGCCGTTACCATCAATAAGGAGAATTATTCTCACCATATCATCCGTCAGACAGGCAAAATGAATATCAACTGTTTAACCACCGACACGCCCTTTTCCGTATTTGAGCAGTTTGGCTTCCAAAGTGGAAGAAATGTGGATAAATTCGGAGATGCCGAGGTGCTCCGGTCGGATAACGGGCTGGTGTTCTTATCCCGGAATATCAATTCGTTTTTGTCATTAAAGGTAGAAAATTATGTAGATTTAGACACTCATGGTATGTTTATCTGCTCGGTAACCGAAGCAAGAATTATCAATCAGTCAGAGACCATGACCTACACCTACTACCAGAACCATGTGAAACCAAAACCGCAGACAGACGGCAAAAAAGGCTATGTCTGCAAAATCTGCGGATATATTTACGAGGGCGAACCACTGCCCGAAGACTTTATCTGCCCCTTGTGCAAACACGGTGCAGCAGACTTTGAAAAAATTCAATAATATAAATATTTATGGAGGAAAAAAATGATGGAAAAATACGTATGCGATGCTTGCGGCTGGGTGTATGATGAAGCAGAAGGCGCACCCGATATGGGAATTGCTCCCGGCACAAAATGGGAAGATGTTCCCGAAGATTTCATCTGCCCCTTATGCGGCGTAGGAAAAGATATGTTTTCCAAAGAATAATTTTTATAAATGGAGGAAGAAAAAAATGTCCAAATATCAAGGAACTCAAACTGAAAAAAATTTAATGGCAGCGTTTTCCGGTGAATCGGAAGCAAGAAATAAATACACCTATTTTGCATCCAAGGCAAAAAAAGAGGGTTATGAACAGATTGCAGCGCTGTTTTTAAAAACTGCCGATAACGAAAAAGAACACGCGAAGCTGTGGTTCAAGGAATTAGACGGCATCAGTGATACTGCTCAGAACTTAGTTTCCGCTGCAAACGGCGAAAACTACGAATGGACCGATATGTATAAAGGCTTTGCGGAAACTGCTGAAAAGGAAGGCTTTCATGAGCTGGCGGCAAAATTCCGTATGGTTGCTGAAATTGAAAAACATCACGAGGAAAGATACCGTGCACTGCTGAAAAATGTGGAAACTCAGCAGGTATTCCAGAGGAGCGAAGTTAAGGTCTGGGAATGCCGTAACTGCGGTCATATTGTAGTTGGGGAAAAAGCACCCGAGCTCTGCCCCACCTGTAATCATCCGAAGGCATACTTTGAGCTTCACGCAGAAAATTATTAAGGGCTTGATAAAAGGCACAGAATCCGTGAATCCCGCCGCTTGCCGTACAATGTGTACGGCTTCTGGCTAACAAAAAAACTATGGTTTTCTTTGGATTTTTGAATTCTGTATTCTTTTCGTCTCAGGTAGAGCTCGTTCTGTTAGCTCTGTTCCTCAGATTTTCAAAATCTATCATTTGAATGAAGAAAGGAGACTTTAACAAATTATTTTCATTTGAAAAAGTCTCCTTTTTTGCGACAAAAATCGATTAACACTGTTACTTCTCAAATTCAAGGCGATGAGAAAAGGATGAAAAACAGGGAAACTGAACCCCACAGGGGGTTATCCGAAGCTGTACATAGGTACAGCGAGCGGTGAAGTTAACCTGTTTTACGCCTTTTATCAAGCCTGCAAAAGGTGACGAATTATGACAATGGTATTCTTAACGGCATTGGGCGTCGGCGGTGCTACCATGATTGGGGCACTGGTCGGATTTTTATTTCAAAAACAGTCCCACCGCTTTTCCGATATTATTTTGTCCTTTGCGGCAGGGGTGATGCTTGCGGCAGCAGTGCTTGGCTTAATTCTGCCCTCCTTGGAATATGGCGGAAAATTTGGTATTCTTACGACCGTTTGCGGGATATTTGTCGGAGCGCTATGTCTGAATTTTATGGATAAGCTGGTCCCCCATTTACATAAAATGGCAGGAACGGATATGGAGTCCCATCAGGACACAAATCTAAGCAAGGTGCTTCTGTTTGTGATGGCAATTGCCATCCATAATCTGCCTGAGGGCATTGCTGCAGGTGTTGGCTTCGGGTCGGACAATTTGGCTCAGGCGCTTCTCATTGCAGGGGGAATTGCCCTGCAGAATATTCCGGAGGGGATGGTGATTATTGCTCCCATGCTTTCTGCCGGAGTATCCAAAGGGAGAACTCTCTTTTTAGCACTTATGACCGGTGTGGTCGAAGTAATCGGTACATTTATCGGCTATTTTGCCGTTAATCTTTCCACTGCCGTTCTCCCCTTTATGCTTGCTTTTGCCGGGGGGACTATGCTCTATGTTATCAGCGATGAAATGATTCCCGAAACCCATGCTCACGGCAGTGAACGCGGTGCTACTTATGCCCTTTTAGCGGGCTTTTCGGTGATGCTTATCACCGATGTTTTACTGGGGTAATCCCTTATCAAAAAAAATTTCCAAAAGGCATTGCCAAATCGGGCATTGTATGCTATACTGATAGGTGGAAAGGTGTTGATCGGTTTGGCTCAAATCGCAATTTTAGGCTCAGGAAGCTGGGGCTGTGCCCTTGCTCATACATTATCCAAACAAAATACTGTTGTGATATGGTCTTTTTTCCCGGAAGAAACCGAAAGTCTTAAGCTTCATCAGGAAAATATACAATTTCTGCCCGGTGTATCGCTCAAAGACGGTATTTCCTTTACTTCCGATTTGAAAGAAGCAGTTGACGGTGCCGAATTTATCGTATTTGCCGTTCCCTCCTTTGCCATCCGGCAAACTGCAAAGAGTGTGGCAGAATACATCAATTCCGAAAAACAGATCTGCGTTTGTGTGGCAAAAGGGTTAGAGGAGGAAACTCTTTTTACCTTATCTGAAGTGATTGCAGACGAATTGCCATCCGGCTGTGCCGTTTGTGCCTTATCCGGGCCTACCCATGCGGAAGAAGTGGGGAAAGACTTACCCACCACCATTGTAGCTGCCTGTGAGGACGAAGCTGTGTCCAAACGAGTGCAGGAAGCATTTATGAACGAACAGTTCCGTGTTTACACCAGCACCGATGTCAAGGGAGTTGAGCTGGGCGGCACGGTAAAGAATATTATTGCCCTTTGTGCCGGCATTTCCGACGGCTGCGGTTACGGTGATAACACAAAGGCCGCACTGATGACCAGAGGAATGCACGAAATTGCCAAGCTCGGCATTGCCATGGGCGGCAATTTAGAAACCTTTTTCGGCTTGTCCGGAATGGGTGATTTGATTGTTACCTGTACCAGCCTCCATTCCAGAAATCGCCGTTGCGGTATCTTAATCGGGCAGGGAATGAAGCCCGAGGATGCTATGAAAGAGGTCAATATGGTGGTAGAGGGAATCAAATGCTTAAAAGCCGTGAAAAAGGCGGCAGACAAATTCGGAGTGGATATGCCCATTTTGGAAGAAGCTTACGAAATTGTCTATGGCGGGAAAAACCCGAAAGAATCGGCATTTTACTTAATGACACGAGACAAAAAAGCAGAATAGGATAATCTTCTGCTCAAGGAGTGTGAAACCTATGTATAACATCTATAAATCCTTTGACGGGAAAATTCAGCAGATTTCAAATATTGAAAAGGACTGTTGGATTAACTTTGTGGATCCGGATGAAAAGGATACCCGTTTTTTAACCGAACAGCTGGGCATCGACCCGGATTTTATCCGTTCCTCCTTGGACGAAGAAGAAATGTCCCGGGTAGAAACCGATGACAACGGCACTACCTTAATTATCGTGGACATTCCCGCACCGGAAAAGGAAGAACACGTAGGAAACACCATTTTGTTTGAAACACTCCCGTTGTCTATCATTGTGAATAAAGATTATATTATCACTATCTGCAGTGACGAAAACGCCATTTTAAAATCATTTACCGATGGTGTGGTGAAGCAGGTACATACCAATATGAAAACCCGCTTTATTTTGCAGATTTTGTACCGTGTGGCAAGCAAATATCTGTTTTATTTAAAGCAAATTGACAAAATTTCCAGCTATGTGGAGCGTCAGCTTCACCGCTCGATGAAAAATAAAGAGCTGATTCAGCTTCTGGACTTGGAAAAATCTCTGGTATTCTTTTCCACCTCCTTAAAAGCGAATGAAATCACCATGCAGAAAATCCGTCGCGGGAAATTTATCCGTCTGTATGAGGAGGATGAAGATTTACTGGAGGATGTACTGATTGAAACCAATCAGGCAATCGAAATGGCAAGCATTCACTCCAACATTCTTTCCGGCACGATGGATGCCTTTGCATCGGTAATCTCCAATAACCTGAACATTGTAATGAAGGTGTTGGCATCGGTTACCATTTTGATGGCAATTCCAAACATTGTCACTTCCTTTTACGGAATGAATATTGCAGGCGGAATCCCTATGGATCACTTCTGGTGGTTCCCGGCACTGATTTCTGCCATTGCCATCTGTGTGGCTGCGTGGATTTTAATTAAGAAAGATATGCTATAGGCTGTAAAAAAAAATCTATCCGCTCCAGCCGCACAAAAAACACTATAAATTCACACGAAAACCCTTGATTTTCAAGGGTTTTTCCATAATTTGAAAAAACACAGAAAACAGAGGTTTTTATGAAAACATTCCGCATTGTTACCTTGGGCTGCAAGGTGAATCAATATGAATCAGAGGCACTCACACAGTCCTTTCTGGAAAGTGGGTACGAAATGGCAAAAGAGGGTGAAACGGCAACGGTGGGCATCGTGAACACCTGTTCGGTTACCAATATCAGCGACCGGAAATCCCGAAAGCTGATTCGGCAAACTGCAAAGGAGTGCGAAGTTCTTGCCGTCTGCGGTTGCTATGCTCAGGCAAAGCCGGAGGAAGCTGCTGCCATTGAAGGTGTTGACCTGGTAATCGGAAACGGAAATAAGCATCGGCTGTTTTCCATGCTGGAGGAACAGCTGTCCCGAAACGAGCTGGAAAAAATTTCCATTTTTCCATTGACTGCAGAAACCTCCTTTGACAAGAAGCCGGTTACCCGATATCAGGAAAAAACCCGTGCCATTATCAAAGTGCAAGATGGTTGCAATTCCTTTTGCTCCTACTGTATTATTCCTTATGTAAGAGGGCGGCTCCGAAGCCGAAATCCCTTGGAAATCCTGGAAGAAGTGACACGATTAGCAAAAAACGGATATCAGGAAATTGTTCTTGCCGGCATTCACGTCTGCCATTACGGAAAGGAGTTTGAAGAAAGCTCTCCTTACAGAGATTTGGTGGATTTACTTCGCAGCATCGAAAAAATTTCCGGCATTGAAAGGATTCGCTTAAGCTCCATTGAACCCTTTGCCTTTACCGAAAAATTCTTTGAATATTATAAAGAAACAAAAAAGCTGTGCCCCCATTTTCATATCTCACTGCAGAGTGGTTCTGATACTGTGCTGAAACGAATGAACCGACATTACACAGGAGAATACTACTTAAATATTGTGAAAACTCTTCGGAATATTCGCCCACAAACCACCGTTACCACCGACGTAATTGTTGGCTTCCCCGGAGAAAGCAAGGAAGAATTTCAGGAAACCCTTCAACTGGCAGAACAAGTCGGTTTTCTAAAAATTCACACCTTCCCCTACTCCAGACGGTCAGGAACGGCAGCAGATGGTATGCCGAATCAGCTTTCTAACGCCGTAAAAAGCGAACGGTGCAAAAAAATGCTTGATGTATCCGACCGATGGGAAGAAAAGATTCTGTCACAATTTGTGGGGAAAACTCTTTTCGTGTTGGCAGAAGAAGAAAAAGAGGGCGGAATCTTCGGATTTTCGGAGAATTACCTGCCGGTAATTTTAGAGGATAAAACCCTTACCCCTCATCAGATTTATCGGGTTATCCCCTACAGAACAGACGGAAAATTTTTATATGTTAAATAGAAAAAGCCTTGCAATGCAAGGCTTTTTCTATCTTATTCTGCGGTGAATGCAATCAAACAGCACCGCCCCCCACACGCCCTGACAGGCAATGGTAATTGCTAAAATAGTAAGATATCTGGCTTCCAAATATAATCCGCCAGCCAATGCAGTAAAAATGCCGATTACCGCAGTTAAGGTTGCTCCCAGTAAAAACCATTTTAAAAGAGTAAAGCATTTTGGCGACACCGATTTCCATGCTTCTTTCAGCTTCATATCCGGTCTCCTTTCTTCCCTGAAGATATCCCCGTCTTTCCCGGTTTGGAATGTTCCACGGGGAACATTTCCCGTGTAATTTATCAGAACAGAAAAAATAAATATTTTTTTAGGAAAACTATAGACTTTTTTATCGTATTATGTTACAATAATCTTTACCAACTAATTTTTTAGATGGCATACACTGCCGAAATGTTCCACGGGGAACATTTTTAGCAGAAATTACATAAAAAACAGTTTGTTCCACGGGGAACAATTTCCATTTTTTTAGAAACAAGACGATAAGAAAGGTAAAAATATGGGAAAAATTATTGCAGTAGCAAACCAAAAAGGCGGGGTTGGAAAAACCACCTCTGCCATTAACATTGCAGCCTGCCTGGGCCATTTTGGAAAAAAAGTGCTTCTCATTGATGCCGACCCTCAGGGCAATTCCACCAGCGGTGTTGGTGTGGACAAGGAAAAGGTTGAAATTTCTTTTTACGATGTGTTAATCGGCAATGAACCCATTGAAAAATCAGTGGTGGAAACCCAGTGGGAAAATCTCTCTCTTTGCCCCTGTAACATTGACCTTGCCGGTGCAGAAATTGAGCTGGTTGGAGTGTCGGACAGAGAGTTTCAGTTTTCCAAATCCTTAGAGCCTGTAAGGAATGTCTACGATTATATCATTGTTGACTGTCCGCCGTCGTTAGGGTTAATCACCATCAATATTCTCTCCGGCTCTGATTCTATTCTGATTCCTCTGCAATGTGAATATTTTGCATTGGAAGGACTCAGCCAGCTGATGAATACCTTACGGAAAATTAAATCCCGCTACAATGAAAATTTAGCAGTGGAAGGGGTTATCCTCACCATGTATGACGGAAGAACCAATCTGACACTTCAGGTTGCCGAAGAAATCAAGAAATATTTTGGTGATAAGGTGTTTAAATTCCCCGTTCCCAGAAGTGTGCGGCTTGGAGAAGCCCCCAGCTACGGAGAGCCTATTTTATATTACGACAAGCGTTCCCGCTGCACCGAAGCATATCTTAACATAGCAAAAGATATTCTGGAAAATCACGGTTAACTTCCGCAATATGGAGGGGAGCAACGGATTTGGATAAAACCGCCGCTTGTGTAAATTACCCGATGAAATTCCAAAACGGACACAGAATCTATCGTTTTTTCAAGAAGCATTTTGAATACCGCAAAAATCTTTTTGAAAAGCGTCAAATAGGAAAGGATTTTAGTTATGACAAAAAAAGGCGGACTTGGCCGCGGACTTTCTTCTTTACTGGAAGAAAAGGTAGAAACCGGAACGGGAAAGGTTCACGAACTATCGGTTTTGGATATTGAACCCAATCCCAAACAGCCTCGTAAAAACTTTGACCAGGAGGCACTTCGCACTCTTGCAGATTCCATCAGTGAGGTGGGTGTGCTTTCTCCCATATTGGTTCGTCAAAAAGAAAACGGACTGTATGAAATCATTGCAGGAGAACGCCGCTGGCGTGCTTCCAAGCTGGCAGGAAAGAAGAAAATCCCTGCCATTGTTAAGGATTATGAAACCAAAGAGGTTATGGAAATTGCGTTAATTGAAAATCTCCAGAGAGAGGATTTGAATCCTCTGGAAGAAGCAATGGGCTACCAGACGTTAAAAGAACAATTTGGTCTCACTCAGGAGGATATTGCAAAACGGGTTTCCAAAAGCCGTTCCACCGTGGCAAATATTTTAAGAATTTTAAATTTGCCCGATTTTGTATTAAAGGAAATCAAAAACGGAAAGGTTTCCCTGGGGCATGCAAAAGCCTTGACATCGCTGGAATCGGACGAATTGAAGAAGCTTCTTCTGTATGAAATTGTAAAAAATGAAATTTCGGTGAGGGAAGCTGAGGAATACGCCAAAAAGCTTTCGGAGAAAAAACGGCCGCAAATGATTCGGAAAAACCTGAAAAAAGACCCCAATCTCATTGAGGTGGAGCATCAGCTGACCTCCAAGTTCGGCACAAAGGTTCTGATTAAAAGCGGAAAAATCAAAAGTAAAATTGAAATTGAATATTATTCGCAGGAAGATTTGAAGCGAATTGTGGACCAGCTTTCTTAACATTTTATATGAAATCTTATCAAGGTGCAAAACAAAAAACTCCCAATCATCCAAAATTGGGTTGAAATTTAAACAATTTGAGGCAAAAAGCGTATAAAAAACAAGACCGAAAAAAGCCTCCCGAAAAGCCTTGACGAACAGGGAGCTTTTTAGTATACTTTAAAGGACACAAACGAAGAAAGAAATGTGAGGAGAAAATTATGTTAGACTTAAAACGAATTCGGGAAGAAAAAGAAGAAGTAAAACGACTGTTAACCATAAAAAAAGCAGATATCTCTCTTTTGGAAAGAGTCAGCGAGCTGGATGAAAAAAGAAGAAGCCTGACGTATACTGCAGAAAATTTAAAAATGAAGCAGAATACCGTTTCCAAAGAAATTCCCAAGCTGAAGAAAGAAGGAAAAGATGTTACCCCCATTTTCCAGGAAATGAAAGAGCTTTCCGAACAGATTAAAGAAATGGACAAGGAGCTTTCCGACATTCAGGAGGAGCTTTCTCAGACTCTTTTAAAAATCCCCAACACACCGGCAGATTGTGTTCCTGACGGAAATTCCGATGAAGATAATAAAGAAATCAGAAAATGGGGCACTCCCAGAACATTTGACTTTGAATTTAAACCTCATTGGGATATCGGTGAAAATTTAGGAATTTTAGATTTTGAACGGGGTGCAAAAATTACCGGCTCCCGTTTCACCGTTTACAGAGGCCTGGGTGCTCGCCTGGAACGTGCAGTTATCAGCTTTTTCTTAGACACCCATACCCAGAACGGTTATACTGAAATTCTGCCTCCCTATATGGTAAACCGTGCTTCTATGACAGGTACCGGTCAGCTTCCCAAATTTGAAGAAGACGCTTTTTCCTTAAAAAACTGCGACTACTTTATGATTCCCACTGCGGAAGTTCCTGTAACCAATCTCCACAGAGATGAGATTCTTTCCAAAGAAGACCTGCCCATTAAATATTGTGCATATTCCGCTTGCTTCCGTGCAGAAGCAGGCAGTGCCGGCAGAGATACCAGAGGCTTAATCCGTCAGCATCAGTTTAATAAAGTAGAATTGGTGAAATTCTCCAATCCCGAAAATTCCTTTGAAGAATTGGAATCCTTAACCAATGATGCAGAACGTTTGTTACAGCTGTTAGGCTTACCCTACAGAGTGGTTCTCCTTTGCTCCGGAGACTTAGGCTTCTCCTCTGCTATGACATATGACCTGGAAGTATATCTCCCCAGCTACGGCCGTTATGTAGAAATTTCTTCCTGCTCCAACTTTGTAGACTATCAGGCAAGACGTGCCAACATTAAATATCGTGAAGAATTAAACTCCAAGCCCCAGTTTGTGCACACCTTAAACGGCTCCGGTCTGGCTGTAGGCAGAACTGTGGCTGCAATTTTGGAAAACTATCAGAATGAGGATGGTTCTGTTACCGTTCCCGAAGTGCTTCGTCCTTATATGGGCACTGATATCATCCGTTAGGTAATTCGGTTCAACTTTATCATCGGAAAAACTGTTTTTATAGCAGTTTTTCCGAAACAATTTTCTCAGATTCTTTTTCTTAAAAATTTTGTGTCAACCGGTTTACCAAAAATAATTAAAAAATATTTTTTAAATTATTATGTAAACCAAAAAGGTGGAAAAGCTGATAGTTTCGCAAATTCGGTTTTCCACACAAAATGAAAAATTATTCCACAAAAAATGTGGAAAAGTATGAAATATGAGGTGAAATAGCTTGTTTTTTGCAGAAAATCTCTACAAACAAGTGGTAGACATAATAAAAAATGAAATCTCTTCGGTTGCTTTCAGCACATGGTTTTCTTCTGTCGTACCGGAGAAGATAGAAAATGATACCCTTTATTTAAGAGTTCCCATTGCATACACCCGGGATATGATTCAAAAAAAATATAAAGAGCTTTTAAAAACTGCAGTGGTAACTGCATCTCAGGGAGAAATTTCCGATTATGAATTTTTAGTGGAGGACCGCAGTAATGCTCCCTCCGTGTTAGACCGGTTTCAATCGGATTTTCAAGAAGAATCTTCCTCTTTGAATAAAAAATATACCTTCCAGAATTTTGTTATCGGAGAATCCAACCGCTTTGCTCACGCAGCAGCCATTGCCGTTGCAGAAAGCCCGGCAGAAAATTATAACCCGTTATTTATTTACGGGGGTGTTGGTTTGGGAAAAACCCATCTGCTCCACGCAATCGGTAACAGAATTAAAGAAAATGACCCCTCAAAACGAGTGTTATACATAACCTCTGAAAGCTTTACCAACGAATTTATCGACTCCATTAAAGCAGGGAAAAACAATGGATTCAGAGAAAAGCTCCGTAACATTGATGTTTTGATGGTGGATGATATTCAGTTTATCGGCGGTAAAGAAGGAACTCAGGAGGAGTTTTTCCATACCTTTAACCATCTTTATCATAATGATAAGCAGATTGTTCTGTCCTCCGACCGTCCTCCAAAGGATATCAGAACCCTGGAGGAACGTCTGAGAACCCGTTTTGAAGCAGGATTGATGTGTGACATCAATGCACCGGATTTAGAAACCAGAATTGCAATTTTAAAGAAAAAAACAGAAGAAGAAAATTTCCCCATTGAAGATGAAATCATCCAGTTTATTGCATCAAAAATTAAATCCAATGTAAGAGAGCTGGAGGGAATTTTTACCCGTTTGGTTGCAATGACCAAATTATCCAAAAAAGAAATCACCAAAGAGCTGGCAGAGGATGTTATCAAGGTAATTATTGCCGATTCCAAAAAGGTGAAGCCGGGAATTGAAACCGTAATGGTAGAAACTGCAGGCTACTTTAACATTGACCCTCAGCTTTTGAAATCTTCTTCCAAAAAGAAAGAGATTGTGAAAGCCCGTCAGGTAGCAATGTTTTTAGCAAGAGAAGTGCTGGAAATGAGCTTACCCAAAATCGGAGAGGAATTTGGAGGCAGAGACCATTCCACCGTTATGTATTCCATTGAAAAAATCAATGAAATCAGAAAAACAGACGCTTATATTGATACCATTATTGAAGAAATTACCGACCTTTTGGTGGACTAACAGCCGTTGGCTGTTCTCGCTGAATAATTTCTTTATATTATAATGTAATATGAAATTATTAAACCGTATCAAAAAATTTTGGTATGAAAATCTGAACCTCATTTTAAGAATTTTTTATTGGTTGACTGTGGTAACCATTTTCATACTGATATTTATAAAAAAAATATTCATTCATTACCCATAAATTCAATCAGCATGAAAAAACTCTATCCACAGCTTTTGTGTAAATTTCCCGTGGAATTTGACGAAATTCGTGAGGATAACTTGTCCGTTATACACACTCTGAAAAATAAGAAAAATTTAATTCCTCATTTTTCTCCACAATCCCACAGAAAATCACTTTGGAATTTGTGTGTAAAAAAAAGCCCCCTACATTCTATGTGGAAAACCCAAAAGTTATTCCAAATAATTACACAAGCTTCATCCACAGGAAAATTTCTTTGAAATCAAGGGTTTTTGACACATTTCAACATTTCCCCAACGCCTATTAATATTATTATATTACTTAATTATATTTACTATATATCAATCATAAAATTTAAAAATTGTTTTTGATTGATTCAGAAAGAAAGGACCGCAGTTATGAAATTTCAATGTTTAAAGGAAATTCTTTTAGAAAATCTTTCCACCGTGTTAAAAGCAGTTTCTCAAAAAGCCACTGTTCCTCAGCTGGAAGGCGTTTATATCCGGGCTACAGACGGTATGCTTACCATGATAGGGAATAATACGGAAATTGCCATTCAGTCTGTGTTTGAAGCAGATATTGAACGGGAGGGCAACTGCGTACTGAATGCAAAGAATCTGTTTGATATGGTTCGTCTGATGCCGGAGGGATATGTGGATATTTCGGTAGAGGAGGATTATACCACTGTGATTGCATCCGGCTCTGCGAAATATGAAATTGTAGCAATGGACCCGGAAGCTTTTCCTTTGGTGGAGGATATGGTCAGCGATTTTTCCATTAAGCTTCCCGAACAGAAGTTAAAAGAGCTGATTAAGAAAACTCTCTTTTCTATCGGCACGCAGGATACAAAAATCACCTTTACCGGTGCATTGTTTGAAGTAAAAAATGATACATTGACTGTGGTAACCTTAGACGGATACCGTATGGCAGTAAGAAAAGAAGAAATTTATCCCACAAAGGAAGAACGCTCCTTTATTATTCCCGGAAAGAGCTTAAATGAGCTTTTGAAAATTCTTTCTGATTCCGATAGTGATATCACCATCGAATTCGGCGGAAAGAAAGCACTGATAAAAATTGACAATTACAAATTCTATACCAGACTTATCGACGGAGAATTTTTCAACTATCAGCAGATTATTCCCAAAAATGCAGAAATTAAAGTAAAAGCCGTTACCCGTGATTTAACCAATGCACTGGAGCGTGCTTCTCTTCTCATTACTGCAGACAATAAAGCTCCCATCCGCATCAATATGGTGGGAGATAAAATGGTGTTGAACACCGTTTCCAGAATCGGTCAGGCAGAGGATACCATTTTCATTCAGAAGGATGGGGAGGATTTGGAAATCGGCTTCAACCATAAATTTTTGCTGGATGCATTGAAAGCATCGGAAACCGATGAAATTTTCTTAGATTTCAGCAATCATTTAAGCCCCTGCATTTTGAGAGGCGAAACCGATGAATTTATTTATATGGTGCTGCCGGTTCGTTTGTAAGGGAAGAAAATATGAAAAAAAGAATTTTGGGAGAAATCACGGTTGCTCCCGATAAATCCATTTCTCATCGCGGTGTTTTTTTTGGAAGCATTGCAAAGGGAATTACCAGAATTGAAAATTTTTTAACCGGAGAGGATTGTATTTCCACAATCAATTGTTTTCGCTCTCTGGGCGTTAACATTGAACAAAAGGGAAATACGGTCACCGTTTACGGAAAGGGCATTCTAAAACAGCCGGAAACTGTGTTAAATACGGGCAATTCTGGCACAACCACCCGTCTTTTATGCGGGCTGTTGTCCGGATATCCGATTCAAACCACTTTGTCCGGGGATGACTCTCTGAATAAACGCCCGATGAAGCGTGTGATAGAGCCGTTAAGCTTAATGGGTGCAGAAATTTCTGCTAAGGATGGCAATTTCTGCCCGCTTACCATTCAAGGGAAAAACCGGCTGAAAGCGGTTTCTTATACATTGCCCGTGGCATCGGCACAGTTAAAATCGGCTCTCATTTTAGCCGGACTTCATGCTGACGGAGCTACTGTTTTAAGAGAGCCTGAATTATCCCGCAATCATACTGAGGTGATGCTTCGGTCTATGGGAGCGGATATTCAATCCATAGGAAAAGAAATCAGAGTGAATCCTATAGAGACTCTGTCGCCATTGGAACTAAGTGTTCCCGGAGATATTTCTTCTGCTGCATTTTTTATTGTGGCAGCACTCATCACCAAAGGCAGTGAGCTTGTTATAAAAAATGTGGGAGTAAACCCCACCAGAACAGGAATTGTTACCGCTTTACGTAAAATGGGCGGCAATATCAAGGAAGAAAACAAACGGATTGTCTGCGGAGAAGAGGTTTGTGATTTGTATGTTACTTCTTCAGAGCTTCACGGCATTACGATAGAGGGAGAAATCATTCCTGCCTTAATTGATGAAATTCCCATTTTAGCAGTTGCGGCAGCAGCGGCAACGGGAACTACCGTTGTAAAAGATGCCCGTGAGCTTCGGGTTAAGGAAACAGACAGAATCCGTGCCGTTTGCGATATGCTAACGGTTGCCGGTGTAACATTTGAAGAATTTGAGGATGGCTTTTCGGTAACGGGGGCAGAAACAGTAAAAGGCGGTATTTATGAGTCATACGGTGACCACCGTATGGCAATGAGTGAGCAGATTCTTTCTCTGTTATCGGAAGAAGAATTTCAGATTAAAGACAAAGAATGTGTGAATATTTCATTCCCTGATTTTTGGGGATTATTTGAGCAGATAACAAAGGAGTAAGCATACCATTATGAAAAAAACAGCTTTAACCATTGAGGGAACAAACGATATTTTATTTGCGGAATGTCAGTTTAAGCACCGTGTGGAAGAAAATATTATGAAATGTTTTCAGAGCTACGGCTATTTTCAGCTGGAAACTCCCTTAATGGAGCATGACAGTGTGTTTTGTGAAGCGGAGGGCTTGTACCGTCTGGTAGACAGAAACGGTGCCGTTGTGTCCTTGCGTCCTGATATGACGATGCCCATTGCCCGGGTTGCGGCAACTAAGCTCTATGATGAGCTTCCCGTAAGAGCATCTTATTTGGGGAATGTATACCGTTTTTCCGACCCCACCAAAGGGGGCAGACAAAACGAATTTACCCAGGCAGGCATTGAGCTTTTAGGAGAAACGGGCACCTTTTATGATGCAGAGGTCATTGCCCTGACTGTGAATGCATTGCTGGATGCCGGTGCTACCGATTTTATGGTGGAATTGGGAAACGTCAACTTTGTAAGAGGCTTATTATCCGAAAGCCATCTGTCGGAGGAAATGCAGGAAGAAATCAACGACCTGATGGTGAAAAAAGATATTCTTTCTATGGAAGAAGTGCTGGAAACTGTTACTTTGGAAAAAGAAATTAAAGATATTATTTTAAAGCTGCCCACTTTATTTGGCGGAAAAGAAGTGTTGGAAGCTATGATGCAGTCCGTTCTGCCGGAGCAGTCTAAGCAGGCTTTAAATGAGTTATATGAAATTTATACCTATCTTTCTTACTACGGCTATGAAAACTATATCACCTTTGATTTGGGTATGAATAAAAATATGGATTATTATACCGGTATGATTTTTAAAATTTTCCATCAGGGAGTAGGCTTTCCTGTTGCCGGCGGCGGTCGGTATGATAAGCTGATTTCCCGATTCGGAAAAGAAATTCCCGCAACCGGTTCTGCTATTTACATCAACCGTCTGACCGACGGAATGAGCCATGTGATTTCTCATGCTGCTCCCAAAGCAGACGAACTTCTTTCGGGAGATGACAAAAAGGCTTTGATTGAGAAAGCAAATGAGCTTCGGAAAGCGGGAAAATCCGTGATTGTAAACGGGTAAGGGGGAAACAAGATGGAATATATTACAGTTGCACTGGCAAAAGGACGGCTGGGAGATTATGCCGCAGGCATTTTCGGGAAAGCCGGCTACGATATTTCCTGCCTGGAGGATAAAGGAAGAAAACTGATTTTTACGGATGAAATCGGGAAAATCAAATATATTTTGGTAAAAGCATCCGATGTTCCCTGCTATGTGGAATACGGTGCTGCCGATATCGGCATTGTAGGGAAAGATACCATTTTAGAAGAGGGCAGAAGTCTCTATGAGGTGCTGAACTTAAATTTCGGCAAATGCAGAATGTGTGTGTGCGGGCCGGAAAGTGCCAGAGAAAAGCTTCAAAGCCGGGTGTCCTCTCTAAAGGTTGCCACCAAATATCCCAACATTGCCAGAAAGTATTTTAAAGATGTGAAAAAGCAGTCTCCCGACATTATCAAGTTAAACGGGTCCATTGAATTAGCTCCCATTGTGGGGCTTTCCGATGTGATTGTGGATATTGTGGAATCGGGAAAAACTCTGGAGGAAAACGGGCTTGGTGTGCTGGAGGAGGTATGTCAGCTGTCTGCCAGACTCATTGTAAATAAAGTCAGTATGAAAATGAAACGTCAGATTTTGCCTATGATTGAAACATTAAAGGCAGTGATTGAATAAGAGGATAGTATGATTGCAATTATAGACTATGGTGCCGGGAATCTGTTTGGGGTTTCCAACGCCTTAAAACAGTTCAGCGAGGATGTGTTTATCACTTGTGACAAAGACCTTATCCGAAATGCCGACCATGTAATTTTGCCCGGAGTAGGAAGCTTTGGCGATGCAATGGGAAGCATCAAAAAATCGGGTCTGATTGAAACAGTGTATGAAGTGATTGAGAAGAAAACTCCCTTTTTAGGCATTTGTGTGGGCTTACAGATGTGTTTTGAGCATTCCGAGGAGGGAGATGTTGCGGGACTGGGGATTTTCCCCGGAAAGATTAAAAAATTTCCCGTGGATATCTGTAAAAAAGTGCCTCAAATCGGCTGGAATCAGGTAACAATGAAAGAAAGCCTTTTGTTTTTGGATTTACCGGATAACTATTTTTATTTTGTGCATAGCTACTACTTAGATGCCGTGAACCGTGACGAGGTAATTGCCACGGCGGAATATGGCATTCCCTTTGACTGTGCCTATCAGAAAGAAAATGTGTTCTTAACTCAGTTTCACCCGGAAAAAAGCGGAAAAACAGGCCTTAAGCTGTTGGAAAACTTTTTAAAAGTAAAATAGACTTCCCCAAAAAAAGGGGGAAGCCTTTTAAACCACTACTTACAGAAAGGAGGGTTTGAAACAGGATGGAGAAAAAAATCGGCTACACATTTCAGAACAAAAAGCTGTTGCAAATAGCACTGACAAGGCGTTCCTATGCAGTGGAGCATAATATGAAAGACTATAATCAACGGCTGGAGTTTTTGGGAGATTCGGTTCTTGGCTTAACAATTGCCGAGGAGCTTTACAAACTGCTTCCCGATGTAAAAGAGGGGGAGCTGACCAAATTAAAGGCATCTGTGGTTTGTGAAAAATCCTTGGCTGTTGTGGCAAATGCGCTGGAAATCCCAAAATATCTCATGATTGGAAACGGAGAGAGACTCTTAGGAATTGAAAAACTGGATTCCACCACCTCCGACACGTTGGAAGCCATTTTCGGTGCAGTTTTTTTAGACAGCGATTTTCCCACTGCAAAAGAGGTGGTTCTTCGTTTAATGAAAGATACCGTAGCAGAAACGGTGAAAAACCGGAATGTTCTGGATTCCAAATCCAAGCTTCAGGAGCTGGTGCAGAAAGAATCCAAAATAGATTTGGTTTATGAACTGATTAAATCTGAGGGTCCCGACCATGATAAGCATTTTGTGTCCCAGGTGTCCCATATGGGAAAGGTTCTGGGTCAGGGTGAGGGCAAAACCAAAAAGGAAGCGGAAAAGCAGGCAGCTCTCCGGGCAATCGAGACCTATTATCCAAACGAAGTATAAGAAAGGAAGTTTTAAAAATGCAATATCATATTTCCGATAATATAAAAACCATGAAAGGCTCTGCCATTCGTGAAATGTTTAAAACCATGGCAAAGCCGGGGATTATCTCCTTTGCCGGCGGAAATCCCTCTCCTCTTACCTTCCCCGTGGAGGAAATTAAGGAAATCGCCCAAAAGGTGTTAACCGAAATGCCGTCTTTATGCTTGCAATACGGCATCACCGAGGGGTATACTCCCTTAATTGAGCAGGTGGAAGCACGATTGAAAAAGCAGGGCATCTACCGGGAGGGCAACAACACCATCATCACCACCGGCGGTCAGCAGGGTCTTGATTTAGCGGTAAAAAGCATTTTAAATCAGGGAGATACTGTAATTGTGGAAGAACCCAGCTTTATCGGTGCGCTGAACTCTTTCCGCACCTACGGTGCTGTATTAAAGGGTGTTCCCGTGGAAGCAGACGGTATGAATATGGAAAAGCTGGAGGAAATCTTAAAATCCGATGACAGAGTGCGGATTATTTATGTGATTCCCACCTTCCAGAATCCCACCGGGATTACCATGTCTTTGGAAAAAAGAAAGAAGCTTCTTTCTTTAGCATACAAGTACAATGTGGTTATTTTTGAGGATAACCCTTACGGTGAGCTTCGGTTCAAAGGGGAAAATGTACCCACCTTAAAATCTATGGATGAAGAAAATGCGGTGATGTATTTTGGTTCTTTCTCCAAAATTTTAGCACCGGGACTTCGTCTGGGCTTTACTCACGGCATTCCCGAAATTATGGAAAAAATGGTGGTAGCAAAGCAGGTAAATGATGTGCATACCAACCTTTTGACTCAGGTAATTGCCTCCGAATGGCTGAAAACCTGTGATATTGATGCTCACATCGGCAAGGCAAGAGAGCTGTATGGACATCAGTGTGAGCTGATGCTTTCCGAAATGGATCAGCACTTCCCCAAAGCGGTTACCTACACCCGTCCCGAGGGGGGACTTTTCATCTGGTGCACGCTGCCTGAGGGAATGGATGCTGCAGGCATTGTGAAAAAAGGCGTGGAAAAAAATGTTGCCTTTGTGCCAGGCTCTAATTTTATGACCGATATGGGCAAGCCCTGTAACTGCTTCCGTCTGAACTATTCCACCATGACAGACGATAAAATTGTGGAAGGTATCGGCATTTTAGCAGAAGTATTGAAAGAAAATTTATAAGAGGAAAAAACTATGGAAACCGTTGAAAGAAAAAAACGAATTTTTTCGGGCATTCAGCCCTCCGGACATATCACCATCGGCAATTACATCGGTGCATTGAAAAACTGGGTAAAGCTTCAGGATGAATATGATTGCGCCTACTGTGTGGTGGATATGCACGCCATCACTGTCCGTCAGACTCCTGCAGATTTAAGAAAGCGGTGTTTAGACTTTTTAACCCAGTATATCGCCTGCGGATTAGACCCCCAAAAAAATATTATGTTTATGCAGTCTCACAATCCCGCTCACGCGGAATTGGCGTGGATTTTAATGTGTAATTCCTATATGGGAGAGCTTTCCCGTATGACACAGTTTAAAGACAAAACCAAAAACAAGCAGAACGAGTCCATCGGAGCTGGTCTTTTCACCTATCCCGTTTTAATGGCAGCAGATATTCTGCTTTACGGAACAGACCTTGTTCCCGTTGGTATCGACCAGATGCAGCATTTAGAGCTGGCAAGAGACTTAGCCATTCGCTTTAATAATTATTATGGCGAAACCTTTACGGTTCCCGAGGGTTACCTCTCTAAAACCGGTGCAAAAATTATGAGTCTCCAGGAGCCTACCAAAAAAATGTCGAAATCGGACGAAAACCCCAAGGCATACATCACCATTACCGATGAACCGGATTTGATTGTGAAAAAAATCAAATCCGCTGTAACTGACAGTGATATGTGCATCTGCCGCGGCGAGGGCAAAGAGGGGATTGAAAACCTGATGAGCATTATGGGTGCAATTACCGGCAAAACCTTTGAGGAAATTGAAAAAGAATATCAGGGTAAAAACTACGGGGTATTCAAAAGCGATGTGGCAGAATGTGTGGTAGAAGAGCTGCGGCCCGTGAGAGAACGGTATTTACAGCTCCAAAGCGACAAAGCATATTTAGAGCAGGTATACAAGGCAGGTGCCGAAAAAGCACAGCTTGCTTCCCGTAAAATTTTAAGAAAAGTATATAAAAAAGTTGGCTTTATCGAAAAATAGCTCCCGAAAAGGGGATGCCTTTTCAATAAAATAAAAAAGGAGAATTTACTATGAACAAGTATCTTGGTCATCCGTCTCAGCTTGGCGGTATAGAAGAAGTAATTTTAGCCCAGGGCAAAGGAAAGGGTATGAATCTTCTGCAGATAAAAAATACCAAAGCCATTGATTTGACTCTGGTATGCGACAGATGTATGGATATGTCCCGCCTTTCTTACAAAGGTGTTAATTTAGGCTGGTTTGCTCCCGCAGGATATGTTGCACCGGGTCTTTATGACGATGCAAAAGGCAGAGGATTCTTGCAGAACTTTACAGCAGGTTTTTTAACCACCTGCGGTCTCACTGCAGTGGGCGGTTCCTGTATGGACGACGGGGAAAGCACTCCCATGCACGGGCTGATCAGCAATACTCCCTGTGAGCATTATCATTACTACGAAACCGAGGACGAAATCATTGTGGAAGCAACTGTAAGAGAAGCATCTTTGTTTGCTTGTCACACCGAAATGAAGCGTACCTATAAAATTTCAAAAACCGAAGATAAAATCACTCTTTCCGATGTGATTACCAATATTGGCAACAAAACTGCTCCCAGCATGGTGCTTTATCACTTCAATTTAGGGTATCCTCTGCTTTCGGAAACGGCACAGCTGTCCATTCCCGAGCATTCCAGCTTCCCCACTGCAGACGCGTTTAATGCAATGTATCCCAATAGAAAAGTGATGGAAAAACCCCAGGCAGGCTTTTCTGAAGAATGTTATGTATATGATGTCAAAGAAGAAAATGGGAAAGCAAAAATCGGTATCTACAATCCTGATAGCTCCGTCGGCTTTACCATGAGCTTTTCCAAAGACTCGCTTCCTTTCTTAACCGAATGGAAAATGATGGGTGAATATGAATACGTTTTAGGCTTAGAACCCGGCAATGCTTGGCCTTGCGGCAGAGATAAAATGCGGGAACGGGGCGAACTGAAATTCTTAGAACCCGGTGAATCCATTACCACTGAAATTGTACTTGAATTTACCGATAAACCGATTTCTTTCTAATACAAAAGAAAAATGCCGTAGCATTTGCTACGGCATTTTTTATTTCCTGTTATTTTACTATGACAATTTCATTACCGTTATAATCGGCGGTAAAGGTGGTGCCGGGGAGCAAGTCTCCCGCAATATACAAATCTGCAATTTTGTCCTCTACCTCCCGTTCAATCAGGCGGCGTAAGGGACGGGCACCGAACTTTTCGTCAAAGCCGTTTTCAATGAGGTATTCCACCAAAGAATCGGTGAAAGAAACATAGAGCTTCTTTCCTTCTAAGTTTTTCTTGATGTCAGACAGCATAATGGAGGTGATTTTCTTAAGCTCCTCTTTGCCTAAGGGGTCAAACACTACAATTCTGTCCACACGGTTTAAAAATTCGGGACGGAAAAACTCACGGAGTGCCTTATTGACCTTATCCTTTGCTTTGCCGCTTTCTCCCTGAGAGAAGCCCAAGGATGCAGCCTTGTAGTCACTTCCTGCATTGGTGGTCATTACAATAATGGAATTGTAAAACCGCACGGTTTTTCCGTGGCTGTCAGTTAAAATACCATCATCTAAAATCTGCAAAAGCAGATTGAACACATCGGGATGTGCTTTTTCGATTTCGTCAAATAAAATAATGGAGTAGGGCTTCTTTCTGATTTTTTCGGTTAAAAGACCGGCATCATCATAGCCAACATAGCCCGGAGGCGAACCGATAAGCTTGGAGGCGGTGTGCTTTTCCATATATTCACTCATATCAAAGCGGATAATGCTTTCTTCACTGCCAAACAGCTCATACGCCAATGTTTTTACCAGTTCGGTTTTCCCTACCCCGGTAGGCCCTGCGAAAATAAAGGAGGTGGGTTTACGTTTGGAGGAAAGCCCTGCTCTGCCCCGTCTCACTGCGGCGGCAACGGCTTTCACACCATCCTCCTGACCGGCAATTCGTTTTGCAATTTTTTCTTCTAAGTGAATGAGATTTTTTGCTTCGATACCGGTAATATTCCGAACGGGAATCCGGGTGATATTTTCAATTACAGTGGCAATATCCTCGGTGGACACTGCACGGTAAGCAGACTTCTGGAGTGCGGCAATTTGTTCTCTCAGCTGACATTCCTGAATTTTATAGTCTGCCGCTTTCTGATAATCGTCAATGGAATCGCTTTCCACCGATGCTTCTTTTAAGGACACAATATTTTCCAGCTCTTTGTTTAATTCGTCCAGCCGGATTAAGGTATCGTTTGCCACATTTTTCACCGCACCGCTTTCGTCCAGCAGGTCAATTGCCTTGTCGGGGAGCTTTCGGTCAAAAATATAACGGTCTGCCATCACAGCGGCAGTTTCGATTGCTTCATCGGAATAGGTTACCTTATGATAATCCTCATAGTAGCCTTTGATACCCTTTAAAATCTCGATGGTTTCGTAAATATCGGGTTCTTCCACCATCACCGTTGCAAAACGGCGTTCCAGTGCAGAATCCTTTTCAATATGCTTGCGGTACTCTTCCGGGGTGGTTGCTCCAATCATACGGAGAGAGCCTTTTGCAAGATAGGGTTTTAAGATGTTTGCCGCATTCATTGCGCCGTTGGCGTCTCCTGCTGCGACAATATTATGAATTTCGTCAATTACCAAAATTACGTTTTTCCGCTCGATGGCGTCGTTGATAACAGCTTTTAAGCGCTGCTCAAACTGACCGCGGAACTGCGTGCCTGCAATCATTCCGGCAAAATCCACTAAGAAAATCTGGGCATTTTGCAGCTTGTGAGGCACTTCTTTGTTTACGATTTTCAAAGCCAGACCCTCTGCAATTGCAGTTTTCCCAACGCCCGGCTCGCCCAGAAGCACCGGATTGTTTTTGGCGCGGCGGTTTAAAATGTGAATTACACGGTTAATTTCGGTTTCTCTGCCGATGACGGCATCAATTTCGCCTAAGCGTGCCTTATCGTTTAGATTTGTGCCGTAAGACTCCAGAGGAGTTTTCTTTTTGGGTTTTTTCTTTTTATCCTTAACGCCGATGTCACCGATATCCTCGGGGCGGATTTCCTCCACACCGTCTACGGGGGTTAAGCCCATATCCTCGGGATTGTCTCCTGGGAACATCATCATATTGTCGCCGAACATCATGCCGTCTCCCATCATTTCGGAGAACTGCTCGTTCATATTGGAAAAATCCTCTTCCGAAATACCAAACTGGTTGAGCAGCTGGTCAAAGGGTTTGATTCCCATTTCTTTGGCACACTGAAAGCACAAGCCCTCAGAGGTTTCTTTCCCGTGTTCCATTTTGGTCACGAAAACCACTGCCATATTTTTTTTACATTTTGAACATAATACCATTTGTATAAAGCCTCTTTTAGTTTGCTATTTTTAGATTAGTCTACCAGTTCTTCTTCTCTGCGCAGAAGTTCTCTGAAGGCTGCTTCCTCTTCGGTTGCATCTTCAATTTCAATGAAGGCGTTACCGTCCTCTGTAACCTTCAGCATTACCACATCAATTTCGTTGGGTTCTTCTCCGGTTAAAACAGGGGTAAACGCGCCGTAAACTCCTTCCCGATATTCAAACAGGTCAATCAGCTCGTAATCTTCGGGGTTGCCGTTTTCATCATATAGTGTTACAATCTGTTCGATTGCTTCTTCTGCCGCTTCTTCGGGTGCTAAAATAATATCTTCTCTTTCTTCGGGTGCTTTTGGGGTTTTATTTTCTGCCATTTTCCTCATTCTCCTTTTTATAAATACTTGAATTATTGTATGCACTTTTCTCAAAAAACATTATGGGTGGGTGTCCATATACCCCTGCAGAATAATTGCGGCGGAGAGCATATCCTTTTTGCCCTCTTTTTTCCGCACATTCATATCTATCAGTGCCCGTTGTGCCACTACGGTGGTCAGCCGTTCATCAAAAAAATCAAAGCTTAAATGAGGAAATTCCTCCTCCAGTTTTTTTTGAAAGGCTTTGGTTTTTTCCACTCGTTCTCCCTCTGAGCCATTCATATTTCTGGGAAGCCCCAGAACAATCCGCTTCACCTCATATTGTGTGAGATATGCTCCAATCTGACGGATGGCATCACGGTCACCGTTTACGGTGAGGTAGCCAACGGGCTGAGCGGTGATGCCCAGTAAATCCGATACGGCAAGACCGATTCTTCTGTCACCGTAATCTATGGCTAAGGTTCTGGGATACATAAACGACTCTCTTTCTCAGCGAATGGCTGTTCCTTTCGGTATTCCACCCTGATGGGTGGGCTTTCTGATATCAGTATACACCCTCTTTGTGTTTTTTCTGTGACACACCCTTCGGGTGCTCTATTTCGGGTGTCAGCCATTGGCTGTTCTATTTCGGCTGTTCTATTTCGGCTGTTTTATTTCGGGTGTTTGCCATCGGGAAGCACAGCCATCGGTTGTTTGACTGCTTTCTATGGAATTTTGTTCCATCCAATCAATTCGGCGGCTGTGTTACACCTCGTAGTCGCAAAGGGTGCGGCTTTCTGCTACAGAGCGGATATATCCCTTGCAAGCTACATGCTTGGGATGGTCCTGATAAAATGCCAGGCTTTCCCAGTCGGGAAATTCGGAATATAAGCAGACATCGTGCGAGGCGTCGGTTTTATTTTGGTCTATCCCTACCTCTGCAAACAAAAGACCCGGAATTTCTCCGTTTAATGCTTCCAGCATTTCTTTCATCCGCAGCATAATCTGTTCTTTGGTTTCTCCGTTTACTTCGTCTTTAATGTTCCAGAATACAATGTGTTTTACCATAATTTTTTCTCCGTTTTTTGCTTGGTGGTTTAACTTCTTACTTTATTGCAATCCAGATCGGGGGAATAGGTATCCACCATATCGGAAACTGCCTGTTTTACGGCATCCGGCTCCGTGTCCCATAACACGGTTTTCAGATGCTCCAGCTGCTCTTTCAGAGTTTCATAGCGGCAACCCAGAGGCTGCCCGATAAAAATTTTATTGTGGGAGGTGTTGGTAAGCCCTTCTTCAGCCATCAGAAGCTCCTCATACAGCTTTTCACCGGGACGAAGTCCGGTTACCTTAATGTGGATATCCTTATCGGGGATATAGCCGGAGAGACGAATCAGCTTTTCTGCCAAATCATAAATTTTCACCGGTTTTCCCATATCCAGCACAAAAATTTCGCCGCCGGTTGCAAAGGATGCTGCCTGCAGCACCAGCTGTGCCGCCTCGGGGATGGTCATAAAATAACGGGTGATATCCTTATGGGTAACCGTGACGGGCCCCCCGTGGATGATTTGCCGCTTGAAAAGCGGGATAACCGACCCGTTGGAGCCAAGCACATTGCCGAACCGTACCGCAACAAAATCAGTTTCCGAAATTGACTGAATTGCCTGGGTAATCATTTCGCAGATTCGCTTGGTTGCTCCCATAATGTTTGTGGGATTCACCGCCTTGTCGGTGGAAATGAGTACGAATTTTTCTACTTGATACTTGTGTGCCGCGTGTGCCACATTCCAGGTACCAAATACATTGTTCTTGATTGCCTCCTGGGGGCTTGTTTCCATCAGGGGAACGTGTTTATGTGCCGCTGCATGGAATACCAGCTGGGGACGGTAATGGGCAAACAGCTCGTCCAGCCGTTTTTCGTCTCTTACCGATGCGATGATGGTGTCTAAGGATAATTCGGGATAATGATACCGAAGCTCCTGCTGCAAATCGTATGCATTATTTTCGTAGCAGTCCACCACAACCAGCTTTTTGGGATTGTATTTCGCAATCTGACGGCACAGCTCAGAGCCAATGGAGCCGCCGCCTCCTGTTACTAAAACGGTTTTGTCCGAAATCTGCTTCTTTAGACTGTGGTTGTCCAAATGAATGGGGTCACGTTCCAGAAGGTCCTCAATTTCCACATCACGGATAGATTTGGAGGAAAGCTTTCCGTTTTCCTGAATCGCCTGCTCAATGCCGGGCATCAGCTTGATTTTACAGCCGGTTTCTGAGCAAATGGTAAGAATTTTCTGCAATTCCTTGGAATCAGCAGAGGGAATGGCAATAATGATAACCTCTACGCGGTATTTCTCGCAGACACCCAGAATCTCTTTTCGGTTTCCCAGAACCTTATAGTTGCCGATATAGCGACCCTTTTTTTCCGGATTATCGTCAATAATTCCCACAATATGATAGGGCTGTGTGTTACCTCTTTGCATATCGTCTATTAAAAGCTTGGCAGCACTGCCGCCGCCGATAATGAGGGTATTTTCTCCGGTGTTCATTTTATAGGGGAGGTCGGTAACCGAAAGCACCACCCGGGCAACAATTCTCGTACCCACAATCAGCACGGCACTCACTGCACCGGAAAACAGAATCAGCTTTTCGGTCAGAAAAGGATCCGGAAAAATCAGCTTAATCAGGAGCAGAATACAAACTGCAATACCGCACAGAATAACGGTTTTAGAGTAATCTCTGATGCTGCTGTATTTCCAGAGGTTTTCATAGCCTCTTGCCAGAAGCAGGCAAATCACAGTCAGAATACTGCCGACGATAACAGTGTTCTGTGCCTCCATCATAAATTCTCTGGGGATACCGTTATCGCAGCGAAGCAGCAGCGTAAACAGATATGCCAGCAGAACGCAGAGAATATCTACAGGAATAAACGCATATTTTTTGTAACGTTTCAAGAAGCCCATTGGGATTGTTCCTCCTCAGATTTAAAAGGTAATCATTCTGAAGTCTTATTTATGCCGAGACAAATTGCAAGCGTTCATAATCTTACCCAAATATCATACTATAAAATAGAAAAAAAGTCAAGATAAAAGTGACAGTTGGCAATAATTTCGGCGTTTCTTACGGGAATCTGGAAAAAAATGCTTCTCCTGTGGAAAAAAAGAGGAATTCTTCCCGAAAAATCCGCAAATCGGTTGACATTGACAAAAAATCGTGATAAAATGATGAAGAGAATGTCTGCTTAAGACGAAAATCATCCAATATGAGAAAGGAACGGATATATGGAACGGAATTTTACAATTAACGATATTATCACAATTATTTTAAAGCGGCTCTGGCTGATTGTTGTGATGGCGCTTGTGGGAGGAATTATTGCATTTACTTACTCTCAGTATGTGCTTCCCAAAAAATACACCTCCAAAATTACCTTGTATGTGTATAACGACAAGGCAGGGCAGATTAACCAGGCGATGAACACCAGTGACTTTGCGTTGTCTGCCAAGCTGGTGGATACCTATATGGTTATTTTGAAGAGTGACACTGTGCTGGAAACCGTGTCCTCCAAAATCAGCAAGCTGGGGTTGAATTATACCGTAACCGAAATCCGTTCCATGATCAGCGCAGAGGTTGTGGACGATACCGAGGTATTTGAAGTAAAAATTTCTGCCGGCAACCCCGAGGATGCTAAAATTATTGCGGATGCTATCGAGCAGGTAGCACCTGCGGAAATTATCCGTGTGGTTCGTGCCGGTGCGGTAGAAACGGTTGACAAGGCAACCCTCCCCACCAAGCACAGCTCCCCCAATATTCCGCAGAATACCATTATCGGGATTGTAATCGGCATTGTGCTGGCGTGTGCCATGGCGTTTGTGTTCGAGCTGATGAACACCTCCGTAAAGAGTAAAGAAGAGCTGACCGAGCAGTACAAGCTCCCTGTTCTCACCGTCATTCCCAACTTGTATGGAGAACATCACGGAAGCGGAAGGTCCTATTATTACGGACGTAAGAACTACAGTTACGATTACGGCTACGGTTATGGTTACGGCTATGGCTATGGCTATGAGTCTCAGCCGGAAGAACAGTAAGGAGGAAACAGAGTATGAAAAAGTTAAATAATGCAACCATCGGAACCCTGTTTCGTTCCCGCAAAAAAGCCAATGAACAGCGTCCCACCCGTTCCACCCATCTGATTGACGATAAATCCAATTTCAGTATCCGTGAAGCATATAAAATCGGCAGAACCAATATCCGTTTTGCTCTGCCCGATGAACAAAGCAGTCTTATTATTGTTACCAGCTCCTGGCCTATGGAGGGGAAAACCACCAACTGTGTGAACCTGGCAATCACCTTTTCTCAGACCGGGGCAAAAACCTTGCTCATTGACTGTGACTTGAGAAAACCCCGTATCGGAAAAATTTTTGGCATTACCTCCAAAATGGGGCTGTCCAATGCACTGCGTAACTTCTGTACCGTAGATGAGGCGATTCATTCCACACAGTATGATAATTTATTTGTTATGCCCTCCGGGCACATTCCGCCCAACCCGGCAGAATTGATGTCCTCCAAGGAAATGGAAGAAATGCTCAATGAGCTGAAAAAAGAATATCGCTATATTTTGATTGATACACCGCCGGTAAATCTGTTGGCAGACGCACTGCTTCTGGCAAGCCATGCCTCCGGTACCATTATGGTTGCCCGTCAGGGAGTAACCGACCATAAATCTCTCCAGGAAGCGTTGGACAAGCTGAATTTTTCCGGTGCAAAGGTTCTCGGCTTTGTTCTGAACGATGCCTATGAGGAAGGCAATTCATACTACCGTTACCACGGAGGTCACGGCAGATATAACTATTATAAGAAGCAGTATTACGGCAGAGGCAGCTCTTACCAGTACGGCGAGCAGAAAAAGTCTGACCGCAGCACGGAAAAAGCAGAGCTTCTGAAAAAAATCCGTGAAAAATCCAACACTGCCGACGGGCAGAAAATGGAAGTCAAGAAAAAGAAATAACCCCGCGCCACCCCCTTTTATGATTGAGAAAGAAAGCTGGTGACACTGTGCTGAAGTATGTAGATGTGCATTCTCATATTTTGCATCACATGGATGACGGTCCTGAGCATCTGGAAACCGCACTCCGGATTTTGGAGGAGGAATACCGTCAGAATGTGGAAACTGTAATTGTAACCCCCCATTTTAAGGATTATGAGCGTACCTCTATTGACCGTTTTTTGGATCGGCGTGCCCGTCGTGTGGCAGAAATCAAAGAAGCAGCTAAGAATCAGGGCATCCAAATTCCCGAAATCCGTATGGGTGCAGAAGTTTTTTTGTCCTGCGATTTGTCTGAAGTAGAGGGCATTGAAAAGCTTGCCATTGAGGGAACCCGTTACATTTTAGTGGAAATGCCTTACACTGCGTGGAACGACTGGATGTTTGATTCGCTTTATGCATTGATGGCGCAAACCAACCTGATTCCCGTTATCGCCCATATTGAGCGCTACGGTAATGTAGACCGCAAAAAAATCGAAAAGCTTTCCAATATGGATGTATATTTCCAAATCAATGCCGATTCCCTTTTGGAACGCGGCTACAAGCAGGTAGCCCTGAAAATGATACGTCAGAATCTCATTCAGTTTATGGGGTCAGACGTGCATAATCTGGCGAGCCGTCCCTCCAGGCTGGAGGAGGGCTATCGCATTCTCACCAAGAAGATTTCGGGCGAGTTTGCACATTACATCAATGTCAACGGGCATCTTTTGTTAGACGACCACTATGTGGAGAAATATTCGGGCAGCTATCACAAAATGGCGCCTAAGCGGTTATTTTCCCGTTTGTTCGGGTAAGAAAAGAGGAATTTACTATGAAATTAAAAGAAGGCTTTATGCTCAAGGAAGTAGCAGGCAGTTACATCGTAATTCCCGTTGGGCAGATTGATTTCACCGCAATGATTACCGTAAACGAAACCGGCGCTTTTTTGTGGGAACGTCTGATGAATCATACCACCGTAGAGGAGCTTTGTGCCGATATGGTTCGTGAGTACGACATTGACGAATCCACTGCAAAGCGGGATATTGAAGCATTTATAAAAATTCTTTCCGATAACAATCTTCTGGAGCAGTAATTTTTATGGAACACCAAAGAAAAATTGCCGATGTAGAGCTGATGGGGGCACTGGTGGAAGAAACGCTTTCCCGTGGAAACAGCGTGAAAATCACCGTCACCGGCAACAGTATGTATCCCCTGTTTCATTCCCGGCGGGATACAGTTGTGCTGTCCCCTGCAGATAAGATAAAAAAATATGATATCACTTTCCACCGCCGTCAGGATGGCAGATACATTCTCCATCGTGTTTTGCGGATTCAAAAAGACGGCACTTATCTCATCGCCGGCGACAACGAGCTGAAAACCGAGCCTCCCGTCAGACGGGAGCAGATTTTGGGTGTCGTCACCGAGTTTACCAGATGGGGCAGAGCTTGTAAGCCCAAAGGGCTGAAATATTGGCTCTATGTGAGAATCTGGCATCTTTTGATGCCCTACCGGTGGAAAATTGTGAATTTCCGTTTGCGAAAATATCGTAAAATCTTTGGAGAACAAATCAATGAAAAATCAGAGTCAGATTAAATGGTTACTGCAGCGCACCGGTTCAAAAATGTACTGGAAACTGGCATTTCTCACCCTGTTAGGGGTGGTTATGGCATATTTCGGTGTGCGCTTTGCCATTGTGTCCAAAGAGGTGCTGGATATTGCCTCCGGCGCAAAAGCAGGCAGCCTGATTGGGCAGATTATCCGTCTGGCAACCATGCTGGTATTGCTTCTGGGCAGCCAGATTGTCTATTCCTTGTCTAACGCCCGCATCAGCGGAAAATATGCAATCGAGCTGAAAGAGCATGTGTTTGGCATCTGTCTGGGGCGAGACTGGCAGGAAATCAGCAAAATTCACTCCGGGGAGCTGATTAACCGCATTCATTCGGATGTTGGGGTTATCGTTTCGGGTGTAATGCTTCTGATTCCCAATCTGGTATCCCTGATTTTCCGCATTGTGTTGAGCTTTTTCGAGCTGTTTCGGTTGGACAAATGGTTTGCACTGGCATGTCTTGTGCTGTCTCCCTTTATTTTAATCAGCGCAAGGCTTTATTCCTCCAAAATGAAAAAATTACACAAAAAATGTATGGAAACAGACGGCAAAACCAAATCCTTTATGCAGGAAATTCTCCAGAATTTGCTGGTCATTAAAGCATATCGGAACGAAGCTGCCGCAGTGGAGCATGCACGGGAATTTCAGCTGTTCCACTTCAAATTTACTTTAAAAAGAAATCATATCAGTATTCTGATGAATATATTGTTCTATCTGGCGCTTACTGCCAGCTATTACATCGCCTTAAGCTATTGCGCGTGGAAGCTGTCGCTGGGGTTGATGACCTTTGGTACACTGATGGCGATTTTACAGCTTCTGAGTCAGGTGCAGACTCCTTTCAAAGACCTGTCTGCAGTGATTCCGCAGTATTTTTCCACCCTCGCCTCGGCAGAACGTCTGCAGGAGTTGGAGCTGTTGCCGCAGGATGACAGAACGGCATTGTTTTCAGAACAAGCACCTCTGGTGCAGGTCAAAAATATGAGCTTCTCTTATGGAGACGAGCAGATTTTTGATTGTGCCGACTTCTCTATGCAACCCGGTGAATTTATTGCAATCTCCGGGATATCCGGCATTGGAAAATCCACACTGCTTAAGCTGATTATGGGCATTTTGAAGCCCGCCGAAGGCACAATCTCTTTAAATGGTGAGGTTGCTTATGTTCCCCAGGGGAATATGATTCTTTCCGGCACAATCCGGAAAAATATTGCATTCTATCGGGAAGTCAATGACGAAAAAATCATCCGGTCTGCCAAGGTGGCAGAAATTTACGACTTTATAGAAACCCTGCCCGACGGCTTTGATACCGTGTTGGGCGAAAAAGGACTCGGCTTGTCCGAGGGTCAGGTTCAGCGGCTTGCCATTGCCAGAGCCGTTTATTTGGATGCTCCCCTCTTTTTGCTGGACGAGTGTACCTCTGCGCTGGACGAAGCGACTGAGGCGAAAGTTCTCCGCAATTTAAAGAATATGGAAAACAAATCCTGCATTATTATTTCTCATAAACAAGCCGCTTTTGATGTGGCAGACAGGGCAATCGCCGTGGAAAACAAAAAAATTGTTCCGGCTCAGTAGTACCCCCTCTGTCATTCCGAGCGACAGCGAGGAATCTCCCCATAGACTACACTCAACCGAAAGCAAGAGATTCTTCACTTCGTGTCGGTGACACTCTGTTCAGAATGACGAATCCCCCACCGGAACAAATCCCCCATCGGGACAAAACCACCCAACGGGTGTCATTCTGTGCACTCCCCCCCTTTTTGTCATTCCGAGCGACAGCGAGGAATCTCGCATCCCCCTTTGTCATTCCGAAAGGCAATGCCTTGAGGAATCTCAATATATAGGACGAAAATATGTATTATGTATATATTCTTGTAAATAAAACAAACAAAGTGATGTATACCGGAGTTACCAATAATCTGCAACGACGTTTATATGAACATAAACATAAGCTGATACCGGGCTTCACCAGTAAATACAATGTAGATAAACTGGTATACTACGCTTGCACATCAGATGTGAACGAAGCGATTGCTTTTGAAAAGAAAGTGAAAGGCTGGAGCAGAAACAAAAAGAATGCTTTGGTAGAACAAGAGAATCCGCAATGGGAAGAACTAAAAGTAGATTGAGATTCTTCACTTCGTGTCGGTGACACTCTGTTCAGAATGACGAATCCCCCTACCGGAACAAATCCTCCACCGGAACGAATCCCCTACCGGGACAAATCATCCACCGGGACAAAACCACCTAACGGGTGTCATTCCGAGTATTTTCCCCTCTGTCATTCCGAAAGGCAACGCCTTGAGGAATCTCCTCAGATACCACACTTAACCGCGTGGTTACCTATACAATTATATATATAATATATACAAAAAAAGACACAAAAAAATGGGAATCCCGTAAAATTTGCCACTTTTAAAACAGAAAATATGCTGATGAAAAAGAATCCCCCAATTTTTGTGGAATTTTCTTGTGGAAACAGCAAATCGAAACAAGAATCATTGTAAATTTTGGACAATTTGCACAAAAATAAAACCTTGTTTTTTACAAAAAAATTTCACTTTTTTTGAAAAAAGGGTTTACAAAGAATAACCCCTATGTTATAATTATCATAGTAAAATAGCTGATTGTCTCGGAATGTAGGAGGATAAGCCAATGGGAAAAAGACTTGTTATGTTGCTTATGGCTCTGCTCATTCTATACACAGTGAGCGCATTTGCGACAGAAGAAGAGCCTGCGGAGCTTACAAACCGCAAACAAAATGTGGTGTTTTTGCAAATCGGCAACTATGCCACTGTTTCTGATGGCACTCTCACATGGGTGGATCGGGATAATAAAAATGTAATTCCTTATATTAAAGATAGCAGAACTATGGTTCCCCTGCGGTTTTTAGCCGAAGAAATGGGTGCAACCGTAGGGTATGACGAACAGACAAGAGGCATCACCATCACTTTAAACGGCACCGTTATGGAGCTATGGGCAGACCGTGCAGATTATTTTATTAACGGCGAAGCCCGTGTGATGGATTGCGCGACAGAAATTTTAGAGGGCAGAACGTTCGTTCCTGTCCGTTTTGTGTCTGAATCGTTAGGAAAAGCTGTTGAATGGCTGAACGAAGAACGTATTGTTGTAGTCACCCCGGCAGACTCTCCCTGGCAGAGAGAAAACCCGGCAGAAAAAGCCGTTCTGGCAGAGGTTCGTCTGAGCCTTTCCCCCTTAGGGCGCGATAAAATCAGATAACTTCATTTAGAAAAACGAAAAGAGAGGTATGATTCCAATGGTAAAGAAACTGTTAGCAATGATGTTGGTACTGGTGATGGCATGCTCCTGCGTAGCATTTGCAGACGAAGCTGTGCTGGATGGAACAACAGAAGAAATTCAGGGCGACGTAATGCTCATTTCCGCAGCACCGGTAGATAACACTCCCAAGGTAGTGCTGGAAGCAACCGAACCCGATGCAGATGGCTATTTTACCTTAGATATCACCCTTTATAACGCTACATACAAAGGTATCATTTCTGCGATTTCTTATGACGAAGCAGTTGTTGCAGTTGTCAACAAAGAAACCAAGGAAGCTACCACCGATTTGCTGGAAGCATTAACCTGCCCCACCGTGGCAAAAGATTTGGAAACCGGTGAGGAAATTGCAGACTGGCAGTCTTTCAATGGCTCCAAAATGGCAAATGGTACTATCGCTTTAATGACCATTTTAAACACCAAATGTAAATATCCCAACTCCATCATTAGTGACAAATTCCAGGCATTGGCAGACGAAAACGGTCTGGCAGTTGCGAAAATTGCAATGAAAAAGCTTTCCGATGCTCCCGTGGAATTTAAACTGGTAGATGACAAAACCATTACCGGCGGTATGATGGTAATTAACTCCTACGGTATGCAGGATTGCACCGTGGAATTCAAATATCCTGACGGTAAAACCGACTCTGTAAATGTGGAAGGTGTTAACTCCACCTTATCCTCTGATAAAACCGAAGGCTCCGATATGCTCACCCGTAAACAGTTAAGAGCAGAAAATGTTGTTTTCCTGCAGATTAACAACTACGGTACCGTAGCAAACGGAACCTTGAAATGGGTAGACAAGAACAACAAAGAAGTTCGCCCCTACATTAAGAATGACAGAACTATGGTTCCCCTCCGTTACATTGCAGAAGAATTAAAATGCAAAGTAGACTATGTGGAAGAAACCAGAGAAATTCTGATTGAAAGCGGAAGAACCAAGCTGGTATTCCAGATTGATTCTTTAACCTATACCAATGACGGATTGAAAAAATCCTTAGATGCAGCCCCCGAAATTGTGGAAGACAGAACCTTTGTTCCTCTCCGTGCCGTATCCGAAGCATTGAACTGTGACGTTCAGTGGTTGGAAGGTCAGAGAATGGTAATCGTTTCTCCCGCAAATTATCCCTGGGCAAAAGACAACGAAGTTGAAAAACAGTTAATGTCTGAAATTATGCTGATGCTCACTCTGCGTGATTACGCTTACGCATCCGCACAGTAATGATTTATTGGGTGTAACAACCCAAAAGAACACCCAACGGGAAGAAAAGTCCCAATGAGACAGAGAACACTCAACGGGTGTCATTCCGAGCATTTTCCCTATGTCATTCCGAGCGATAGCGAGGAATCTTGCATCCCCCCTGTCATTCCGAAAGGCAACGCCTTGAGGAATCTCTCCATAGACTACACTCAACCAAAAGTAAAAGATTCTTCACTTCGTGTCAGTGACACTCCGTTCAGAATGACAAAGAAAACACTTGGCGCTGCTTTCTTTGATTCGTTTCTTTGGCATAAAAGAAATGAACAACTAACTTTGTTTAAAAAAAAATAAATATACCCGGGATTTTTCCCCCGGAAAAAGAAAAGGAGAAAAATTATGAAAAGACTCATTGCGTTACTCGCAGGCTTAGCTGTTTTAATGAGTATGTCTCTGACTTCTTTCGCTGCATTTACCGATGCAATCGAACTGAACGCTGACGGCACTACTTACACCGCAGCTCTGACTGGCGATGCTGCTACTGACAACGCTGGCAAACAGACCACTATCGTTGCCTACAAAGGCGACACCATCGATGTTGGTTCCATCCAGTACATTGACCAGGCAGCAGCCGACAGCTTTACTTTCCAGTTAAAGGATGAATTAACTGAAAATGTTAAAGTTGTTATGGGTGGCGAAGCCATCGACAAACAGGAAGTTGGTACTATCTTCTATGGTACTCAGGAAGATCCTACCTACACCATTAGCGGTTCCGTTAACAACTTCGTAGAACAGGATTTCTATGATATGTTAGTTGCCGACGAATTAATCGCTGCAGAAGATCTGGGTGCTTACAAAGCAGAATATGGCACCACCGCTTATTTAGTGGATATGGATGGCGCTGCAGAATTTGTTGACGGCTATGGTGATGAACTTGTTATTACTGCAATCGCTACTTGTGAAGTTTCTGCAGTAGACGGTACCTATGCATTTGAGGATGTTGCAGCAGGCGAATATGCTGTTATCATTTACAGAGCTGGTTCTCTGCCTTATATGGAATATGCAACCGTTGAAGATGCAGATGTAGATATGGGCGCTATTGATATGATTCATGGTGACTTTATCGGATCTAAAGACTTTATGATCGATAGTGGTGACACTACAATGTTATTCGGTGCTATGGGTGATATTACCGAAACTGATGTGTTCGTCGCATCCTACGACATCGAACATGACTGTTTAACTGACAGTGCTGACTTGACAATCGTCTTTGCAAACATGGGTGATATTACCGCTTATGGCACTGACTTAATTATCGACTTCTTCTCCTAAGATTTAGTCTAATTTGAATATTGAAAGGAAAATGATTACAATGAAAAAAGTATTTTCACTCTTATTAGTAGTGGCTATGCTGGTTTCTTTATCTCTGGTAGCTTCCGCTGCTCCTGCTAACGCAGCTGGCGGTATGCATATCGTTATTACAGAAACCGATGCGGATGTTACTGTTAGCGTTCAGGTAGCTAATGTTACAGATTTAACTGGTGTTTTAAGCTATTTAGTTTTTGATACCGACAAACTTTCTTTTGTAAGTGGTAGCCAGAAAGCTGGTACTGATTTCAGCGATTGGACCATTACTTCTAACACTAAAGTAGTTTCTGATGGTTACAAAATGGAAGTTGCAGCTCCCAATAAAAGTAGCTTTAAAACTTTCGCAGGAACAGTTGAAGCTTTTTCTTACAAATTAGCGAAAGCTGATGCGTCTGTTGTATTATCTGAAGCTGATTTCGCTTACTCTACTTCTACCATTAAAGTATCTAAAGTTGTTACAGCAGCTACTGGTACTGTTGGTGGCGTTACTGCTGGTACTAAATTTACTACCAAAACTCAGCCTACTTACTTCACCATCGATTACGTTGACGATAGAGCTCCTATCGTTGAAAATCCCTTCTCTGCTACCGCTTCTGGCACCACCATTACCTGTATCGGTAAAGTTGATGCTTCCGCTACCAACTACGGTGTAGTATTCACTGCTGAATCTACCCTTGATGGCACAAGAGCTCAGAAATACTATGGTGCAATGCCCGGCGATACCGTTAAAGATTACTATGGTAATACCACTTTCACCTTCGGTGCTTGGGATGGTAACTTTGAAATCATCTTACAGGGTGTTCACGCTGGTGCAAAAGAATTAGACTTCTTTGTTAACGATACCGTTATCGAAGACACCAACTTCACCTTAACCGTTGAATAATTTTAAAGGAGGATATATTGAAATGAAAAATTATGTTTGCCCTTCTGTTGAAATTATTTCCTTACAGGCTAATGAAGCAATCGCTTACGAAAATCCGTTAGAAACTGCTACTGTAACCACTTCCGGCGGTACTATTACCACCACCTACAACATGGCTCTGTTAGCAGAAGGTTCTCAGATCTAATTGCCTGTTGATAATTCAATCACAGAAATGAAAAAGGCACATCACCTCGTGTGATGTGCCCTTTTTTTTGCTTTCGCAAAGCATTTGTCGGATGTTTTTTTTCTAATGTAAAAAAATTGTAAAGTCAAGTAGTTTCTGCGAAAAAATAAGAAAAAGTGCAAAGTTTGTGAAAAGTGCACAAAGAAAATAGGGGCTTGCTTGTGCAGTTATGCACTCATAAGACTATTTAGGCAAGCCTCGTACAAATCAGCAGATGTATAATAATCAAATATTTTTCTTGGGTAGTTATTGATCCATTTTTCAAGTTTGCGTATTTCGGCGGGTGTTGTGTGGGTGAAATCATAACCTTTTGGATAGTGGCGGCGTACCATCTTATTTTGGTTTTCATTCGATCCGCGCTCATAAGAGCTGTAAGGGTGGCAAAAATATAACTTGGTGCGGCTACATCCGGAAAGTATGCAGCTTTGCTCTATACCCTCATAGTTTGAGAACTCGGAGCCATTATCAACAGTGATGGTGCGGAATACCTGGGCAAACAGCTCCGGGCCGTGTTCTCGCTCAAGTGCGTTAAGAGCTTTAACAACGCTGGCGGCGGTTTTGTCTTGCATAATGCGTATGATCTCATTACGGGTTTTGCGTTCAGTAAGTACAAGTAATGTTTTCTTGGTACCCTTTTTGCCCTCCACACAATCCATTTCCCAATGCCCAAAGGATACACGCTCGGCAATTTCCTCCGGGCGTTTTTCTATGCTATCACCTTTTGGCGGGCGTTTTGCACGCTGCACCTTGTCATATTTGTGCTCGGCTTTATTTCTTTTAACCGGCAGGCTCTTGTTGGTTAAAGTAAGGAAAACACCATTTTCAATATATCTGTAAAAAGTAGTTTTTGAAATTGATGTATTAAATTTTAAGCCTTTACGCTTTATTTCACCAAGGATGGCACCGGGAGCGTATTTATCAACAGCAACCTTGTACTCCAGATAATCAGCATACTCAATATCATTACCAATTTTAAGATCCCCGCCTTTTGCCCTTAAAAATTCCTGCTTTTTCTGCTCGGATATTTCGGGGCTGTATCTTAATTCCGTGGTCCAATCAGTATTGCGATGCTCATATTGCCCACGCTTGATCTCACGGTATATGGTGCTGATATGTACGCCCAGAGCCTCAGCCATAACCTTTTTTGGTGTTTTAACTCTAAGCCAAGCCTCTATTTTTAGTCTATCGTTCCAGGTAAGTGTTTTGTAATGCCTCATTTGTGCCGCCTCCGGGTAATTATTTTTCTTGTTTCTCTTTGCTTGCGGCTATGTCTGCACGGATAAGGCTTTTAATATAGCCGGCCCTGTTTGGTACGCTTTCCAGCTTTTCTATAATATCAAGCTCGGTGCGGGTAAAGCAATCAAGTTTATATTGCTTTTTGTATTTGGCTGCGTATCTTTCCTGGGGGGTGATTTTCTTTTCCATAGTAGGTACCTCTTTTCTTATTATGTATGTATTATAACATAGTCGTACCACTATGTCAATAGATTTTTGAAAAATAATTGAAAAAACTGCGAAAATATGTTATAATATAAATAACTGAAAATTTAATATTTGGGGGTTTGTTTTATGCAAAGTATATTTGCAGCCAAAATGATCCCCTCGGTTTCGTCAACCTGCACAATCGGGGGGGGGGCGTTGCACCTTATTTGTGCAAAACCTCCAAAATCAAGCAGGTAAAAGACAGATCGCACATAGCGATCTCCCAAAATCTGGACCGTGCACACGGTAGGAAAGGAGATCACTATGCGATTTATTAAAATGTTTTTCGGTGTTATTTTATGTATTTGTGCTTTTGGTTTCACCGTAGCAACTGAGCAAGTGGAGCCAAGTGTGCAACCCTTTTTTATTGTGCTTGTTTGCCTTTGCGTTCTGGGTGCCGTGCTGTTACTTAAAGGGCAAAAGAAAGCAAAAACCAAAGAGGCACCGCCGGCCATAGTTTCACCGGGTGAGTTTGTTACCGTGCAAACAGAGTATGAGCCAAACGCAGTACCGGATGATATTACCAAAGAAATGCGAAAATATTACACTGTTATGCAGGCCCGGCGTGATATGGAAATTATGGCAGAAAGCTATAAACTTGCAAGCACAACCAAAAACCTTGATACATTTTGTATGCGGTATGAGCTGGCTTTGCGAAAAGCCCACACTTTGCTACAAGCAGAGCAAGTGGGAGTGCGTGGCATTAAAAAGCTCGATTTTCACAACACCTGTACATCAATTATTGAGGCAGCAGGATCCTTAAAAGCGCGTGCACTCCACAATTTTGCTGCTGAGGAAATGTATAAGGCAGCTTGCCGTGCTTAGTCCAAGTGCGGGTGTTGTAACCAGCTTTTTTGCCGATGTTGCCCACGGCGGTTATCTGCACGCAGTTATCCCAGGCAGGTGTGCACTCAATGGCCAGGCCATCACCGATATACACACCGATGTGCCCCGGCATCCAAACAGCCTCACCAGGTACAATACTGCTAAAGTCTTTTGATACGCCGGAGCACTTGGTGATCATTGCATCGGCTCCAATATCCGGCACACCATTTACGGCATAAGATGCACCGCCGTAAGTTTTGTTTTTATCACCGCACCAGCCCCAAAGTACGCCCTTGATTAGGCAAACGCAATCAAAGCCGAAAGTATCAGCCGATGCTGCCATAATCATTTGTGTACGAGCCGCCTTTTTATTGTAAGCGTGATTATTGCAATAACGCTTTTTATTGGCTGGTGTCATTGGGGCACCAAAGCACCCCATAACATAAAGGGTTTTGTAATTGTTTGCAATATTCTTGAGCTTTGTAATAAAATCTGTACTTTTCAAAGCTGTTACCTCCTTTATTCCTGCCCGTGGGCCTTTTTATTGATGTGTTTTTCTATTCGGTCAATGGCCTCCGATACAGGACCGTTACAGCCCTGTGCCGCCAGGCCTTTGAGGCAAGCAAGTAAACCATACACCACCAGGGTTTGCTCCTCTTGGATGTTTTCCTGGTCTTTGTTGTGCATATCCTTTAATGCCTTTACCTTATCGTCAAATTTTTGCTCAATACGGATGAGCTCCTGGTCCTGTTCTTTTTGGTGATTTATCCACTTAAACAGTTTCCAGGCAAGTGTTATAAAAGCAACGAGGGCAGATAACACCGCCCCCGCTGTAATTATTGTTTGTGCTGATACATACAATGCTGTGGCCCTCCTTACTCAACAACCTGCCAACCAGCAGGGTAAGCCTCTGGGCTCCATACATTTCCATCAATAAGGCTTTCATATACAACGCCGTTGTACATAACCTTATCGCCCTTATTGTAAGGGTTGGTGCTGTCCGGCTGTTCCCACTCCGGTATCACGGTAGGATCCGGGATGAGCACCTTTGCAAATAGGCTGGGTGCATCCGTGGGTGTCCAGGTTTCCTGTGAGGTGTGGGCCTGCAATACGGTGTACAGCACACTGTTGTACTGCACTTTTTCACTGGCAGCATACGCCACGCCAACCGCCCAATGCGGAAATAAAGCAACTCAGCAACACTGCCGCCATCATCAACAATAAGAGCAAGGCGGCTCCTTTGGCTCGTCATTGTGTCGGATAACCCGGTCAATTTTGATAAGCCTTGCATACCAATATAAGTGGCTGCAATATTCTTAATTTTGCCCAGGAGCTTTTCCGCATTTGAGGATCCGGTGCCCAAACCTCTGTTGAGGTTGTTTTGCTGATTGTTAATGTTGCGGTAGTTTTCCTCCATAGTATCAAGCTGTGCATTAGCTCGGCCAATCTCCTGCCTTGCAGCAGCGAGGTTGGCGGTGTTTATGGAGTTGCCGGAGGCCCTTTGTACCGCCTCAAAGTTACTGAGCATTAGCCCCATAGCTTTGTTAATACGCCTTAGTGCGGAGGTCATACCGTCATTGATAACGAGTTGCGACTTAACGGCGCCCATAAGTACCTCCTAACCGGAACATAAAAGCGGAGCCGGAGCCCCGCCTTATTTCCTTTTATTAGCTTTTCGTTTTGCCGCTGCAGCCTCTTTTTTCTCTTTGTCAATCCTTACATCAATGGCAGCCACAACAAATGCCTGCTCATAAGGATCAAGTGCAAGAAATTCCGAGGGTTTCCAGCGGAATTTATGGAGAGCGTAATAGGCATAGTTTGCCTCAGCCTCGCCCTCCAATATTAGTTTTTTGCCTCATCCACCAGATCATCCATTTCGGCAAAGCCGTTGTGCTCAAAGATGGTTGCAACAAGCTCATCAAATTCGCCGGGTGTAAGCATAGCCATTACAAGCTGCTCGGCACCCATAACGCCGTAGCTTTCCTGCAATTCTGCATCATTGAGATCCGGGAACACAACACACCTTAGGCATAACACCGGTGCTGATAAACTCATCAATCACATCGTCAAAAATTTCAGTACATTTGTAAATGGTCATACTGAAAGAAAGCTCAACAGATGTGGGCTTTTTACCCATAATGATTGAGCCCATACGGGGCACATCCTGGTTGGAAACACTTGCTTTGCCCTCAAAGTTTTTACACATAAGCATTGCATAACGCTTACCTTTAAGAGTAACGAACACCTCAGCAAATTTTGCAACTGGTGCATCGTTTGTTGCCATTACATTATTGCTCATATCTTATGCCTACCTCCTTTACTGAATAATAATGCCCGCATAAAGCTGCGACATTGCATTGATAACATTGAGGCCGTTGATAAGAAGCATTACAGCTTTTTTGTTATCGCCAAGCTCAATGGTGATAATATCCGGGTTAAATGCCTCAATGGCACGGATGCGTTCCATTTCCTGGAAGTATTTAACAATATCATTCCAGAGGGTTGCACGCCCGGAGGCATCATTCGGTACCTGTCCGAGGTAACGGGTATTAAAGAGCACAGCAATATCGTTTGCGCTCTGGTCGCATACTCTCATTGTCTGGTTGCTCTGGAAAAGTGCTCCCTTTTCGTCTGTAAGCGTAATAAGGGTGTTAATATCCTCAAGTACACGGACCGTACCATTGACATTATGAAACATAAACTTTCCGGCTTTGATACAAGCCTCAAGCTCTGCCTGCGTGTATTCCACATCAACAATAAGCTCACCATCATAAATGGAGTTGGTAAGCGAACTGTTTACCGCCACGCCTGCCTGTGCACCCGTTGCCCAATATACAAGTGCGTGCTTTTCAACATCGCTGATGGTTGCGTGGGTTGTCTCGTTCCATACGCCAATTACGCCCTCATAATCAGCTGAGGGCTGCCAAGCAACAAGTTGGAATTTTGCGCCGAGATCATCACGCACACGCTTTGTAAACTGTGCATAAAGTGATACAGTTGTAACATCTGCCACCGGGCAACAAAGAGCGTTGTACGAGTAGCTTTCAACGGCATCAAGGAAAGCCTGGTGATCATCACCGCTGATGCTTTCAGCGTTGGCACCACCCGCAAAAGGCATACCCGCCGTGTCCGCAAGGCTTGCATCTTTTTTGAACATAACAAAATCGTTATCAACAAGATCGGCAGAACTCTCAACGGTTTGCAATTCAAAGAAAGAGCCACCAACATAAGTGCTTACATCGTAAGCATCCTGGTTGTCAACATTCTTTGCAATTACAAGGGTAATATCATTGCCACGAGTACCGGGGTATTTTGCTGTACCGTATGTGCAAGTAGCTTTTACGCCACCCTTGCAAAGGTTACTGATACATCACCCTCGGTGATACTTTTAGCAGGTGCCGAAAAGTCAAAGGCATCGCCCAGCTGCCCCGCAGCTTTTTTATCTTTGAGGAAAAGCCCCGCCGCCATATCAATATGGGTGTAATATAATCCCTCCGGTATTTCCGTGCGGTTGATTTTCGCCTTAATTTTTTCGGCGGCACGGTTAATGGAATAAGTAACGGCAGCATCGGGGCTGTCGGTTTGGGGTACATTGTAGCCAAGCATTGCAAGCCTTGCAACAACATCCTCGTAAATATCAGCCATCTGCTGCACCTCCTCGCTTATTCGTTGGGGTTAGCACTCAAAGCGGTATTGATAACCTCAAGGATGGCCTCCTTAGTGGTTGCCTCGCCAAGGTCAATACCGTTATCCTTTGCGTACTTTTTCAGCTGCGCCACATTGAGCTTGTCAAGGCTATCCTCAACCTCCTCAACAGTACAGCCCTGTGCTTTTAACTGTTCTGCAAGGGCGGCGTTGTCGGTTTCAAGCTCTTTAACAACACGGTTGCCATCCCAGATGCCGCCGTGCTTTACTTTGCTGGAAATCTTAAACATATCAAGTACCTCCCTTATTCAGTTGCAAGCCCTGTGATAGATGCGTGGAGGAAAGCAGGACCGTGTGCAAGGCCAATTTCGCCGTAAATCTGCTTTTTATCGGCTGCACCTGTCTTTGCAAGATCCTCAAGGAAAAGCACGCCCTTACCGGGTACATCCTGGAACACAGGAGCCATAGCGGAAATATCCGCAATGAGGATCTGGTCAGCAGGCATAAAGGGATCGTAGCAGATGCCCATCTTAAAGAAATCGTTTTCGATCTCGGTGATGTTCATACCGCCAACGGAACGGGAGGCAGGGGTGTTATAACCGAGCTGGCTCTCGTAGAGGGCTGTGATCGCCTGTTTCTGGAAAGAGTTGCAGAAAAGCACCATATTGCCGAAAGATGCGCCGGCATCGGCCATCTGCTTGTAAAGGGCCTTGAGCAGAGCCAAGGAAATAGCAGCACCGCCAGCAGCGATGGTGTTGTTGTCCTTACAAAGCTCAAGCATACCACGGGTTTTGTTGGGCTCGTCTGCGCTTGTGGCTTTCTGGTACACGCCATTGATGAAAGTGTACTCCACATCACGAGCGATCTTTTCCAGGCGGCGTGCAATCTGCCAATCAAGATCGTTGGCGGGGTTTGCACTCTGGCCGGCAATGTTGAGGCCGGAAAGTCTGCCACGGTTGGCCTGCTTTGCGTAGGTCATAGAGATCGTTTCGTGGAAAATCTGGGTTACATTGGTTTTCTGCTCACGGCCAAGGGCTGTGGCAGCAGGTGCGGTTTCCGATGCAGTTTCGGAAATACCGGGCTGCTTTGCCTCCGGGAACTCATAGAGCACGCCGGTTGCAAACTCATCGCTTTCAGTTTTCAAGCCGCCGGAAAGGCCGCCGATCATAGAAAGCAAGGGGGTTTTGGTAGGGGAGCAAGTAAACAGCTCACCCGCATAGTTGGGCAAATTCCAGGTGTTGCCCGTTCCAGTTACATTATTAGGCATAATTTTTTACCTGTCCTTTCAAAAAATTTTAGAGTAAATATACGCCGTTATCCGCTGCCTCACGCTTGATAGCAACGGCTGCGGCGGTGTTGCCGGTCTTTCTTGCCTCGGCAAGGCGTGCCTCGTAGGTGTCTGTACCTGCGGGGGGAGTGTTGCCGCCAGGGTTTCCGGGTGTCATACCCTTAAAACCAGGCTGCTGTGTGTTTGCCGCCTCAAACATAAAGGCTGTGCCCTCGGCCTTGGCCAAGGTTTCAATTTCTGCCGTTAAGCCTTTGACGGTACCATCATCGGCCACCTTGGCATCCTTGAGGAAATCTGCAAGCAAAGCCTTTGCAGCGGTTACATTCTTTGCACCTGCTGTGGCAAGGGCTGCCTCAACGGCATTATCCAAGCGGACCCTTGCAAGCTCTGCCTCGTGTGCCTGCTTGTCAGCGGCGTTTTGGGTTTGCAGGTCGGTGATCTGCTGCTTGAGTGCATCAACATCGCCGGTTGACTTTTTAAGGTCCTCCAGCTGCTGATCTCTTGCCTTAACATCATCCTCGGCCTTTTTCTTTGCGGTGTTTACCTGGTTAAAGTCCACTTTGGAAACAAAGTTTTTGCCAATTTCAGCTGATACTTTGGCATCAATGTCCTCCGTGTAAGCATCACCAAGTATGGTTTTTAACCAATCCAGCATTTTTGTTTACCTCCTTATGGTTTTGATTTGGTTGCTGTCCTTTTTGTCCGGCAAGTCCCGGTATTGCAACGCCCTGCTTGTATTCCGCTGGAGCCGGCGGTATTTTGTGTATGAAAAAAGCACCGTGCCTCAATAGCACGATGCTTTTAACACCAAAAGTATTGTGAGGATCTTACTCCTCAATGTCGGCGTGGTACTTGCAAGCCTTGCATACCCTGCATTGCTGCTCATCCCACTTAATGCCCTCCGGCAGAGCCTCCGGCTTTATAAGCCTATCCGCTACATCGCAGATAAGGAGGCAATCATCGCCGTTTATTTGATCACCCTTTACGGGGCAATGTACTGTTTTCATTTGAATACCTCCATAATGCGCTGTGTCATTTCGTCAAAATCGGCGCTTGAAAAGGCCGTTTTTATTTTGTGCGTTTCGTCTGCCACATAGGCGGCTCCGTCAAGGCTGTAATAATTGGTATGGTAGCCATCCCAACGCTTACGGGTGATGGAGCACTTTGCTTTTTGGATATATCCCACAGCATCCTCCA
>JAGBEY010000015.1 GCA_017936745.1 Clostridia bacterium
ATTACGCCGGGGAACTTCAGGAGCGGTTTGATGGTTTCCACTCCGGTCCATGCGAAAATTTTAACGATATCGGTACCAGCTACCGAAATCGTAGGAGTAGTGTAAGTAACACTTGCTCCGATAGTAGAGTCCACAGGTACGATAGATTCAACTTTCAACAGCTTACCGTCTGCAGTATAATGAGCGGCAATTACGCTGGCGTTGTTTTCATAGCGACCTGTGAAGGTTGTGGTTGCATAAACGCTGTCTACATTGTCAAGTGTCGTAATCTGAGAATTATTTGCCGCATTATAGAATACGGTTGTATTTACTGCTGCTGAAACAGTAAATGAAGACAGCATGCTAACCAAGATGGTCAACGCTGTAAGAAGGCTTAAAAACTTCTTCACGCTTTGACATCTCCTTTCTTTTTTTTATTTATATTTTTATTTTTTTTACAAGTTAAAACCCGTGATGCAGACACTGCACCACGATATCTTATCATACTGTACCAAAAGTATATCATCTTTCCCAATCTTTGTCAATAGTTTATCAAAGATTTTATACAATTATATATATATTTATATATAACTCACAAAAAAGAGCAAAAAAAATTCTTAGAAAACAAAAAACAGCGGATGAACATCCGCTGTTTAAGATTCTATTTTCCAAGTGTTTTTGCAAATAATTTTTCCGCATTATATCGAAGAATTTTTGCTTTATCCTCATCGGAAATCTGAGCATATTCGATTCTGCCCCGCTGAAAGCCTGCGGCATACCCGTCGCTTCCGTACAAAATTTTGTCAGCTCCCACACGGTTAACAACATACTCGATTCCCTGATTGTAAAAGCTTGCCATCCCTGAAGTATCTGTCCATACATTGCCGTGTTTAGCCTGCTCGATAGCATCGGCATACGCTCTGCCCAACCAGGAACACATGTGTGCTACAATAAAAGTGACATCCGGATATTTATCAGCGTAAGGCAAAATCCAGGTAGCACTATCCTCAGGATGAATCTGCACAATTGCACCAAAATCCGAAGCAAATGAGAAAATTTTGTCACCAAATTCCGCTAAAGTGTAGTTATGTCCCTTGGGGTGAAGCTTAATCCCCACGCATTTTCCGTTACCCAACATTCTTTTTGCCTGGAGAAACGTGTTTTCGTTACGGGGGTCAATGACTACCCACTGATACAGATAATCCAGCTCCTGAGATAAATTCCACAAATAATCATTTTCTGATTCTACTACTTCCGTGTTTTCTACCGCCTCTAAGACAGAAATAAATAGTTTATCCACATTTGCTGCACGTGCAACCTTCCAGATGGTTTCCTGGTCGCTCACCTGCATTTCATTGTCGTATTTTGGAAAATGTTCAAAATGAAGATGACTGTCAATTGCCTTAATTTCTCGGATATCCATAGTTTGTTCTCCTTATCATAAAATAATAAACTAAATATGAAGCAATTTATGCAACCATCCGGTTGTCATAAAAACGCCCAGTAAAATGAGCAATATTCCACAAACCAGATGGATACAGCCATAATTTTGCTTAATTTTTTGAATGAAAGGCCCGAGCTGTTTTACAATAAAGGCACAAGCTAAAAACGGAAGCCCCATCCCAACGGAATAGCTCAGCAGCATCAGAACAGATTTCCATACGGAGCCTACCACCCCGGCAGTTGCCAGAGCCGTTCCCAAAAAAGCCGCTACACAGGGAATATGCCCTACCGAAAACACAACTCCAAACAAAAATGCAGATACAAAGCCTGTTACATTTGGGGATTTGTGTCCTCCCTTTCCGTGAGGAAAATGAAACACCCCGAGAGTATTTAGCCCCAACAGCACAATGATAACTCCGCCTATTTTTTCCACTGTTTCGTGAAATCCGGACAACAATGCACCCAAGCCTCCGATAAAAAGCCCTAAAGTGCAAAACACAACCGAAAAGCCCGAAACAAAGCCAAGCGACATCCAAAATGTTTTGCCGGATTGTTCATTGGAAAAATAAGATAGATAAATTGGCAGCATAGGAAGCATACACGGAGATAAAAAGCTGACCAAACCCCAAAAAAATGTGCTGAAATATTCCAACAGCGTCCCCTTCTTTTCTTTTTGTTTTCCTTAGTATAGCACACAATAAAAAAATTTGCAACCCGTTAGAAAAATATTTACAATTTTATTTTTGTGTGTTATACTGAAAAAAAGGCTAAAAAAAGGCGGTGATAACAGATGTATCAGGTAACGGTAAACAACAAAATCTCTCTTTCCTATACAGAGGAGCTTTGTCTATCGGAAATACTGTCCCGATGCGGATTGCTGATTTCCGTTCCCTGCGGTGGGCAAGGCGTATGCGGAAAATGCAAGGTAATCGCACAGGGAAGTCTCTCCCCTCTTACCGAAACAGAACGAAACCATCTGACGCAGCAAGAAATCGCTCAAGGCTTCCGTCTTGCTTGTGTTGCCAGAGCTACAGGCGATGTCTCCATTACCGCAGAAGAAATCCCTCAGGTTGTTGAAATTGATTTTTCGATGGAACACTGCAATATTAGCCACGATTTTACCGACGGATTGGTAATTGATATCGGCACAACCACCATCGCAGCAGTGCTGTATCGGAATAAAAAGCCGAGTAAAATAATAACCGAGGTCAACTATCAAACCAGCTACGGTGCAGACGTTATCACAAGAATTGCTGCTGAAAGAGACCATTCCGGTGTACTATATTCCCTTTTACAGCATCAGATAGAGAATATGATTGCTGCTTGTAATTATCCGAAAAACACAGTGATTGTAGCAAATACCGTGATGCTTCATTTTCTGACCGGGCAAAACGTGCTTCCCTTGGGAGAAGCCCCCTATCAAACTGCAGACTTATTTGGAAAGACTTATCCGCTGTTCGGCACAACGTGCTATCTCGCTCCTTGTATTTCTGCATTTGTCGGAGGAGACATTACTGCAGGCATCCTCGCCTCCCGTATGACAGAAAAAGAGGAAAGCGCAATGCTGGTGGATTTAGGAACAAACGGTGAAATTGCTTACTATAATAAAAACAAGCTGTTCACCGCCTCCACTGCGGCAGGGCCGGCATTTGAGGGAGCAGGAATCTTTATGGGAATGCCCGCAAAGGCAGGGGCAATCAACTCCGTTTCTCTTACAAACGGCACCATCACCTACACCACAGTGGGCAACACCAAGCCAAAAGGTATTTGCGGCAGCGGTATTATTGATGCCCTTGCTGTTATGAAACAGACGGGAATTTTGGAGGAAAGCGGTGCTTTCTTAGAGGAGCATCCTCTTTGTTCTTTAGATTTTCACGGTCGTCCCTGTTTTCGGATTCCGGGAACAGAGGTGATTCTCACACGGGAGGATATCCGTGCATTACAGCTGGCAAAGGGAGCAATTCATGCCGGAATGTTAACCTTGGCAAAACAGGTAGATACCTTGTATCTTTCCGGTGGTTTCGGCTCAAAAATCAAAATAGAAAATGCAGAATATATCGGATTATTGCCGAAACATTTTGCAAAGACCACGGTTGCCTTGGGAAACACCGCACTCTGCGGCGGTGTGCTGGCACTGTTTTCCAAAGAGGAACGACGGAAATTATCGGAAATTGCTGCTATGAGCCAATCAGTGTTATTTCACCAAAATCCCGATTTTACCGACCGATATATAGAAGCGATGTTATTTTAATGCAACAAAAAAATACGGAGTGAATGATTCACTCCGTATTTTTATTAGTCTAAAATATAAACATTTACCGTTCTTCTGCCAAATGCCATACATTCGGAATAAGAATTCATAAACAAATCAATCTTATTGCCCTTGATAGCACCACCGGTATCTCCTGCTACAGCAGTTCCGTAAACGTAGGAACCATCTGCGGATTCAATATACAGCTTAGTTCCCAGAGGAATCACTCTCGGGTCAACCGCCACTACGCCGCGTTGCGCTCTCATTCCGGAAGCGGTGATACCGTATCCCCGGTCTCCCGGACGTTTTCCACAGCTCTGGTAGCTTAAATCATAAGCAGTTGCCATCATCTGAATCACGCGGGAATAGGTAATGCTTTCCCGGTTTACGCTGCCGCCACGGTAATTGATTGACGCCATCGCAGTACCGTATTCCACAACCTTATTCACCGGCTCCTTCACTACAGTTTCCTCGGTGGGAGTTTCGTGAATGACCTCCCCGTTTCGCCAGATACGCATATACGAGGTTTCTTTGATTCCGTTTTCCCCTTCGGTTTTTACCGTAGAGCTTCCTGCATCTGCCTGATAATTGGGGACAGAAACGGTTTTAAAGGGAATTTCCTCTGTTTTGGTGACTATTTCCACTTCAGACTTTGCCAGCACAACACGGGTGTCTTTTTCTAAAACAGTATCCAAAGCAGGCGAAATTTCATCATACTCGGAAAGTGCAATGTTGTTTTCTCCCAAGAAATCAAGCACAGTGTGTGCGGTGGTTAAAAACTGTGTGTTCTTGCCATTGATTTCAAACTCAACAGGGATTGCCTTTTTGACATACAGCACCTCTCCGTTTTCCACTTCATCATACAAATTGTGAGAAAGCTTATCGGCAGGTTCTACTGTGATGTCTGTATAAGACAACACACCTTCCACATCTTTTGCAAACACAAATAATTCTTTTTGTTCTCCGTCAATATCAATCAACACGGTTTTTCCAAAACAAGTAGCGGAAAACAAAATCGACAATACTGCTATCGTTAAACAAACGATACACATCAAGAATGGTGACTTGGCAGTATAGGCCCGATATTGGGCTATAGCTGTTTTCATCAAAATAATTTTCCCCCTATTTTTTTATTAGCCGTTCTCTTTCCGGATGGTTTTTCCGCTCCGAAAAGGGTGCACAAATGTTACAAAACAGTTACACTCTTATCGCAAAGTTTAAGATGGATTTTTGCGTTCAAAACAGCCTTTTATTTTTTTCGGATTGTTCCCATTATATCACCGAAATGCCCATTTGTCAAGCTTTTTCGGACTTTTGCACAGTTTCCGACAAAATCCGGCACAAGAAAAAAAGCTCAAAATCCGCTGATACAAAGGGTTTTCACTTTGTAAAAAAAATGTAATATTTTTTGTGATTTTTGTTATTTTTTACTATTATTTATATACAAATTGGACAAATTTTATACCCATATCCGGAATTTTATTCCAACAAAAAACTGCGGTAAAACAATTTCTGTTTTCACGCAGTTTTTTTCGTTTTTATCTCATGTTTTCGACTCTTAGTCTTCTTCTGTATCGCAACCGTGGTCATGACCGCAGCTTCCGCAGCAACCGGTGCAACCGCCACCGGGAATTTCACGTCCGGTTTTTACATAATAATCCTGAATGGCTGCCTTGATTGCTTCTTCTGCCAACACAGAACAGTGAATTTTTGCCGGTGGTAACCCCTCCAGAGCTTCCACCACTGCTTTATTGGTAATTGCAAGAGCCTCTGAGAGAGTTTTTCCAATAATCATTTCGGTTGCCATACTGCTGGTTGCCACCGCTGCACCGCACCCGAAGGTTTTGAATTTTGCATCCAAAATCACATCATTTTCAATTTTTAAGGAGATTTTCATAATATCTCCGCATTTGGCGTTTCCAACCTGTCCAACGCCGTCTGCACCTTCTAATTCACCCACATTGCGGGGGTTCTGGAAATGGTCCATTACTTTTTCTGTATACATAAGGAAACTCCTTTCTTATTGTTCTTCCAGCGACATATCATAAATCGGCGACATCAATCGGAGACGATGCACAATTTCTTTCAACCTGGAAACGGTATAGTCAATTTCTTCCTTGGTGGTATTGGAAGATAAGGTCAGTCTGAGAGAGCCGTGTGCAATCTCATGCGGTAAACCAAGTGCTAAAAGCACGTGAGACGGGTCCAACGAGCCGGAGGTACAAGCCGAACCGCTGGAGGCGCAAATTCCGTTTAAATCCAGCATCAGAAGCAAAGATTCTCCCTCAATATACCGGAAGCAGAAATTTACATTATTCGCCAATCTTCTGGTAGGATGTCCGTTGAATTTAATATGAGGAATGTTTGTTTGGATTTCGGAAATGAGATAATCTCTCATTTCTCTGATTTTTGTCTGCTTTTCAGGAAGATTGTCCACCGCAAGCTCCAACGCCTTGGCAAGACCTGTAATCCCTGCCAGGTTTTCCGTGCCTGCACGTTTGGAGCGTTCCTGAGCACCACCGTGCATAAACGGCTCAATTTTCAATCCTTTTCTGACAATCAGAGCACCAACCCCCTTGGGGCCGTTGAATTTGTGTGCAGAAAGAGACAGCATATCCACACCCAAATCCTGAAAATCAATGGGTTCTGCCCCCACTGCCTGCACGGCGTCGGTATGCATACAAACACCCTTTTCTTTTGCAATCCGTGCAATTTCACGAATGGGTTCAATCGTGCCCACTTCATTATTGGCATACATCACGGAAATGAGAATGGTAGTGTCTTTGATAGCATTTTTTACATCTTCCAACGAAACCAAGCCGGTTTCATCTACAGGAAGATAGGTAACCTCAAACCCGTTTTTTTCTAAATATTCACACGGATGGAGCACCGCATGATGCTCAATCTGTGTGGTAATAATATGATTGCCTTTGGCTTTGTTTGCCATAGCATATCCTTTGATTGCCCAGTTATCTGCTTCCGAACCGCAACCGGTAAAAAACACCTCACGCGGCAGACAGTTTAAACATTTCGCAACAGATTCTCTGGCTTCTTCCAGTTTAGCCTTGGCAATTCTTCCCACACTGTAAACAGAAGATGCATTGCCGTAGACTGAAGTCATCACCTCTGTCATCGCAGAAATCACCTGAGGATGCATGGGAGTGGTGGCTGCGTTATCTAAATAAATTGTTGGTTTGGAGTGATTCATAATATGTGAGAAACTCCTTTCTTCTAAAAAACATTAGGATAGGAAAAACGGAACCACCGGCAATTCCCCGTGATTCCGAAAATCTTTTCCTTGAAATCAATACCCGAATCTTACCTATTCTACCTCTTCAATGCCAATGGTTCTGGTATGCTGCGTATGGAACCATTCCTTTTTGTTCTTTTTGGCAACACCGATAAATGCAATCGGCATCCAGGTGTAAGTAAAAATAAGATAGGGAATGTAATAAATCACCGTCTTGATGTTCAATTTCTTTTCTAACCATAAAACGGCAGGAATATAACAAAGCTGTGCAAAATAAAACACATTCCAGATAATGGGAGAAACAATGTCCACCGGCATCCACCAGATTTTGGTTTCAGGATAAATTCCCTGAATCATTCCCATCACCAGAGTGACTGCCAACACCATCATAAGGAGCGGCTGAACCAGATATACGATACAGTCAAAACATCCGATTTTGCCCTCTTTGAACATTTTTTTCGCAAGCTTGGGAATAAAACGGGAGGCAACATCTGCATGCCCTTGTGTCCATCTGGTTCTCTGTTTCCAGGACTGAGACAAGGTCAAAGGCTTTTCATCATATACAATCGCTTTTTCTGCCCAACCAACCTGAACGTTATTCAGCAAAAGCTTCATAGTAAATTCCATATCCTCTGCCAGACAGGTAGCACCCCAGCCGTTTTCCTTGATAATGTTGGTACGCAGTGCAAAACCGGTACCATTTAACTGATTGGGAAGCCCCACATTATGACGTGCCGTCTGATACAGCTTATTCATGCAGCTGAAGGTAATGGCATAAGAAGCAGTAATCCAGGTATCATAGGGGTTTTTGGTTTCAATATAACCCTGCACTGCATCATAACCCTGACACAAGCGCTTGTTGATTTCATTTAAAAACTCGCTGTGTGCGATATTATCGGCATCGAAAATACAAATCGCATCGTATTCCCGTTCTCCTTCAAAAATCTGCTGAAATGCCCAATCCATAGCATAGCCTTTTCCACGCTTGGTTTTATGAAAACGCTCCAGGGCAATTGCACCTTTTTCTCTTGCGATTTCTGCAGTTTTATCAGTGCAGTTGTCTGCAATTACATAAATGTCGTACAATTCCTTATCGTAATTGAGTGCATTCAGGCTGTCTACCATATTGCCGATTACACATTGCTCGTCGTGTGCGGCAACCACCAGTGCGAAGGAATGCTTTTTATCTGTAAGAAGTTCTTTTTCTTTCCGTGGAAACCACGCAAACAAAGATACCACAAAATGATATCCTGCCGCAATATATGCCAGAATCTGAATCAGAAAACTGAGTGCATAAACAACCGCTTGCATAAAAATCCTGCTCCTTTTCCAAATAACAATGTATTTTTTATTCATCTGCTTCATTGCCACATTAAAATATACCATACACTTGTGAAAATTGCAAGATATTTTTGAAAAAAATTTAGTGATATTGCAAAGTTTTTTTGATTTTGTAAAAACTAATAGAAATTTTTAAAAAAACTATAGACAAATTGTGCATTTTTTTATATAATTAAATAGTATTGTTTTTTATTGTTAAATATAGCATTTTTTCTTAATTTCTATAAAAAAGGATTCTTCTATGGCAAACAAAATCTGTTATGTGTGCAACGAATGCGGCTATGAAAGCTCCAAATGGCTTGGAAAATGCCCCATCTGCAATCAGTGGAACACATTTTTTGAACAAAAATTGACAAAATCAAAATCCGTCTCCCGTACGGCACCGCAAAAAAGCGAGCTGATTTCTCAGGTTGATTTACAAGCCGTTCCGCGGATGGATTCCGGCTTTTCTGAGCTAAACCGTGTACTCGGCGGCGGCATTGTCCCCGGCTCCGTCTGCCTTTTGGGCGGCGACCCCGGCATCGGAAAATCGACTCTCTTGCTTCAGGTATGCAAAAATCTGGCACAAAAAGGGTTTCGTGTGCTGTACGCCTCCGGAGAAGAATCCAAAACGCAAATTAAAATGCGTGCCATCCGTCTGGATGCCCACACAGAAGAAATCTATCTTCATGCAGAAAATGAGCTGAATGCTATCTTAAACGAAGCTGAAAACACTACCCCTCAAATTCTGGTGATAGACTCCATTCAAACGGTATACACCGAGGATTCTCCCTCCACTCCCGGCACGGTGTCTCAGGTGCGGGAATGTACCATGAAGCTCATGCGCTACGCAAAAATGAAAAACGTCTGCGTGCTGATTATCGGACACATGACCAAAGACGGTGTGATTGCAGGGCCAAAGGTGCTGGAGCATATGGTAGACTGTGTGCTTTATTTCGAGGGGGAAAAAGAATCTGCCTACCGGATTATCCGAAGCAATAAAAACCGGTTCGGTTCCTCCAATGAAATTGCCGTTTTTGATATGACCGAAAGCGGACTTTTGGAAATCACAAATCCCTCTGAGCTGTTTATCGGCGGCAGAGTCAACGGAATCCCCGGCAGTGCGGTTGCCTGCACCTTAGAAGGCAGCCGTCCTATCTTAGCTGAGGTACAAGCTCTGGTCTCCAAAACCGCATATCATAACCCCCGGCGGTCTGCCACGGGAGTGGATGCCGGACGGCTATATCTCATTTTAGCTGTTCTGGAAAAACGGGCAGGACTTACCTTTCTGCCACAGGCAGATGTGTATGTCAACTTAACCGGCGGTCTCTCCATTTCCGAGCCTGCCTGCGATTTGGCAATTGCTATGGCAATTGCATCGGGAACAAAAAATTTACCTCTGCTGTCCGATTGTGCCATTTTCGGGGAAATCGGCTTACTGGGTGAAATCCGCTCAGTAGGCGGAATTGAAAAACGGATTTCAGAGGCGGAAAAGCTGGGCTTTTCCCGTTGTATTCTTCCCGAAAGAAACCTACAAACCTTAAATCAAAAAGATTACACCATTGAGCTGATTGGCGTAAAAAGTGTGATTGATGCATTCACCAAAGGCTTCAGCTCTCAGTAAAACAAGAAAGGAGCATACCCGGATATGGATGAAAAAGAATTTGTCAAACGCTTAAAAAGCGGCGACGAACAAGCTTTTAACGAAATGGTGGAACGCAATTCCAAAAAGATTTATTACCTGTGCCTGAAAATGCTCCAGAATGAAAAAGATGCGGAGGATGCCGCTCAGACCACGTTTCTCAAGGCCTACACCAATCTGTCTAAATTTGAAGAAAAATCCAGCATTTCCACATGGCTGCATCGCATTGCCGTCAATGTATGTACCGATATTCTCCGGAAGAAAAAGAAAACAACAAACAACTCCCTGTATGTTACCAATCAGGATGAGGAGGAATACACGGTAGAAATCCCGGATGAAACCGAAAGTGTGGAGGATTCTGTCATCAGGAAAGAGCAGAAAGAAGCTCTTTACCGAGCAATCAGCGAATTGAAGCCAAAGCAAAAGAAATTTATCATACTTCGGGACATTGAAAATCTCTCTTACGAAGAAATTGCAACCATATTAAAGCTGAATGTGGGTACTGTAAAATCAGGCATCAACCGTGCAAGAAAGGCACTTTTTGAAAAATTGAAAAAAAATTCGGAACTTTTTTCGTAATGCATCGTCAAAGCAATCGAAACGAGCATTACATACCATATAAATTTTATGAAAAAGGAGGGATAACATTTGAAATGCAAGCAAGCGGAAGCTCTGATAGACGAATATAACAGGAACGATCTTTCTCTGGAAAAGAAACAAGCATTTGAAGATCATATACAAAGTTGTGCATCCTGTAAAAAGCTGTTGGAAACCTATCGTCTCCTTCTGTCTGACACAAAAATAGAAGACGATTTTCCTATACCGCCTCAACTAAATGCAAAAATACTATATGCGTTGCAACAAGTGCGCGAAGAAAAGAAAGTTCCCTTTTATCGAAATAAGCGGGTGATTTCTTTTGTAACAGCCTGCTGTTTTCTATTAGCAGCAGGAATATTCGGTGCAAATAATTACGAACAATTCAAGGCATTGTTCCGCCCATCTATGCTGACAAGTGAAATCCAAACCGTAACAACGCAAAAAACACCAACAAAAACCAATAGTCCAAGCGAAACGGAAACAAAAAATGCACAGGTCACCCCTCAGACGGAGCCGGTAACAGAACAAACTCCTGCGCCCAAAATACGAGCGCAGTCTGCCTCCACCCTGTCGGAACCTGACAATGCAATCGCTCCCGTTTCAGATAGCTCCTACACGACACAACCCAGCGAAATGTCTGAGCCAATTGTTGCCGTACAGCGCAACCAGGAACAGCTTCCCATTTCAGAACATCCTGCCGACTTTACTGTCAGCGGAGAGCTAAAAGATGAGATATTGGAAAATTATCCGCACACCGAGCTTGCGGAAAATATATTCTCGGTACAAATTCCGGAAGAAAAATTAGAAGAGATTTTAAATATTATGTTAGATTTTGAAGAACCAAAATCCGAATTTGTTCTCGAATTTTTAGCAGAATAAAAAAATAACAATCGGTTATGAAGTATAGTCCAGAAAAATATTAGAAAAAAAGAAGGTGAAGTTTTATTACTTCACCTTCTTTTTTTAAACTGTCTGCGGCTTGTCTATCCGAATGACATATTCAATGTAATCCTCCGTTTCGCTCTTTTTGGAATTTGCGCTTACCCCTGCCTTATTCATCATTTCCACCGCTTGTTTCACCGTGTTGGAAAAAATCCGGATATCCTTGAACAGAGGCACCATCCGCTTTTCCTTTTTCTGGCGGGACACCGTTTCGTGAAGCATACGGTCAATAAATTGCTCCGTCTCCGCAACATTCAGATTTCGTTGCAGTATAACGTTAAGCACTTTCAGCCGTTGTTCCTCCTGTTCTAACCGAAGTAAGGCTCTGCAATGCCGTTCCGACAAACCAAACTCCACTGCCCTTGCCTTGGTTTCATCACTCAATTTTAACAGACGGAGCTTGTTTGCAATGGTAGATTGCTTTTTTCCCAGCTTAAAAGCAAGCTCGTCCTGCGTGTATGCAAACTCCCGCATCAGCTTATCGTAAGAAACCGCTTCCTCAAAAAATGTCAAATCCTTTCGTTGCAGATTTTCTATCAGGGCAATCAGTGCCGAAGCATCCTCATTCACATTCATCACTAAAACAGGAACTTCTTTCATACCAATCAGCTTAGCTGCCTTTAACCGTCGTTCTCCTGCAATCAACTCAAAGGTATTGTCATTTAATTTCCGAACCGTAAGCGGTTGAATAATCCCGCAGGAACGAATCGATTCCGCCAATTCCAGCAATGCCGCTTCCTCAAAAATTTTTCTGGGTTGATTGGGATTTCTGAGAATGGCGTCCACGCCCACATTCATCACCTTGTTTTTCCCCGCAAGATTTTCTATCAAGCCCATATCGTTACACTCCTTTTCAAGAATTGGGAATTTTTTCCATTTATTGTATTATACTATATTCCAAAAAGATTGTAAAGAAAAATCGTTCGACAGGATTCAACAGCACAACGCCTGCACCTTATATAGACCTCTTGCATATAAGGATAGTGAGGCGTTTTCCACTCCTCCCATCCCCCTCCCAATAAAAGATTGTGTCACACAATCCGTCGCATCACATATATTGGCAGTGTAGGGATTTTCTTTGGAAAATGCCAAAAAATAAAAAGAAAAAGAGGTATTTGTTATGCAATTATTCAGAGGTTGTAAAGACGATGGCTGTAAAGATGATACCATTTTATGGTTCATCATCCTGTTTGTACTGTTATTCTTCTGCGGCGGCTGCGGAACCGAATCCAGAAACACCAACAACTGCTGCTGCGACTAATTACATGAATATTCCATTGCTGAGAGAGGCCTTTCTCAGCAATGGGACTCATTTTCACAATATTTGAAAAAGGAGAATGCACCGTGAACGGATTATTCCAGAACGATAACTGCTGCTGCCAGAATCCTTGCGAAACCAGAAACAACTGCTGCAACGATCAGGGAGACAGCTGGATTATCGTAATTATCATTATCGCAGTGGTACTGCTGCTTTGCTTTAATAACTAACAAAAAAGGCTATGCAAACCATGCATAGCCTTTTTTCATTGCAAAGGATTTGAGCAAAACTATAAGCCGGGTTCTGTATCTGACAGCCATCTATCTAGGATAACCATTGCTGATTACCTCAAGCCACAATTCGCACAGCCGAGCAAGCTATCGTGCAGTCTTGTGTTGCTTCGGGTGGGGTTTACACGGCCAACCCGTCTCCGGATTGCCGGTGAGCTCTTACCTCGCCTTTTCATCCTTACCGAAAATCTCGGCGGTTCTTTTCTGTTGCACTATCCTTAGAGTTGCCTCCACCGGTCGTTAACCGGCACCCTTGCTCTGTGAAGCCCGGACTTTCCTCATGAAAAGTAAAAAATTACTTTCCCCGCGACTGTCTGTTTTGCTCAAACAGCTATAATCATATCACACGCTAAAAATTTTGTCAAGAATTTTCAGATTTAGAGCTTAACCTTCATCACGACCTTCTGAACTGCTTCGCTTGTTCCCTCAAATGCCACACAAGGTCTGTGGGCATCATTGGGCAAAAGCACCACAAAATCACCGGGCGTGAGACAAAGCTTAGAACAGGTTTCGTCCACCTTATAAAAAGCGGCATCCCAATCCTCACGATAGGCATCGGTCAGCTCTGCCTTGGTGATATCCTTCACATACATCGTTTCCTTTCCGGAAACCACAAGCTGAATGTCAATATAGTTTTCGTGAGCCTCCATTTTGCCATCCTCAGTCAGGGTATCATACGCCTGCACCGAGGCAAAGAGCCTGTCACCGTCAATTTCGTGCTTTCCCGTTGCGGGGAAATTTTCAGACGCTTCTTTTAAAAAAGCAAATGCTTTTTTATACAGAGGATGCAGCCCGAAATACTGTTCACAATTTTTTAAATTATCAAAAATCATTGTTATTTCTCCTAAAAGCTGAAGGGGGATTCCCCTACAAAAGCCTTCATTTCATTTTTTATCCTTGCGTTTTTTTAAAACGTACATTCCGCCTGCACTTTATTACGGACGCAGTCCCATACCGCCCTCTAAGGTGAGAGTTTCCCCGTTCAGATATTTAAAATCGGGATTTGCCAGCTGCACACACACTCTGCCGATTTCAGTTTCCGGGTCTCCGAAGTGACCTGCCGGCGGCATTTTTACATTGGCTTTAAAAGCATCAGGATAGGCTTTTTCAAAGTTCTCCAGCTGTGCTGTCCAGGCAAGAGGACAAACCACATTGGTATTGATGCCGTCTTTCGCCCATTCGGTAGCAGCAACACGGCTCAAGCCACGGATACCTTCCTTTGCTGCTGCATAAGAGCATTGTCCGTAGTTACCAAACAAGCCGGCACCGGAAGCAAAGTTCACGATAGAGCCTTTTGTTTCCTTTAAATACGGATAACACGCTTTCATATAGTAAAAGGTTGCATACAGCCCGGAATACATCGCCAAATCAAACTGCTCGGTGGTGTGGTCCTGAATGGCAACACCGGAAGCAGATGCCTGTGCATTGTTGATTAACACATCAATTCTGCCAAAGGCTTTCATCGTTTCTTCTGCCACCATGTTTGCAGTGGCTTCATTATCACTGCCGGCGGAAATATCTGCCTGCAGTGCCAGCACCTTAATGCCGTAATTTTTCTCCAGTTCTTCCTTTGCTTTTTCCAGTTTTGCAACATTTCTACCGGTAATCACCAGGTTTGCACCCTCTTTTGCATAAGCGGTCGCAATCCCGTAACCGATAGAGCCACATCTGCCGTCAGAAAGCACGGCATATCCTGCGCCGGTAATAATCGCGGTTTTTCCAGTTAAGAATCCCATAGTAAAGTCTCCTTTTTTTTATATTTACATATTTGCTTTATAAACATCTGCTACTTCTGTAATGGTAATAAAGGCAAATTCGTCTATCTGATGTACCAGTTCTCTCATTTTGGAAATCTGGAATCGGTCTACAATAAAGTAAATTACAGTTTTGTCCTGATTGGAGTAGCCACCTTTTGCAGATATCCGGGTTGCACCACTTTCAAAGGAACGCATCAATGCTTCACATACTTCGTCCGGCTTCTCGGTGATAATCATTGCCGCTTTGGAACGGTCAATCCCCTCTACAATAAAGTCTATCGTCTTTAAAGCTGCATAATACGTTACAATAGAATAAAGAGGCAAAATCCAGCTACTCAGCATCACACCGCAGATAATATATAAGATTACGTTATAAACCATAACAAACGTGCCAACGGTAACTCCCAGTTTTTTCGCAAAGGTCACCGCCATAACCTCAATACCGTCAATCGCCCCGCCAAACCGAATGGTCAAGCCACTGCCAATCCCTGAAATCACGCCGCCAAACAAGGCACAAAGCAGCAAATCGTCTCCGGCAAGCGGAGAAGTAAACGAAACATCCAGAGGGAGCACATCGGTAATCAGCCATGCACCCAACGAGTAAACAGCTACCGCGTACAAGGAATAAACGGTAAAGGCAATTCCTTGTTTTTTGCATCCGAAAATAAAAAGGGGAATATTCAAAATCAAAAGAAACAGCGACAAAGACAAATACTCCGGCGTAATCTGCGACAACAGCATGGAGGTTCCGGAAATTCCGCTATCGTACAGCTTTACCGGTGCTAAAAACACAGTTACCCCAAAAGCATTGATAAGTCCTGCAACCGTCAGCAAAAATATATTTTTCAGTTTAATTTCTTTCAATCAAACAGTCTCCTTTTTCCTTTTTTACGTCTCACTATTGTTAATTTCAATCAGCCCGTCGGGAGTTTCTACCATATCGTGACGGTTGAGTAAAAACCGTCTCACAGCAAAAAGGATGGCAATGGCAATTACCGTTATAAGATTAGAAAGCGGGTCTGCATGCCCTACAATGAGCTGACGGGCAAGTGCAAATGCCAGCACCTCGATAATCGTTTCAGGAGTATGCTTACAGAGCATTTTAATAAGCTCAGCACCGATCGCAAGGGTGATTGCTTTATCTAACACCACAACAAGGGAGTCAACCCCCTGTTCCAGAAAGGAAATGTGAAACAAATCAATCACAGTCCATACACTGAGAACCAAAACGGCAATCCCCACAAGAAGGGAAATAAAAAGCTCAATGAGGTAACTTGCCTCAAACATTTTATCCTGCAGTTTTTTTCTCATATAATTCCTCCATAGTCATCATTTTTTACTTGTTTCCAAACGGAGCGGACTGATATTCACATGTGATGCTATTTCCACAAATCCAGCTTCAAAAATTTCTCCATGAGCTCATAACCTTTTTCAAGATATAATCCGGACTTTTTGGCAGTATCTTCGGAATAAAGGTCACCCTTTCGTTCCCTCTGATTGCAGTATGCAAAAAACGGAACCGGTTCTCTGGAGTGAGTTCCCGTAGAAACGGGCGTGGGATGGTCAGGCGCTACCAAAATGGCAAAATCCTCTCCGCTTTCCTCTAAATAACGGCAAACAGGGCCAATGACCTTTTCATCAATCAGCTCAATTGCCAGTTTTTTATTCTCCGCTTCAAACCGATGTCCGCACTCGTCGGGCGCTTCTATATGCAAATAAACAAAATCGTCACCCTCACGGAGTGCATCAATGCAAGCCAGTGCTTTCCCATCAAAATTGGTATCAATATTCCCCGTCACACCCTCCACATCAATGGAGCGCATTCCTGTTAAAATTCCGATTCCCTTAATCAAATCCACAGCACTGATTACAGAGCCTTTTACTCCGAATTTTTGGAGGAAGCTGTCCATTTCGGGACGTTTCCCTTCCCCCCACACCCAAATGGAGGAGGCAGGCTTTTTGCCCTCCTTGACCCGTTGGATATTATACGGATGGTCTTTTAAAAATTCGTAGCTTTGTTTCATCAGTGAAAGAATCTGTTCATCCTTGGGCAGATAATCCTTCACCGGACGTTTGGAAATATCGTGCGGGGGGATAAGCTTTCCCTCCACCGTTTTATCCGACAGCACCAAAAGATGCCGGTAAGAAACGCCCGGATAAATTTTCGTTGCTTCATCATTTAAAACGGGCATTAAATCTTCAATAATTCTCTTCGCATCCGCGGTTTTAATTTCCCCTGCACTGTAATCCTCCATCACCAATTCTTCATATTCTCCTTCTCCCGAAAGAGTAACCAAATTGGCACGGAACGCGGTTTCATTGTCCGAAAGGGTCACCCCGATGCTTGCAGCTTCCAAGGGAGAGCGACCGGTGTAATAACGGTCGGAATCATACCCCATTACCGACAAATTGGCAACATCGCTGCCCGGTGATAAATGGTTGGGAACAGTTTTCACCAATCCCAGGATTGCTTTTTTAGAATAATAATCCATATTCGGGGTCTGTGCTGCCTCGAGAGGTGTTTTGTTGTCAAATTCACGTATCTTAAGGTCTGCCATCCCGTCACACAAAAAAACGACATATTTCATTTTATTTTCCCCGTTTCCATTCTGTCAAAATTCATATTCTGTAATTTTTGGGCTATTTTTCTTCCTCATTGATGAAATCAGTGAATGATTCAGATGCCGCTTATCAAAGGCTCCACTGTGTAAGGGGAGCTGTCAGCGAAGCTGATTGAGGGGTTGTTTCATTTTTTTACAATCCTCCCGTCACGCTTTGCGTGCCACCCTCCTTTACACAAGGAGGGCTATGAATTGACAACTCCGTTGTCATGAATCGGCGTTCCGACATGATTTCTCGCTACCGCTCCATGAATGGAATTGCCTTTTCATGCACTTTAGTACAATTCATGAAACTGCAAGTTTCAATTCGTTGATTTCATCTTTGATGAAATCATTTTACCACAAAAAAACAAAAATGACAATACCTCTGACCGAAATATTGTCATTTTTTTTACGGAAATTACATCCAAAGCTGCACAGCAACGAGCCACAGGAGTGCAAAATTCAAAAAGAAACACAGCGGCACAGTCAAACGGAATTTCAGCTTTGCGGTTTTATGATTCCAGATTACCATACCAAACAAGCCTCCTGCCGCTCCCATACACAATGCGGTAACGAGCAGAGTAGCTTCACTGATTCTTCTTTTTTTGCCTTTTGCAAGGAGTTTATCAATCCCGTACAGAGAAAATACCAGTAAATTCCATACCAATAGCACAAGAATTGTAATTTTCATTTCCTACACCCCAATCACTCAAACTGCACACCATTAGCCGGACTAATAATATTCACAATGGTCTTGCCCGGATTGATTTTCAAAGGAGTTCCGTCTGCTTTTTTATAGACAGTATCCTCTCTTCTTCCTGCTTTGGACCAGGTGATTTCCTCGCAAACACCGTTGGTAATGTAATACCCTTTGCCGGAACCGGTGGTGTTTAAGTTTCTGCGGTCGGTGCCGTCTCCCAAAGAGGTATCAGCAATCAGCTCAACTAAAATATTTTTCACGGTCATTACTTCCCCGTTTTGCATCACATGAGGAGCTCCCATAATGCTCTTGTGATACAGCTGGGTTTCGGGATTATAGGTATAGCCTGTTTTATAGCGGTAGGAGTAATTTAAGTACACCTCGTTTGCCACGGTTTCGGAGTCAGGAGTATAGAATGCTTCGGCATACTCGATGCCGTTTTTCCGCTTGGTTTCAGAAGAAAATCCCTTTTTCTCCGCCTTTGCCTTGATTTTTGCGATAGAAGTATAGGCACTGTGCCAGTCCCCTTTAAACTTTTCTTCTCTCCAGAAAATATCGCCGTCCTCCCCTAACACACCGTTAATTTTCTGAATGTTATAAGCAGAAATATCCTGCGCCGCCTTGGGACTCCATCCAAAATGAGTATAAATGGCATCGTTTTCCATAACATAATCCAAAAAGTAATGTCTGGAGGAACGAACCGGTCCGATTTTTTCGGTATCCATTCCTTTAAACAGTGCTAAAAAGCGGGTAGAACCGCCCTCTACCACCATTTCATATACCAGATATGCTTCATTGAGGCCGGCGTGGGGACGGGCATTCTTATCATCATTGTCAATCATAACAGCAATGGGGCGCTCAGTTGTGTTGATATAAGTCTCCATAAAGATTTCTTCCGGAGACGGAGTCGGTTCAGGCGTTGCAGTCGGAGTGGGTGTAGGAGTGGGAACGGGTTCTTTTCCCGAATCTGAGCCACAGCCGGTAAGAAGCATCAAAAGCGCAACCAATAACACTGCAATTCGTCTTTTCATAAGAAATCCTCCCTTTTTTATGAAGATAAAAATTAGAACCAATAGGGCTTTGCCCAGGCTTTTTTTCCTTTGGTGTCCCGAAGCTGCACCCAGATATAAGGAGAAATAGCACGAAGCCCCGAAATATCTATGGCAACTTTGGTGAGGCAATCTGTCTGTTCCAGTTCTGCCGCTTTATATGCCAGATATTTTCCGTGAACAAACACACCGCAAACCGGCGAACATTCCACATGGAGCATATCTCCCTCCAGCCAAATATTATGAAACATCGGTCCGGTAGAAGCATAGAGTGCTCCCTCATCCATCCCAGTAATCAGGCTTTCGTAAGTCAGCTCTTTTGCTTTTACCACAGTGAAGCCCTGAAAATATTCCACAAAGGGACTGCCGTTTTCAAATCGCAGGTGGCAATCATCCCCACCAACGGGAAAGGCTTTGCCCCCTGCCCGTAAAAAATATTCATAAAAGGCAGAGTCATCGGAATAATTATTGAACATCGTGCCGATAGAATTATACACCTCAACCCCGTCCATCCCTTTGATTTTCAGCAAATCTTCACAGCTCATATCCGAAAACACGGGATGATTCACCGTAACAATACAGTTTTTTTGTTTCAGGGTTTCCACCGTCTCATTAATCACATCATAGTCGAGGGGCATTGAGGGCAAGGAAAATGCTGTATCCGCCTCTCTTGCAATGGCGTTAATATGCACCGTTTTCCTGGTATAACCGCTTTCATCACGAAGATTAAAATCCGCCTCCATACCCGAAAGTGCCACGAAGGTATTATCGGTTAATTCCAAATGGGGAACACACTCTCTGTGGTCGGTAAACGCCACGCCGTGATACCCCTCTTTTTGGTAAATTTCCTTTAATTCCCGGGGAGTAAAATGCCCGTCTGTCAGAGTGGAATGGCTATGTAAATTCAATTTGTAAAGATTCCCCTCTTGGGGCAAAAGATAAATGACCTCATTGGATGCAGGCTTGACGGGTGCATCCTTCGGTACGATAATCCGTTGCATCTCTTGTTCTCCTTTCTTACTGCATTTTGCAAACTGTCTGCATATACCGAAACTCTCCTCCGTCTTTCCGTTGGAGTTAGCCGGCTTTCTCTGCAAATATTATAAAATCAATATGAATTTCAGGTTTCATTTGGTCCAAGGCTCCGCTGCGTATGGGGAGCTGTCAGCAAAGCTGACTGTGGGGGTGTTTCATTGTCTTCTTTTACAATCCTCCCGTCTCGCTATGCGTGCCTCGCCTCCTTTACACAAGGAGGGCTATGTATTGAGTGGGGGTTACGAATTCAGTATAACACACAAAATAAAAAATGACAATACTTGTTACAGTATTGTCATTTTTTCGTTACAATGTAATGATTTTCCGCTCTTTTACGGTTTTCGGATAAAAAGGTTTAACATAAGTGCCACAAAAGTGAGCATAAGAAGCATGAAAAAGGTTGCGATATACCCTCCGGTTACCTCCAACACCCGATTGGAGGCAGTGGCAATCAACGAGCCAACCATAACAGTAAAGGTCATCAGTGCCATATTATCGGAAAAATGCTTCATTCCGAAGAAAGAGGAGGTAAACGCGGCAGTAATGGTGGGACAAGCACCATAGGACATTCCGGTAAGACATAAGCCTACGATACAAAGCCACAGGGAATTGACCCACACAGCAAACAGGGTAACGCCTGCCGCTAAGATGGTCAGAATGTTGGCACACAGCATAGTGTTACGGCGACCGATTCCGTCAAATACTGCTCCCATAAGAATCCGCCCGAAGCCGTTGCACACCGACAACACTCCCACCAAAGATACCGCTAATGCTTCCGGTGCATTCACCGAAAGCGCCAGGTCCTTGGCAAAGCTGATAACCGAGCTGCCAACGGCAGCAAGAAATGAAATGCACAAAAACGCCATCCAGAATGACGGTCTTAATAACATCTCTATCGAAGTGTAATCTTTTCGTTCAAACACCTCGGCATTTGTAGTCTTAGAAGCCTTTGGCTGAGGAAGCACAACATCCTCACCGGGTTTTTTCAGTAAAAATCCCGCCAGCACTAAAACTATAAAAATAGCCACGCCCAAAACGATATAAGTAACACGCCATCCCAGCATACTTTTGAACATGGCATCCGCCATATTCCCCAAAACCAGTGCAGAAGCACCAAATCCCATCATCAGGCATCCGGAGCATAGCCCCTTTTTATCAGGAAACCATGCACTAACCGTTGCAATTACCACATTATAGGCAATTCCGATTCCAAGCCCGGCAAGCACGCCGTACGTCAGATACAATACCACAACAGAAGCATGCTTAAGAGCAGCAGTCAGCAAAAAACCGGCAGCCGACAGAACCCCTGCCGTAATCAGTGCCCCCCGATGCCCTGCCCGACCAGACAAACGAGCCCCAAGCAAACCGCCAATGCAAAAGAAGGTCATCGCCAAAGTAAAATTGAGGGCAAGCTCCGATGTCCCCCAGCCAAATTCAGCCGACAAGGGGGATTTCAGAATAGACCAGGCATACAAAACGCCGGCAAATAACATTGCAACAACCCCAACAGCCATATAACCCCAACGACAAGAAAGCTTCTGATTGATTTGATTCATAGGCAAACCTCCACCGTATATTAAACTTCACATTTATATAGTATAGCATAATTTGTCAAAAAAAAGCAAGTCCCGCAAATAGAAAATCGTTGATTTTCAAAAAAAGATAAAATCTCTGTTTCGAGTCTTAGACACTCTCATTCCCCTGTCTGGATAAGAAACCTGTTTTCCTCTTAACAGCCGGGTGCATCAAAAATTCTTTCGCATGTTTCCGGACACCGTCCATAATTTTTCTCACGAATATTCTATTCTACAACCAAAGGAAGCAAAGTGTATCACAAGGTAATAAACATACGCTGCTGTGCTGATTCTTTTGCCTTTAAGCATAGATAAGCACTTTGCAAGCCATCCCGCAGGCTGGAACGGGAAGTGTCACCATTTAAAATCGCAACAAAATCACGAATTAAACGATTATCACCGCCACCATGTCCTTCCCCGGATGTGGGACGAACCAAAATATGCTCCACTGTGTTTTTATCGTGAGAAAACAGTTTGATTTCATTGGTAGTCCAGTCAAATTCTATTGTCGCTTGCTGCCCAATCATTCGCATTCCCCGTCTGCCTGCTTCTTTTCTTGCTACAAAATTCTGGGTATACACTGCGTGCATTCCGTTGGCATAGCGCATCAGAATCGTGGCACTGTCGTGGTTACCCACATCCTCGCCGTAGGAACAATATTCGCCGTTTGGCTCTTCCTGTGCCTGCTCACGAATTACCTTGGTGCTTTCGTAGCAGGTATCATACTCGGGACAGTTTTCACATTTCAAATCCGCAGGCATGTCACCTTTGTATACCATTTTGGATTCCATCGCACAGAGTTCCACGGGTTGCATTCCCAACACATAGTTGATATAGTCCAAATCGTGGGTTGCTTTTTGTAAAAACAAGCCTCCCGTGATGCTTTCGTCACGATACCAGTATTTATAATAGACTCTGCCGTAAGGTACATTGTTGTATGCCTGAACCTGAGACAATGTTCCCAAAACACCGCTATCATAAATTTCTTTTACCTTTTCAAGAATTTCAGTCAATCGCAGAGGAAAAGAGGTCATTCCGACTCCTTCATATGATTCCACCGCTTCTTTCAGCTCATTATATTCTTCCAGGCTGATCACTACCGGCTTTTCCAAAAACAAGGGAAGCTTTCTTTTTAAAACTTCAACTGCATAATTTTTATGTAAGTTACAACGGGTGCCCACAAATACACCGTCCAACTGTTCATTGTCCAGCATATCCTCCCCTTTTTCATAAAAAGTAACTGCTTTGGCGTTCAAATTTTTCGTATTGTTGGCACGCTCTTTGGCTCCCTCTGTATCCGCATCCGCAATCGCCACAATCTGAAGCTCCGGAAAACATCCAAACTCGTTCATCACCAAAGACTGCATCCGACCGCCAAAACCAATAATCCCAATTTTTTTCACTGTAACTCACCTCATAACATATTGTAGTTTTATTTTACCACACAAAACAAAAAATGACAATACCTGTTACAGTATTGTCATTTCTTAAAAATTAGTCTGTCAGATTATCGAAGTAACCCTGAACCAGAACGATAGGAGTTCCTTTATCTCCTGAACCGCTGGTTAAGTCACAAAGAGAACCGATTAAGTCGGTCAGGCGACGGGGAGTTGTTCCCTGAGACGCCATATTCCCAACCAAATCACTGTCTTTTTCACGGATGGCATTTTCGATTGCCTCTTTCAGTGCATCCCCTTTTAAATCAGCAAAATCGTTGTCTGCCAGATACTTCAGCTTCAGCTCGTTGGGAGTTCCCTCCAAGCCTTTGGTATAAGCAGGAGACACAACCGGGTCTGCCAGCTCCCAGATTTTTCCTACCGGGTCTTTGAATGCACCGTCACCATACACCATAACCTCGATGTTTTTGCCGGTACGTTCTTTCAGCTGTTTTTGCACATTATCTACCATATCAAAGCATTCATGGGGGAACAGCTTGATAGTGGTTTCCGTAGACTTATTGGAGCCTAAGAGACCATATTTTTCATTGTAGCCGCTGCCGTCTACACTCTGGTTTAAAATTTCATCCAAACCAACCACACATTTTGCACCTGCCGCCTTTAAAATACGTTTGGTACGGGCACGGCTGTGAATGTCGCAGTTCAGAACACAATCTGCAAAGTTTAAGATAGCACGGCAATCATTTGCTAAAACGATTTCTGCTTCTGCACCGCAGGAACGGATTAAATCCCCGTAATACTGCACATAATCCACACCGGTAAAGGGGTGTTTGTTTTCGCCGAACAATTCTCTGTATTTTGCTTCAGTCAGCACATCGGTATAGGGGTTAATGCCCGCTTCATCCAGCTGGTCTAACGATACCAATGCATTCCCTACTTCGTCACTGGGATAGTTGAGCATTAACACAACTTTTTTAGCTCCCATTGCAATCCCTTTTAAGCAAATGGCAAAACGGTTACGGCTTAAAATGGGAAAAATCACGCCAATGGTTTCACCGCCCAGTTTATTCTTTACGTCTTTCGCAATGGCTTCTACCGATGCATAGTTCCCCTGAGAACGGGCAACAACAGATTCGGTTACCGCCACAACATCACGGTCACGAAGCCCGAAGCCTTCAGATTCTGCCGCTTCCAATACGCTGTTTACCACGATGGTTGCAATATCGTCTCCCTCGCGGATAATAGGGCAACGAACCCCACGGGATACAGTACCGATTTTTCTTTCCATAAAAAAACCTCACAATTCTAAAATTTATGATAAATGAATCTTGACATTTTCTCTAATCCTTATTATAATACAAATAATTCTATTAGTAAAGCAGATAATTCTTACATCAGTAATAAGGAGTGCTTATATTTGAAAACAAAATTAGACTATTACCGGGTCTTTTACGAAACCGCCCGATACGGCTCATTTTCTCTTGCAGCAGATAAGCTTTTTATCTCCCAGTCTGCGATTTCCCAATGTATCCATCAATTGGAAAAGGATTTGGATACCAAGCTGTTCCACCGTTCCCGCCGAGGTGTCACCCTGACACAAGAGGGGAAAATGCTGCTTCCCAAAATAGAAAATGCACTTTCCTCCATCAATCAGGGAGAAACCCTTTTGGCTCAATTTCGCCACTTACATGCCGGCTCGTTAAAAATTGCCGCCGGCGACACAGTTACCGCTCATTATCTTTTACCCTATCTGGAGGAATTTCATACCCGATATCCCCACATTCGTATTGAAATGGCAAATTCCTATTCCTCCAATCTGTTAAGCTACGTAAAAGAGGGAAAATCTGAACTGGCTTTTGTAAATCTGCCCATTGTGGATGAGGAACTGACCGTAACGCCCTGCCTCACCATTCACGATATTTTTGTGGCAGGAGCTTCCCGTAAGCTGAAGCAGTCTTACACAAGAGAAGAAATTGCTGCAGAGCCTCTCATTCTGTTAGAGAAAAATTCCACCTCACGGCGATATGTGGAAGCCCAGTTTCAAAAAAACCGTATCAGTCTTTCCCCCATTATCGAGCTTGCAGTACACGATTTACTGCTGCAGTTTGCCTCCATTGATTTGGGAGTCTCCTGTGTGGTGGAAGAATTTTCAAAGGAAAGCATCAGTAAAGGAACTGTAAAACCGCTGAATCTGACAGAACCACTGCCTGCTCGTGCCATCGGCTGTGCATATCTTAAGCACAATCCTTTATCCCTGGCTGCACAAGCCTTTTTAGAAATTATTACAAAAAAAGGAACCTGATAGGTTCCTTTTTTGTGATCACAGTTGAAGCTGTTCGCCTCGTTCGCGGCGTCCCATCACAGCATAGAAGGTGCCGCCGTTTAACACATGGTCTTTTACCTTTTGAGCAAAAGAAGAGGTTGCAACCTTCTCCGCTAAATTCTCTTCCGTGGTATCCTTGGTAAAAATACAATGTATAATTTCATTTTCCGGTCGTTTTCGGATTGGTGTAAACAAAGACTGAAATTTTATAATATTGGAATCCGGTCTTAAATAGTTCTTTAGGGTATCATCCAACAGCCAGGAATCACAAAGATATACACGGTAAGGAATCTCGGGGAAAAATTTTGGAAAAAACTCGTCTGCCATCCGGAAAGATTCCACACACTGCTCATAATCCAGCGGACCGCCTTCGGGAATATGCACATCCACAAAGCCCTCCCCGTCTTGAATACCAAGCTCTTCCATTCCACCGGGTATCATTACAATAAAAAAGTGAAGTCTGCCCAGAGCAAACAACCGCATCCCGAAATGCAGCCGAAGCCAGTGTGTTTCCTCCAGCCATAATTCCCCACGGACATTGCTCCAGGTTTTGGTCCAGGTGACAATATCCTTCAAGGTATCAATCAAAACCGATTCCGGAATCCCTTTTTCCTTATATTTTTCTCCCAGCTGCTCCGCAAAATATAAATGCCGAAGCAAATTCTCCTTCCCGTACGGACTCCATGGGTCAGTATCCTCAATGCGAAGATCCTCCGGCACAGGAATTTCTTCTAAAATCTGATAAAACTCCTCATCATATTCCTTGGGGAATTTCAGCAGCTTATACCATTTTTCAATAATTTTCTGTGTTTTTGTCATACCTTTTACCTCTGATGCTTCTGTAATGTAACCTCTGTCATAATTTCACACATTGAAAAACGTTTATTTATCTTTTTTCCTGAAAGTAGATAATGAAAGCTCCCATCACGGCAACGGCAACCACCGCTCCAACCTCAGAAAAGCCATTCATTTCATCGTATCCGAATGCGGTAGCCAATAACCCTAAAATCAATGTAACAATCAATGCCAATAACGCTTTTCCCATCTGTTTCGCTCTCCTTTTATCAAAACTGCTTATCTACTCCCTCGCATACCGACGATTTAACTCCTTGAAATAAGCCTTATCCACTGAATCAAGCTGTTCTTTCGTGATACGGAACTGCCAGTTTCCCTCCGCTTTTCCGGGAGTATTCAGGCGGGTGTCCGACCCGTAAAAAAGTAAATCCTGAATGGGAAGAATCACCCAATCAGAATGACTTGCCATCACCGTTCGGATGATGCTCCGGCAACCGTTTCCCCAATCTCCCTCGTGTCCGCAGTAAGCAAGCATTTCACTTCGGAGATGGTCGGGCAATTCCCAAAGATAGCCAAGCAGGGTATTATTATCGTGAGTCCCCGTATAGGCAACGGAATGTTTGGGATAATGATGGGGCTTGTGCAGGCTGTCTCCATGGGATAAAAAGCCAAATTGAAACACCCGCATCCCCGGAAAACCGCTGTCTTTTACCAGCTGATGGACTTCGGGGGTGATATCCCCCAAATCCTCTGCAATAATTTGAGATTCTCCTGCCGCCTTGGTAATTGCCTGAATAAATTCCAGCCCAGGCCCTTGTTTCCAGCTTCCCTCTTTTGCTGTTTTTGCATCAGACGGCACAGCCCAGTAGGACTCAAAGGCACGAAAATGGTCAATCCGCACTGCATCAAACAAGGTAGCGATATGAGAAATCCGCTCACACCACCATCGGTAGCCATCCTCTTTCATTTTATCCCATGCATATAAGGGATTCCCCCAAAGCTGACCGTCCTCGGAAAAATAATCCGGCGGAACACCTGCCACCAGAGTGGGTCTGCCATCTTCACTTAACTGAAACTGGTCTTGATTTGCCCACACATCACAACTGTCGTAGGACACATAAATGGGCATATCTCCAATCAGCTTGATTCCCTTTTCATTGGCATAGCCTTTTATCTCCTGCCACTGGGTAAAAAATTCATACTGAATCATCGCCCAGGCGTGATAAATTGCTTCGTCATATTCCTTGATATCCCACTCGTTCCAGGGCAAATGATGATTGGCATCTTTGAACGCCATAAACTCACAAAAATCCTTGATATGAGGATTGCTTTCTAAAAATGCAGCAATCTTACTGCGGTCGGTAATTCGCATAGAGGCAGTTTTCAAAAGGGAAAACCGTTCCTCCCATAACCGCTCATATTCTGCAACATAGGGAGTCTTTTGCTTGGCAGAATTCAGTTCTTCTAAGGTTAAAAGACCTTTTTTATGTAACACGTTCAAATCCACAAAATAAGGATTTCCGCCAAATGCCGAATAGGACTGATAGGGGGAATTATATTGATCCGCCATACAAAACGGAAGCACCTGCCAATAGGTAAATCCGCACTCCTTTAAAAAATCAATAAACACTTTCGCCTCTTCGCCAAAGCTGCCGATGGAATAGTCGCCAAACAGAGACGAAATATGCATTAAAACACCGCTTTTTCTATCCATAATCAGTATCCTTTTACATTAATATAAAATATTGTAGCACAATTTTTAATGAGATGCAAGATTTTCCCACCATTTTTATCAGGGAAAAATATTGGGTAAAACCTTCTCCATAATAAAAGGAGCTGTAAAAAATGTTTGTTACAGCTCCTTCTTTGTTTGAATGGGAAAATAGAAAAAAATGCTTCTCTAATGGACAAACCGCCCCCACAGGGTTTACCCGAAGTCGTGCGATGGCACGACGAGAGGTGAGGTTTGTTCATAGCAAAAAGGCTTTCTTTCAAGAAAAAATTTTGGACATTGATATTTTTCAACAATTTCATCATGATTTTTCCCAACACTGCTGATTTTATCAGTGTTTTATCGTCTTTTTGCGGTCAGAACTTTTTTACATCCCCTTTTTTCACAATAGAAATTAAATCTGTTTTTTTTCTTTGTTGGCAGGATTATCAATAAGATTCCCGTCTTCTTCAAATCGGGAACCGTGGCAGGGACAGTCCCAGGAATGCTCCTGCTTATTATATTTGAGTGCACATCCCAGATGAGAGCATCTTGGAGCAGTAGGAGTAAGCAAGCCTTTTACCGACTCCCATACGTTCACAGCCAGCTGTGGATGAAGCATCGTTCTTTGGGGAGAATAAAGGGTCTCATATTCACTTTTTCCCCGACAAATCATATCGGTCAGCATCATGGCAGAAACCATAGAAGATGTCATCCCCCACTTATTGAACCCTGTTGCTGCATACCAGTCGGGAGTCAGCTTGGAATATTGCCCGATATAAGGAATCGAATCCAGCGTCATACAATCCTGTGTCGCCCATCTGCCCAACTCGGTTGCCTCGGGATAATACTGCTGTTTCACCCGTTCCAGCTCGTGCCAACCGCCTCCCCTCTGTCCCGTACGATGACCTCCGCCACCCAACAGCAAGACATCCTGATAGCTGCGAAAGGATAATCCGTCCATCGCGTGATCCACATACATATTTTGGATATTTCCTGCATTTTTTAACGCCAGAACATACGACCGGTGCTGATACATCTTCAAAAAATATCCTCCGTATCTGTTCAGAAACGGGAAGTGAGTTGCCACGATAATTTTCTTAGCAGAAATTGCTCCATGGTGGGTAACAGCAACATTGGAAGTCAGCCGGGTCACCCTTGTATGCTCATATATGTTTAAATCCTTTGCTATTTTGTAAGCAAATTTCAGCGGATGAAACCTTGCCTGATTCGGGATTTTCACCGCCCCAAAAACAGAAAAAGGCAACTCGGTTTTCTCGCAAAATTCAGCCTGACAACCCATTTTTTGAAGTGCAACCATCTCTTTCTCCAATGCAGTTCGATCATGAAGAGAATATACAAAAGAATCGCAGCTGCAAAGGTCACACTCAATATCGGTTGCTATTTCTTTCATTTTTTTCAAAGCCTCACTCTGACTATGATAATAAAGAAACGCCATCTCATGTCCGTATTTTTGAATGATAGTATCGTATATCAAACCATGCTGAACGGTCAGCTTTGCTGTGGTTTGGTCGGTGATGCCTCCGCAAATTTCCTCAGCTTCTGTCACCGTACAATCCGCCCCTGCTTTCTTAAGCATATATGCACACAAAAGACCGCACAAGCCTCCTCCGATAATCAGAACATCTGTTTTGATATCCCCACGCAGTGTGTCAAACATTGGCTTTTTAATATCCTCATTCCAGATTGATTTCATCTGTGTCACCTCTTGTGTTAGTATTTCAGATTTCAGTAAAAAAGATACGAATCATACCTTAGAAATCCCTCTGAAAAAAATTTTTCTTCACCAAAAAACTGATAACACTAAAAAAGATGGGAGACGCTTCCCCAAAGCATAAAAAATAAACACATAACCAAAAGGGCTAATTCCGATACCTTACAAAAATAAAAATCACATCTTGATTTCATTCAAAATGTGATTGGAATGCTATCTCTATCAAATCCTGCGCATTGATTTTCTTTCAATTGCGAATTCTACATATTTCAAATCGCTTTGCCTTGCAGGAAGAACCAAACGGTTTGGATGCAAATATTAAAACAATCTTTGCGTAAGCAAAGCAACCTTAACTTCTTCCCTATTCACTATTACTTATTACTTTCCAAAAATCGACAAGTCCTTTTAGGGAATAGTGAAGAGTGAATAGGTAATAAGTAAAATCGACAAGACTCTAATGAATCTTGTCGATTTTTGGCTTTCACGTTCATAATAGATGCAACAGATTTTTGCTGTTTCTATTAAGTTTCAACGGTGACATTTATCAGTGACATTATCAGTGACATTTATACAAACAAACTCGCCAAAGCGAGTTTGCACCATACCTCTTCCCTTTTCACTATTACTTATTACTTTCCAAAAATCGACAAGTGTTTTTAGGGAATAGTGAAGAGTGAATAGGTAATAAGTAAAATCGACATTCCTCTGTCGAAGAATGTCGATTTTTGGTGGGCCTTCAGGGACTCGAACCCCGGACCAACCGGTTATGAGCCGGTCGCTCTAACCAACTGAGCTAAAAGCCCCTATCTTTTCATTTTTTTCGGGAAATATCCTTAAAAAGTATATCAAAAAAACGTTTTCTTGTCAATAGTTTTTGAAAAATTCACCCAAAAGAATCGGTTAATGAATATTTTCCCCTTTCTTTTCCAACAATAGAAAAAAACAAATCAATCTATCAGAAAAAGGAGTTTATTTATGAAAGGATACGCCATGTTAAAAATCGGGGAAACCGGCTGGATTGAAAAAGAAAAGCCTGCCTGCGGTCCCTTGGATGCCATCGTAAAGCCCTTATGTATTGCTCCCTGCACCTCAGACATTCACACAGTATGGGCAGGAGCAATCGGTGACCGCCACAATATGATTTTAGGTCACGAAGCAGTGGGAATTGTAGATACTGTGGGAGAACTGGTAAAAGATTTCAAGCCGGGCGACAAGGTCATCGTTCCCGCGATTACACCTGACTGGGGAACACTCTATTCTCAGGCAGGATATCCCATGCATTCTGCCGGAATGCTCTCCGGCTGGAAATTTTCCAACTTTAAAGACGGTGTATTTGCAGAATTCTTCCACGTAAACGAAGCGGATGCCAACCTGGCACATCTGCCTGAAAACGTAGACCCCGTTGCTGCTTGTATGCTGCCTGATATGGTGGTAACCGGCTTTCACGGTGCAGAGCTTTGTGACATTGAATTTGGTGACACTGTTTGTGTCATCGGCATTGGCCCGGTTGGGCTGATGAGCGTGGCAGGCGCCAACAAAAAAGGAGCCGGCCGTCTCTTTGCCGTAGGCTCTCGTCCCAACTGTGTAGAGGCGGCAAAGTACTATGGTGCAACTGACATCATCAACTACCGTGAAGGCGATATCGTGGAACAGATACTAAATAAAACCGATGGAAAAGGAGTTGACCGTGTGATTATCGCCGGCGGCAATAACGACACCTTCGACCAGGCAATCCGGATGCTTCGTCCCGGAGGTGCAATCGGAAATGTAAACTATCTCGGTGAGGGCGACACCATAAAAATTCCCCGTGTGGAATGGGGCGTAGGAATGGGACACAAAAAAATCAATGGCGGTTTGACCCCGGGCGGCAGACTGAAAATGGAAAAAATGGCATCTCTTTTGGCAACCGGAAAATTAGATACCTCCCGTCTGGTCACCCATGTTTTCGAGGGCTTTGACAAAATTGAAGAAGCACTTCTTCTCATGAAAAACAAACCTACCGACCTGATTAAACCCGTAGTAAAAATAGGAGGTTAGAGTATGAAACATCCGCAAAAAATCAACATCACTCCCCGCGACCGATTACTTCGTGCCTGGGAAAACTCTATGGAGCTGGTACGTGACTTTGAATGTTATGCAGCCGAAATTGAAAACAATCCCAAGCTTTGTGAAACCTTTTCTGAATTTGCAAAAGATGAAGGATTTCATGCGGCACGATTCCGGGAGCTGCTTCTGGAAATGGAAAAACAATAAAAAGCTCCGTTTTATGTGAAAAGTATATGAACTTTCTTGACATTTTTTTCCTTTCGTGACATAATATCTACAAGAAATTCAATTCACATAAGAAAGGGGAAATCTTCCAAAATGAAACCTTTTTTTGAGCACGATTGCTTGCTCTCCACGCCAACAGCAAAAAGTCTGTTTCAAGAGGTTGTCAATCTCCCGGTTACAGATGCCTTTACCAAGCTTACCGCAAAAGAAATTGCAGAAAACTCTCAATTCGAAAATATTACAGAGCTGCTCATTGACCGAGACCCGAAAAAGCTTGAGGCAATGCGGTTTTTCGGAATAGACGAATATTATATCACAGGAGAGGCAGGTGCTTTTGAACGCTTCCAGAAATGGTCAGAAACCTTACCTTGCCTCATTGGAAATCCGCTCTATTACCGCTCTCATTTTGAATTACAGAAATTCTTTTCCGTTCAAGAGCCTTTATCTCCTGCCACAGCAGAGAAAATCTGGACGGCTGCCAATCAAAAAATACAAACGGAAAAGCTTTCCATCTGGAATTTATTCAAGCAGTTTGGAGTAACTGCGTTGCACACACCCCAGGACCCGACTGCTTCTCTCGTGTGGCATCAGAAGATAGCAGAGGATGGGTTATGCCCCGCAAAGGTATATCCCTCCTTCTGTGCAGACAAGGCGCTGTCACCCACCTCATCCACCTTCAAAAAATGGGTGGAAGCACTGGCTGAAAGCTGTTCCGCCTCTATCGCTACGTTGGCAGATTTACAAGCTCGTTTAGTGGAACGATTGCTCTTTTTCAAGTCCTTAGGAGCAAAATCCGCAATTCAGATGATATCACTCTCAAAATTACCCGAATGCTCCTACGAAACGGCAGATGCCGCATTTCAAAAAGCAAAAAATCAGTTACCTCTTACTCAGTCGGAGCTTTCAGAATATCAGGGAGTTATGCTTCAGTTCTTAGCAAAAAAATATCAGGATTACGGCTTTACAATGGCAATTCAAACCACCACAGAAGCTGCCTCCCATACAGTAATCACATTGCTGGAGCAGCTGAGCCGGGAACATAAACTTCCCAAAATTTTACTTGCAACAACCGAGCCGTCACACTATCCGTCATTGGCAAAAGCAGCAGTTTCTTCAAAAATTTCCGGTTCACTCCGGCTGTTTTTTAAGGGAATGCCGTATCAGAAAGACGATTTGCAGTTTATTTTGAAAGCCGTTTCCAAAAACGGAATTCTTCCCTGTTTTGCAGGAATTTGTGCCGGTGGAAACAGCCTATTGTCTTATCCGTTTTACGAATATTTCCGACAAAATCTTTGCGATTTCCTTGGCAATTTGGTGGAATCGGGAGAATATCCCAACTATGCAGATTTACTGAAAAAATTTGTAAAGGATATCACATTTGAAACACTCAATTCCTACCTGTAAAAAAAACAGACTCGCTCAGGCGAGTCTGTTTTTTATTTCCGAAAGCCTTTTTTATGGACTGCATTTTTCCCTTTGGTTTTCTCTTTTTTGGGTGTTTTTTGCGTTGCCTGAGCGATTTCTGCAAAAATCTGCCGTCCCCGATAGGTTATATCTCGCAAGGATTCCAGTACAGCATCCGCCTTTTCTGCGGGGACTTCAAAGAATGAATACTTATCAAAAACATCTATAGCGCCCACTTCGTTCCCTGCTGCCGTTGTGTTGGAGGAAACAAGCTCCACAATATGACGGGGGCGGATTTTATCCAACGAGCCAAGCCCGATAAAGATACGAGCCATTCCCTGCTCAGCTCCGGTTTTTTTGCTTAAATCTTTTGATTCTTTTGGTTTCTTCTCCGGCTTTTTGGGTTCTCTTTGCATCATCAGCAATGCCGCTGACAATTCCAGGGCAGTGAGTTTTCCCTCACTCACGAACTGCTCTGCCTGCTTCAGATACTTGGAAAACGCTTCCTCTTTCCTCGCTAAAACGGCTTTGTCCAGCAGTTTCTTCATTCGCACCTCAAACACATCTGCCTCGGTAGGTGTTTTATATGGTTCAATGTTGGCTTTGGTATATGCCATAATCTCTTTGAGCTTAAACATTTCTTTCCCTGCAACAAAGGTATAGGAAACACCGGTTTTATTCGCTCTCCCCGTTCTTCCGATTCGGTGGACATAATATTCCTCAAACTGGGGCACATCAAAATTGAACACTGCCTCCACGTTTTCCACATCAATCCCACGGGCAGCAATATCGGTTGCCACCAGAATCTCGGTTTTTCCGTTTTTAAAGCGGTTCATAACCCGTTCCCGTTCCGGCTGCTTCATATCCCCATGAAGCATTTCTGCAGAATATCCCAACTCACAAAGTGCCTCGGTTACCTCCGAGGTTTTCTTTTTGGTATTACAAAAAACCAGACTTAACCGATACCCTTGCAAATCAAGCAGACGAGTCAGGGCATCCAGTTTTTTCGGTCCCTTTACCTCCAGATAATACTGAAGAATATTGGAAACCGTCAGTTCCTCTGCACTGATTCTCACATTAAGGCGGTTTTTCCTCTGATACCGTTTGGAAATTTCTTTAATTTCTGCCGGAATAGTTGCAGAAAACAACACGGTCTGCCGTTCTTTCGGGGCAGTTTCCAAAATGGTTTCAATATCCTCCCGAAACCCCATATTCAGCATTTCATCCGCCTCATCCAATACCAGATATAACAGATTGGTCAAGCGGACACTTCTTCTTCGCAGATGGTCCATCAGTCTGCCCGGAGTTGCCACTACAATCTGAGGACGTTTTTTCAAGTCACTAAGCTGCCGTTCAATGGGCTGCCCTCCGTATAGGGTGGAAATACGAATGCCTTTTTTGTATAGGCTTACTTTGGAAAGCTCCTCTGCCGTCTGCATTGCCAGCTCCCGCGTAGGGCAAAGCACCAAACACTGCACGGTTTCCTCCTCCGGATTGATTTTTTCACAAAGAGGAATCCCAAAGGCACAGGTTTTCCCCGTTCCCGTGGGAGATTGCACCATCATGTCCTGCCCCTCTAAAATAGGAAGCAAGCATTCCGATTGCACCGGCGTTGCCTCCGAGAAGCCCATTTTGGCAATGCCTTGCTTCAATTCCGGCGAAAGATTCAACTGTTCAAATATCAAAGATTCCATAATTTTTTCCTCAAAATTTTACCGATTTATCTGAATTATTATACAAGACTTTCTGCATTCTGTCAAGAAAAATAAATATCCCCCCGTTTTCACGGAGGCAATTTATTCTATAACGAAAAAACGCCAACCTTTTATCAGGATTGGCGTTTTTCTTGAAGATCCAAACGGTTTAGATGCACATATAAAAATAAGCTTTGCGTTAACAAAGCATCCTTAACTTCTTCCCTTTTCACTGTTACTTATTCCTTTCCAAAAATCGACAGGGCTTTTTAGGGAATAGTGAAGAGTGAATAGGCAATAAGTAAAATCGACAAGATTCTTAAGAACCTTGTCGATTTTTGGTGGGAACAATAGGGCTCGAACCTATGACCCTCTGCTTGTAAGGCAGATGCTCTCCCAGCTGAGCTATGCTCCCATAGTATTACTTCACGGGCTTTCCCGTGTCAAGCAAGAGCAATTATAGCAGATTTTACTTCGTTTGTCAATACCTTTTTTTCATTTTTCAAAAAAATTTTTCTGTTCGACTTTTCTCCCCTGATTTATCCGTAATTTGCCCGAACAATCCCCGCGGTCAATATGCTCACAGCTTTCTTCGGAAATGGCGTATGTTTTCCACTTTTTTTCTGAAAATCCCCTGTGATGGTTTGGAATGAAAAAATTTTTAGAAAAAATATAATAAATTTGATAAAAGTACTTGATTTTTTCCTGAAATGTGTTAAAATGTATGTATAAGTGGAACGAAGTGGAGTCTAATTCCACAAAGTGGCGGAAAACGTGTTGAATTTTTCATTTTTCTGTGGAAAACTGCATCAAAAAATTCACAAAACCCATTTTTTTAGAAAAATCCGCACAAAAATACACAAAAAGAGGTAGGATATGTTTTACGGCAAAGCCAAACATTCCATAGATGCCAAGGGCAGAATTATACTTCCATCGAAATATCGTGAGAATTTGGGTGAAAGTTTTTTTGTGATGCGTGGATTGGCTAACTGTCTGTTTGTGTATCCCGAAGCAGGCTTCCGTGAGTTTGAAGCAAAAATCAAAGCACTCCCCATTTCCGATGCAGGTGATGTGCAACGTTACATTTTCCACTCCACCGAGCAGGTTTCGATGGACAAGCAGGGCCGTTTCGTAATACCGCCCGACCTGCGGGATTTTGCCAAGCTGGATAAGGATGTTGTAATCGCAGGGGCTTCCAGCCGTATTGAAATCTGGAGTGACAAAGAATACGAAAAATATGAACAAAGAGTGGAAGCAGATCCTCAGAAGATTTCTGAAATTCTGAGTCTGTTTGGAATTTAAGATGATGGAATTCAAGCATATCAGTGTCTTGTTGGAAGAATGTATCGATGGGCTTTGCCTGAAGCCGGACGGTGTTTATGCCGATGCTACGATGGGCGGAGCCGGTCACTCGCTGGAAATTTGTAAGCGTTTGAACGAAAACGGAATATTCATTGGAGTGGACCGTGATCAGGATGCCTTTTCGGTTGCTACCAAGCGTCTGGAAAACACCAAATGCCAAAAACAGTTCATCCGTTCTGACTTTTCCCAAATTGCAGACCATGTTACCATTCCTGTAGACGGTATTCTGGCAGACTTGGGGGTTTCCTCCTATCAGCTGGATAACAAAGACCGCGGCTTTTCCTACCGCGAGGACGCAGCGCTGGATATGCGGATGGACCAAACCTCTCCCATCAGTGCAAAAACAGTTGTAAACACTTATTCCCAAAGGGATTTAGCTTATATCATCTCCACTTACGGAGAAGAAAAATATGCAAAAAGCATTGCCTCCAATATTGTGAAATACCGGGAGCAAAAAGAGATTGAAACCACCGGAGAGCTGATTGATATTATCCGCTCCTCTATGCCGGCAAAAAGCCTTCGGGAAAAGCATCCGGCAAAGAGAACCTTTCAGGCAATCCGCATTGAAGTAAACACCGAGTTGGATTCCCTGAAAAAAGGACTGGAAAGCTTCTTTTCTCTGTTGAAGCCCGGAGGAAGAATGTGCATTATCACATTTCACTCGCTGGAGGACCGCATTGTAAAAGAATATTTCAAAAGTCTGGTGAATGTCTGCACCTGCCCGCCGGAATTTCCGGTTTGTGTGTGCAACAAAAAGCCTTTGGCAAAAATCATCACAAAAAAACCCATTCTTCCCTCACCGGAAGAACTGGAGCAAAATCCAAGAAGCAAATCGGCAAAATTAAGAATTCTTGAAAAATTGTAAGTTTCTATACCATTATATATAAGGAGGGAAAACCACCAATGGCAAATCAGAGCCTTGCTTACCAGAGCAAACGAAGCCGAGAGGCATACATACACGATATCCGCCCCGTTATCCAGAAAAAGCAAGTCAAAGAAAAACAGCAGGCACACTGGAAAATTGCTGTTGTCATTGCATTTTTTATCATTGGCGGCATTTCATTGATTTTGCAAAATGTGCAAATTACAGAACAAAGCAATAAAAATGCAGAACTGAAAGCTCATTATGCTCAACTTTATTCCTCCAATAAGAAAAAAGAAATCGAAATCAATCAGAAAATCGACTTAAAAACGGTTGAAGAACTGGCAGTTGCCAGCTACAATATGAATCGTGCAAGAAAAGAACAAATTGTATATATTGATGTCAAAGGGCAGGACTACGGTGTTATGGCAAAACAGATTCAACCCGACGAAGCACCCGAAGAAAACTTCAACGTACTCACCGGCTTGATGACATATTTGGAAGAATAGACTAATATGATAAATTGAGGAATGAGCATCATTCCTCAATTTTCCATATATTCCCCCGAAAATCTCCAAAAAAAGGATGGAAATTTTCTATGAAAAAAAATAATACTTTAAAAACTCAAAAACGGATTTTAATTCTTTCCGGAATTTTAATCTTCTTATTCTCACTGTTAATCGGAAGAATTGCTTATATCCAGTTTATTGACGGTAATCGACTTTCCAAAGAAGCCATCGAGCAACAAACCAGAGACCGTATGATCAATGCAAAACGAGGCACTATTTACGACCGTAACGGAAAGCAGCTGGCAGTCAGTGCCGATGTGGAAACCGTCAATCTCTCCCCTGCTACCGTAAGGGAAGACGGAGACCCTCAGAAGTGTGCCGATGTGCTTTCCCAGGTATTGAAAATGGAACGGGAAACCATCCTGGAAAAAATCAATTCCAACGTTTCTTACGTAATGGTGAAACGAAAAGTTGAAAAAGAACAGGCAGATGCCATCCGTGAAGCCGGACTGACCGGTGTATATATGGATGCAGATACCAAGCGTTACTATCCATACAACAATATCGCCTCTCACATTATCGGTTTCACCGGAACAGATAATCAAGGGCTTTTAGGAATTGAACAAAAATACGATAACATATTAAAAGGACAGTATGGCAGAATTGTTACCGCCAGAAATGCAGACGGAACAGAAATGCCCTACAAATACGACCGTTATTATACTCCCGAGGATGGCAGCGATATCACACTGACCATTGATGTTTCCATCCAGCACTTTTTAGAAAAGCATTTAGATCAGGCATTAACCGACCTACAGCTGGCAAACGGTGCGGCAGGGATTATTATGGATGTAAAAACCGGAGAAATCCTGGCAATGGCAACCAAGCCGGACTTCGACCTAAACGAGCCTCTTTTGGTAACTGACCCGGCAGAAAAGCAAAGAATCGAAGCAATTTCCGACAGCACCGAGCGTGGCAATGCCACTCAGGAATACTTAAACAAACTGTGGCGAAACAAAGCAGTGGTTGACAGCTACGAGCCAGGTTCCACCTTTAAAATCATCACCTCCGCTATGGCTTTGGAGGAAAATGTGGTATCTCTGCAGGATTCCTTTAACTGTACCGGAAGCTACAAGGTGGCAAAAGAAACCATCGGTTGCTGGAAGCATGCCGGTCACGGTGTGTTAAACTTAACCGGTGCACTGATGAACTCCTGCAATCCGGCATTTATGCAAATCGGAGCAAGAATTGGTCAGGACACCTTTTACAAATACTACAAAGGCTTCGGATTTACCGAAAAAACCGGCATTGAGCTGTATGGGGAAACCAGTGGTATCTTCTACCCCGCAGGCAGCTTTAACGAAGTGGAGCTGGCAACTGCCTCCTTTGGGCAAGGGCCTGTGGTAACTCCCCTTCAGATGATTTCTGCTATCAGTGCCGTTGCCAATGACGGTAAGTTGATGAAGCCCCATCTTCTGAAAAACATCACCGATGCCGGCGGAACCATTCTCCAGTCCTTTGACCCGGTAGAAATCCGTCAGGTTATTTCTCCCCAAACTTCTCAGATTATGAGAGGGCTGATGGAAGCAGTTGTTTCCGAGGGAACAGGAAACAAAGCCTACTTAGAGGGCTTCCGTATCGGCGGAAAAACCGGTACCAGTGAAAAAATTCCTCGCGGCAACAGTAAATATGTAGCTTCCTTTGCAGGGATTGCACCGGCAAATGACCCGCAGGTTGCCATTCTTTTGTTGCTGGATGAACCTCCGGTGGGCAATCACATGGGTGGTACTATCGCCTCCCCGCTTGCCGCAAAAATTTTAGACGACGTTCTTCGTTATATGGACATCGAACCTGAGCTTCCCGACGGAGAAGCTGTGGAGGGCGATGCCGAAGTGCCGAGCGTTTCCGGCATGAATCTGACCGAAGCACGGCAAATTATCTCTCAGAGCGGACTTCGTTGCGTGGTTGAGGGGAACGGCAGTGTAGTCAATGCCCAGGTTCCCAATCCGGGTGTTGTCATTGCCAGAAACGGCACTGTTATTGTCTACACCGGAGATGCCCGTCCGTCAAACAGTGTGCAGGTTCCCTCTGTCATCGAAAAAAGCTTTGAAGAAGCAAAATCCATCTTAGAAAAAGCAAAATTCCAGTTCAATCCCACGGGGATTGAGAACACAACTCAAAACGCTGTGGCTCAAAGCCAGAGCATTACACCCGGAGAATATGCCACCATTGGCAGTGAAATCACCGTAGAATTTTCTTATCAAACCGCCACACCACCCCAAACGGAAAGTTGAGGTAGCCTATGCTGTTACATGAATTATTGCAAAACACCGACCTGAATATTGAACTTCCCAAGGAAAATCCTGAAATCAAAAGCATTTCCTTTGATACCCGTACCGTAACAAATGGAAGCTTATTTGTGTGCATCAAAGGCATCAAAACCGACCGTCACACATTTGCGGCAGCCGCAGTGAAAAACGGCGCCAGTGTGGTCGTTTCCGAATATCCTATGGAAACTGCTCCGGCAGTGAATCTGGTGGTAGAAAACACCAATGCTGCACTCTCCTTTCTTTCTGCTGCTTTTTACGGAAATCCCCAGAAAAAGCTCCGTATGATTGGAGTAACCGGCACCAACGGAAAAACCACAGTAACCAATTTAATCAAAAATACACTGGAGGTTTGCGGTTATCAGGTTGGCTTAATCGGCACCAATGAAATTCTGATTGGAGACAAAGCCATTCCTGCCAACGCAACCACTCCTGAAGCACCGGAGCTGTTTTCTTACCTTGCGGAAATGGCGGCGGCAAACTGCGACTTTGCGGTAATGGAGGTATCCTCGCATTCCCTCAGCTTAGACCGCGTGGCTGCCATTCGCTACGAAATCGGATTATTTACCAATTTAACTCAGGACCATCTGGATTATCACATTACAATGGATCGCTATGCCAAGGCAAAATCCATACTTTTTTCCAAGTGTGACTATGCGATCATCAACGCCGACAGTCCTTACGCCTCTGTTATGACAAAGGAGGCAACCGGCAAGGTTATCACTTACGGCATTGAATCCGAAGCAGACTATATTGCAACCGACATTGAAAACAAGGCTTCCGGCATTTCTTATACTGTGCATCACGCAAAAGACCCCTTCGCTGTGAAGCTCCCGATTCCGGGCAAATTTTCTGTCTATAATTCTCTGGCAGTGTGTGCAATGTCCGGCGTGTTATCTGTTCCCGATGGCTTTGTAAGAAGAGCCCTCCGGGAAACAAAAACCGTAAAAGGCAGATGCGAGCTTGTGGATATTCAGAAGCCCTATCAGGTGATGATTGACTTTGCTCACACTCCGGATGGTGTGAAAAATATTTTAACTGCGGTAAATGAGTTTAAAACCGGCAGAGTTATCACTGTATTTGGCTGCGGTGGTGACCGTGATAAAACCAAACGCCCGCAGATGGGTGAACTTGCAAAGCGCTTGTCTGACATTGTAGTTGTAACCAGCGACAACCCTCGTACCGAGGATATGCAAGCTATTATTGACGATATTATGGCAGGAATTGCCGATAAAACCAATGTATACACCAACCCTGACCGAAAAGAGGCAATCCGTATGGCAATGGAGCTGGCAAAACCGGGCGACATTGTGCTTCTCTTAGGAAAAGGGCACGAAATGGTGCAGAAATTTAATGGATACGAAATTGAATTTGACGAAAGAGAAGTTGTGAAATCCTTATGCAATTAACAGTTTTAGAATTATTGGATGCAGTCGGAGGAACACTCCTCTACGGCAATAAAACCGATACATTTCGCTATGTTTCCACCGACAGCCGGGAACAAATGACAACCCAGCTATTTATCCCTTTAGTGGGAGAAAACCAGGACGGACATCGCTATATCGCCTCTGCCGTTGAAAACGGAGCTGTCGGTTTTCTGACACAAAACGAAACCGCACCCCAGGGCGCTGTCTTTGCCGTAAATGTGAAAGACACCACAAAGGCATTGGGCGATTTGGCCGCTTATGTTCTGGGAAAATCCGGTGCAACCGTAATCGGAATTACCGGCAGTGTGGGAAAAACCACAACCCGTCAGTTTGTGGCAGCGGTGGTATCCACCTTAGGCAAAACAGTTGCCACCTCTGGAAATTTCAACAATCATATTGGGTTACCCCTTACCATTTTAAAAATGGAGGGTGACGAACAGTATGCTGTGTTGGAAATGGGAATGAACCACCCGGGTGAAATCTCCTATTTGTCCAAAATTGCAAAGCCGGACTATGGTATTATCACAATGGTTGGCACCTCTCACATTGAATATCTGGGAAGCCGGGAGAATATCTTACTGGCAAAAATGGAAATTGAGGACGGAATGAAGCAAGACGGCGTTCTCCTGTTAAATGGTGACAACGACCTGCTTTCTCAGGTTACCGCCCATCACAAAACCGTTTATTTCGGCAAAGAAAAAGCCGAGTACCCCTATGAAATTCTGTCAGAGCAGGAACCGGCAAGCTTCACCTTAGACAGCGCTTGCTATCAAATTCCCACCAGCGGAGCGCACAATATTCAAAATGCTTCAGCGGCAGTTCTGTTAGGGAAGCTGTTAGGCGCATCTGCAGAACAAATCCAAGCCGGACTTTCCGACTTTGAAACCGTAGGCTTCCGTCAAAAAACGGAACAATGCGGAAGCATCACCCTGATTGCCGATTGCTATAACGCCTCCCTGGATTCCGACCGTGCTGCTCTCAGAGTGCTGAAACAAACCAACTGCTCCAGAACAGTTGCTGTGCTTGGTCCTATTGGAGAATTGGGAGACCACCTCCCTGCCATTTTACAAGAGGTTGGCAGCTCTGTAGTTGAAAATCAGATTGACCTTTTAATCTGTGTAGAACAAGATGCTCACTGGATTAAAAAAGGGGCAATGCGTGCCGGTATGCCGGAGGATGCCATCTGCTATTATGAAACCAAGGAACAATTTATAAACGATATCCCACGCCTGTTTCAACCGGGAGATGCTGTGTTGTTGAAAGCCTCCCGTATGTACCGCTTTGAGGAGCTGTTTGAGCAGGTGAAACAATATCAATTACAAAATAAGGAGTGAATATCAGTATGAATCTTCCGTTACAAGCCGCACTGTGTGCGATTATCGGGTTTGTAATCAGTGCCGCATTGGGGCCGATTATCATTCCCTTTCTGAGAAAGCTGAAAATCGGGCAGACAATCTTGGAAATCGGGCCAAACTGGCATCAATCCAAGCAAGGGACCCCCACCATGGGCGGTTTTATGTTCATTGCAGCAATGCTGGTAGTCAGCCTTATTTTCGTGCGGGATTTAAAAGGATTATTTGTGGTGTTATACGCCATTTCCTGCGGTATTATCGGCTTTTTGGATGATTATATTAAGGTCATCAAAAAGCGGAATATGGGGCTGTCAGCCACCTGGAAAATGATTCTTCTTCTGATTGCCTCCACCACCTTTTCCGTAGTGGGAATTGAGCTGGGAATTGTAAAAACCACGCTTTGGATTCCCTTTACAAACATTCATCTGGAGCTTTCCTACTTTATCAGTATTCTTTTAGTGTTTATTATGGTAGGGTTTGTCAATGCCGTGAATTTAACAGACGGAATTGACGGTCTGGCAGGCTCTGTTACCTTTGTGGTAAGCTTGTTTTTCACCCTTGCCTCTATGGTATTCTTAAGAAACGGCATGACCTTGTTTTCTGCCGGTTTATGTGGCAGCTTGTGCGGATTTTTAATCTACAATCTCCACAAAGCCAAGGTATTTATGGGTGATACCGGTTCTTTGTTTTTGGGCGGTACCGTGGTTGCGCTTGCCATTTTGAACGATATGCCTCTGATTTTAATTCCCGTTGGAATTATCTACCTGACAGAAGCCTTTTCCGTTATTCTGCAGGTAACGTATTTCAAACTCACCAAAGGAAAACGAATTTTCAAAATGACTCCCATTCACCATCATTTTGAAAAAAGCGGTTACTCCGAAAATAAAATCGTACTGTTGTTTACAGGAGTCACCATCCTGGGTTCTGTTTTAGCATTCTTATCCTTAGTATAACATCCATTCTGTAAGAAAGGAGCAGTTGCATCCGTGTCCTACGGCGGCAACGACCGATGCGGCTATGAAAGAAAGATTCGAAAAAATCAAAGCGTGCTGGCGCAATATGGACCATATTTTTCTGTTGACACTGTTAGCACTGACCGCGTACGGTCTGATTATGGTGTTTTCCTCCTCTGCACCCAGCGCCTTTTACATCCATAATGACAGTATGTTTTTCTTTAAAAACCAGGCAATCTGGGCGGTGGTAGGAATCGGCACCATGCTTGTCTTTGCCCTCATTGACTATAAGTTTTTAAAACGATTTATTATCCCTCTCTATGCCATCGGCATCTGTCTGCTCCTGGGGGTTGCCATTTTCGGAAAAACCATTAACGGTGCGAAACGTTGGCTGGATTTTAAAATTTCAACCGTTCAACCCTCAGAATTTGTAAAGATTACCATTGTAATGTTTTGCGCTATGATTCTTGCGGAAATCAAAACCATTTCCGTTAAGAAAACACTGGTTCACCTGATTGGCTGCGGCCTGGTTATTCTCATTCCCGGCTTGTTTTTGCTGTTTCAGCCTCATTTTTCCGCAGTTTTAATCATCTGCTTAGCCGTCGGAATTATGATGCTCGCAGGTGGAATCCCCGTTCGTATTTTCTCTGCGCTGGCAGCGTTAGGAGCCGGTGCAGGCGTACTTTTGGTCATTTCCGAGCCATATCGATTGCAAAGAATTATCTCCTTCTGGGATCCTTTTAAAGATAAAAGCGGTTCGGGCTGGCAGGCAGTGCAATCCCTTTATGCCATTGGCAGCGGCGGATTTTCCGGCTTGGGCTTAGGCAGAAGCCGTCAGAAATTTTTATACATTCCCGAACCCCAAAACGACTTCATATTCTCTATCACCTGTGAGGAGCTTGGCTTTTTGGGAGCACTACTGGTTATTTTTCTGTTCATCGTGCTGTTGTACCGTGCTGTCCGCATTGCAACAAAAGCACCCGACCGTTATTCCATGCTTTTAACCTTTGGTTTAATTTCTCTTACGATTGTTCAGGTGCTGCTCAATCTGGGGGTTGCTACCTCCTCCATTCCGCCCACGGGAATTCCGCTTCCCTTCTTCTCTGCAGGGGGCAGCTCCTTTGTATTTCAGATGATGTCTATGGGCATGATACTGAATATATCTACCCAACGTGAAGTAAAGGAGCACACCCATATATAATCCGATTTTCAAGGAGGCTTTTATGAAAGTTCTGATTTCCGGCGGCGGCACTGCCGGACACATCAATCCTGCCATTGCCATTGGTACCCGACTGAAAGCCATGGGCGCTGAGGTTATGTATATTGGCTCAGACGGCAGCCTGGAGCAAAAGCTTTACTCCAAAACCGGTTGTCCCTACCTGCAAGTTGCATCCAAGGGGTTGGATCGGAAGCATCTCTTGAAAAACTTTGAAATTTTAGCCACAGACTGCAAGGCTTTCTTCAGGATTCGTAAAGCAGTCAGGGAATTTCGCCCTGATGTGGGCGTTTCGACCGGAGGCTATATCAGCGCACTGGCTATGTATGCCCTGAATTGTAAAGGCATTCCCTTTTTAATTCACGAACAAAATGCCTATCCCGGTCTCACAACACGTCTTCTGAGCCGATGGGCAAAAAAATATGCGGTTGCATTCGGAGATGCCATTCCCTACCTCAAGCACCCCAATCGTGCAAGCATCACCGGGAATCCAATCCGAAGCGACTTTTCCTCTATCACCCAAGAAGAAGCAAGAGCGCTTCTTGGTATTTCCCCCGAGGAAAAGGTGGTCTTATCCTTTGGCGGAAGCCTGGGAGCTTTAAAGCTGAACGAAGCAGTAGCCGGCATCATTGCATCGGCACAAAAAGACGACATCACCCTGCTCATCGGAACAGGCAGCCGTTATTATGAACAGTTTTGTTCGCAGATACATACACACAACACACAAAACAATAACATAAAAATTCTACAATATATTGATAATATGCCCGCATACCTTGCCGCTTGTGATGTTGCCATCACCCGGGCAGGTGCAATGACCGTCTCCGAGCTATGTGCCGCAGGCACACCCGGAATCCTCATTCCCTCCCCGAATGTAACAGCAAATCATCAGGATAAAAATGCTCAGGCAATGGTGTCGGCAGGTGCAGCAATCAAAATTCCCGAATCGGAGTTAACGGCACAGCGGTTATATCAGACTCTTTCAGACTTGATAAACCATCCGGATACCCTCCGCAAAATGAAGCAGAACGCACAGAAAATTGCCATCACTGATGCCGACGAGAGAATCGCGGCTATGGTGACAGAAATCGCCGGCAAACAGTAACAATCCAAAGCACCTTTCATATAATATGACTATAGAAGAAAGGTGTGAACTCTATGAAATACCTGATTGAGGGCGGACGAAAGCTTTCCGGTACAGTAAAAATCTCCGGCTCAAAAAATGCAGTGCTGCCCATTTTGGCAGCCACTATCATTACCGGAAAAAAAACCGTTTTACATAATTGTCCCCGCATTTCGGATGTTGATTGCACAATCGACATTCTGCGTCATCTGGGCTACGAAATTACAGTGGACGGCACAACCGTCACAGTGGATTCCTCCAAGGAAAGCACACCAGAAGTACCGCGGGAGCTGATGGAACGACTTCGTTCCTCCATTATATTTTTAGGAGCATTCATTAACCGGTTCGGTTATGCAAAGCTCTATCCCCCCGGTGGCTGTGAATTAGGCAAACGTCCGATTGACATCCACCTTTGCGTATTGTCGGAAATGGGAGTCAACATCACTGAGGAAAACTGTCGGATTTGTTGCCATACGCCAAAGCTGTCCGGCGGCGAATATCGTTTTTCTTTCCCCAGTGTGGGAGCAACAGAAAATGTGATGATTGCTGCATTAAGAGCAGACGGTCCGGTCATCTTAAAAAACCCGGCAAAAGAACCGGAAATCGTAGATTTACAGAATTTTCTGCGAGCTGCCGGAGCAGACATCAGCGGTGCCGGAACAGATACCATCCGCATTATTCCCACACAGGAATTTCACGACTGCGAATACACGGTCTGCTCTGACCGGATTGAAACTGCAACCTATATGGCGGTTGCCGCTGCAACAGGCAGCACCCTGACACTGACCAATGCTCCGCTGAGGGATATTACGAAAATGACCGAGGCATTGGAGCAGATGGGTGTGTATGTTATCCCCAAGCTTCCCGATATGGTTACCGTCATTGCACCAAGACAATTAAAGCCGCTGAATATGATAACCACAATGCCCCATCCCGGCTTCCCTACCGATGCACAGGCACTTCTGATGGCGACACTGCTCAAGGCACAGGGAAGCAGCATGATTGTGGAAAACATTTTTGAAAACCGCTACAACCACGTGGAAGAACTGAAAAAAATGGGAGCCGCCATTTTTGTAAACGGAAACACTGCAACCATTAACGGTGTCCCTGTTCTTCATGGTGCAGAGGTTTATGCAAAAGACCTGCGTGCAGGAGCCTCTCTTGTAATTGCAGCTCTTTGCGCAGAGGGAAGGTCTTTGATTCACAACGTGCATCACATTGAGCGAGGCTACGAAAACATGATAGAAAAGCTTCAAAAAATCGGTGCAAATGTTCAAATGCTGACAGAATCGGAACAAAACAGTGAATCCGTCTGTCTATTAAAAGATGAAAAATAAGAAAGAAATAAAACTCCAACACCCGGAGAAAAAATGGGGATTACAATGAATCATACTGCTGGGTTGGGCAAGTCCCTTGCCCAACCACGATCCAAACGAAAAAAAAATAAGAAAAACAAGGTGTTCAAAAACGTGATGCTGGTCAATGTATTTTTAATCTTATTGATTGTTGCCATCGCACTTTTAACACCTGCTTTCTATGTTCACGAAATCACCGTAACAGGAACAGCACAATTGACTCCCGACAAGGTGATTGACGCCTCCGGACTGGAGGTCGGCAAAAACATTTTCACCTTCCGGACAAGCACAGTGGAAGAAAATATTAAGGAGCTTTCGTTTGTAAAGGAAGCAAAGGTACACCGGCAGTTCCCCGACAAGCTATCAGTCATCATCACCGAATGTAAACCTATGGCACAGGTTGTATGCGGAGAATCGTTGTATATTGTGGTGGATGACCAGGGCAAAATTTTAGATACCACCAGCGAAAGTGCAAAATACGGTGTCCCTGTAATTGAAGGACTTTTTGTAGAGCAGTTTGAAGTGGGAACTCTCATCACCACCTCCGAGGCAGAAAAATTTGACCAGCTTCTTTCTCTTTCCAAGGAGCTATCGGAAAACAACCTGATAGACCGGATTACAAAAATCGCACTGCAGAAAAGCAACATTTATCTCACTTTCCAACAAGGTGTGGTGTGCGATATCGGCAACGGAAAAAATTCTTCCTACAAAATTCGCTTTTTAAAGGAAGTCATAGAACAAATCCCGCAAGGGAAAACAGGCACAGTAGAATTTATAGATGAATATAAGGCGGTGTTTAAAGAAGATGAATAACAAATGGAAAATGCAATTATCGGTTGGTTTAATCTGTCTGATTTTGGGGTTTGCTATCACCATACAGTTCCGCAGCGTGCAAAAAAACAACGGTGCCGGAACCATCAGCGGACTTCGTGCAGCGGAAATTCAGAGTATGTACCAGAAAGAAAAGGAAAAAAACGAAGCTCTGTATATTGACTATGAACGCATCAAAAACGATTTGGACCAGTATAAAGATGCGATCAATGATACCAACGCTACTACCAAGCTGATGAAAGAACAGCTGGACAATGCCGAAATTCTGGCTGGAATGAAAGAAGTAGAAGGTCCGGGTGTAGTGGTGAAAATGAGCGACGGCACAAAAACTCCCCTCCCCGGTGAATCGGAAAGTCTGTATTGGCTTCACGATTCTGATTTACTCTTGGTTATTAACGAGCTTAAGGATGCAGGAGCGGAAGCAATTTCTGTAAACGGCGAGCGATTGATTTCCACCTCTGAGGTGCGCTGTGTCGGCTCCGTCTTAAGTGTAAACAATGTGCGAACCGGTGCCCCCTTTATTATCAACGCCATCGGGGATTCCAAAACACTGGAATCTGCCTTATTGTTTAAAGGCGGCGTGGTCGCTGATATTGCCTCCTACTGCGAGGTAGATGTAAAAACTGCAGAGAAAGTGGTGGTTCCTGCCTATAAAGGTGCAGTTAACTTTAAATATGCCACTCCCACCTCGGCAAAAAAATAATGAAAGGCGGTTTCTGCTATGCTTATCCCCATTTTAGGACTTATCATCGGTTGCCTTGCAGCCTATTTTTTCCCGTGGAATGTTAATCCCGCCTATTCGGTTTATGTTGCTATCGCTATTTTGGCAGCGCTGGATTCCGTTCTGGGGGGAATTTCAGCCAATATCAACAAAAAATTCTCTATGGTGGTTTTTTTAACCGGGTTTTTCGGCAATGCGCTTCTTGCCGCATTCATCATCTTTTTGGGTGAAAAACTGGGGCTGGATTTATACATTGCAGTTGTGGTAGTATTCGGCACACGTCTGTTTCAGAATTTTGCGGTAATCCGCCGAACCTATATTGCCCAGCTTTCAAAGAAAAATGCTGCCGAAAAATAGATTGTAAATTCATTCTCTCTTTTTCTTTAGAAAATTTCATTTTTTTTCAGTTTACCCTTGCATTTTTCTAAAAACAATGTTATAATACAAGAATAGAATGAGTCAGTGTAGTTATTTTTCGTTTTTATACTAAATTTTCTACGACACAGTGAAATATAGGAGGTATTTTCAAAATGGCATACCGTAACGAACAGGAAACTTTCGCAAGAATTAAAGTAGTTGGAGTAGGCGGTGCCGGCAACAACGCGGTTAACAACATGGTTGACCACAATATGGATAAGGTGGAGTTTGTTGCAATCAACACCGATAACCAGGCATTACATAACTCCAAAGCACAGTCCACCCTTCGCATTGGCGAAAAGGTAACCAAAGGCTTGGGCGCAGGGGCAAACCCCGAAATCGGTCAAAAAGCCGCAGAAGAAAACAGAGAAGAAATTGCTACCCATCTGCAGGGTGCTGATATGGTGTTCATTGCTGCCGGTATGGGCGGCGGAACCGGAACCGGTGCTGCTCCCGTGGTTGCTTCCATCGCAAAGGAAATGGGCATCTTAACCGTTGGTGTTGTAACCAAACCCTTTGCTTTTGAAGGAATGAAGCGTGGAAATGCTGCAAAAAAAGGTGTTGAAAATTTGAAAGAATATGTCGATGCCTTAATCGTTATCCCCAACGATAAACTCTTAAGCATTGTGGACAAGGCTACCACCTTCCAGGAATCTTTCCGCATTGCAGACGATGTGCTTCGTCAGGGCGTGCAGGGGATTTCCGACGTTATCGTAGTTCCCGGTTTAATCAACTGTGACTTTGCCGATGTAAAAACCATTATGAAAAACACCGGTTATGCTCATATGGGTACCGGTTGTGCAAGCGGTGAAAACCGTGCTGAAGAAGCGGCTAAGGCTGCAATCTCCAGTCCCCTTTTGGAAACCACCATCGACGGTGCAAAAGGCGTTTTAGTAAACATTACCGGTGGTCCGAATATGTCCTTAATCGAAGCAAGCCAGGCAGCTACCCTGGTTCAGGAGCATGTTGACCCCGATGCAAACTTAATCTTCGGTGCCGTAATTGATGAAAGCTTAAAAGACGAAATTAAAGTTACTGTCATTGCAACCGGTTTTGCAACCAGAGAAGTATTTAAAGATACCTTCTTCACCTCTTCTGTAAACAAACCGAAAACCGAAGAAAAACCCGCATCCCAGCTGGATACTCCCTCATTTATGCAGTCCTCTGCTCCTCAGGAAAAGAAAACTGCAGATCTGGATGTTCCCGACTGGATGAACGGCTTAAACTAATTGATTTGTCATAACGTAAAAAAAGCTGAGGCAACCTCTTGTTGCCTCAGCTTTTTTTGTTGCACCTTACGAAAGATAGCTAGAAAGCGTTTCTCTCAGTGCAATTGGGAACACAGTTTCCTGAGCAAACAGTCTGACAATTTTGTAAGCCCGGCTTCGTGTTGTGTCCAGAAACACACAGTCTTGTTCCACTTCGTTTCCGCATTTGCAAAGAATTTCAATTCCGTAACGGGTGTTTTCCTCGGTTACCAGAAGATACGTGAGACGATAACATTTGTCCCGAAAGAGTACCTTTTTCCTTGCAACGATGGTTTTACTCACCATAGCGACATCCCTTCCTAATTTTTTAAAATCTTACAAAAAATTTTGATCTCTCTGCCCTCTCAATTTTTTAAACTTCGTTCAAAAACGAAATTGCTTTTCTACATTGTAGCATAAATGTTCCACGGATTCAACACAAAAAAAGCACCGTTTTTGCCCCAAAAATCGCCCTAAACCACCAAAAAACAACAAAATCGGCAAATTTCTCTCCCCAAGGTGGGAAAAGACGGGTTTCTTCCTTAAGAATCAAAAGGATTTTCTCAAAAAAAACTTGAATTTGGTGTAAAAATCGTGTATAATAAATCTGTATGTGCAAATTTTAAAAACCGAAAGGACCGACACGATATGAAATTCAGCGGAATGACAATTGTTTCTGATATGGACGGAACCCTACTCACCGAAGAAAAAACAATTTCCCAAAAAAATTTAGATGCCATCCGCTATTTTCGGGAAAACGGCGGCAGCTTCACCATTGCCTCCGGACGAGTGTATCAGTCGGTTGCTTCCTATTATCATGAGCTATGCCCCAACCTTCCGGTGATATCTCACAATGGCGGTGTTATTACCGACCCAAAAACTCATACCCCTCTATACTGTAAGCTTCTGGAGGGCAATTACCGCAGCATTGCAAAGGAAATTCACAAACGGTTTCCCTGGCTTGGGATTGAGGGCTTTACGCCGTCTCGAATTTTGTTTTTCACCGATAATCCCTATGTCAGAAAGCACATCAATGACGAGCGGATTTTCCCAGATAACCAAATCGAATGGCATTCCTTAGAGGAAGAAACGGAAAGCTGGTGCAAAATTCTCTTTGCCTGCGAAAAAGACAAGGCAGACGAACTGGAGCAGGCGTTACCTCCCTTATATCCCGAATACTTTTTTGTAAGAAGCGACCCTCACTATTTTGAAATGCTTCCGCCCGGTGTCAATAAAGGTACGGCACTGTGTGAGCTTTTGAAGATTTGCAAGCTGTCTCCTGATAAATGTTATGCACTTGGAGATAATATGAATGACAAGGAGCTTCTCTCCTATGCCAAAACCGGCATAGCCGTGAAGAATGCCTCCGAGGCTTTAAAGCAGGAAGCGGATTTTGTGCTCCCCTACACCAATCAGGAGGATGCCATTTTCCATCTTGTGGAACTGATTGAAAAAGGAACGATATAAATGGAACAAAAGTTAGAAAAATGTATTGTTTGCGGTGTGTTTTACGGCACAGGAAAATTAGATGATTCTGACCCTGAATCCCTGGAGGAATTAAAAGCACTTTGTGAAGCCTCCGGTGCGGAGGTGGTCGGAGAAATCACCCAGAACCGGGAAGCCCCGGACTCCCGTACCGTAATCGGAAAAGGAAAAATTGAAGAATTGAGAAATGCCATTTTGGAGCTGGATGCCAATCTGGTAGTGTTTGACTGCGAGCTTTCCGGCTCTAACACCCGAAATTTAGAAGAAGAACTGAATGTAAGAGTCATCGACCGTTCCCGTTTGATTTTGGATATTTTCGCTCTCCGTGCTACCACCCGTGAGGGAAAATGTCAGGTAGAGCTGGCACAGCTGTTGTATCATTTGCCCAGACTTTCGGGGATTGGAACTTCTCTGTCCCGTCTGGGAGGCGGAATCGGCACAAGAGGCCCCGGAGAAACCCAGCTGGAAACAGACAAACGACATATCCGGGAACGAATTTCCAATCTGCGGCAAGAGCTGAAAGAAATTGAAAAAAACCGGCAAACCCAGCGGAAGCAGCGCACCAAAAACGAAGTGGTAAACATTGCACTGGTAGGCTACACCAATGCCGGAAAATCCTCTTTGTTAAATGCTTTGACCGGTTCAGAACAATTTGTGGAAAATATGCTGTTTGCCACCTTGGACCCCCTGTCCAAAAAGCTGACTCTCGCCGATGACCGTCCTGCAGTATTGACCGATACGGTGGGCTTCATCCGTAAGCTCCCCCATCATCTGGTGGAAGCATTCAAATCCACTTTAGAGGTTTGTACCACTGCAGACTTATTGCTCCACGTAATGGATGCTACCGACCCCAATCTGCCCAACCATAAAAAGACAGTGGAAAATCTTTTGAAGGATTTGGGGGCAGAATCCAAGCCGTTGCTTTCGGTTTACAACAAGGCAGATGCCTTGTCCGAGGAATTTGTTTCGGAAAAAGACAGTGTGCTGATTTCTGCAAAAACAGGTTGGAATTTAGACATCCTGATGCAGAAAATCACCGATATGACCCGCACCACCGAGGTGGAAAGGGTACTGAAAATCCCTTACGATAAATCCCATCTTGTTGCAAGAATCCACGAAAATCTCAAGGTTCTTGACATTGCCTATGAAAACGAATACCAAGTATTAACCGTATACGGAAAAGAGGAGCTGATTGCCCCCTATGAGCAGTTATAAAACCGTCAAACACCAAAGCGAATGTGAAATAATCGAAAAAAAATCCCGCTTTATTGCCTTAACCTATCCCGTTACCACTGAGGAGGAGGCACTCACCTATCTGGAGGCGGCACGAAAAAAATATTACGATGCCACCCACGTGGTGTTTGCCTACCGCATCCGAAACAACCAGATTCAGCGGTTTTCTGATGACGGAGAACCGCAGGGCACGGCAGGCGTTCCCGTTTTGGAGGTCTTATCCAAGGGGGAAATTACCGATACCTTATCCATTGTGGTGCGATATTTTGGCGGTACACTTCTGGGTGCAGGCGGTTTGATTCGCGCCTACTCCAAATCGGCTCACGAGGGAGTAACGGCATCCAACGTGATTACCATGGCAGAATGCGTGGAATTTTCCATTGAGTGTCCCTATCACTTGTTGGGAAAGGTAGAACACATTTTAATGGAGCAGGATTGCAGGAAACTAAACGTGGAATATGCAGACCAGATTACCATGAAATACTATATTGAAGAGTCTGCTTTTCCAAAATTAGAGGCAGAGCTTCGGGAAGCAACCAACGCCACCTTATCTGCCACCGTTTTAAATCAGAATTTTTACGAACTCTAAACAAGGAGTGTTATTATGTTATTTGAAGATATCACCATTTTAGATGAAAATTTAGAGGTAAAAGAACATCAGTATGTGCTGACCGAAAACGAACGGATTACATATGTTGGAGGCACCTGTCCTGATGCAGAGGGACACCAACGATACAATGGGAAAAACAAGCTTCTGATGACCGCTTTTACCAATCTTCACAGTCATACTCCCATGACACTGATGCGGGGTTACGGAGAAAACCTCTCTCTAAACGACTGGCTTACCAAAAAAATCTTCCCCTATGAGGACAAGCTGACAAGTGAGGATGTGTATTACGGTACCTTATTGGGCATTGCAGAAATGCTTCGTTTCGGTATTGTATCCACCTCAGATATGTATTATTTCTGCGAGGATATGTTAAAAGCATTCTTAGAAACCGGTGCAAAATGTAACTTAAGCCGTGGCATCACCTGCTTTTCCGATGCTTCTTATCACGAGCTTCCGGCTTATGAGGAAAACAAGCTGTTAATTCGTGATTATCACAATATAAATAACGGACAAATCAAAATTGATATGTCAATTCACGGAGAATACACCAATACGGAACGAACCATCCGTGAAATCTCTGAACACGCTAAATCGGAGGGACTCCCGTTACACATCCACGTTTCGGAAACCGAAAGCGAGCATAAAGAATGCATGGCTCGTCACAACGGTATGACACCAATCCAGTATTTCAACCACTTAGGGGTGCTGGATTCCAAAGTATTGGCGGCACACTGTGTGCATCTTTCCGGAGACGACTTTTCCATTATGAAAGAACGGAGCGTATCCGTAGCAAGCTGCCCTGCCTCTAATCTCAAACTGGCAAGCGGAATCTGCGATGTAAAAAGGTTAATGGACTTCGGCATCAACGTGGGCATCGGCACCGACAGCGTAGCAAGCAATAACAGCCTCAATATGATAGAAGAAATTAAGCTGTTTGCCCTTTTACAAAAGGTTCGCCAGAACGATCCGGCAGTGATTACCCCGAGAGATGCCCTTTACGCCGCTACTAAAGCAGGTGCTATCGCACAGGGCAGACCCGACTGCGGTGCTCTGAAGATTGGAAACCGTGCAGATTTGATTGTTCTGGATTTGTCGAATCCTTATTGGATTCCGGTGCATAATCTCACCAACAATTTAGTATACTCCGCCTCCGGTACCGACGTATGCCTTACCATGGCAGACGGCAAGATTCTGTACCGTGACGGTGAATACACCACGATTGATATAGAAAAGCTCCGCTATGTGCAGACCCTTTCTCAAAAAGAATTGTAAAAAGGAGCGATTTTATGGTAACCTTTCAATCGGTTTTCTTACCGAAAACCATTTCTACCTTATGCAACCTTGCCAGAGAAATTCAGATTCCCTACTTCACCCCTATGATTGGGAAAGAACAAATCGTCTATATGCTGGATTTGTTTTTGTCGGAGGCGGCTGTAAAAAAATCTCTGGAGCAAGGGTATCAGTATCGTCTGGTGAAATATCACGATGAGATTTGCGGGTATTTTGCCGTTTGCCCCGAAAAAGACAAGCTTTTCCTGAGCAAATTCTACCTGAAAGAAGAATTTCGCGGAAAAGGAATCGGCAGAAAAATGATGGAAGAGGTCTGCCGCCTGGGAAACGGACTGCAATCCGTCTATCTCACGGTAAACAAACAAAACCACGCCCCCATCGCCGCTTACAAAGCACTGGGATTTTCCGTGATTGACAGTGTAGAAACTGATATCGGAAACGGCTACATTATGGACGATTATATTATGGAAAAACCACTGATTTCAAGAACCCTTATGGAGAATGTATGAAACGAAATGCACTAAAAGTCGCCTGGATTCACACGGTTCCCGTTATGATGGGATATCTGTTTTTGGGAATGGCATTCGGTATTCTTTTGAGTACCAAAGGCTACGGCGTGTTCTGGGCTTTTATTATGAGTCTTTTTATTTATGCCGGAAGCGGTCAGTTTGTGGCAATCACACTGTTGACCTCCCCTTTTGATATTGTAGGAGCAGTGTTCATCACCCTAATGGTGAATTTAAGACATCTGTTCTACGGCTTATCCTTGCTGGAACCATTCAAACGGGCAGGCAAGAAAAAATATTATATGATGTTTACCCTGACAGACGAAACCTACTCTCTCCTTTGCTCCGCAAAACCGCCTAAAGGAGTAGACGAGGGCTGGTTTTACTTTTTTATCGGCTTTTTGGATCATCTGTACTGGATTGGAAGCTGTGCACTGGGAAATCTTTTACGAACAGCAGTTCCCTTTAATTCCAAAGGCATTGACTTTGTGATGACTGCCTTATTCCTGGTTATTTTTATTGACCAGTGGAAAGATTCCAAAACCCATATTCCTCAGTTTATCGGGGTGGGTGCATCGGTTTTGTGCCTGATTGTATTCGGTGCAAGCCGGTTTTTACTGCCTGCAATGGTGCTGATTTTACTGCTATCTGCCACCTTCCGTAACAGACTGGAGGCGAAATTCCAATGATACTTACCACAAAAGAAGCCTTAATTTTACTGGCATTTATTGCACTTACCACCTTTGCTACCCGTGCAACACCCTTTTTCTTGTTCCCTCCCCACAAGAAAACCCCTGCCTTTGTGGAATATTTAGGAAAAATGCTTCCCTATGCCACCATTGGAATGTTAGTGGTCTATTGCCTAAAGGATGTGTCCTTGTTTTCCGGAAGCCACGGCATCCCGGAAGCCATCGCTATGATTGCCATTTCTTTGGTCCATATCTGGAAACACAATATCCTGCTGAGTGTGGGTGGCGGCACGCTCTTTTATATGTTTCTGGTGCAATATGTATTTTAAAAAAGAGCTTTGAACGACAAGCGTTCAAAGCTCTTTTTAGTTTTTCTTTAAACTTTGGATAGCAAAGCGGTCCGGACAATTTTTACCACAAACCCATCGGAAGCAGGAAAAATTCGTTCAGAATTCAAAAAATCAAACCAAAACGAAAGTTTTGGCAAAGCCCGACCGCGTACCGAGTGTACGCAGAGGGTTTGTTTTTTGGATAGCGTAGCGGTCTGGACAATTTTTACATTCCGATTATGCTAAAAATTCTTTGGTAATGTTATACACATTTTCCACAGATTTCTTCATCAGCTCTTCTTCTTCGGGAGAGAGAACTACGGGGATGTCCATTTCTACACCTTCGGAGCTTACGATTCTGGGCATACTTACGGCAACATTGGTGAAACCGTATAATTCTTCTTTATTGATGCTGACAGGAAGAACACGGTCTTTTCTGTGTAAGATTGCATCGGTGATATCGCTGACTGCGCTGGCAACACCAAAGTAAGTTGCACCCTTGTTTTTAATAATTTCCGCACCACCGGTTTTTACTTCTTCTTTAATCTGTGCTTTTTCTTCTTCTGTTAACGGATGACCATGAATGGTGTTCAGATTTAAGATTGATTCTCCGGCAATTGTAGCGTGGCTCCAGTACGGGAACTGGGTTTCACCATGCTCACCAATCATCATTGCGTGAATATTTTTCACGTTCATATCGAATAAATCATACAGCTTCTGCTGTAAACGGATGGTATCCAGATAAGTACCGGAACCAATTACCTTGCCAGCAGGCAGACCGGTCCATTTCTGAACCATAGTGGTCAATACATCAACGGGGTTGGAAACAATTACAAAAATACCGCCGTTGTAGTGTTTCATAACTTCGCCTACAATGGATTTCATAATGCCGACATTTTTGCTTGCCAGGTCCATTCTGGTTTCGCCGGGTTTTCTGTTTACCCCTGCAGTGATGATGATAACATTACTGTCTTTTACATCCTGATAGTCTCCTGCGGTGATTTTCATAGAACCAAACACAGGGCAGGAATGTGCAATATCCAATGCTTCGCCATATGCTTTTTCTTTATTTACATCAATCAATACCATTTCGTGTGCCAGGTTTCTTGCAGCGATGGTATACGCGATGGAAGCACCTACAAAACCGGTGCCGATAACTGTTACTTTTTTCTTGTTAGTACCCATGATACAACCTCATTTTCCCTATTTTTATATTTTTGGTAAATTTCAAACTTTACCCATTATACTATGCCATCATTGTAACAAAAAAAGCATATTTTGTCAATGCCTTTTCCCCATTTTTTCAAAGAATATTCTTTTTTAGAGACAACCCTCATACAATATAACAAACCATCAGCATATCGGGAGGAATTTCATTTGTTTCCATTTACAAAATTAAAACATCATTTATTTCAGTATAAATTTCACTATCTTACTGTATTCGCATTATTTCTCGTGGGGTTCTTCATCGGAGGTTTCTATTCCAACGCCCTCTCCGCTTTGGATTTTTCTTCTGCTAAGGAAACAGCAGAGGCCTTTATTTCATCAGCCAAAGCACACACCCTTGACTATCGTCTGATGCTTTGGGAGGACGTATCTTGTTATCTTTGGATATTCTTGTCGGGAATTGTGTTGTTCGGATTTCCCGGAACGTTATTTTTCAACTTCAAATGCGGATTTTCAGCCGGATTTTTTCTTTGCTTTTTAATCAAAGCCTATGCACTGAAGGGCTTTATTCTCAGTATCTTTTTTCTGTTTTGTCAGCTGTTGTTTGTTCTTCCGGCGCTGCTTCTTATCACCGCAAAGGCACTTCACATCAGCTTATTCATCACCTCCTGTACTCTACGCACACATATTTCAAAAACGAGCATAAAATCTGAGCTTTTTCTGTATGTCTGTCATTTTCTTATCAGTGTAATCATTGCCGGAACCGGAACAATGATAAAATTTTTCCTGCTCCCTGCTCTTTGCAATTATCTGTTTGTATAAACAAATTGACAAAACTAAGGATTGGGTATATAATAAAAAAAAGAAATCAGTTCGGATAAGGAGTACCTGTTATGAAGCTGAATGAAATTATAACCTATCTGGAAGCATTTGCCCCTCCGCAGTTTTGTGAAAGCTGGGACAATGTAGGCTTAATGCTTGGCAGCCGTGAGCAGCAAATCAATCGTTGTTTTGTGGCATTGGATATTACTGATTCTGTGATAGACTGTGCCATCCGCAATGAGTGTGATTTAATTGTCACCCATCACCCTTTTATCATGGATGGCTTAAAATCCATTGATTTAGATACTTTAAAAGGAAAACAAGTCCACCGTCTCCTCCTTAACAATATTGCGGTATACTCCATGCATACCAATTTTGACAGCTGTGCCGGAGGTGTCAATGATATTTTATGTGAAAAGCTGGGACTCACCGATTATCAGGTGGACGAGCAAGCACTGTGCCGTAAGGGAAGCTTTCCCGAGGCAATGAAATTCCGCGATGTGATTTCCTTGGTGAAGGATGTGCTGCAGGTTACCTATGTCAATTACACGGGAGATTTGAATCGCTCCATTAAAACAGCTGCGGTATTAGGCGGCAGCGGCGGCAGTCTGGTAAACTTGATGACCGATTGCGATGTCTACCTCACCGGTGAAGCAAAATATCACGAATTTCAAACCGCACAAAACGAAGGCTTATGTATGATTACTGCAGGTCATTTTGAAACAGAAGCACCCGCTCTGGACAAGTTAAGAGAGCTGCTCGAACAGCTGAATTTAGAGGTAATCCGACAGGAAACCTACCGCGGTTTCTATCAAATTATATAACAGAAAGGAACAAACTATGGAACGAATCCCGGTGTTTTCTGATTCTCACGGTGAAATCAGAAAAACAATACAAATCATCAAAAATATGCAGGGTGTCACTGCGGTTCTTCACTTAGGAGACTTGAATCGGGACATTCAGGCATTGGAGGATGAATTTCCGGATATCCCGGTGTATGGTGTGCAGGGAAACAATGATTTTACCGGTGCTTACCCCAACGAAAAAACCATTACCATTAGGGACAAGAAAATTTTTATAACTCACGGTCATTATTACATCGTAAACGGTGACCCGTCAAAATTAAAAGCCATTCCGGCAACCGAATCTGCAGATATCATTCTGTACGGTCACACTCACATTGCCTATACTGAAAAATTTGATAACAAAATTCTTGCCAACCCGGGCAGCATCACAAAACCCCTGCAAGGAGAACCCTCCTATGGTGTGATTGAAATTGAGAACGGTAAGCTCTCCTACTGCACCATCCCGGTTCACACTTTATTCTAATATAAAAATCGGTAACCAAACAACGAATGGTTACCGATTTTTTTATTCTGATTTATTTCTGACTTTGTAAAAAATCAGCGACCCTGTCATCATCACAAGAGCGATGAGAAACGGAAGGATAAATTCCTTGGATAAGGGGTCTTTCAGTGCTTCTCCCATCACCGAAAAGGGAATCAGCGTAGGTACCATCGCCAGAAGCGAAAGTCCCAGAAAACTCCAGTATCCGTAGCCTGTGCAGCCACATACCAAGGATATCAGCTCCACCGGAAAAATCCCCGATGCCCGCAGGGCAAACAAGGTTGCATTACTTTTATCTGTGTTCTCCATAAATTTCTTTGCTTTCTCAGAGCGGCGAATGATTTTCTCCACAAAATCCCTGCCCAGCCCCTTTCCGATATAAAAGGTAAGCGTGAGGGTTAAAGAAACGCCGACAACATTTAAAAGAATGCTGTAAATTGGCGGAAATAAATTCCCCGTAAGAATGTAGCAAAATGCAATGGGGATAAAAAACAGAACCGATTTTACTGCATAAATCAAGAGCACAATCACCATTTCAAACCAAATATTTCCGTGGGTAAATACGGAAATATCATCAGGAGTGAGTCCTGTTATTTTTTTTGTCAGTGTATACAACAACACTACCAACACCGGCAGAACAATCACGCCAAGACCTATCCAAAGGAATGTTCTTTTTTTGGTTCGCCTCATACGGCTCCCTGCCCTTCCGCTTATATTTCTTCCGATTTTCTCAAATTTAATAACCGTACAATCACCGGACTCAACACGATATTAAACCCAAGCTCTGCTACAAAGTTGATCCCAACCAATCCAAACATCGCATACCGTGCCACATCTGCACCATAGCCGGCTGCCTGCGCCCAGGAGGTGATGGTTTCCATAAAGAACAGCCGGCATCCAATCAGAAAAATGCCTGTATTCACAAGGGGACACACCACCGCTGCAATCACAACTGCCAGAATAGAGCTGTATTTTTCAAACAGTTTATAGAAAAAAGCAGCTGCCACACCGCAACCAATCCCTTTTGCCAGCACAGTCAGGATCGTTCCTCCTACATTCACTGCCATAAAGGGAGCGGCATCTCCGCTTAAAAGCACCACTGCGCCAAACACGAACCCCAGCCAGCCACCAACACCCACACCACAAGTGGCTGCACCGATGACAATGGGAATCAGCACCAGAGACACCGAAAACGGACCGAACCGAACAAAGCTTCCCATCAGCTGAAGCACTGCGACCAATGCAGTCAGTACTGCACCTAACACGAGTTTTTTTGTATTTGTTATTTGATGTTTCGTTTGCATTTTTTTATTCCTCCTTATCCTTTCTGATTCATCCGATACACCAGATTCAGCCCGGTAAGCATCAGATTTTCGTTGTAAATAATGTTACTTTTGCAATGAGGAATAATGTACTTTGCATGGCCGCCCGTTGCTACAACAGTAAGAGGCGTTCCCAGTTCTTTCTGAAACCGTTCTATCATACCATCCAGCATGGATGCCCAACCGTAAACCATGCCCGATTTCATAGAATCCACCGTGTTGGTACCAATCACTTTTTTTGGATTTTCCATACTGATACCTTGCAGCTGGGCTGTATTCTGAGACAGTGCATTTAAAGAGATACCAACACCGGGTGCAATGGCACCACCACGGATATTCCCTTTTTCGTCTGTTACCGACATAGTGGTTGCCGTTCCCATATCAATCACCATCACGGCACCGGGATAGAGACTCCGTGCCGCCACGTTGTCCACCACAATGTCCGACCCCAGCTGAGAGGGATTGTCGATGGTAATGTTCAGCCCGGTTTTAATTCCGGGGCCTACAACCAGAGGTTCTTTTCCGATAATTTTAGAAACCGCCTTTGCAATAATGCCGGTAACCGGCGGCACAACACTGGAAATAATTCCACCCTCAAAGGACTCTCCGTCCACTTGATACAAGCTGAAAATTTCCCTAAAATAAATAGCATACTGATCCTCGGTACGGCTCCCTTCGGTTGCCATCCTGGAAACAAAGCACACCTTGTTTTCGTGGATTGCTCCAATCACAATATTGGAGTTCCCCACATCAATTGCCAAAATCATAGCTTTTTTCCTTTCACTACTGCTCCGGCTTCGCCGGATGCAATGTATTTTAATTTTTTTAAACAAATTATGCACTCTGAAATAGTGTTTCGTTTTTCAGAGATTTTATGATTTTTTTACAAATCTTTTTTAATGCGGAGGGTACGGCGCACTCTGTCCTTTCTTCGCTTCTTCTTTTTTCGTTCCGCATCAATGATATAATACGCCACAACGGCTGCCAGGAATAAAACAACTAAAAATATGATGAGCAGAATTGTTTTTATCACATTATAAAAGGTGATTTTTTTTGTAGCTACTCCCTTCAGCGGAATCTGAAACAGCTCCCCGCCATCCTTAAACACGGTAACATTTGCCAAATATTCCTCTGCTTTTTTGTAGCTCTTTCGGATATCGTAGGAATACGTAAGCTGATCGGTTCCTGTTCCGTTTGGAAGCATCACCTCGATATCCTCCTGCAGAGAGAAATCAATCTGACCGATTGTACCAAACCATCCGGAAAGCTTAGCCACAGGCGGCTGAATTACAGTATTATCTATTTTGGTTTTATAAAAATTGTCATAACAAAAATCAAGCAGCTTAATGGCATCAGAATATTTTTGATTCAACCCTGTGCAGTTCATCACCACGCAAATCAAATCCAGACTACCTCGTTTTGCCTCCACAACCATTGTATTATTTGCCTGAGAGGTATATCCGTTTTTCCCGAATTTTGCATATTCGTAGCCATATTCTCCGCTTTTGAGCATATCATTCTGGTTGGCGAGAGTGCGAGGCTCCGTTTGCAGATTGGTGGGAGACATGTGGTAAAGCACTGTTCCCGAAATCCACACAAAATCAGAATTTTTCATTGCTTCCCGGGTAATCAGCGCCATATCGTAGGCTGTGGTGAAATGGTCCTCTGCATGCAATCCATGAGGATTGGCAAAATGAGTTTTCAGAGCACCCAGCTCCTTCGCCTTATCATTCATCAGCTTCACAAATGCTTCTTCAGAGCCCCCGATGTACTCTGCAATGGCAACTGCACAATCGTTTGCCGATGCCAGCATCAACCCGTAAAGTGCCTCCTCCAGGGTAAGCACCTCTCCGGGAACTAAAGCAATGTGGCTGGAGCCGGAAACCGAATATACTGCATGGTCGCTCACTGTAACAACATCAGTGAGCTTTCCCTTCTCCAGCGCAACAAGCGCCGTCATTACCTTGGTAATGCTGGCAGGATACTGCTTGGTTTCCATATTTTTCTGATACAAAACCTGACCGGTCGATGCTTCCATCACCACTCCGCTGTGAGAAGCGATATCAAAGTCGGGAACGGGATTGGCTCCCGCCACCGTCATCGTAAAACTAATGAAACATAGCAATAAACAAATAATTCTCTTCACAATTTTTCTCCATCTATCTCAATTTATCAAAGTTGCAATACACCTATACAGTATGATAACACATTTTTCCTTATTTTGCAAGAAAGAAATGTCATTTTTTTGATTTTTCTTATCAAGAGAAAAATTTGTAAAAAAATTGTAAAAAAAGACTTTATTTTTCAGACAGCTTATGCTATAATAAAATTAGATTTTTCTTACCGGTTAAAAACCAGTTGTAATTCGATATAAAATTCAAAAAAAGGAAGGGCATTTTTATGAAAAAATATATTATCAACGGCGGAAAACCGTTGAAAGGCGAAGTTACCATCAGCGGTGCAAAAAATGCAGTCGTCGGTATGATTCCCGCAACCATTCTGGCAGACAGCCCCTGCACTCTGGAAAATGTCCCCGACATTGCCGATGTGAAGCTGATGATTGACATTCTGCACAAGCTGGGTGCCGAAGCATATTACAAAGCCCCCGGCGTGTTATACATAGACCCCACCCATATCAACAAAACCTGTGTTCCCAAGAAGCTGGCAGAAAAAATGAGAGCCTCTTATTATTTTGTGGGAGCTTTATTAAGCAAACACAAGGCAGCAAGAGCAGCACTCCCGGGTGGCTGCAGCATCAGCGAAGCCGGTCGCGGTGTTGATATGCACGTTACTGCATTTAAGGCGTTAGGTGCAGAAGTAAAAATCAAGGAAAATGAATCTGCCTGTCAACAGGAACAAACCGATGTGCAAAGTCAGGAGCAAAATTCTTCTGATAAAAAAATCGACAAAAGTGAAGGCACCATCATTGCAAAGGCAACAGAACTCAGAGGCGCTCCCATCGCCTTTGAAAAACCGTCGGTTGGTGCAACCATCAACACGATGCTCTGTGCCTGCAAAGCAAAGGGGTTAACCACCATTAGGAATGCTGCCAAAGAGCCTCATATTGTTGACGTGGCAAACTTTTTGAATACTATGGGAGCAAAGATCAGAGGTGCCGGAACTGATGAAATTAGAATCACCGGGGTAGACTCCTTAAAAGGTTCTACCTATACCGTAATTCCCGATCAAATCGAAGCTGGAACTTACATGATTATGGCAGCGGCTACCAAAGGCGATGTGCTGATAAAAAATGTGATTCCCCGCCATATGGAATGTCTCACCACAAAGCTCGTGGAAATGGGTGTAGGAGTAGAGCTGATGGATTCAGGAATCGGAGAGGAAGACGGTGTTGACGATACCATTCGTGTGTATTACAAAGGGCGTCCCAAAGCCACCGACATTGTGGCAGTGCCCTATCCCGGCTTCCCCACTGACCTGCAGGCACCAACCGCAGCACTGCTTACCATTGCAGACGGAACCAGTACGGTTACAGAAACCATTTGGTCCTCTCGCTTCGGTTATACTACAGAGCTTATGAAAATGGGTGCTGATATTTATGTCAGCAATGACAATAAAACCGCACAAATTCGTGGTGTAGATACGTTAACCTCTCCCAATCCTCCCATGCTGAAGGCAACCGATTTGCGTGCCGGCGCAGCAATGATTATTGCCGGCCTGATGACAGAAGGTACTACTGAAATCACCGAAATTTATCATGTAGAACGGGGCTACGAAAAGCTGATTGAAAAAATCAATGCGATGGGTGGCGACATTCGGAAAGAAGGCTAACGAGGCATAATGGAACAGTTAAAATTTTGCCCCTTGTTTTCCGGAAGCAACGGAAACTCCATCTTTATCTCTTATAAAAAAACAAAAATCCTGATTGACTGCGGATGCAGCTTTAAACGGATTAAAGAAAGTCTCAACTCCATTGGAGAAGATATCACAAAATTGGATGCTGTCTTTCTGACTCACAGCCACACCGACCATACCTCTGCCCTCCCCATGCTTTTAAAGAATCTCAACATCAAGGTGTGCGGAACAAAGGGAACGCTGATTGAGGTCTACCCGAAAATCTGTGATTATTCCGATAAAATTTTCCAAATAGACCGACATCAGAATGTGGGAGTGCTGGACCTCCGGCTGGAATCCTTTCCCGTTCCTCACGATGCCTGTCACACGGTTGGCTATAACATTTATGCCGGCAATAAAACAGTCAGTCTCCTGACCGATGTCGGGCATCTTGCAGAGAATTTGTATACCGATGTCAAAGGAAAAGAGCTGGTATTTTTAGAGTCCAATCACGACCTAAACACCTTGGAAAATTGCTCCTACCCATTCCATTTGAAGCAAAGAATCCGTGGGGATGAGGGGCATCTGTCCAATGACAATGCAGGAAAATTTGCCGCTCATCTGGTAACCGGCGGCACAAAAAAAATCATTTTAGGTCACTTAAGCGGTGAGGCAAACACGTCTCAAATGGCTTATGAAACCGTAAAATCTGTTTTGGCGGAAAACAGCATTAAGATCAATAAAGATATGGCTCTTTCGGTTTCGGAACGAGGCTTATTGGGAGAGATGGTGCTCTTATGATAAAAACAAAGCTCATTTCGGTTGGAAAGCTAAAAGAAAAATCCACCCGGGATCTCATTTCGGAATATGAAAAGCGTTTACAAAAATATACTGATTTTTCTCATATCGAAGTAGCAGATTTATCTGTCAGCGACAATCCAAACCCAAAGGAAATTGAGGCAGTGCTCCAAAAAGAGGGTGCACAGATTTTAAAGCAGCTCCCTAAAAATATGGTAACTGTGGCGATGGCGATTGATGCAAAGCAGTATTCCTCCGAGGAATTTGCTGCCTTAATTGACCAAAAGGCACTGCAGGGGGGTCTGTGTTTTGTAATCGGAAGCTCTCACGGGTTACATCCCGACGTCATCAAAGCATGTCAGATGAAAATTTCTCTTTCTAAAATGACACTGCCCCACAACCTGGCACGGCTGATGTTAACTGAACAGATTTACCGTGGCTTTAAAATTTTAAACAACGAAAATTATCATAAATAAAAGGTACTCATTTTGAGTACCTTTTTTCTTGCAATAAAAAAGCCGTGTGACAACCACACGGCTTTTTTTCATTCACTAAAACGATACGGATTCCCGATTACGCTTCCTGAGAATTTTTCATGGATTTCAAACATTTAGAGCAGATATTTACTCTTTTAGAAACCCCGTTTACAAACAATTTTACTTTTTTAATGTTGGGCTTCCAGGTTCTGTTGGATCTTCTGTGAGAGTGAGAAACCTGAATACCGAAAGTAGTAGCTTTGTTACAAATTTCGCATTTTGCCATTGTTCATTGCACCTCCAAACATTAGATATAACATTTATATCAGCCATTTTTTACTGAATTTAATAATGGTGGTGCCGGTGAAGGGACTTGAACCCCCACGGTTTCCCTCACGATTTTGAGTCGCGCGCGTCTGCCATTCCGCCACACCGGCATATAAATACACAAATGCTGACTTGTAATAATATACCACAAACCATACCATTTGTCAATAGATTTCAAAAAAATTTTCTATTTTTCTTTTATAAACCAAGCAAATCAAACCTTTTCTTGCTCAAGAAAACAAAAAGAGCTGAGAATATAAAATTTTAATGTTATCTCAACTCTTTTTATGTCTTTCATCGGGAATGCACCTATGCAATTCCTATATCTTGCCTGTTATCTTAATCGCAGTGTATTCTGTGCTTTTTATCAGGTTGCATATTAAGAATTTGCGATTTGGTCTACTACGTCCATCCCTTCAATCACTCTGCCGAATGCAGCATAATCGCCATCCAGATGAGGAGCATCTGCGTGCATAATAAAGAACTGAGAGCCGGCAGAATCGGGATGCATTGCTCTCGCCATAGATAACACGCCTCTTTCGTGTTTTAAGTTGTTTTCAAACCCGTTGGAGGTAAATTCTCCTTTAATCTGATAGCCGGGGCCTCCGGTACCGGTTCCGTTGGGGCATCCGCCCTGAATTACAAAGCCGGGGATGTTTCTGTGGAAGGTCAAGCCGTTGTAAAATCCTTTTTCAATCAAGGATACAAAGTTTTCTACGGTGATGGGTGCAACATCGGGATAAAGTTCAGCTTTAATCACACCACCGGACATCATTTCAATGGTCACAACGGGTTTATTGGCGTCGGTTTTGTCAACAGTAACAGTTTTCATGGTAACAATAGATTTCATATCGGTTTCTCCTTTTGTTTCATTATTTTCAGGTTCTTTTGTGGGTATCTCTGTGGGTATCGGAGTTGCCTCCGGAGTAGCCTCTGGAGTAGCATACGGCACTTTTTTTGTGCCTTCATCGGATGTGGTAAAGGTAGTATTATTCGCTCCACAGCCGCTCAGAAGCAGAATTGATATTAACAATAACAAACTGAATTTTTTCATCATTCAGCGACTCCTTTCTTATTTTTCTCACAGTCTATCACACCATTGTGAACGTCTTGTGATATTTTTTATTTTCCTGTGCTTCCAAAGCCACCGGTTCGCTCTCCCTTGGCACAATCATTATCTGCTTTTAAGAATTTTGTGAAAATTCCCTGCCCGATTTTATCCCCTTTTTTGATGGTAATGGCAAAAGGCATAAAATTATAAAATGCAAACATAATATGACCATCATTATCCGGATTGGAATAATAATCACTGTCGATAATGCCAACAGAATTTGCTAAAATCAGTCCTTTTTTACCGGGGTTGGAGGAGCGATTATAAAGAGACAGCACCTCATCTTCTCCCATATACGCCTTAATTCCGGTTTTCACCAATGCCGGCTTAACAGGTTCTCCTGATACCACCTTTTCTAAAAGCTGACCGTAATAAGACGGAATTACAGTATCCTCAATGGCAAAAAAATCATAACCGGCACTGTTTTTAGTGGAGCGTTCAGGAAGCTGAATTTCCTGATTCAAAAAATCTTTAGCTACTTCAAACCCTCTTTGTTTCATACAAAGCTCTCCTTTTTTCAGTTATCACAATTCAACTAAAATATTATACAATATTTACTCAAAAAAATCAACCGGTTTTCTGAAAAAAGGTGGATTTTGTCGAGCGATTTTTCGTGTGCTGCGACAAATTACAACGGACTTTGCAATCTAACTATGCTACAATAAAAGAAACACAGTTTCAATCTTAGAAGAAAGGATGCTCTATGGATATTTTATTTGAAGAAACAAATCAAGCCCTGACGATTTTTCTATCGGGAGAGCTGGATCACCATAACGCCGTAGCTGCAAAAGACCGTATCGCAATGAAGCTATCCACCGGCTGTTATCGGGAAATTCTCTATCATCTGGGCGGACTCACGTTTATGGACAGCTCCGGAATCGGACTCATTGCCAACGGATGCAAGGTTGCATCGGTGTTCGGTGGGACCGTATTTCTTTTTACCGAAAATCCGAAACACTTAAAAATTTTTACGATGGCAAATATGCAAGAGCTTACAACCATCATATCAGACGGAAAGGAGTTAGAAACCTTATGGAAATCACCAACGAAATGAGACTGATGTTTCTTTCCAAATCGGAAAACGAAAGCTTCTCCCGTGTGGCTGCAGCTGCATTTATCTCCCCCTTAGACCCCACAGTTTCAGAGCTGGTAGAAATTAAAACCGCAGTATCCGAAGCAGTTTCTAACGCGATTATCCACGGCTACGACGGAACCATCGGGGTTGTGACACTGGAAATGCGGATTCTCGAAAAGCACACGGTGGAAATCACGGTATCCGACTCCGGCAAAGGAATTTATGATATTGAAAAGGCAAAAGAACCGCTCTATACCACAAAACCGGATGAGGAACGTGCAGGTATGGGCTTTACTGTTATGGAAACCTTTATGGATAGTATGACGGTGGAATCCGAGCCGGGAAAAGGCACGAGGATTCTGATGAAAAAGAGGCTGCAAACCGACCCTACATAACATCCGATGTATCGGAAACAGAGTGAGGTGACCATTTTGTTTGACAAAAACAAAGAACTGATACAACGGGCAAAGGTCGGCGACACTACTGCAATGAATGAACTGTTTTCCCTCAATATGGGGCTGGTGAAAAAAATTGCAATGAAATTTCTAAATCGAGGCATTGAGTTAGATGATGCCATCCAGATTGGATGCATTGGCTTACAAAAAGCCATTCATAAATTTGACTTTTCCTACGAGGTGCAATTTTCTACCTATGCTGTCCCAATGATTATGGGAGAAATCAAACGTTTTTTAAGAGACGACGGAACAGTTAAGGTCTCCCGTACCATCAAGGAAAACGCCTACAAAATCAATCTATATACTGAGAAATATAAAAATCAGTTTTTTCGCGAACCCAAAATCACAGAAATTGCAGATGCACTCCATATCGAAGCCGAGGATGTGGTAACTGCACTTTCCTATTCCCCGGTATGTGAATCTATCTACGCCCCTGTGGGAGACGACGGCTCAGCAATGCTTCTGGATAAACTTGCCTCAGGCGAAAACGAAGAAGAAAAGCTAATCGAAAATATGACACTTCACGAACTGTTGGAAAAGCTTCCACAACGGGAAAAAACCGTAATCGAAATGCGCTATTTTCAGGAAAAAACACAAAATGAGGTAGCAAAAGAGCTGAACATTTCTCAGGTGCAGGTATCCCGCATTGAGAAAAAAATTATAGAATCTCTGCGAAAAAAACTACAATGTATCTGATTATAAAAAAACACCGGATAAGATTGCAGCAAGACACCTCCTCCCTTTGGATGTTATTGCAACAAAATTCGGTGTTTTTGTATTTGTGTCGGTTTTCTACCCCGAAGCCGCACCGTGTCTACAGCGAGCGGTAAGCTTCATTCGTTTTCACTTCTTTGAACCGAACAACAACCAATTGCGAAGAAAAATGAGGATAAAACGGAGAAAGCGAACCCGAAGGGAAAATCCCGAAGCCGTACCGTGTCTACAGCGAGCGATGAGTTTCATTCGTTTTCATTTCTTTGAACCGAACAACAACCAATTGCGAAGAAAAATGAGGATAAAACGGAGAAAGCGAACCCGAAGGGAAAATCCCGAAGCCGTACTGTGTGTACGGCGAGTGGTGAGCTTCATTCGTTTTCACTTCTTTGAACCGAACAATAACCAATTGCGAAGAAAAATGAGGATAAAACGGAGAAAGCGAACCCGAAGGGAAAATCCCGAAGCCGTACCGTGTGTACGGCGAGTGGTGAGCTTCATTCGTTTTCACTCATTTTTCAAGCAATAAAAAATGAGGCTACCGCACGAATGCAATAGCCCCACAATTTACAAATGTATGCTGAATTACTTCAGTTCTACAGTTGCGCCAGCGCCTTCTAATTTTGCTTTGATTTCTTCTGCATCTTCTTTGGAAGCGCCTTCTTTTACTTTAGAGGGTACACCTTCTACCATGTCTTTAGCTTCTTTTAAGCCTAAGCCGGTGATTTCTCTAACAACTTTGATAACGTCTAATTTCTTTTCACCGAAAGAGGTCATAACAACGTCAAATTCGGTTTTTTCTTCAGCAGCAGCACCGCCTGCAGCAGCACCAGCAGCAACTACTACAGCACCTGCAGCAGCGCTTACGCCAAATTCTTCTTCTAAAGCGGAAACTAAGTCAGACAGTTCCAGCACGGTTAATTCTTTTACTTCTTCGATTAATTTAGTAATTTTTTCGCTCATTTTTTATTCCTCCATTTTCTGTGCGTTTCGCACCTATTTTTTAGACGAACATCAGGCAACAATTACGCGCCCTGTTCTTCTTTTTGTTCTTTGATCTGGTTGATAACTCTTGCAAATGCAGAAATAGGAGCTTTTAAGCCGCCAAATGCTCTTGCAAGTAAGGTTTCTTTGGACGGTAACTTCGCGATTTTTTCGATTTCCGCCTGTTCCAGCATTCTGCCTTCGAAGAAACCGGTTTTGATTTCTAATTTTTTGTTCTTTTCGATGAATTCGCTAACGATACGAATCGGAGCGATAGGATCATCAATGCCGATTGCCAACGCGGTAGGACCTTCTAAGTAGGGGCACAGACCAGACAAATCGGTATCTTTTACAGCAAAGTTTAACAAGGTGTTTTTCACAACGCTATATTCAACATTTGCTTCTCTCATCTGTTTACGCAGAGCAGTATCTTCTTCTACGGTGATGCCGCTGTAGTTAACCAGAACACCGGAGTTTGCTCTTGCCATTTTTTCAGATAATTCAACAACAACCTGCTGTTTTGCTTTTAAAACTTTGTTACTTGGCATTTTGTATACACCTCCATCTACCAAAAAAATAACTGTCCTCACAAAGACAAATGAGGACAGTTAAATAAAAAACGTTATAAAAACAATTTTATTTGTCTTCCTCGATAGGTAAAATTTAAGGCGAAAGACACGCCACCTATTGTCTTTGGAACGAACCTTGATAATTATAGCACAGCTGCCATAACTTGTCAAGAGAAAAATCTAAAATTTTATAGATTTTTATTAGTCAGATAATTTGGACTGGTTGATTTTCACACCGGGGCCCATGGTAGAAGCAACAGAAACACTTCTTAAATACTGACCTTTTGCAGCTGCCGGTTTTGCTTTGATAACAGCACCCATCAGAGCGTTGAAGTTTTCCAGCAGTTTTTCTGCACCGAAAGAAACTTTACCAATCGGGCAGTGGATGATGTTGGTTTTATCCAGACGGTATTCAATTTTACCGCTCTTAATATCAGCAATTGCTTTTGCAACATCCATGGTAACAGTGCCGGCTTTCGGGTTGGGCATTAAGCCTTTGGGACCTAATACTTTACCTAATCTACCAACAACACCCATCATATCGGGAGTTGCAACAACAACGTCAAATTCAAACCAGTTTTCACCCTGGATTTTGGTAACCAGTTCTTCTGCACCAACATAATCAGCACCAGCAGCTTCTGCTTCTGCCAATTTATCGCCTTTTGCAAATACTAAAACTCTAACAGTTTTACCGGTACCATGGGGCAGAATAACCGCACCTCTAACCTGCTGGTCAGCGTGTCTGGAGTCTACACCCAGTTTTACATGCAGTTCAACGGTTTCGTCAAACTTAGCTTTTGCTGCTTTGCAAACCAATTCCATTGCTTCCTGAGAATCGTAGAGCTTGGTTCTGTCAATCAGTTTCGCAGCATCCTGATATTTTTTTCCTCTAAACATAATTTATCCTCCTGTGGTTAATTTGAAAGTCCGGACTGTTTCCAAAAAGGGGAAAAAATCCGGTTTGCGAGATTTAATAAATCTCTCCCACTTTGAAAAGAATCTACTGAATTATTCACTAACAGTGATTCCCATACTGCGGGCAGTACCTGCGATCATGCTCATTGCTGCTTCAATAGAGCCTGCATTTAAGTCGGGCATTTTCTGTTCAGCAATCTTCTGCAGATCTGCTTTGGAAATCGTAGCAACTTTGGTTTTGTTCGGAACACCGGAACCGCTTTCGATTTTGCAAGCCTTTTTCAAAAGTACTGCTGCCGGCGGAGTTTTGGTGATGAAAGAGAACGAACGGTCTGCATATACAGTGATAACAACCGGGATAACTAACCCCATATCGTTCTTAGTTCTTTCGTTAAATTCCTTTGTGAATTGCATAATGTTTACACCGTGCTGACCTAATGCGGGACCAACCGGCGGTGCGGGTGTTGCCTTACCTGCTTCGATCTGAAGTTTGATAAAGCCTACAACCTTCTGTGCCATAAGAACACCTCCTATTAAGAAAAAATGTGGTAATGATGCGGGATCCGAAAGATTGCTCTTTCAACCCTCCCACGCAAAGCGGGAATGCTTTGCTGTATCTAAGTGCATAAAATGCGCTTATTCTTTGATTAGTCGACTTTTTCAGCCTGTCCGAATTCGAACTCAACGGGAGTTTCACGACCAAGAATAGATACTAAAACAGTAAACTTTTCTTCTGCCATGTTGATCGACTGAACCACCCCGATAAAGCCCTCGAAAGAACCTTCGGTGATGCGAACATCGTCTCCTACCTCGAAATCCAATTCGATGACTCTCTGCTCCAGCTCCATACTGATGATTTCATCCTCGGTGAGCGGAACCGGCTTGGACCCCGGACCGACAAACCCGGTAACCCCTCTGGTATTTCTTACGATATACCAGGTGTCATTGTCCATTGTCATTTTGAGGAAAAGGTAACCCGGGAATTTCTTCCGCTTGATTACTTTTTTCACATCATCTTTTATTTCAACTACTTCTTCTTCCGGAAGCTTGATTTCCACAATGTTATCCTGCAAGCCTCTGTTTTCAACCATCTTTTCCAAGTTGGTCTTTACTTTGTTTTCGTAACCGGAAAAAGTGTGGACGACATACCATTTTGCAGTTTCCATAAAATTGCTGCCGCCTCCCTTACTTATTTAATAAACAGGTTCAGAATTGCTCCAAAAACAGTATCCAACACAAAGATAAACAATCCAACCAGAACTACAGAAATAATAACGGTTGAAGTATTGTTTACAATCTGTTTGAATGACGGCCATGTAATTTTTTTAAATTCAGATTTAATGCCTTTGAAATATTTTACAATTGCATTTTCTTTCTTTTCAGCCATAATTCACTCATTCCTTTCCAAAAGCATCCAAAATGCTTTTTCTATTGCAGGGAAAAACACCCTAAAAAGAACGCACCTATTATTTTGTTTCTTTGTGCAGAGTATGTTTTCTGCAGAATCTGCAGTATTTGTTCATTTCCAGTCTTTCCGGATCGTTCTTTTTGTTTTTCATAGTGTCGTAGTTTCTCTGTTTGCATTCGGTACAAGCTAAAGTAATTTTTACTCTCATTGTTACCCACCTCCGCCAATAATATAAATTTGATTCTTTTACAATGTTATATGCCCCGAAAACACACTGTTTTCAAGCTTATTTGCAAGACGCCATTCCCACTGTATGCAAGCTGTTTTTTTGCACAAAAAAATAACGCCTAAACTAAGGGCGTTACATAGTATAACATACTCCATTTATTTTGTCAATACTTTTTTCAAACTTTTTTCTTTTCTGCCAAAAATCGCTATTTTTATATACTATTTATATATAGGGCGGTTCCTCCCGTTCGGCTGACGAAAAAATCTCTTTGAAAGTAAAAGCATACCCCGGTTCAACCAACCGGGGTATCATCAGGTTCTTATTCAGCGGTAGGTGCATCAGGTGCATCCGGAGTATCGTTTACAACCGGTGCATCATTTTCCACAGGAGTGGTATCTACGATAGGAGCAGTTGTTACATCGTTACCGGTTACTTTATTTTTGCTCTGCTCTTTAGAAACCATAAAGCTCAGTGCAATAGAAGAAATCAAAAACAGAATTGCTACAACAGATGTCCATTTTTTCAGTTTTGCATCCAGGGTTCTGCCCTTGTTTTTACCAAAGAAGGTTTCAGCGCCACCGGCAATGCTTCCGGATAAGCCCTGCTGATTTCCACTCTGGAATAAAACAACTACAACCAATATTAAAGATAAAATAATCTGTACAACCAATGTTGCGATAATCAGTGCGTTCATGTTCATAACTCCCTTGTTTCGTTCAATATTTTATTTGGATATTTCATCGGTAATGACCGTTGCAAACGGGCAGAATTATCCCGTTTGTTCCATACCACTAAGAAATGATACCATAGATTTTTGAAAAAATCAAGTAAAATATGAAAAAATTTTAAAAATTTTCAAAAAAACTTGACACACCGTACTTTTTTTGCTATAATTACCATTGTTCTTTTGTGAGCACACCAGAACAAAACAAAATATGCAGCTGTGGCGGAATCGGCAGACGCGCTACTTTGAGGGGGTAGTGAGAACACTCTCGTATGGGTTCAAGTCCCATCAGCTGCACCAGAAAAGAAATCGTCCTTAGGGGCGTTTTCTTATTTTCAGCAAGAGGGGGGAAGTACGTCGGGTTATATCGGAGCCAAAACACCAACATGTGTTTTCCGTTGATAAACAAGTGGTTGTGTTATGCTGAAAACACAGCCACACAAAATATATTGCCCGGTGGGCAGGCGGGTATTACTCCGCCCTCTTATGGCGACAAAAAAGGAAGTTGATTTCCTTAGCGCTCACCAAAAAAGCAGCCTGAACGGTCATCGTTCGGGCTGCTTTCTTTTTTTGCAGTATGATATATTATCCCAGATATCCCAACTCTTTCTGGAAGTCATCCAGGTCTACTATCACGTTTTCCAGTCTGGATTTTTCTGCCGCAAAGGAAATCAGATGATTTTCCACAGAGATCGCAATATTGCTCAGTTTATCACCATCACAAGCACCGGTGATATAATCGTACAAAGCATTCATCAAGCCCTGGTCTCCTCCGCCGTGACCGCCTACAATAGAATTGGAGGCAGTTGCATTTTCCAAATCAATGGAGGTTTTCTGACGGGTTCTGAAATCAAAGAAATCCAGCTGCATATCGCCGATAGAACCGCTTAATTCTCCATCGGTTCCCATCACACGGATGTATCTTCCGCCTTCGTTGAAAGCACTCATATTAAAGGAAGCAACGGCACCGTTTTCAAATTCCAGATTGACCACCTGATGGTCTACCACATCATTATTACATTTGTAAACACATTTGCCATACTGGGTGGTTTTCAAAGCCTCTGCCACATCCTCGTTGGTGGGGCTTTCTTTTTTGGTAGCCGCCATACGGAACCAGGAATTTTTTTCATCCTCCAAATAGAGTTTCACTGCATTGTAATAGCAAGTATCGTATACCGGGCAAGTGTTGTCGCAACGCTCGGGAGCACCCTTTGGTGCATTTTCTTCGGTAAAGTGCGTTAAAGAGCCAAAGGAATGAACCCTTTTACAGCGAGAGCCCACCAACCACTGAATGATATCCATATCGTGACAGCATTTCTGCAGAATCATACAGGAGCTTTCCTGAGAATTGCCCCAGTTTCCTCTGACAAAGCTGTGACTCTGATGCACATGTCCCACACATTCGGTGTGATGCACAGAAAGCACCTGCCCAATCTTGCCCTCCTCTATCATTTCTTTTATCTTCATAAAGAAAGGTGCATAGCGAAGCACGTGACAAACCAGAACCTTTGTCCCCTTTTCTTTTGCTGCATTTGCCATGGCAACACATTCGTTAAAATCGGGAGAAACGGGTTTTTCCAAAAGAATGTCGTAGCCTTTTTCAATTGCCTTCATGGTAGGCTCATAATGCATTCTGTCCATAGTGGAAATCACGGCAACATCTGCCAGCTTGGGCTGTGCCAGAATATCCTCCCAGCTTTCAAAACACATTTCTTCGGGAAGATTGAAGGTTTCTTTGATGTATTCTCTCAGCTTTGCCACCGGCTCAGCAACACCAACCACCTTAAACTTTTCCGAAGGCATTCTGTTGACATAAATACGCCCACGATCACCGGCACCAATCAGAATAACATTTAAGACTTTCATATAAATTCTCCTTTACAAATGAATTTCCTTATGCTATGATAAGTATAACATAAACAAAATCATATGTAAATGTTAAAAAAGTCCGTTTTTATGTAATTTTAGCTCAAAGGAGAATTCAAAAATGGCAGCTTCCTGTTTTGTGGTAAAAGAAGGCATCCGCATCACCCAAATCAACTCATTTTTCTGTTTGCTTTGCAGCAACAGCTACGAATTTACCGGAGAAACCCATAATTTTTGGGAAATACTCTATGTCCGCAAGGGAACGCTTTGTGTATCGGCAGATGACCGAATCTACAATCTTCCGGCAGGGCAGATAATATTCCATCAACCGCTGGAGCTTCATAAATTTCACATTACGGGGAAAAGCGAAGCGGAAATTGTTGTAATGTCTTACCTTGCAGAGGGAAAGCTTCTGGATTTCTTTCGGGAAAAGGTGTTTTCTCTAAAAAAGGAACAAAAAAACATGATAGAAGAATTGATTTCTTATGCAGAGTCCCACGCAGAAGAAACTGCCAACCCCTACGAAAGATATCACGCCGCATTGCGGACTGTCCCCTTTTTCCCTCAGCGAGTGAGCTTACAGATTCAGCAATTGATGTTGTCACTGGCAGAAAGCAACCATATTACTCCCTTATCGGAACTGGAGGATTCCACCACATACACCGCGGCAGTCCGTTACCTGTCTGAACGGGTTTGGGAAACACTTTCGGTGGAAACGATTGCCCTGGAACTGCATTTAAGCATTTCTTCCCTGAAGCGATTATTTAAAAAATATGCAGGAATGGGCATTCACAAATACTTTCTCAAGCTGAAGCTGAAAACTGCCATCGAGCTTTTGGAACACGGCGATTCGGTGACACAGGTTGCAAGAAAGCTCGGCTTCAGCAGCCAGGCATATTTTACCAATGTATTCAAACGGGAAACAGGAGAATCTCCCTCCTCCTACCGCAATAAACTGCTCAAGTAAAAAGCACCCATCAGGGTGCTTTTCGTTGTTGTTTTTTAAGAGCAAGCAAATGCTCTGTAAATTTCTTCTGCTTTTCATCGTACCGCTTTTTCTTGGCAAGGTAGTATTCGTTCCGTTCTTCAGTCAGCTCATACAGATAGCGCACGGCATACACGCCATCTCCGTGGTCTTTGGAAATTCTCAGCCGAGCCATATAACCGTGCTTGTTTGCGCATGTTCCGACTGCAAGATATTTATTTTCGTTCTGATAGATCACTCCCGAAAGCTTTCCTTTCTCTCCGCATTTTGGGCAAATAAAGGACAGCAGTTCTTCATTTTCCAATGCCTTATCCCGATTTTCATACTTTTGTTCGGAATGATACACCTCGTCCGCCCCGGTCAGACGGCATTCATACTCTTTTTCTCTCTGTTCGTAATTTTCAAAAACTTCGGGCAGATTCAAATACCGACACACTCTTGCTGTATTCAAAGCATCATTCAGTGCATCGTGAGACGGTAAAATCTCTTCATTCAGAAACTCCATTGCCTCCTCCAGAGCTGCCTGACGATTGATTTTCGCAATCTCCATATCATAAATCATTTGTAAATCGTAGCTTTTGGGCAGCCATTCCGCGGAAATGCCATGCACACGAAGATTGTCCCACAGCATTCCCATATCATCGGGACCCCAGGTACACAGTACAGAATCGTCTCCGATAAACTTTTGAAACATAAGAATCGCTTCCGCAAAAGAACTTCCATTCTTCAAATCAGCCGTTTTGATATGAGTCAGTTTTGAGACGCTCCAGTGCATTTTTTTGTAAAACTTCGGCTTAATAATCAAATTGCAGGTATCGGTAACTTCCTTTTGTTCGTTGAGCTTCACCGCACCAATCTGAATGATTTCTCCGCGAAGCACCACCGGATGCTTTACCATCTTCTCCGCAGAAAATGCCTGATTCCATTCCATATCGAAAATAATGTAATGCAAAATTTTGTTCTCCTTTATCGTTCACCATCCAATACGTGACGGCATTGGTATCCATTGAAAAAAACAATGCGAAATATGTGACATTATAGCACATTTGCTGTCTTTTTGTCAATCATTCTGTATGTCCCGGTATAAAAAAGTGAAATTTTTCTTGCCAAGAGACAAAAAAAGTGCTATAATAACAATGTTCGTCCCTAAAAAGAGGTGATTATTACGAGAGAATTGCATATTGCAAAACAAAAAAGAAGCAAGCTGCGTGCTGTATACTTTTTTCTTGCACCGTTTCTGCTTCTTTGTGCATTGGAAGTGATGCATCTTACCTATCCCAAGGCAGCAGAGGCGTGCTTCCATAGCCCTTATTATCCTGTGAAAATATTTGTCAGTTATCTGTTTCTGCTGGCAACCCAGAGCCTTTTCTATACGGTAACCCAAAGCTCCTTTGTTGCCAACTGCCTGAATACTATTCTGATGTTTGCCCCTGCATTCTCCAGCGAGGTGCTTGGCAGAGTCAACGGCAATCCCCTGCTCCCCTCCGATTTGTTGCTGATAAAAAACGCAAAAGATATTGCTTCTTTTGCCAGTATTCCCTTCGTGTGGTCTGCAATTCCGGCAGTGCTTCTTTGTATCTTATCCTTAGCGGTTCATTTCATTATCTGCCGGAAACAAAAAAAGGGTCTGTCCTTTCTTCGGCGTGTGGTCTTGGGTGTGATTGGCGTCAGCTTTGCGATTGCAAGCATCCATACCCTTTGTATCAGCACAACCTTCCGATACAGCGTGCTTCCCAAAATGGGAGTCCAGATTTCGGCATTTAATCCCATTGAGGATTATCAGGCAAACGGCATGGTGCTGACCTTTTTCCCGAGAATCGGTGACCTGTTTGTAAAGCCTGATGAAAATTATTCTGAAATTGCCATCAATGCACTGAAATATAAATACGAACCCCCTGCCTCCGTTGCAAACGGAAAGAAGCCCAATGTTGTTATTATTCAAAATGAAGCATTCTGGGACCCTGCCCTTCTTCCTGAGGTGAGCTATTCTACTGATTTACTGTCCGGCATTCATTCTTTGAAGAAGAACACGAAAACGGGAACCTTTTTCTCTCCTGTTTTCGGAGGAGGAACCTGTATGCCCGAATTTGAAGTGTTAACGGGGATTTCCACATCCTTCCTTTCGGCATCGGCATATCCTTACACCCAGTACATCACAAGTGAAACCCCCTCCACTGTTCAGGCATATCGCGACAACGGTTATCAGACGGTGGCACTCCATCCTTACAAAAAGAATTTCTATAACCGTTCCACAGCGTATCCCTTATTGGGCTTTGACAAATTTTTGGGCATTGACGAATTTGAATCTCAGGAAAAGTCGGGCATCTATGTGGATGATATGGCTTGCGTTACACAAATTATTTCCGAATTTGAAAACAAAACGGCAGACCGCATCTTTGAGTTTGTGGTAACCATGGAAAACCACGGCACTTACAAAACTCCGCGTTACGACGAATTTTCTTTTGAAATGGAAGCGCCCACCCTCTCAGAAGAGGATTATATGGACTTGCTTCGATATTCTCAGGGAGTCTACAATGCGGATAAAGCATTTCTGGCTCTGGCAGAATATTTCAAAAACGTTAAGGAGCCTGTCATTCTCGCCATGTACGGCGACCATCTACCGCTTCTGGGCACAAACGGAAGCACCTATGTAGATGGCGGGCTGGTAGAGCCTGCGGAAACCTTTGTTTCCACTGACCACCCCATTCTGTACGAAACGCCCTATGTGGTTTGGACCAACTATTCCTGTAAAAATTTAGAGCTGGCTCCCCGTATGAGCGGTTATGCCTTCGGTATGAGCCTGTTCCTGGCAACCGAATGTGAAGCTCCCTGGTATTTTGGTGTGATGGAAGAATTTTTCCGAAAATATCCTGCCGTCATCAGTTTAGCAAAATACAACGCCTCAATGGAACGGATTCAACAGTTTGCCGACGAGGATGCTCAACTGGTAAAAGATTATCAAACCCTGATTTATGATATATTAAACGGCGAACAGTATTGTGTGAAGCACTGGAATCTGTTGGAATGACAAAACCGAATCATTTTTCCCCGAAGCTGCAGCAAGAATCTCTCTTGCTGCAGCTTTTTGCATCAGGGCAGCCAATACAATGCTCCCCTTTTCTTTTTGCTTTGTAAAGGTACAGTCCTGCTCCTCCCGCAATCAGCAGAAGAAGTATCACCAAAATTATATTTGTAATCATAATATTCCAACACCTTTTTTTGCACCGGCAGAGCTTAAAGCATATTCCTCTTTCAGTTTCTTGTTTGTGTTATTGATAAGACCGACAACTATAGCAACCAAAACAGCAACAATAACAAGACCACTAATTGCAGCGCCAACATTCAGTGTAGCAGGAGCAGTGATAAGTGTACCAATTGTGTAAACTAAATATGCAACTGTATAGCCTACACCAAGCTGGAGACCGATTCCGCCCCATAGCCATTTTGCACTCTTCATTTCTGCATTCATCGCACCGATAGCAGCAAAGCAAGGAGGAGTATAGAGGTTAAACATAAGGTATGCAAGTGCTGCAACCTTTGTGATTGCAAATACTGCCTGAACTTCTGCGCCTGCGCCTTCCATCAAAGCAAGCTCTTCTGTATCAATCAGATTTTCAAGTCCTACGAAGCAAACGGCTAACGTACCAACAACATTTTCTTTTGCAATGAAGCCTGTAACCGCTGCAGCTGCAAGCTGCCAGGAAACAACACCAACAATGGGAACAAGAATGTAAGCAAAAGGTCCTGCGATAGATGCAAGAATGGAAGAATCTGCGGTTTCTGCAACCTGGAAGCCCCAGGTAAAAGTCTGCATTAACTGAACAGCCATATTACAAAGAAGAATGATGGTAGCAGCTTTTACTATGTAAGCCCAACCACGGTTGCACATGGATTTGAATGCACCCCAAAGAGAAGGAGCTTTGTATTCCGGTAACTCAATGATAAAGAATGATTTTCTTACTTTATAACCTGCAATTTTATTTACAAGTAATGCGCCTAAGAATATGAGTACGATACCGGAAAGGTACATAAGTGTGCTAACCCAGCCGGCATCATCAAAGAAAGCCCCTGCAAAAAGTGCAATAACCGGAATTTTAGCACCGCAAGGCATAAACGGAGAAAGCATTGCTGTTGCTCTGCGTTCACGTTCATTTCTTATCGTACGGCTTGCCATAATACCGGGAACTGCACAACCGATTGTGATAACAAACGGAATCACAGATTTCCCCGAAAGACCAACCTTTTTGAAGATAGGATCAAGAACAACTGCAACTCTTGACATATAACCGCAATCTTCCAAAAGGGCAATCAGGAAGTACATTACCATAACAAGCGGTAAGAAACCAACAACGGCTACAACACCGCCGATTACACCATCAACAAGGATAGCAGAAAGAAGCGGATTTGCATCGCCAAGAAGTTCGCCTACCCAACCTTGGAAGCCTTCCAGGATTCCAACGAGCCAATCGGCAATCGGAGTACCTACCCATACCTGAGAAATCTGGAATACAAGATACATTACAACTGCAAAAATCGGGATTCCAAGCCATTTATTTGTAAGCACGGCATCGATTTTATCCCCAAAGTTCTTATCTTTTGTGAGAACCTTACGGGTTTCAACAGCTTTTACAATTTTATTCACGAATTCAAAACGTGCCCTGTCAGCATCTTCAACTGCATCTTTGCTTGTAAGGTCAATGTTTCCCTGTGAATAAACTGCCTGCTGTGTGTTTCCTGCCGCACTTACAGCAGCTTCAACAACTGCCTGCAAACCATTTGAAGAAATTGAAACAGTTTCGATGACAGGGCAGGCAAGCTTTTCTGAAAGCTTTTCTACATCAATCTTTGTACCTTTCTTTTTGTTGATGTCGCTTTTGTTAAGAGCAACAACAACAGGTACGCCAAGCTCTAAAAGCTGAGTTGTGAAGAAAAGAGAACGGCTAAGATTTGTAGCATCCACGATATTGATAATAACATCGGGGTTTTCTTTCTTCACATAGGAGCTTGTGATGCTTTCTTCTGATGTAAACGGTGACATCGAATACGCACCGGGCAGGTCCACGGCGATAAGTTCTTCGGCTCCTTTGCAGTAAGCCTTTTTGATTGGGTGTTCTTTCCTCTCAACGGTAACACCTGCCCAGTTACCAACCTTTTCGTTACGGCCGGTCAGCGCATTATACATTGTGGTTTTACCGGAGTTAGGATTACCTGCTAAGGCAATTCTCATACGATATTCCTCCTTACGATGAAATCCTTCTGGATTATAATTTATATATTTAAGTTAGTTGTAACTAACTATAAACCAAAAAAATATGGCACAAGAAGCTATATTAAATAATGATAGCTTCTGCCAACTGATTATCTATATTATATCTTCCGTCTTTTATTGAAACGGTGCATCCGCCTTTTCTGAATGCAATAACTGTGATTGCTTCTCCTGAATAGCATCCAAGAGAGAACAAAAAAGCATTTAATTCTTCATCATCAGTTTCAATGTTTTTAATGATGTATTCCTGTCCTTCACAAGCTTCACGTAAATTCATAATTTGCACCTGTTTCTAAATATATTCTACATCTACATCGGTTAGACAAAACTAACTTGCTTGATAAGTTTAACACAACTAACTGATTTTGTCAAGCCTTTTTTTAATATTTAAAAAATTTTTCCAATTTGGGGGTGCTTCGTCTCACGTATTGACAAAAAAAAGGTCTTATGATAAAATTACTGTATAGAATACAATCCTTGAGGTAACAAACGATGAATATGAAAGAGTCTGCCCAGAATTATCTGGAAACCATTCTGATATTATCCAAAAAAAATGGCAGTGTCCGCAGCATAGATATTGCCAATTATATGAATTATACCAAAGCAAGCATCTCTGTGGCTATGAAGCATCTACGGGAGGATGCGTACATCAGGATAGATGCAAACGGTCAAATCACATTAACCGAACAAGGGAAGCAAATCGCAGAGATGCTTTATGAACGGCATCAGGTGATTGCCGATATTCTGATTGCATTAGGAGTCAGCGAAACAACCGCTTATGAGGACAGCTGCAAAATTGAACATGATTTAAGCGAAGAAAGCTTTGAAAAAATTAAAGAATGTCTTTACAAGCACCACACACAGTTTAAAAAATAAAAAAAAAGAACCGACAGAGTCGGTTCTTTTTTATCCCTCTATCTGACGGTACATCAGTGATGCATCGTCTTTTTTTACCACTTCTTTTACCTCCAGCACCTCAACCGTTACGGTTTTTGTGCCAAACTGAAGGGTTAAAATATCGCCCACCTTCACTTCGGAGGAGGGTTTTGCCACCTTCCCGTTGATGGTGACCTTTCCGCCCTCGCAAGCCTCCTGTGCTACAGTGCGTCGTTTGATAATGCGGGAAACCTTTAAATATTTATCAATTCTCATAAGCTTAATCCTTTAATCCGTTCTGACAAATTGCAGCAGTCACCGTGTTTTTCATCAGCATAGCAATGGTCATAGGGCCAACACCGCCGGGTACGGGAGTGATCGCAGATGCCACCTTGGATACGGCTTCAAAATCCACGTCACCGCACAAGGTTTTATCGGGCATACGGTTGATGCCAACATCAATCACAACAGCACCCTCTTTTACCATATCAGCCGTAACAAAATTGGGCTTTCCGATAGCAGCAACCAAAATGTCGGCACGTTTGGTGACTTCCTTTAAATTCTGTGTACGGGAATGACAAACGGTAACCGTACCGTTCTGATGGAGCAAAAGCATTGCCTGGGGTTTGCCCACGATGTTACTTCTGCCAAGCACCACACATTCCTTGCCGGTCACCGAAATGCCGCTTTCTTGAATCAGCTCCATAACGCCGGCAGGAGTACAAGGCAGAAAATCATAATTGCCAATCATAATTTTGCCCACATTCTGGGGATGAAATGCATCCACGTCTTTTTTCGGGTCGATAGTATTGATAACAGTTTCTTCGTTGATATGCTTTGGCAAAGGCAGCTGCACCAATATGCCGTTTACTTTGTCATCTTTGTTCAATTTTTCGATGAGAGAAAGGAGCTCTTCCTCTGTGGTATCCTGAGGTAATGCAAACTCCTGAGAGGTAATTCCCAACGCTTCACAGGCTTTCTTTTTTGAGTTTACATATACACGGGAGGCAGGGTCATCGCCCACGATGATAACGGTCAGCCCCACGCTTATCCCCTTTTTTCCCAGTTCTTCCACTTTTATTCTGAGTTCGTCCTTGATTCTTTGTGATACCAGTTTTCCGTCTAAAATCATTTGATTGTTTCTCCTTTGCAGTTTTGTTATAATGAGGCAGTAACACGGGGAGGAATCGTTCCATTCCCGTTTGCTCCAGTGCCTTTTTCACAAGGTCTCTGTTTTCTGCTTTATAGGTCTGCAGAAGTGCCCGTTGCATGGTTTTTTCCTGATAGGATTTTGCTACATAGACTTTTTTGCCCGTAAAGGGGTCAAGCTCAGTGTAATACATTGCAGTGGACACAGTTCCCGGTGTGGGATAAAAATCCTGCACCTGCTCGGGAACCATTTTATGCTTTCTTAAAAAGAGTGCCAGCTCTACCGCATCCTTTACCTCGCATCCGGGATGTGAGGACATAAGATACGGCACAAGATACTGCTCTTTGCCTGCCTTTTTGGTTAAGGTGTAGAACTTTTTCATAAACCCTTCAAATACTTCAATATTGGGTTTTCCCATATAGTGAAGCACCCGATTGGAGGAATGCTCGGGAGCCACCTTTAACTGCCCCGAAACGTGATGCTCTACCAATTCTTTAAAAAAGGTGTCGTTTTTATCTGCCATCAGGTAATCAAAGCGGATGCCCGAACGGACAAAGACCTTTTTCACCTTGGGTAAGGCGCGGAGCTTTCGCAACAGCTCCAGATATTCCCGATGGTCTGCTTTCAGATTTTTACAAGGAGTCGGGAACAAACACTGCTTGTTTTTACAAGCTCCTACTTTCAGCTGATTGTCGCAGGCAGGAAAGCGGAAGTTTGCAGTAGGTCCTCCCACATCGTGAATATATCCTTTAAAATCAGGCTCATTTGTAATTTGTCTGGCTTCTGCCAGAATGGAGGCTTCGCTTCGTGAGGTCACAATTCTGCCCTGGTGAAATGCCAGAGAACAAAAATTACACCCTCCAAAACAGCCACGCTCGGAAATGATGGAGAACTTCACCTCGCTGATGGCAGGGACACCGCCCTCCTTTTCATACATAGGGTGATAGGTTCTCATATAGGGCAAGCAGTAAACCTCGTCCAGCTCTTCACGGGAGAGGGGTCTCATAGGCGGATTCTGCACCACATACCGGTCAATATGATGCTGAACAAGCGGTTTCCCCAGATAAGGATTTTGTTCACAAAAGCTATCCTTTGTAAATTTGGCATAAAGCCGTTTTTCTTCCCGCACTTCTTCAAAGCTATTTAACACAACTGCATTTTTGATGTCGCTAATCTCTTTGGTTTGGTACACAATGCCGGGAAGTGTTTTAATTTTTTCAGGTGTGCCCTCTCTTAAATAGCGGGCAACCTCTTTTACGGTCAGCTCTCCCATTCCGAAAATGAGGTAATCTGCTTTGGCATCCACCAACACACTCCGTCTGACCTTGTCGCTCCAGTAGTCATAATGTGCCAGCCGGCGCAAAGATGCCTCCAACCCTCCGATAATCACGGGAATTTGCCCATACGCTTCCCGGATGCGGTTGGTATACACAATCACTGCACGGTCAGGACGTTTGCCTGCAATTCCACCGGGAGAAAACGCATCGGTGCTTCTTTTTTTCTTATTTACAGTATAGTGGTTTACCATAGAGTCCAGATTTCCGCTGTTCACCAAAAAACCAAGCTTTGGCTTACCAAAACGCATAAAATCTTCTTTGGATTTGTAATCGGGCTGCGGAAGAATTGCCACACGGTAGCCCTCTTTCTCCAAAACCCGGGAAATAATGGCAGTGCCAAAAGAGGGATGGTCCACATAGGCATCCCCTGTTACCAGAACAAAGTCCACCTCGCCCTGATATCTCTCGTTCACTTCCTCCATCGTAACCGGTAAAAACTGATTCATACTCTATTCCTTTGGTTCTTCAAATAATTTCATAATTTCCTGATTGGTATTCTGATAAATGTCTTCAATATGCTCCTGAAAATACTGACAAACACGGATGGCGTGTTCCCGGGTGGGCACAAGCACATTCATAGAAAACTGCTCCTGACCGTTCTCCAATATTTTAATGCCGGCAAGAAATTCACCGCCCTCAGGGGTAAAATCTGCAATTACGGCAGTTTTGGGACTCAGACTTTTTTTCTTTTCCGAAATAGCAATATCCAGCTTCCGCTGAATTAAAAGAGGGATTTTTGCCTGAAAAAAGCCTGCTGCCTCTTTTCCTTCGGGAGTCAGCTCATAGTAGTGCTTGCCTTCATCCATAAACATACGGAGCTGCTCAAGCTTCACCAGCTCATAAATGTTATACTGCAGGTTAAAATAGTCGACCTCCTGCCCCTCCATAATCAGCTTTGTCAGTTCAGGATTCGTGAGTGCCTCTCCATAGTTATCCGAAACATATAAAATAATTAAACGCAGGATAAAATCATCCTGTAAGATTTTTTCAAAGGGCATATTCATTCCTCCTGCAGTGCCTCCCAGTTTTCATATAATGTATTTAACTGCTGCTCCAATTTTTCCAGACAGTCACACCGCTCTTTTAGTGCTTCAAAATCGGAGGCAATTTCAGGAGAAGCAATTTCTCCCTGAAGAATGCTGATTTCTTCTTCAATCCGACCGATTTCCTCCTCGGTTTTCCGAAGGTCGTTTTTCCGTTTGGTCTGAGCAGCACGGTCTTTTTTGGAGCGGTAAAAATCGTTTGCTTTCTCCGGCTTCTTTTCTATGGGTTCTGCCGCGGTTTCTTTATGCTTTTCTAAATAATAATCGTATTTCCCGTCATACACAACCATTTCGCCCGGTTTCATTTCCACAATTTTTGTGGGAACTTTATTCAGAAGATAACGGTCGTGAGATACCATAATAATAGTTCCGGAATAAGCGTCCAGCGCTTGATCCAGCACCTCTTTGGAGGGCAAATCCAGATGGTTGGTAGGCTCGTCCAAAATGAGAACATTCCCCTCCTCCAGCATCATAATGGCAAATTTCAGCTTTGCCTTTTCTCCGCCGGAGAGAACCCCAACCTGTTTATACACATCTTCTCCTGTTAACAACAGACTGCCCAGAATCCGCCGAAGCTCCTGCTCATACATTGAGGGAAATCTGTCCCACAGTTCGTTGAGCGCCGTTTTTTCAGGATGAAGATTGCCCGTTTCCTGTTCAAAATAAGATTTTTTGACACCGCCGCCCCAGTTCACTGTTCCCTTTTCAAAAGGAAAGCTTCCTAAAATGGCTTTTAACAAACTGGTTTTTCCGACCCCGTTTGCACCTACAATGGCAATTTTGTCGTTTTTACGGACATGAAGATTCACATCAGGATTCAAAACCTTATCTTTCACCTTAAGTTCCAGATTGGAAACCTGCAAAACATCCTTAACCGGCTCGGTTTTATAGGTGAAATTAAGATGAATACTCTTTAAATAATCGGAGGGCTTTTCCATAACCTCCATGGTGTCTAAAATATGTTGACGGCTCTGCGCGCTTTTTGCTGTGGAGGCACGAACCCGGTTCCGAGCCACATAATCCTTCAGTGACGCAATTTCTGCCTGCTGTTTTTCGTATTCTTTTTCCAGATATTCCAGCTGTTGTGCCTTAAGCACCACAAATTTGGAATAGTTTCCCTTGTAACGGGTTAATTTTCCTTTGTAAATTTCGCAGATATCCGTCACACACCGGTCTAAAAAGTAACGGTCATGTGACACCAGAACGATTGCACCCTTATAAGCAGTGAGATAGTCCTCCAGCCATTCCAGCGTTTTAAAATCCAAGTGGTTGGTAGGCTCGTCTAAAATCAGTAAATCAGGCTCGGAAAGAAGCAGCTTTGCCAAAGCAAGACGGGTTTTTTCTCCGCCGGAAAGACGGTCAACAGGAGTGGATAAATCCCGCCCCAAAAAGCCCATCCCGTTTAACACGGTGTTGATTTTCACATCAATATGATAGCCCTCTTTTTGCTCAAAAATGGTCTGCAATCTGGCATATTCCCGTTCATTTTCGTGAGAATCAGAGATTTTTTGATATAGCTCCTCCAGTTTTTTGCCCATGGCAATAACATCGGAAAAAACACTCCGCATTTCTTCCAGAATGGAGTTCCCCGAAGAAAGCCCTGCATTCTGATGGAGATATCCGATGGTTTTTTTGGAGAATATCACCTCGCCTGTGGTTGCCTCCAGCTCACCGGTCAGCAAATTGAGGAGGGTAGATTTCCCCGCCCCGTTTGCACCGATTAAGCCGATTCGGTCACGATCTTCAATTTTCAGTGTAATATCGGTGAGAATTTCTTCTGCTCCGAAGAACTTCGACACCTTCTCTAATGCTACAATCATACTATTCCTTTATGCATAAAACAGCCATAGGAGAAACATACTCTATGGCTGTTTTTTATATTTTATCGGTTGGAGAGAGCTTGCTTCAGTGCTTCTGCCTTGTTGGTTTTTTCCCACAATACGCCTAAATCCTCTCTGCCCATGTGTCCGTAAGCCGCAAGGTTACGATAGATGGGTTTTCTAAGATCCAGTGCTTCAATAATTGCCGCCGGACGCAGGTCGAACACTTCGTTTACAATGTCAGAAATCACTTCATCGGAAACAACACCCGTGCCAAAGGTATCCACCATAACAGAAACGGGTTTTGCCACACCGATGGCATAGGCAAGCTGAATTTCGCACCGTTTTGCCAGCCCTGCTGCAACAATATTTTTTGCAACCCAACGGGAAGCATAAGCGGCACTTCGGTCCACCTTGGTGGGGTCTTTCCCGGAAAATGCACCGCCGCCGTGACGGGCATAACCGCCGTAAGTGTCCACAATAATTTTTCTGCCGGTTAAGCCGGAATCTCCCTGAGGGCCGCCTACTACAAAACGACCGGTGGGATTGATATGAATTTTGGTGTTTTCGTCCATCATAGAAGCATCAATGATGGGAGCAATTACATATTGCTTCATATCTTCACGAATGGTTTGAAGTTCCACATCGGCAGAATGCTGAGTGGAAATTACAATGGTATCAATCCGCTTGGGAATATCATTTTCATATTCTACGGTAACCTGCGTTTTTCCATCGGGACGAAGATAAGAAAGCGTGCCGTCTTTTCTCACATCGGTGAGTTTTTTTGCCAGCTTATGTGCCAATGAAATGGGAAGCGGCATCAGCTCTGGAGTTTCATCACAAGCATAGCCAAACATCATACCCTGGTCTCCTGCACCGGTGGACTTATCGTCACCGGACACATTGACACCCTGGGCAATATCCGGAGACTGCTCATCAATAGAGGTAATGACTGCACAGGTAGTGCCGTCAAAACCGTATTTTGCGCGGTCATAACCGATATCCAAAACCACTTCTCTTGCAATTTTGGGAATATCCACATAACCGGTGGTGGTGATTTCGCCCATTACGGAAACCATACCGGTGGTACAGGTGGTTTCGCAGGCAACACGCGCCATAGCATCCTGTTCTAAAATAGCATCTAATATGGCATCGGAAATCTGGTCACAAATCTTATCCGGATGTCCTTCAGTCACCGATTCCGAAGTAAATAACTTTCTCATAATTCTTCTCTCCTTTATATCACAAAAACTTACTTTTTAAAAATAAAGAATACTGCACCCAGCATACATAAAAAGGCGTAGAAATAATTCCAGGTGAATTTTTCTTTTAAGTACAACACCGAAAACACAGAGAATACAGTTAAGGTGATAACCTCCTGTATAATTTTCAGCTGTGCAGTGGTAAAGTAGCCCGATCCCATACGGTTTGCGGGAACCTGAAAAATATATTCAAACAAGGCTATCCCCCAGCTTGACAAAATCACAACCCAAAGTGCCGTGCTTTTGAATTTTAAATGCCCATACCAGGCAAAGGTCATAAAAATGTTGGACACCAAGAGCATCAGAACGGGAATTGCCGGTTTTAAAAACTGCATATTCATTCCTCCTTACCGTGTTGCTAAGCGTAGAAGCATTTCTAAATCTTCTTTGGAAAAGTGATACTTTTTATTGCAGTAATGGCAACACACCTCGGTGGTCTGTTCCTCTTCAATCATTTTTTCCACTTCCGCTTTGCCTAAGCTGATGAGTGCGGTTTCCACCCGGTAGCGACTGCAATCACAACGGTACATTGGCTCTTTTTTGGATAAAATCTGATAATCAAAGCCGGAAAGCAGCATTGCTAAAATTTCGGTGGCATTTTTTTCGTCTGCAATTAAACCGGAAATGGATTTGGGAAGCTTGGTTACATTTTCTTCCACCTTATCAATGATATGGTCGGGAGCACCGGGCAACAGCTGAATCATAAATCCGCCTGCCGACAAAATAGCGAAATTCTGTGCTACAAGCACTCCAAGTCCTAAAACGGTGGGAATTTGTTCCGACTGCATATAGTAATAGGAGATATCCTCTGCAATTTCACCGGAAACCAGCTCAACCGTTCCTACATAAGGCTCTTTCATACCGATATCACGAACAATGGTCAGGCTTCCCTTATGTCCCAGGGCACCGCCCACATCCAGCTTGCCGTCTGCTCTGGGAGGCAGCACCACGTTGGGGTTGGACACAAAGCCCTTAACCTCATTTTTGCCATTTGCCTCAGCAACCACGTTACCGATTGGCCCTTCGCTCCGAAACTGTACCGATACACGGTCGGTTTCATTTTTCATATCATTTGCCAAAATGAGTGCGGCAGTTAATGTTCTGCCCAAAGCCGCTGATGCAATTTTTCCGGTGGAATGAAGCCCCTGTGCGTCTCTTACCACCTCGGTGGAATTCACAACATAAGCTTTTACATAGCCGTCAGCCGTAATGGCTCTGATGATTTCATCCATAGTGTTTTTGCCTTTCTGTTTTTCATACTAAAGCGGTGGAATCCTCCTCGGAATCCGGTTCCTGCAGGAAGCTTTTTTCCACCGGCAGAGTAATTACAACCTCAGTACCCTCATTCAGTCTGGATTCTAAGCTGATATCCCCTGCATGGGCGTTCACAATTTCTTTTGCAATGGCAAGCCCCAATCCCGTTCCGCCCTGCTCACGGGATCTTGCCTTATCTACGCGGTAAAACCGCTCGAAAATTCGTTTTACATCTTTTTCGGGAATCCCCATTCCATTATCCACAATGCGGATAATCGCATTGTCGGACACATAGCTGGAATAGAGCTTCACCGACCCATTATTGGGAGTATACTTTATCGCGTTGGACACGATGTTGATAATTACCTGCTGCATTCTGTCGTAATCTATGGGAATTGCGGGAATTTCGTTCAGCATGGTGTAAGAAAGACTCTGATTTTTCTTTCTTGCTTCAAACTGAAGCTTCTCGGTGATATCCCGTAAAATCGGCTCAATGCTCATACGGGTGAGATTCAGCTTCACTCCATTATCCAATCGGGATAAAATGAGCAAATCTGACACCAGCCTGGTCATACGGTCGGTTTCTCTATGGATGGTATCCAGAAATTTGGTTTGCATCATCGCATCCACTTCGCCGCTTTCCAGGGTTTCGATATACGCCTTTACGGTGGTTAAGGGAGTTCTCAACTCGTGAGAAACATTGGCAACAAACTCCCGTCGGGAAAGCTCTAATTTTCTGGATTCAGTGACATTTTGCACATCTACAATCACGCCGCCAACCGTATCGTCAGAATATTTGAAGCTGCCAAAATGAAATTTCAGATAGTAATTGTTGTAGTCACTTTCCTTGATAATCTGCTTATCCTGATTGAGATACAAAAAATCACCCAAAGAAACATCGGAAAAAATATTAGAGAAAAACTCGTCAAAACGGATATTTTCCTCCCGGATGGAAAGATATTTCTTCGCCGATGGGTTAATGTGAAGCAGCTCCCCCTCGGTGTCAAAGGCAACGATACCGTCTGTAGAATATTCCATAATTTTTTCCAGCTTGGTATTCTGGGAGGCAACCTCCTGCACCGTTTCCCGAAGCCTTTGCCCCATGGTGCGAAACGTATTGGTGAGAACCCCGATTTCATCCTTGGAGGGTGATTCTTCGCCAATTTCAAATTCTCCCTCTGCAATTTTTTCTGCACGATCGGTAAGGTTTTTAATTGGGGTGGTGATGGTTTTGGATAACAGATATCCAAGCACCACGGCAATGAGCAAAGCAACCAACAATGCCTGCAGAATAATGGAAAGCATATTACCGGAAAAATTATTGAGTTCTTCTTTCGTCTCGTAGATATATACAATGTAAACAGGGCCGTTTTCGCCCATAATGGGGTAAGCATATTCCATATACTGGCCGTTATTGTCCACCGCATTTCCAACCTGACCGGAAAGTGCTGCCAGGATATTATCGGTCATTTCCACCTGAGTCAGAAGCTCATCGGAGCCGGTAAGAAAACTGCCGTCCTTCCCGTCCAAAATAGCGTAATTACGGTAAGAGTCAACACCGATTCTCCCCGATGCCGCTTCCAAAAGCTCCGAAAGCTTCTGGAAAGAGCGCTGAGACTCTGTCGCTTCCTCCAGTTGCGGAACAAAATCCTCGGTAAACACGGCTGTGCTGATTTGCGACATAAAATCAGAGTAATAAAACCGTGTTACATTGGTAACAATGAAGGTTCCCACCGTCAGCATTACCGACAAAATAACAAGGATAAAAAGCAAAACCAATTTTGATTGAATACTTTTTAACATATCGTTCCCCAAACTTTTTTCAGTGTATTACTTACAGTTTTTATTGAAGTAGTAGCCAATGCCTCGCTTGGTTACCACAAAATCCGGATCGCCGGGGTTGTCCTCCAGCTTTTCACGAAGCCGGCGTACCGTTACATCAACGGTTCTCAAATCGCCGTAATATTCATATTTCCATACCTTTTCCAGCAGCTTTTCTCTGGAGAAGATTTTATCCGGCTGACTTGCCAGATATTTCAAAAGCTCAAACTCACGGACGGTGATATCCACACTCTTTCCGTCTTTCTTCACTTCAAACCGCTCGGTATCAATGGAAAGTCTGCCGTAAGTGATTACACTGGAATTCTCCGTTTCTCCCACAGAGGAAGCTTTTTTGGTACGACGAAGATTTGCCTTAATTCTTGCAAACAGCTCTCTCACACTGTAGGGTTTGGTGATATAGTCGTCTGCACCAAGCTCCAAGCCCAGCACCTTATCCACTTCTTCCTCGCGGGCAGTGAGCAAAATGATGGGTACTTGTGATTTCTGCCGTATTTCCTTACAAACGGTGAAACCGTCCATTTCCGGCAGCATGACATCCAGAAGAATTAAATCCGGATTTTTTTCCAGTGCCAGCTGCAAGCCGGTTGCCCCGTCATAGGCTTCGATGGTATCAAAGCCTTCCTTTTTCAAATTGAATTTTAAAATGTCTACAATGGGTTTTTCGTCATCGACAATCAGAATCAGTCGTTCTGCCATAGTGATGCTCCTTTCTGAAGCATTATGCTTCGGTGGAAGCTGCTCCCGGCTTTGCACGGCGACTGTCTAAATAAATCAGCAGCACCGATACATCTGCAGGAGAAACTCCCGAAATGCGGGACGCCTGCCCGATAGAGGAGGGGCGAAGCTTGGAAAGCTTCTGCCGTGCCTCAATGCGAAGCCCGTAAATATCATCGTAGTTAATATCCTCGGGCAATTTTCTCTGCTCTAATTTTTTGAACTGGTTCACCTGGGACATCTGCCGTTTGATATAGCCTGCATATTTTACGGTAACTGTAACCTCCTCCTCAATGTCACGGGGGAGAGAATGCACCTTGTCGGAAATTTCTTTCAGCATTTCGTAAGAAAGCTCCGGTCTGCGAAGCAAATCAGTCAGGCGGATGCCTGTTTTAATCGGCGTGCTGCCATACTGTTCCAACGTTGCAATCACATGCTCCGAGGGCGGCACAATCACCGATTCCAGATATTTAATTTCTTCTTCTATGAGTTTCTGCTTTTCTAAATAATCCTGATACCGTTCTTCAGAAATCAGCCCCAAATCATACCCTAAGGGAGTTAACCGCTGATCTGCATTATCCTGCCGGAGGAGTAAGCGATACTCACTGCGGGAGGTCATCATACGGTAAGGCTCGTTGGTGCCTTTGGTGACAATATCATCAATTAAAACACCAATATAGGAATTATCCCGACTTAAGTGAAATTCTTCCTTACCCTCCAGATATCTTGCAGCATTGATGCCGGCAATTAAGCCCTGTGCCGCCGCTTCCTCATAGCCGGAGGTACCGTTAAACTGCCCTGCTCCGTATAAGCCCTTGATTTTCTTGAAAGCAAGCCCCAAAGTAAGCTCGGTGGGGTCTACACAGTCATACTCAATGGCGTAAGCCGGACGCATCAGCTCCACTTCCTCCAACCCGATAACCGAGCGGTACATCTGCACCTGCACCTCGTAAGGAAGCGAGGAGGACATTCCCTGCACATACATTTCCTTGGTGTTCATCCCCATTGGCTCAATAAAGAGCTGATGACGGATTTTGTCGGGAAACCGCATAATTTTATCTTCAAATGACGGGCAATACCGGGGCCCGATTCCCTCAATCACACCGCTGTAAAGAGGCGACAGATGAATATTATCCAAAACAATCTGCTTGGTTTTTTCGGTAGAATAAGTAAGATAACATTCCACCCTGTTGTGAAGCTCTCTCTTAGTGGTGAAAGAAAATGGGGTAATGATATCATCCCCGTGCTGTACTTCCATTTTGGAAAAATCAATGGTATCCCGATGGACTCTGGCAGGGGTTCCTGTTTTGAACCGCATCAGACGGATGCCGTGGCTCTGCAGGCTCTCCGTAAGCTTATTTGCAGCAAACATTCCGTCAGGACCGCCGGGTTCAAAGTAGGTTCCCACAATGATTTTTCCGCGAAGATAGGTTCCCGTGGCAATGATTGCGGCATCAACCTGATAGTAGTTGCCCAAAGCATCGGTTACTCCAAGCACCTTGCCGTCTTCTGCCTGAATACTGACAATTTCTGCCTGTTTCAAATGCAGATTGGGCTGATTTTCGATTCTTTTTTTCATTTCCTCCTGATAGGCACGGCGGTCCTCCTGCACACGGAGGGAATACACTGCCGGACCTTTCCCCCGGTTTAACACGCGGGACTGAAGAAAGGTATCATCCGCTAATTTTCCCATTTCGCCCCCAAGAGCGTCAATTTCCCGAACCAGATGCCCTTTCCCCGTTCCCCCGATGCTGGGGTTACAGGGCATATTGGCAACTGCATCCAGATTGATGGAAAACAACACGGTTTTATGCCCCAGCCTTGCCGAGGCAAATGCTGCCTCACAGCCGGCGTGACCGGCTCCGATAACGGCAACCTCAAATTTATCTTCTATAAAAGCCATAACAAGTCCTTATAAATCGTAATATTTTCTGCCGGCAACCGAATTGGAATCGTCAGTAAGCAGATGCATCTGCTCCAACGCCTTGCCTGTACCCAACGCCACACAAGTGGTGGGGTCATCTGCAACAGTGGCTTTAATGCCGGTGCGCTCGGTAATCAGCTGCGGGAATCCTCCCAAAAGCGAACCGCCCCCCGTCATAATAATTCCGCCGGAAGCAATATCACCAACCAGCTCAGGAGGTGTTTTTTCCAAGGTCTGATGCACTGCATCCACAATGAGATTGGCAGTGTCAATCAATGCTTCATGAATTTCGGTGGAGGTAACCGTAAAGATTTTGGGCAAGCCGGTAAGCAGGTTTCTTCCCTTAACTTCGGTCACCAGTTCTTCTTCGGGAAGATAGGCACATCCAACAGCATATTTAATCTGCTCTGCTGTGCGCTCCCCGATTAACACATTATGTTTTTTCCGGATATATTTGATAATCGCATCGTCAAACTTGTCGCCGGCAACCTTGATAGAGGTGGAAACAACCACACCGCCTAAGGAAATGACGGCAACATCGGTAGTGCCGCCTCCGATATCTACAATCATAGTGCCGTTGGGCTGAGAAATATCCACACCGGTACCGATTGCTGCCGCAATGGGTTCTTCAATGATAAAGGATTTTTTCGCCCCTGCCTGAATGGCAGCATCCTTAACAGCTCTTTCTTCTACGTCAGTAACGCCGGAAGGAACACAAATCATAATATTGGGCTTAAAAATTCTGGAAATATTTACTTTGTTCAGGAAGCTTTTTAACATCTGCTCGGTCACATCGTAATCAGAAATTACCCCGTCGCGAAGAGGACGAACTGCAACAATATTACCGGGAGTTCTTCCAATCATCCGCTGTGCTTCATAACCAACAGCAAAAAGCCTGCCGGTCAGCTTGTCTACCGCAGCAACAGATGGCTCTTTTAATACAATTCCTTTTCCTTTCACATAAATGAGAACTGTAGCAGTCCCCAAGTCAACACCCACATCCTGTCCGAAACCAAACATTGGGCACCATCCTTTCGTTTCTGAATATAAACGCTTCATATTCGATATCATTTAGCATCATAACAGAGCAATAGCCACTACCACTCCATATTATACTAATTATAGTATAAATTCAAAAATTTGTCAACCATTATCCTGTAATTCTATCACAAAAAAAACGCCGCAGAAATCCTCTGCAGCGGTTTTATCTTCTCTTAGGGTTTGATTTTCAGAAAATGATACAAAATACTTGCCGCTTCAGCACGACTCAGCTCTTTTGCCGGATAAAAATTTCCATCCTTATCTCCGCGGAAAATGCCCAGTCCTGCAGCTAGCGAAATATCTCCTTTCCATTTGGGATTAAGCTCATTCTCATCATGGAACGGATACACAAAAATATGGTCTAATTCCGCCACCTTCTGATATCCCATCCGATAAATCAGATATGCCGCCGAAGCCTCCTTGGTAAGCGGTGCATGGCAATCAGCAATTTCCGTACCCTCAATCCGGGAAATAAGCTCGTTGATTTGCTCGTCGGTATCACTGCCAATCATTTTTATGAAGGTGAGAAACTCTTTCTTAGTTACCCCATCATCAGGGCGGAACGCCTGCTCCGGAAAATAATAGCCGTTATCCAACAGGGTAAGAATCATTTCTTCTGCCCAGTGCCCTTTAATATCGAAATACTCGGGGGTAACTTTTACCTCCCGGATGGTGCCGTCATAATTCAGGACAGCTCCGGTAAAGGGATCAAACATTCTGCTGTCGCCGTTTAAGAAGGTATATGCCGTTTTATGCCCCTCTTTTGTGGGGATATAAGCCAGAGAAAACTCCATTTTGTCATCCATGATGTCCAGAATTGTCTCTTTTTTCATACAATCGGAAACATCAGGGAACGAAAGCCCGTCTGTCCAGCTTCTCTCAAACGCTCCTACCTGACCGTTTTTTGCATCCACACGAACAGAAAGACGATTTCCGTTCACCAAAATTCCGTTCTCCATTCGCTGATAAGTAATCCAGTAATAACCGGGCAGCTTTTCCTCTGCTTTCAAAGGAACATAACGATACTCTTCTTTTGTATACCGGGTGTCCGAAAACACATCCGAGGCCTCTTTCAAGAGAAATTCCTCAGCAATTTTTTTTGCTTTTTCTTCGGTGAAATTCTTGTTTTCAAACGATACATCCGGCACGGAAAAGCTCTGCAATTGTGCGGTTTTTGCATTCAATGTCACGTTGGCATAGCCCTCGGTGTCATGCTTCAGGCGAAGCTGCCAGAAAAGCTTGGTTTCATCCCGATAATCCCGCTGTAATGAAGCAGTATGAAGCGTATAATTCTTCAATGTCGGAATCTTTTTTAAAGCAATGCCCAGAATTTCCTCCTGAGAGTATACTTCTGCCACGTCGGACAATGCTTCCAGCTCCTCCGGCGTAAACTGCACCCCTGCCGCTGCTTCCTCTTTCATCACGGCGTCTGCCATAGCCCCATTGGTGGTATAGCGATACAAATAGGATTCAGGAAAGTACGGCTCAAGCACCTCTCCCGTTACGGCATCCACAGCTTTCCCCGAGGTGTTTTTCAGAAAATACACGGGGAAAACCGTGTAGTCTTTTTTCTGATAATCATAATACAAACGGTATTCCAGCCCGATGTCAATTTCATTGAGATATGCCGTTTTTGCTTCTTCCTCCGTCAGCTTCACATCAGAAGAAAGAAGGGTTTTCGTTTGTTTTGCTCCCTGATAATTGCGGACGGTGCCGTGATAACGGTCTACCGTAACCGAAAGTGTATTTGCGTAAACCGGAATTTCTCCGATAAACTCCCGGAATAAAAACTGTGCTGTACGGGAATTCAGATTTTCCTCCGGACGGATGATTTCTCTTAAGCGGGAATACAAATCAGGATTGACTCTTTCGATAAATGCCCGTGCAATTTCTTTCGCTTCCGTTTGTGTGTAGTTTGCCAGAGAATCGTCGTAAGACTCGGTATACACCCAGGAATAATAGTTTACCAGGTGACCGTCAGCAGAAAGGGTGGCTTCCATATTCCCCTGCTTTTCACCGGACCAGTTAAAGTTCCAGTATACCGTTCCGTCTGCATCTGTTTCGGAGAAATAAGAAAATTCGGTGTACTCCTCCGGGATATCCAGAATTGTTTTCGCCTTAGTCAGCACCTCCTGCATCACCTGAGATTCCGTTTGTGCCAAAGCAGGAGAAAATGCCAGTAAAAAGCACAAAAAAAGTGAGAGTATCATTTTTAGTTTCATCAAAAAATCCGACTCCTTTCCGCAAAAATGAGTGTGTCAAAAAAACTTTTTTGTTTTTTTGACGAGTAAAAAATAAAAAAGTTCCGAAATTTTTCCAATTCCGGAACTTTTTTCTCACATTTTAAAGCAAGCTTACGCTTTATTAACAGAACCAAACAGCTCCATTTTTTCTTTTACGGTAGCTTTGATTGCTTCCACACCGGGTGCTAACAGCTTTCTGGGGTCAAAGCCTTTGCCTTCCAAATCTTTGCCTGCTTCAATATATTTTCTGGTAGCTTCCGCAAAGGTCAGCTGACATTCGGTATTTACATTGATTTTAGAAACGCCCAGAGAGATTGCTTTCTGAATCATATCTGCCGGGATGCCGGTGCCGCCGTGAAGAACCAGAGGCATAGCGCCGGTTTTCTGCTGAATTTTATCCAGTGCTTCAAAGTTTAAGCCTGCCCAGTTTGCAGGATATTTTCCGTGAATGTTACCAATCCCTGCTGCCAGCATATCTACACCCAAATCTGCAATCAGTTTACATTCATCGGGATCTGCTACCTCGCCTGCGCCAACCACGCCGTCTTCTTCACCGCCGATAGAACCAACTTCTGCTTCTACAGAGATGCCTTTTGCATTTGCCATTGCGATGATTTCTTTGGTTTTCTGAATGTTTTCATCAATGTCGTAATGAGAACCGTCAAACATAACGGAAGAGAAGCCTGCTTCAATACATTTGATAGCACCTTCATAGCTGCCGTGGTCTAAGTGCAGAGCAACAGGAACAGTGATGCCCAGGTCTTCCACCATTGCTTTTACCATAGCGGTAACGGTTTTAAAGCCGGTCATATATTTACCTGCACCCTCGGAAACACCTAAAATAACGGGGGAATTACATTCCTGTGCAGTTAAGAGAATTGCTTTGGTCCATTCTAAATTGTTGATGTTGAACTGACCAACTGCATATTTTCCTTCCTTTGCTTTTTTGAGCATTTCGCTTGCAGAAACTAACATCGTAAAAATCCTCCTCGATTTTCGTATATATGATATAATTTTAATACAATTTTTTACATCGGTATTCATTATACAACATTGTCAAAAAAAAATCAAACCTTTTTTCAAAAAAATTCCGATTTTTTTTATTTTCTCCCTTTGGCACGAAATTGGAGACATTTTTTTCTGTTTTTCGTGAATTGTTACAATGAGACACCAGAATTTCCCGATAAAATCCCTCGGAATGATTGACATTTCCTATTATATATGGTAAATTATTATAATAGGAATATTCTATGTTATCATATAAAAAGCAAAGGAAGCTGTTATGAAAAAATCCATTAAAACTGTGGGCTTTATGTTTCTGATGATACTTCTTTCCAAGGTGCTTGGACAAGCAAGAGAAATGCTTATTGCCCAGATTTACGGCTCTTCGGGAGACGCCTCTGCCTTTTACGGTGTTTCCGCACTGCCCCTGAACTTATTTGATATTGTGTTTGCCTCGGCTGTCAGCTCTGCCTTTATCCCCGTGTATAACACTTACTTAGAGCAAGACGGGGAGCAGGAGGGAGACCGGTTTGCCTCGGCATTTTTAAATGTTATTTTTTTAGGGTCTCTTGCCTTTACCGTCGTTCTGATGCTGTTTGCTTCTCCCTTAGTCAGCGTAATGGCAGGCGGTCTGGTTGGACAGGTCAGGGAAACTGCTATCCGTCTGTTAATCATTATGCTTCCCATGACGGTGTTTGCCTCCCTCGCCTTTTCGTTGGTGGGACTTCTCCAATCCAAAGGAGAATTTTCCATTCCGGCTATGATGAGTCTCATTTCCAATGCTGTGGTCATTTTATATCTTTGCATCGGCAACCGTTATTTCGGCATTGAGGGGTTGGCAGTTTCTTTGGTAGCAGGCTGGGCACTCCAGTTTGCCATTCAGATTCCCGTTGCCAAGAAAAAAGGCTTCCACTATCAGCCGGTGCTTCGTCACGAAGGGCTAAAAACAGTGGTAAAATTAGCACTTCCCGTTATGGTGGGAACCTGGATTCAGCCCATTTCGGTTATCATCAACAATGCATTCGGGTCGTCTATTCCCGGTGCACTCACTACCTTAAACTGGGCAAACAAGCTTTATCTGATTGTATCAAGTGTATTTACCGTCAGCTTAACCAACTACATTTTCCCCCGTCTTTCCCGTCAGTCGGTGCAGGAGGACAGTGATTCTTATAAAAACACATTAAAGGTTTCGTTCCTGCTGATTGTCACCGTGTTAATCCCCATCACCGTTCTGATGCTGGTGTTTAAAACTCCCATTATCGAAATCGTATATAAACGTGGGGCTTTTACCGATAAAGATTTATATTTAACGGCAGGTGCTTTTTTCTACTATTCGCTTGGAATCCCGTTTTACGGACTGCTGGACCTGCTCAATAAGGCATACTATGCCAGAAAGAATATGCTTGTTCCCTCTGTCACTGCGGCGGCGGCAATTCTGTTCAACATCACAGTGTCATTCGTCTTAAAAGGCATTATGGCATCCTTTGGACTGGCACTTGCCACCAGCTTAACCGCCGTGTTTATGTCTGTTGTACTTCTGACACTTTTAAACCGTGATCTTGGCTTTTTAACCAAAAAAGACGGGATGGATATTCTGATCTATGTGTTATTCGGAGCTCTGATGTTCCCCGTTTGTATCCTTTGCTACCGGATGTTCCCGGGAAAAGCCTCTCTTTTGGGCAATATTTTTGCCGTGGGAGTATCCTCTGTGGCAGGGCTTTTGGTATATGGCGGATGTGTATGGTGTTTCCGCCCTGATGTGAGAAATTTTGTGAAGAAAGGAATTTTAAAACGATGATAAAACTGTTTCAAGAGTCCAAAACCTATCAAATCATCAAAAAAATCTATCTCTTTTTCCTGATTCCTTTCCGTGAAACCTTTGTCTATAAACTGTTTATGACCGATTTGGGAAAAGAGCTGTGGGAATCCTCCCTGGTCTACAAGCTGATTGTTGCCATCCGAGAGCTGATTGCCAAAGTAAGTGGCTGCATCACTCAAAGTGTGAGCTGGAGATGGATTCGGAAAACCTTTTCCAAAACCACACTCCCCGAAATTATTTCCACCAGTAAAATTTTAGGGTGGCTTCATATTTCGGGAGAGGGCTACAGCCTTGCCTTTTTCGTGTTTCTTCTCCTTTTGTTTTTAGCAGGGATTCTCCCCACAATGGCTGTGGTAGGGCTGGTTCTGATTACTTTGGTCTTTTCCCTGTTTGACTCCGATTTTAAACAAAATCTCTTAAAAACCAAACCCATTTTCACCGATGCTTTGGTAGGGTTGTATCTCATTTCCCTTATCTGGGGCTTGTTCCTTTCCAAAGACCCGGGCAAATTCCAAATCTTTTTGGTCTATTTTGTTTTTGTGGGCTTGTATTACGGAGTCCGCTATTATATTTCTACCGAACGCAGATTGATTTTAAGCGTTTCCTACTTTACACTTTCGGGCATTTTCGTTTGTGGCTACGGCTTCTTGCAGTACATCACAGGAAGCTACGAAACCACCACCTGGACCGATACACAGCTGTTTTCCGATATTTCGGGCAGAATTTATTCCACCTTTCAGAATCCCAATGTGTTCGGAGAATATCTTCTGTTTTTAATTCCCCTTTCCATTGCCATGTTTTTAATTGCTAAAAACAAGCTGCACAAGGTGGTCTACGGCGGATGTGTCTTAGCTTCTCTTGCCTGCCTTATTCTCACCTATTCCCGAGGCTGCTGGCTGGGGCTGATTGCCGGAATGGGGCTGTTTTTACTGTTGCTTTATAAAAAAACTCTCATTCCCTTGTTCTTTTTAGCACCCTTTTCCATTTTTGTTATTCCAGAAAGTATTATCAACCGATTTTTAAGCATCGGAAATTTAAAAGACGGTTCTACCGCATTTCGTGTGTATGTGTGGAGAGGCACGGTAGATATGCTAAAGAAGCTCTGGCCCACCGGAGCGGGTTTAGGAAACTACTCCTTTGAAGTAGCCTATGCCCCCTTTGCCTATATGGACATTATGGCACCGCACTCTCACAGCTTATATTTCCACTTACTTTCCGAAACCGGTTTGTTTGGTTTCTTAGCCTTTGTATTTTTGGCATACTTTATCTTACGGCAGCTGTTTTTAGTTTACAAAAATCCCAAATCCAGAGAGATGCAGATTCTTGCCATTGCCCTGGTATCAGGCTTTGTTTCATTCCTCATTCAGGGATTTTTCGATAATACATTCTATAACTACAGAATGTATATGCTGTTCTTTGCATTGTTAAGTGTGGCAGCATCCCTTTATGCAGTAGGAGGAAAAGAGCAATGATAAAAGTTTTAATGGTCATTTCCGACACCAACATCGGCGGTGCAGGCAAATGGATTGGTGAAGCCTACCGCTGTATGGACAAATCCCGTTTTCAGGTGAAAGCGGTTGTCCCCACCAATTCCAAGCTGACAGAGCTGTACGAGGGTCTGGGGATGTCCGTCATCGAATGCGACGGCATTGCGGACCAAAGCTTTTCCAAAAACGGTGTGAAAGCACTCTACCGCATTTTCCGAAAGGAACAGCCCCATATCGTTCATTCCCACGGAACCATGTCGGCAAGAATTGCGGCAAAGCTTCCCTTTTCTCATGTAAAAAAAGTAGTATACACCCGTCACAGTGTGTTTGAACCCCAAGGCTTTTTCACCACACCTTTCGGAAAAATCATAAACCGCATTCTCACTGCACTGACCTCTGACCGTATCACCGCAGTGTGTGAAGCGGCAAAGAAAAATCTGACCGACACGGGAGTTAACCCAACAAGCGTTACCGTGGTGTATAACGGGGTAGAGCCCCTCCCCACCCCCTCTCCCGAACAAATTGCCAATGCAAAAAAACACTTTGGCGTTTCGGAGGAGGAAACCGTATGCTCCATCAGTGCAAGGCTGAATCCGGTCAAAGGTCACCGCTCTTTGGTAGAGGCGGTGCACAAGATGAAATCCAGAGAAAATATGAAGTTTTTCATTGCAGGAACAGGAACAGAGGAAGAACCGCTCAAGAAAATGGTGGCTGATTACAACCTGGAGGACACCATTATCTTCACCGGATTTTTATCCAACGTCTCAGAGCTGCTCTATGCAACCGATGTACTCTTAAACTGCTCCTACGGAACCGAAGCCTGTAGCCTGGCAATCTTAGAAGCCTTTTCTCTTGGCATCCCCTGCATTGCTACCGATTATGGCGGCAATCCCGAGCTTGTAAAGCACGAAGAAAACGGTATCTTATACCCCACCAACGATGTAGCGGCTTTCACAAAGGCGTTAGAACGGATACAAGCGCAGCCTGACCTCATCAAGCAATACGGAGAGCAGGCAAAGAAAACCTATGAATCGGCCTTTACCGTAGAAATTATGACCAAAAATATTGAGAAAGTATATGAGGAACTGTTATGAAAAAAGTAGTAAAATATGGCATCGAAATCGTGGTAATTCTCGTCATTTTACTGGCGGCACTTTACGGCATTACCAAAATCAACACCTCCCTCACCCGAACCAATCAGCAAAAGGTTCTGATTACCTTTGAAGCACAAAACTTAGAAGCAGAGCTTCTTTCCAAAATGGAATCGGGCGACAAAATTACCGACAATGCAAAAACCACCTACTTAGGGGAAATTATTTCTCTTTCCGAGCAATACCCCTACACCAAATCAGTAAAAAATTACGATACCAACTCCTTTATGCAGGTGGAAGTGCCAAATCGTTTTAACCGGGATATCACCGTTGCCGTGATGGCAGATGTAACCGATTCTTCTGTAATGGTAGGCGAAACTGAGCTGAAAATCGGATACACAATCCCGCTCATTAACGAAAAATATATGGTGAACTCCATCATCACCAATATCGAACTCAGTAAGTAATTCGGGAGGAACAAAATGATGATAAAAAACGGAAAACTCTTTGGCAAGCTCAATCTCTTTGATTTTGCAGTCATTCTGCTTGTAGTGGTTCTCGTATTCGGAATCGGCTACAAATTTCTGGTATTAAACCGGGAAGAACAAAAAAATACTGTGCAAATTACCTACGATTTACAGATTAAATCTGTCCGTGATGTTACCGTCAACGCTTTCCATGAGGGAGACACCGTCTATCACTACAAATTAGACGAAGCCATCGGCACCGTCAAAGAAATCAATGCCGTTCCGGCAACCGATAGTATGGACACCTTAGACGGAAGTGTGGTAGATGCCACTGTAGAAGGACGCTATGATGTCACCGTCACCGTAACGGGTACTGCAGTGCTTCAGGACGACGGAAACCTGATGATGGGCAAGGCAAAAATCGTTGAGGGAACAGAGCTTCGTGCCTCCACCCAACTGGCAAACTGCACTGCAACCATCAAAAATGTGCAATGGCAGTAAGAGAATCCCTTACTTTTGTTGCGAAAACAAGCTATAAGCGGTTGGATTTTTTCTTGAAACAGATGGGAATTTCCCGCCGTCTGATTACCACACTCAAATATATCGAGTGTCTCCGCATCAATCATCAAAGTGCCACAACCATTCAACCCGTATTTCCCGGTGATACCGTGACTCTCCTGTTCCCCCGGGAGGCTATCCTCTCCTGCGAGCCTGAGGTCGGGGAAATCAACGTGGTATATGAGGATGAGGACATTCTGGCGGTAAACAAGCCTTACGGCATCGCCACCCATCCGGCATTAGGAACAAAAAACGGTACCCTCGGAAATTTTGTGTCACACTATTATCAGGCACAGGGCTGCCCGCTCCCTTTTCGTCCTGTCAGCCGACTGGATAAGGAAACTTCGGGGATTCTCCTCATTGCAAAGCACAGCTTATCTCACCACAGCTTATCGGAACAACAAAAAAACGGAAGCTTTCAAAAAAAATATCTGGCACTGGCAGAGGGAATCTTTCAAAAAAAGACAGGAGACCTGATCTACCCTATCGCCAGAGAATCTGAAACCTCTTTGCGCCGTGTAGTAAGAGCAGACGGAAAGCCGGCACAGACAAGGTATTGTGTGTTGGAAGAAAATGAGCAGGCTTCTCTTCTGGAGCTGCAGCTTTTCAGCGGTCGGACCCATCAGATTCGGGTGCATCTTTCCCATATCGGGCATCCTGTTGTGGGAGACCGCATCTACGGAACACCCTCTGACCGCCTGTATCTTCATTCCCATACGATCCGATTTTTCCATCCCGTCACCGGTCAGGAAATGGAGCTGAGTGCTCCTTGCGATTTCAATTTATCCCAAATAGAAAACGAGGAACTAAAACTATGATTATTTATCCCGCAATTGATATCAAAGACAACAAATGTGTCCGCCTTTGCAAAGGGGTCTACGAGGACACCACCGTATATTTTGAAAAACCGCTGGATGCCGCTAAAAAATGGCAGGAAGAGGGCACAAAATATCTCCATCTGGTAGATTTGGACGGCGCCCGCTACAAACAACCCTACTGCAAGGACATTATTCTGGAAATTGCAAAAGAAACCGGGTTATTTATTGAAATCGGAGGCGGAATCCGAAGCTTTGAAACCGCCAAGGAATATCTGGAAAATGGAATCAGCCGTGTAATTTTCGGCACTTCTGCCGTTACCGCTCCCAAAGAAATTGAAAAAACCGCACTGGAATTTTCCGGTAAAGTAGCTGTTGGCATTGATGCAAAAGACGGCTTTGCCGCCATCGACGGCTGGATTGATACCAGTAAAATCAGTGCATTGGAGCTGGCAAAAAAAGCAGAAGCCATGGGGGCAGATACTATTATTTACACCGATATCGCAACCGATGGAATGCTATCCGGCCCTAACTTAAAAGCTATGGAGCAAATGAAACACCACGTCTCGATTGATGTCATTGCATCCGGCGGAGTCAGCTCATTGGAGGACTTAGTACATCTGAAAGAAATCGGAGTTGACGGTGCGATTGTGGGAAAAGCCATCTATACCGGCAATGTAGACTTAAAAAAAGCCCTCCGCATAATTTAGTTTTCCAAAAGAAAAAAAGGAAAGGAGTGAACGATATGGTTCTAAAGAATTTAAAACTGTCTCAATTCCGAAGCTACCCTTATCTTGATATCTCCTTTTCTCCCAATACCAACATCATCTGCGGAAAAAATGCTCAGGGAAAAACCAACATCGTGGAAGCCATTCACTATTTTTCCACCCTGAAATCTCACCGGTTTGTGTCCGACAAGGAGCTGATTTTAACCGGTAAAGATTCAGCACAGCTGCAAATTGAATTTCAAAAAGAACAAAGCGAACGGCGTCATAAAATGAAAATTCTCCTTTCCAAATCCGCAAGACGGGAGCTTTATCTTAATGAGGTGAAAGAAGATAATGCCTCGTTTTTAGGAGGCTTTCATTCGGTGATGTTCTCTCCCGAGGATTTGAATTTAATTAAAGGCGACAAAGAGCAACGGCGGAAATTTTTAGATGCCGATGTGTGCCAGATTCGCCCACGCTACTATAAAATTTTAAAATATTACAATTCCATTCTTCGCAACCGAAACAAGCTGTTAAAGGAAGAAAATCCCAATCCCGAGCTACTTCAGGTATACACCGAAAAACTGGTGGAATTCGGCACGGAAGTAATTATCTACCGTGCCCTGTTTGTAGAACGATTAAAAGAAACGGCAAAAAAAATCTATGGAGAAATTGCAAACGGAGGCGAGGAGCTGAATCTCCGTTACGAAAGTGAACTCTTTGACCATTTTGTGGAAGACAAAAGCGTTATCCGAAGCTGTTTTTATCACCACTTAGAAAAGGTGCAAAAAGAAGAACTACTCTTTCGCACTACAAGAGTAGGCCCTCACCGTGACGATTTAGAATTTTACTTAGACGATAAAAACGTAAAAATCTATGCCTCTCAGGGGCAGCAAAGAACCATTATTTTAGCACTGAAGCTGTCGGAACTCCTGTTTATTAAGGAACTTACCGGTTCGTATCCGGTGCTTCTGTTAGACGATATTTTGTCGGAGCTGGACCGCGACCGCCAGGAAAGCCTGTTTTCTTATATTAGAAATTGTCAAACCATCATTACCATCACCGATGCACAAAAATTTGAGGTGGAAGGTGCCAAAAACTTTTTGGTGGAACAATCGGTGGTTACAGAATTATAAAGGAATATTTTATGACAAAAAAAGAATTGTTTTTCAAGCTGAAAGAAAAATTGGATACCCTTTATGAAAATCCCCATTGCACACTGGACTATACCACCCCTTTTGAACTCCTGGTGGCAACCATTTTGTCTGCCCAGTGTACCGATGCCAGAGTGAACATTGTAACAAAAACCATTTTCCCCACCTACAACACTCCCGAAGCCTTTGCCAAGCTTTCGGAGGCAGAAATCGCAAAAATGATTCAGTCTACGGGATTTTACAAAAACAAGGCAAAAAATATTCGCAACTGTGCCGCTATGCTGGTGGAGGAATATGACGGAATTGTTCCCGACACAATGGAAGAACTCACCAAACTGGCAGGCGTGGGCAGAAAAACCGCCAGTGTTATCTTAGGCGAAATTTACAAAAAACCTGCAATCGTCATTGATACCCACGCAAAACGTCTTGCCAACCGTATGGGTTTAACCAGACAAACCGACCCGGTAAAAATCGAACTAGAGTTGGCAAAATTTATTCCCCGTGAATTCCAGTTTGATTTCTGTCACAGATTGGTTGCCCACGGCAGAGCCGTTTGCAAAGCGCAAAAACCGGATTGTCAGGGTTGCATTTTACACGATACCTGCAAATACGGACAGAAGGCCTTGAAAAAAGGATAAAATTTTACAAAAAACACTTGACATTCCATAAAAACTGTGATAAAATATGAAAGCTGTTTGAGAAAACAGCATCAATATGGTGTGCGGATATGGCGGAATCGGCAGACGCGCTAGCTTCTGCTCACGCCTACTCGGTGAAAAGTTGTTGAATTCGGTTTAACCGTTTTCATATATGAGGGTTAAGCGGTTTTGCTCCTCCTCGGGGTTACCTCTCCCGTGTAAAAATTACGAGGTTATAATTTAATATGCGGATATGGCGGAATTGGCAGACGCGCATGGTTCAGGTCCATGTGAAAGCGATTTCATGCAGGTTCAAGTCCTGTTATCCGCACCATTTTCCTAGTGCTTACGAGATTTCTCCCGTAAGCACTTTTTCTTTAATTCTTCACTTCTTCAAGAGGTATTGGTTTGTAATCTCCATTGTGTGCAAGGGTTACATTGCCATCATCATCGAATATCTCGCCGTACTCACCGAATGGTGCGTTCATTACTATCACCAGGGCAAGCTCATTATTCTCCATATCAAGAACTATGATTTCTTTTATGAGAAGCCGTAGGTTTACATTGCTGATTGCACCTTCTGCTATGATTCCGTCAAGTATGTCGATGCTTTCCTTGATTTCCTTTTTACGCTTTTTAACCGTCTGCTCCATATTCAGTATGTCTTGAATTTTAGTTTTTAGGTTTTCTATTTCGACCTTTCTCTTTTCAAGTATTCTGTCGTATGTAGCACGGTTTTGCATATCCCTGATTCTTTCTATCAGGATATTTTCCTGCTCAAGCTCAAGGTTTTCAATCATCGCTCGGTAATCCCTTATTTTCTTGTCGGTATTTCCTTTATTCGATAACCACTTTTTAACCTCATCTTCTATGGCAAGCCAGTTATCCTGTTCCTTTGATTTCAGCCTTAACAATTCTTTATACACAAGGGCATCCAAGTCCTTTTCCTGAACTCTGTGGGATGTGCAGTAGCCTTTGTATCGGTGGTAGCCATTGCAGACATATTCTACTCTGTCAGGCTTGTCACCCCATTTCCTGATTTTTGCGACAAAGGTGCATCCGCAGTCACCGCATTTTAGAAGCCCTGTGTATCTGTGGTACGGATTTCCCGAGCTTGCACGGACATTGGTTTCTTTCTTACTTTCGATAAGATTTTGAACCTTGTCCCACACTTCTTTAGGGATAATCACAGGTGCATAGTTTTCGTGCCTGAACTGTTCTTCCTTTGGCACTTTCCTTCGTATCTTTTTTGCCTTGTCAGTTTCTTCAATATGGCATACGAGTGTGCCTGTGTAGAACTCATTCGTAAGCACTCGCTTTACTGCTGTCGGGTCCCATAGATACCTGAATGTAATTGCAGGTTTGTTATAACCTTGATTTTTGTTGTTATAAAGCTTTTGATAGTATGACGGTGATTTCTTGCCGTCTTTATTTAGCTTTTCTGCAATGGCTTTGAAACCGAATCCGTCAAGGTACATCGCATAGATTTCTCTTACGATTTCAGCAGGCTCGTCCATAATTACGATTTCGTCTTTGAGCTTGTCCTTGTAATATCCCATAGGAGGCATATTGCAAACGCCCTTGTCTTTCTGTTTCTGACGATAACCGTATCTTACTTTCTTGCTTACATCTCTGGCATACATATGGTTGATGAATTGATTCATATCCATACGGAATTCATCGTCCTCGTTGAAGCTGTCTGTGTTGTCGGTTACGCTTATAACCCTGATGTTGTGACTTCTTAAGTATTCGATGAACATTGCAGTTTGAATCTTTTCTCTGCCGAGTCTTGATAAGTCTTTTACAAGTACGACATCCATTCTATGCTCCGCAGCGGCTTGATAGATTTCCTCGATTCCGTTTCTCTCGAAGGTCATTCCGCTTACATTGTCATCGAATGATTCTCCTGCGAACTGATGTCCGTTCTTTTTGATGTAGTCCAGCAAAATTTGTCTTTGGTTCTTTAGTGAATTCATTTCCTTATCGTCATCTCTTGACAATCTGTAATAAATCCAAATTCTCCATGCTTGCATGATATTCATAATAATTCTCCTTCCTTAGCAACAAACAATACCACATAAGTTTTAATATATCCAGCTAAAAATCTAACGAAATTCCGACGTCATTTTCTTGCATATCATCCTCGGGTTCCTTAACTTCGGTTTCCGGTTGTTCAAGCCCTTGGCTTATGTAGTCTTTAATAACTGATTTGAGGAAATGATTGAATTCCTCATTGGTTCCTGAATGGTAATAAATCACCTGAGTGATTTTAGGTTCATTGTTTTTTCTTGACATAAAATTTCCTCCTAACTTATTAGAATTTTGATCATTGAAGCATCAGAACGGATTTTAGCTAATCCTCACAGGAATTTCACCTTCGCTCATTCTTATGACCGACCGTCCAATTCAGTGACGAGTTCAAGACGGGAGTATCATTATCGGCAATAATGGTCTTGGCACAGCGGTTTGCTATTCTGCCTCGCTGCAGTAAGTTTATCGCTCGCTTCTGTTTGGAAGGTCATGGCGCCTTTGCAGCCTTGCTCGCATTATTGCTTATGTATCCTGATGCTTAATATTCGATTTTAGAAAATCCGTATTAACTTCAAATGGATTTTACAACTAAATTATAACAAGGCGTTGACATTTCGTCAATTGTTTTGTATAATGTTTGTTGGAGTAATGTAAATTTTACAAAAACGAGCAAGTTTAGATTTTACAAAACAAGGCGGTGTATGTTATGTCGAAAAAGCGGATTAAGATAGATTTTAAATCTCCCGACGATGCCGTTAAACTTAACTATTTTAAAAACGAGGTTGAATTTTCCGAAGATAAAAATTTTATAATTACAGTTGATGGAACAAAGGATGATTATATTGTTTCAAACCGTCTATGGATGAGTAACAAGCACAGAGAATATCCGGAAATGAAAAACAAGCTTTCTATTGATGCAAACAATGAGACGGAAAGATTAACATTAATGCAGGATTTGATAGATGGCTTTTGTGAAAAATACACTCTTGATTTTTCAAGTCGTGAAGATCTTCTGGAACTGTACAGAAGAAATGTTGAACCTATTCCAAATCCGGCTCCGCATGTTTTGGGAGCTTGCCGCATAGGAATGAAATGCGGTGAAGGAATTTTCGATTTTATATATGCTGATTTTGATTCTATATATGAAAAACTTAGGAACAAAGAATATGTTATAAAATATCCCGATGCAAAAGGTAATGGTCAGCTTGAAAAGTTTTATAACCAATATGCTCATTATTGTAATACGCTATATAACTACGGAGAACTTTTTGCCTCTTCATTATATACCTATATCTGTCCACCTGTTTTCGGGAACCAAATTGACCACAAAAGGACATTGCAGTATTATATGCTGCAGTTAAAATACTGGCAGGATGTATATCTTGATCTATTTGAGTTCTGTTATGACGAAAATTATCACCCTGAAGTTTTAGGGGGTTTATGTCCGCATGAACGATACAACATATATTGCATTATGCAGGACCTTCCTGTTTCACACATATTGAAAAATAAGCACAGTATCGTTCACAACAAGTTATCCGGCGAAAAAATGCCATATGGCTTATCGGAGGCTGAAATAAATAAGAGATTCAGCGCTGAGGTTAAAATGACAAAAGAACTCAAAAGATTTGCCAAAGACTATGAGTTTGAGCCTGAAATTTTGAAAACTTTAATCCAGATGCCGCATTATATTCATATTTGTTATGATTTTTCTACTGTAGAGGAAATGCTTAATCTTGAATTTATGAGATTGCTTGAATTGGATTTACGCTTTATAAAGTGTCAGCGTTGCGGAAAATATTTTCTTCGTAAGACTGAAAAAGACGCGAGATACTGCGACCGCATCCAGCCGGGTACAAATAAAACTTGTAAAGATTTGGCTGCTATCGATAATTTTAAAGAGAAAAACAAAGATAATATTCCATTGCAGATATATAACCTCTACTACAAAAGATATGTTGCAAGAATTCAAGGCAGCTCTGAACGAGAAAGGCAGTTTAATGAATGGAAATATAAATCTTCTGCAAAACGCATAGAGTGTGAACAAGGTGTCATTACGCCCTATGAGTACGATGATTGGAATTTCGAGTATTTCCCCAACAGAAAGGGAACAAAATTCTTTAAAGATAAAAAATGATATTCAATAAGTACCCATAACAGTTCAGGCGGACTCACTTATCTTAGTGACTCCGCCTGAATTTTAGTTTATTCCATTGTGCCGACTATTTTATTTATGTCGCCATCAGAGTCTACGACAATGGTTTTTGTTTTGCTCGGTACTACATATCCAAATCCTTCAATGTAGGCTTTATTTTTTTCTTCTATGATTTCATTTCGTATTTTTGTTTCCTCATCGGTGAGGTAGCAGGTGTCCTTGCTCATAATTTCATCATTCGGATTTATGGGTTCTGCCGAATTCTTTTCCCATTTCGCATATAGCACATCGGGCTTTGTAAATTTGAATGTTGTCACCTGATTCTGCTTTGTTCTCGGATCAGTGAACCATCCCTTGAATGTGTAACCGTATTTTGTTGGGATGTAACTCTCTAAGCTGATGCTTTCGCCATATCTTTTTGTTATTGGCCTGATAAAGCCACCACCATCCGATGCAAAGGTTAAGGTTACACTTCCTACTATTCCAAGTTCATTATCGAAGGCCACTCGGTATTTACTCAGCCACCAAGGTGCTGCCGATACAGTTGTTGATAGCAACATTGTCTTTGTCAACGCCATACATATTATTTTCTTTTTCATAATCTCATCCTTTCGTTTTGGGCATAAAAATACCGACATACTCGAATTTCATTCATCGAATATGTCGGTATCATTTTCAAAGCATTCTATAAAGAACCTTGCTCCTAATTTAAATCCTTTTATAAATGTTTGGCATTCTGTTATTTGTATCATTTCGTCATAACAGGCTTTGACTTTATCAAACAGCTCTTTTTCTTGCTCATTTAGATTCTTGAGCAAATCTTCTTCATTTTTGGTAAGTAACCTGAACACCTTGTCAAACTTCCTTTGACTTTGGAACGGTCTTTCCATTGGATTAATATTACCATACCAGAATTCTTCAAGCACTTTCATCTCATTTCACCTCCTTGCGACACAAACAGTATCACAAGAAGAGGTGGAAGTCAACGAAGTAATTTTTTAATACTAATCATTTTTCTAAACGCTCAATGATTCTAGAAATAACATTTTCCACACTTGGATTATTACTGTCAGCAACTCTAGATAGAAATTCTCCTATGTTATTTCTTATTTCTTCTGCTTTCTTTAATTCTTCACTTTGTGCATATGTAGCGGATGGTGGTAGATCTTTAATAGCATCGTTAAGTTCATTACAATAATCAGTCCAATATTTTATATAGTTCAAACGCTTGATACCATTATAAATATCTTTAGCATCATCCCAAATCACATACATTGTTTTTTCGTCCCATTTGTCATCTTTTATTAATTCTATTACCTCGTATAAACATGCAACGGATTTAAGATAAGCATCAGAAATTACAAGAACAGCAAAATCCTCTTTGCGTATAGTTCTCATAAATTCAGATATACTTTTCCAATCACCAATATTGTTTTTGTCCCTTTTTACATCGCACTTTCCATCGAGTTCATTTTCTATTTTATCAACAAAGTCTGAGCAACCCCGATTGTACGATATAAACATTGTTGGCACATTAACTTGGATTTCTTGCTGTATAGGCAAGTTGTCTTCCATAAATGCCTTGCCAGAAAGTTCAATTTCATATCCACCTGTTACATCTTCGGTAAATTTTGAAAAGTATCCTTGTTCATCTAAAATATTAAGAAAACGTCTGTATTTTGGAACGAAAGATATTCTTGTATCATCGTCATCCAAATAAACATATCCGTCTTTTTCAATATCTAATAAAATTTGCATGATTAATGCAACCAAAGCATTTTTGTCTTTCGTATCAAAAAAATCACTTAAATTACCCTTTAGTGTCGCAGCTTTAGATTCTATATCTTTAAATAGCTTTTCATCACGCCATCCATTAAAAGAATCCAATGTTTTTAAAAATTCATCAACAAATTGAGTTTGCTCCAATTTCGACAACTCATATTTCATATTTTCCTTCCAAGATACAAAAACTTCTGTATTGTATATCACATTAAAATTTGGAAAACTACCTCCACCTGATACATGGAATGATTTTTTTATTTCTGGTAATTGTGAAATCAATTTTAAAATTTTATACATATCTTTCTCCTTATTTCAATGCCTTTATAAGTTCTGAAAAGCTATCCATAGCACTTTCTAAATTTTCCATAATCTCTGATGCAAGCACATCAGGATCAGGAAGATTATCAAGATCTGCTAAAGATTTATCTTTAATCCAGAAAATATCAAGGCTTGTTTTATCACGGGAGATAATATCATCATATGAGAATTTTCTCCATCTTCCATCAGGGTTTTCTTCGCTGTATGTTTCGCATCTGCCTGCAAGATTTCCTGAATTATAGCATTTTACAAACTCGTCCAAATCGGTTTGCTTAAGCGGATTCTTTTTAAGTGTGAAATGAATGTTGGTTCTAAAATCATAAATCCACACATTTTTTGTCTGAACATTAGGACTTGCAGACTTCTTTTCAAAGAAAATAACATTTGCCTTTACACCCGGCTTATAGAATATACCAGTCGGAAGTCTTAAAATTGTGTGCAAATCACAAGTTTCAAGAAGTTTCTTACGGACAATCTCACCGCTGCCGCCTTCAAACAAAACATTATCGGGAACAACTACCGCAGCAGTTCCTCCAACCTTCAAAAGCGTATTTATATGTTGAACGAAGTTAAGCTGTTTGTTTGAACCTGTTGCCCAGAAATCTTGACGGTTATATACTAAATCTTCGGTTTCCTGTTCGCCTTCTTCATTTTCAAATGTTAAAGATGACTTTTTACCGAAAGGCGGATTTGTCAACACATAATCATATCTTGTCCCAGGGTCTGATAGAAGCGAGTCATTTCTTGTTATCGGAACTTCGCCATTTAAGTCACCAACGCTGTGCAGAAATAAATTCATAAGGCACAAACGATAGGTCGCACGAACCAGTTCCCAACCATAAAATGTTTCAAATTTAAGTTTTTTCTTTTCTTCTGCATTAAGGCTATTATTTGATTCAATATAACTTTTTGCAGAAAGTAAGAAACCACCCGAGCCACAGCACGGGTCGACAATGGTCTTGCCCGGTTGTGGCTTCACGCACTCAACAATGGCATTGATTAAAGCACGAGGGGTAAAATACTGTCCTGCACCACTTTTTGTATCTTCGGCAACACGGGATAGAAGACTTTCATAAATCTCACCTTTAACATCTTCAGCCATGGACACCCAGTTTTCAGAGCCAATCATCTGAATAACTCGACTTAAAATTGCAGGCTTGGTAATTTTATTTTGTGCTTCGGTATAAATTTCCTGCAAGATACCACTTTTCTTTGCAAGAGTTTCCAAAATATATTTATATTTATCAGCAAGTTCAGCACCACTTAAAGAAGATAAACTCTCCCATGTGCAATCAGCAGGGATACCCAAATCGCGCTTATAAGGCGGTTTTGAATATTCATCAGCCATCTTTAAGAATATTAAATATGTAAGCTGCTCAAGGTAGTCGCTGTTGGAAACACCGTCATCCATCAGCACACCTGCCATTGACCATATTTTTTGTGATATATTAGATTCAGCCATCATTTTGCTCCTTTTTGTTTATTGTATTTGAAAAACATGTACTTAAGCTTTGAAAAAAATATTCATAAAGCCATTTGTATTTTTGTCTTATTCTTGCATTATTAATTTGCAATCCACTATAAACAAAGTCGGTTATCGTTTTAATTTTCTTTTCTGTCATATTAAGCGGCAACATTTCCAAAATGTTAAAATAATTTACAAAATATGTTTTGTCTTCCGTCGATTGTTTTATAAACATTTCGATTTCTGTTTTACGATTATTCTCATTTTTTTCTTTGTTTTTGTATGTTAAAAGACTTTCATCTGCTGTTTTTTTACGAAAAAAATTACGGCATTTTAGGTCATCAATAATATCATCCGCTATAACCGTTCTCGGATATATTGCTGTTTCCGATTCTAATTTATATGCATCTATAAATGCAGGACCATACATAATATTATTTAATTTATAGAACTCACCCTTTGCAATGCCACCTCGAATCATAATTTTATTCCTTAAAAAGGCATTATGAATGAAAGAGCACAAGTAAAGCAAAAAACTCAATCCCTCATCATTATCCGGTGCAGAAATAACTATGCTGTCAGACATAATGGTAAATGTTGTTTTTTCGCATGTTTCTTTAGAAAAAATAAGCTTGGAAAATTTAGAGTCAAAATTAAATTTAAGTAATTCTACATCATTGAATATAGCTTTTATTTCTTCGCACGATAATTCTTTTTTGCTACACTTCTCTTTAAATCCTAAAATGTCTAAAAAAGCTATATATGTAATTTTATATTGATTTGGTTCACATAGTTTGCGTTCTACAAATTCTTCAATATTCATACTAAATTCCCTTCAAAGGCTTGTTTTAATATACTTTGTCTTAAACTTTCTGCTTTTTGCAATGATTCATTAACTGTTTGCTCAATTTTATCACAAACAGATAATCGAGATTCAATTTCTGTTACAATATATTTTTGCTCGTCTATATGACAGTAAGGAATAATAAGATTTTCCAATGTAGTTAAATTGATATTTTTTTGAGCAGTAGCTGGAGCAAATGCTGATAATCTTATTTTTGAGGCTTCAATAAAATATCTAACATAATCTCTGTCAACAATATCTTCTTGTGGATCAAATCCCACTACACTATCAGGGAAACAAGCATCTATACCCAAAATACATGTTTCTGCTATGTTTGCAGCAATTGTAATACAAAGTGTTCCTTTTTTCCATAATTTACTTTGAGCTAAACCAAAATCTCCGTACATAGTGGAAAAAGATGTCAAGTATTTCTTTGCCGCTTTTACATCTCCAGTTTGTACAAATGGATATTTTCCATCCTCAAACAGTTTTTTATCATTTCGAGGTCTATGCTTTGATTTGCCTCTACTTAATTCTCCAAGCTTACTTAAATAAACATATTCCCATTCATTCGGAAGCGTTGGAAGTTCGACAACAAGGGTTTTATCGACAGTTTCTATGTTTACACCCTGCCTGTTATCATAACTCCACTTTCCTTCAAATGCCTCTTTCAACACCGCCTGACGATAGATTTTGAGTTGTTCTTTGGTTTTATTTAGTTCTTCAACACCTTTATCAAGTTTTGAAAATAATTCTTCAATCTTAGCTACAATGCGTTGCTGCTCCTCTATAGATGGATTGGGGACTGGAATTTGTTTCAGAGCATTTTGCGTTAATTTCAATCGTGTTGTACCCGATACATAGCCATTATAATTAAAATAATTTAGATAATAACACAAAAATCTGTTGTTCGATTTTGATTTCAAAACATGTGCATGATTATTAACCCATGTTTTCCCGCTTATAATGTATGACTTCTGTGCAAATGGGTTTAGGAATGGTGCACCATCTTCACCTAAAAGAACATATTCTCCATCCGTAATATAATCATCTATATAACCAACCTGACCAGTTGCACCAAAATAAGGATATAGTTCTGATGGATTTTTTCCTGCTATTCTCTTTTGCCGTTCCTTTGCGTTTATTGGGTTTCTTAACACATCACAGATTTCGGCTATTTCTTCTAATGGAAGTATGTTCCACTTACTGTCCGCCATCATTTTCTTTACTCCATTTCTTATTTTCTTCTACGCATTGCTTTATTTCTTCCTTTGAACGGTAATGCATTGGGAATATATCATTCATTTCTTTAATACAGAGCGGAATCTCAATGTTTGCAAGTTCGTCGTAATCACAATCCGAAAAAAATGTAATATCAACACCATCATATTCTCTATCCTTTATTGGATCAAAAATAAGAATAAATCCTAATGGATATGCTGTAATTTCACTAACCGCCATTGATTGCACCTTATTATCATCTAGTTTTATAACTACTGACAATGGTGCATACTTTACCAAATTACTTTTTGTGAAATACATATTAAGTCTATATTTTGTTTTATCCAGTCCTTTTGCAGTTTTATCCAATACAAAATCTCTTAATGATTGAATTCTCTCATCCTCAATATTATTTATCGAGCAAAACATAGAAATAATTTGTTTTATAAACCGTAACGGATATATTTCCTTTATTCCTATAGCGTTAATATTTTCAGGAATAGTTTCACAAAAGGCTGCGTGCATGATTTGAGAAATTTTAATATAGTCATTCCCATACCATGAACCTGTGTTGTTATTGCAGTCCTTGCATAACGAAAATTTTCCCATTCCTTGCTGCTGATTAGTATAGCGCAATCCCGAAGTATCCCACGGCATACGGTCATCATTCATCATTTTATCCCCTGTAACAGGTTTTGCTGGGGAAGCATTAAATGCCGCCCTCGGAGGAATGTGCTCAAAACTTAACTCACATTCTTTTCTGCATAATGCGCATTTACCAAAGCTTTTTGACATTTTATTTCCTCATTTGTAATCAACATTATTAAAATCTTCCTGGTCTATTCAGACCACTTAAAGCATTTAGACTTTTTTGAAAATAATCTTTTTTTGCTTTAACATCATACACACCTTTGTCTTTACAACACGGGCAATTATAGGTTCCTTGTTCTTGATCACAATGCAACTGCACTAATTTTTGAGAACTATCCCAGCAATTTGTGCAATACATCAAATTTGTATCATCTGTTAGTGTTAAGTACGGTTCTTGATGCCTAATTATCTTAGATTCAATATCTTTTATCTTCTTTAATTCCGCGTTCTCTATTGTCAGTCTTGATATTTCATTTTGCATATCCAGTGCTTGTGAACTTAAATCTAATAGCTTTTGATATAATTCAATATTGTCAGCTTGCTGTACTACTTTTGCAACATCTTTTATTCCATCATAAAGTCCCATAAAATTCCCTCCAAAACATTTTATATAGCCATTGACAAATCAATTGCGGCTTTAGCAATTTGGATGATTGCTAAAATCAAACCGAAAATTTTTGTAATAAATAAAATAATGTCAGTTTTCTTTTCTTCCTTCGATAATATTTTTCTTGTATGTGGTATTTTTAATATTGAATATACAATTTTTTGAATTCCCGATAAAAATCCATATACACCAAAGAGAAGACAAACAAAACCAATTATATTGAATGCCCAATGCTTGCCAAACCAATACAAGGCAAACCATACACTAATAAACATTGCTCCCAAAACAGTATCGTCCAGGCCTATTATCCCAATTTTTGTTTTACCTGATTCTACCGCAAATCCGGCAATACCAAATACTATAAATATCCATTTAACAACTTCTGTAATCACCTTATTTCCAAAGTATACAGGCAAAAACTGCAGTATCAGTCCACAAACAACAAAAGCTAAAGCTAACGCATAACCGTTAATTCTGCTATCTATTTCTTCACTAAAATATATTTTCTTTTCTTTAGCCATAAAATCTCCTTTACGCCACCATTTAAACAGATAAATTTTTTCTAATTGAATAGTATTGTGGTCGTGCATTAAAACAAGCTGCAATCGGATCAACTAACAATTTCTCAATGTTGCCTTGCAGTTTATTCGCATCGTCTTGACTTAACTCAAAGTTATATTTTTTTACAAATTCAGTGTTATCATATTTTGTTATTAGTTCAACTTCATATTTACCGGTTTTCCAAAAACAGAATTCATATAATTTAACCTTTGAATCAGAATATTCAGTTGTCGCGTGCGCCTGCCTATCTGCTTCAATTAGTGTTATTCCTTGTTGGTTCAAAATAGAATTTTCTGCATTGTATAACGGTTGTATGGCTATTGCAATTTCCTCGCTAATGTTTGTTTTTTCATCTGTAAACTCGATAAATGCAGGTGTAAGAGAATCTGCATTAGCACTAAAAGGATGCGCTGTTTCAAAGGAATGTTCATATTGGCCGCCTATCTCTTTCACTGTCGGTGAAGGAAAAGTTGACCATGTCAAATTTAACATCGCATTGTCAGCTTTTCTGATTACTTTTGCACTAATATTTTTTATAGTAGCAGTTTTGTTATCAGCTTTGTATACACCACCCAGGTTTATATATGAGCCACTTCTATTGAAATAAATGGTGATCACATCTGAAATTAAAAAGTCAATTTTTAAGCGTTTAAACCATTTCTCATATAACCACTTAATAAAAGGTATTATCAAAGCTAATACAGCTAAAATGATACCAATTAACTCATAAAAAGTCATAGGTGTCTTAAAATCAATTGTCATTTGTATTTCCCTCCTTTACGCCACCAATGCATAATTCATTTCTTCCAAAATTTGTTCGTACTCATCACCGAAAAGCTGATAGAATTTGCCCAAGCCGCCTTTTTTGTCAAAAGGAGTAAGGTCTAAATCATCAGCTTCAATATGTGCAGAAACTGCAATATGGTCACGAATCATACGAAGCCATTCCATCTGTTCCTCTGTAAACTGACCATGACCGGAGTTTTTATTAAATACCCAAGTCTGGAATTTCAAGTTTACTTCAGCAGAGAAGATGTTAAGGTTATCAATCTGACCAAGCTCATAGCGAATAAGCGAAACAATGTCTGCAAGCTTGTCCTCAACACGCTTTGCTTTCACCTTGTCTTTATCCTTAACCTCATAAGCATACCAAAGTTTTGACACAGAAAGTCTATAAGGCGGTTTTTGTATTGCCTCATAAAGCTCGTCAATCATTTGGAATGTGAGAGGTCTCATTTTATAGATTTGATTATAAATAATTGAAAGTGCTGTGATTTCATCCTTATTATCTTCAATGAACTGGCGGAAAGTGCTTATCGTGCTGTCTGCTTTTCCGTCCTGTGCAGAATCCCATCCGGCAAAAGTAACAGTGTCAATATTGATATTATCTATAATCTGATCGTGTGATTTCTTGGTTTTATCAAGATAATCACGAAGCTTCGGATCATAAATAGGCTCAACTGCTACATCAATCAAAACTTGCTGCGCCTCTGTTTTTTGTTCTTCCGTTGGCTCTGTGCCATCGGGCAAATTGAATTTTTCTACAGCAATTTCAGTAATTTTATCTTCATCAAAAGCATTGAGCATATTTGCAGAAATTTCTGTTAGAGTTTTTCCACAGATTTCTGCAACCTGCTCTTTTTCTTTTGGTGTAAATATTTTATCAAGTTTTAATACTCTGCTTGCAAGAGATGTCAATGTATCATCATCGTGATTTCCGAGAGCAACACTCATCATTAAATCTTTTAATGATACATAGGGTTTTCTTTCAAGCTGTCTTGATGTGGTTTTCTGAGATTTTGTAACACCTACTGCATCCACAAGCACATAGCCAAGTTTCTGTGTTGTTGCGGACGGGGTAACACTTTGCAGTCCGTCTTTCGAAAGAGTTCTTGTAGCTCTGCCTTTCATCTGTTCAAAGTAATTAGCACTGCGAACATCACGCATGAACACAAGGCACTCGATAGGTTTAACATCTGTGCCCGTTGCAATCATATCAACCGTTACGGCGATACGAGGATAGTAGTCATTTCTAAACGCAGAAAGAACACTCTTGGGATCTTCCTCAGAGCCATAGGTTACTTTTTTACAGAATTCATTACCTTCGCCAAATTCCTCACGGACAATTTTAATGATATCGTCTGCGTGGCTATCGGTTTTAGCAAATATAAGTGTTTTTGGAAGTTCCCATTTCTTTGTTGTAGGGTTAATTCTTTCGGGGAACATCTCTGTTTGTGCTTTTTCTTTAAATGCTTTTATAACATTTCTTATCTGTGATGGGTTAACAACATCACGGTCAAGTCTTGAAGGTGCATAGTTCACATCTTCGTCAAGCTGTTCCCAACGCTTCTTTCTCGAAAGTCTGTCACGCTTTTCTACAACCTGTTTTAATATAACTCCGCCTTTTGTAGTTATATCAGTTTCGATTAAATATGTACCGTCACGACCAACATTAACACCCTCAATAACAGCCTGCTCGTGTGTGTATTCACTTACAACATTCTCGTTAAAGAAACCGAAAGTTCTCTTATCAGGTGTTGCAGTAAGACCGATTAAGAAAGCATCAAAATAGTCAAGCACCTGTTGCCATAGATTGTATATAGAACGATGACATTCATCAATGATAATAAAGTCAAAGAATTCAATCGGATATTTTTCGTTATAAACAACCTCTTTTGGCTTGCCATTCATTTGCTTTTCTGTTAAATGTTCATCCTCTAATGACTCATCAAGTTCTTCACCACGTAGGATAGAATACATCCTCTGTATGGTGCTTATACATACATGTGTGCTTTCGGGAATAAAGGATTTATTTAGTCTGCAAACATTATATAATTCAGGAAAAAGTCTTGCATCATCATAAGGCTTGTATTTCTTGAATTCTTCTTCAGCCTGTTCGCCAAGGTTCTTTGTATCAACCAAAAACAGAACTCTTTTTGCTTTTGCACAACTTAAAAGTCTGTATGTATTTGTAATGGCAGTGTATGTTTTACCTGCACCTGTTGCCATTTGAACAACAGCACGGGGACGGTTTTCTGCAAAAGATTTTTCAAGGTTAAGGATAGCCTTTACCTGACAATCCCTAAAACCTTCTTTCGGTAATTCAGGAAATGCTTTCAAACGATTGCGGAGAGTTGTTTCACTTTTCATCCATTCGAGCAATGTTTCAGGGCGGTGAAAAGTAAAGACTTCTCTTGAACGAGCCTTTTCATCATCATAATCACAGAAATGTGTAATCAAATCAGTCGCCTCATAAGCAAAGCGGATATGTGTTTTTGATTTGATGAATTTCAGATCGCTTTCTATATATCTTTTAGACTGTTCTGCAACAGATGTTAAGCTTTCTGCAGCTTGTGTCTTCTTCGCTTCAATTACACCGCAAGGGATTTTATTTACAAAAATAAGATAGTCAACGGGACCACTGCTTGTAGGATATTCACGCACAACAACGCCAAGCGATGCCGCAGGATTAAATTCCGCAAAATCCTGAACTACATAGCCTGATTCTGTAAGTTTTCTATCTATTTGTATTCTTGCTTTTGTTTCGGGTGTCATTTTTCTTCACCTTCTTTAATTTTTAAATTTTGATTTAGTACTCCATCAAATCTTCCATCTTACAACCGAGCACTTTTGCAAGGTTATTGACGGTTTCCATTTGGGCTTTATTTATGTCCTTGTTTCTCTGCTCATACATTTGTATAGAGCGAAGGGATACACCTGATTGCTGTGCAAGTTCGTTTTGAGTTATTCCACAGCTTTTTCTGATTACCTGAAGTCTTGTAGGCTCATTTTTTTCTTTAATGATTTTTTCTACCGTATCTGCAAACTTTTCTTCAGGTGCTTCATGGTAGAGGTCAAACATAACTTCAATGTCACTCATTTTAATATGTCTTGCAATGTTGCTAAATGGTCTTTTGGAATACCATTGATAGAATGCAAGTATCCATCCACACCAATAATCTCTATGCTTATTTATATTCTCGCTGCTTGGTGGAACAAGTCTTTCTATGCCAGCTTCATTTAGTACTTCTTCTACAAGTTCGGGTCCTGACATTCCCATAATATATTTCGGGTTTCCGTTGCCGAATTCTTCAGCAATTCCGGTAGATATAAATAATTTCAGGAATTCGTCCTTATCCATATTCAAATCACTTGCAACATAATCAAATGCATCACCCAGGTTATTCATTGCACTGTCTACATACATTTCATCGTAAGCGTGAATCATTATTATCAATCCTTTCCCTGATTATATCACGCATAAATAATCCGTTGATATCATCAACCTCTTGCTGAAGTCTGAACTGCTTATTAGCTTCTTCGTTTCGTTTTTTTCTTTTGATATAATATTCTGCACTGTCTGCAATTTCATACTTTTGGAATTTGATTGCATCAAATGCTTTTTTACTTTTTAATACAATCTGCTCACCGAGTTTTCCAAGCTTCATTGCTTCAGATAATTGCTCGATGGAGATCTGGTTGTTTACAAATGCTCTTGCGAATGAGAAGTATGAGTCATCTGCACGGTAGCCTGTGATAATATCATAGTTTGATATATCGGGCAGGAAGTTATTTAACAAATAATCTCTACCTTGTTTTGACACCGCAGTTGATACTCTGAAGTTTCTGTTATTGGCAAGAACCGCAAGCCAGTTTAGTATTGTATATTCATCGTCTGATAAGTCAAGTGTAGTGAGTCCATCTATATTAAGTTCATAGCAGTTAGCATATCCGTCTTTGGCAGGTTTCTGACAAGCCCACTCTTTTGCAAGTTCCAAAGTTTCTGTGCAATAGAATCCCAAGCCATAGTCATTATTTTCTTTGCCTAAACCGAATACAGGCTTTTCAATTATTTCCGGAGAGCCATGCCATATTATTTTTTTCATTCTATCACTCCTAACTTTACATTTAACATTATATCACCAAAGTGATAGCTTGTCAATGATATATGAAAAATTGATAAGATTTTTTATGGACATATAGCAGTGACTCTCCAGACTTAATTATTCAATTATAACAGCCAATCATCATCGTAGTTCTTGTCTTCTTTTACGAAAGGATATTGTATTGCACCGTTGATTTTTTTCACCTCCTCAATGCAACTTTTATGGAGAGTGTCAGCGTTCTCATAATTGATTCTAAATTGTTTAACTAACAGCCAAAATATTTTTGAAGTTTCGACAGCTTGTTTGAACATTAATCGTGCAGTACGATTCTCAAACTTTTTCATCATTCCAGACAAATTATCTCTGATGGTTTGATTAATATATTCTTCATTATTTTTGTTATGTAAGTACAGATTATAGAACCTAACAGCCTGAGCGATGTATTCACTTCTGCTTTCATAATCAGACGCAAATACGTTTGCATCACACTCTTTTAAATCTTTATCTTCAATCCAAAAACTTATATGTTTTTTTGCCATTTTCTTTCGCTCCTTTTGTCAAAATATTTTACTTTAAATCTCTGTTTGATGATGGAAAAGTTATTGCTCCATTGATGCGTTTCGCTTCTTTAACACATTCAGTATGAAGCTCATCATAGTCTTCAATTCCGTGTTCAAGCCCATCAAATAATATTCTGCAAGTCTTTGCAGATTCAACTATTAACTTAAACATTTGTCTTCCAATTCTGTTTTCAAGACTATCTAACATAGCTTCCATACGATTTAGAATTTCAACATTCACATATTCTGAAATGTGTCTGTTAAATAAATACGAATTATAAAATTCAAGTGCCTGCACAACAAATTCGCTACGAGTCTTCACATCGTACCGAATTTGATTGATATCACACTCTTTCAATAAGCTGTTGGGAATCCATATACTTATATGTTTACTTTCTTTTTGTTTACTCATTCAAAATCCTCCTTTTTGGTGTTGCACATTGCAAATCACCCGATATTTATCGCTTTAATCCTGTGTTTCACCTTATATAGCACCCGATATGACACCAAATTGCCTACAATAACACCATCCCGAACGGCTCTGCCGTGCGGTGTTAGAGGCTCAGGGGCATCAAAATGCACCTGTGCTTTTTCCTGCTTCAATTTATTTTGACTGATTTTCAGTCTAATTGCAGTGATTTTCGTATAGCAGATTTATCATTTTAGCAACGATTCGTTTTACATATGATTTTATACCGATAGGGTTATTGGATTAAAAATATATTTATTCTAATCAGGAACACACCATCTATTTTAACGCCTCAGTAGCCCTGTTCAACCTTGGGTTCGAGCGACTAAACTGTTCGAGGGTGTGTAATTACCTTACTGCTATTTTTTAACTTCAAGCCTCCATTGTTGAGCCTTGGTACATTGCGAGAGTTTGTATTGAAGGGATATTGGAATAAAAAATAATTAATTTGCGAATTTCTACAAGAAGTGCCAATCAATTAAATCATCGATGTATTTCATTGCTTATATTATTCTTTTGCAATATCCCTTATTGTATTATTATCTAAGTATTATTTGTAGTCTATCCTGACACTACCTCAGGCAAATGTGAGCCACTATATTTTTAGCCTGTTCCGTAAACCTTACCTGTAAATTTATAGAGATTTGATGTAGAAGAACCATTTTTCCTTTTTCGATTTATCTTTTTAAGATAACCTTTGTCCACAAGTTCAGGAATTGCTCTTTTAACCGTGCTTAAACTAATGTCTATATCTTTGGCTATTGTATTAAGTGATGGATAGCAGATATCTTGCTTCCCGGCTCGCATCAGTAGATAACACAGTATGCGAAATTCTGCTTTGGATATGTTTTTATCTGTGATAAGTTTGTTTAGTATGTTTGTGAAATTGTTATTTAATTTTGGCATTATAATTCCTCCGTTTCTGTAATTAAAAAAGCCGCATCATTTCGATACGACTAATTTGCTTTATTCATTTCGTTCTTGACTTCATTCTACCAATTCCGCAGAATGAAATTTGCATAAAAAAATCAGGAGTTTTTATGACTTGTATCAGCCTAAAGCCCCTGATTTTATGCGGTTTTTAATTTTTCACCGATTGGACGCTATCATCAGGTGCTAGTCGGGGCAACTCGGTGGAGGTTCAAGTCCTCTTATCCGCACCAAACAGTAGAAATCCGAACCTTGTACCAATCGGTGAAGGGTTCGGATTTTTATTATATCTTGACTATCCAAATTTTAATAGTAAACTTAAAAAACGCTAATATTGAAATCTCAGGAGATAAAACTTTAACCGGTTTTATCTCTTTTTACTTATAAAAAAACACATAAAAGTACATCTGATTGAGGTTTTTTCTCAATTAGGTGTTGACAAAACAGAAAAATTGTGTATAATATATAGTGTAAAGATAAAAAGGAGAAATGTATTATGTTACTTCAATTTAATTTTAAAAATTTTAAATCTTTTAAAGATGATACAACATTAGACTTAACTGCTACCAAGATTTCTGAATTTAATAATCATGTTATTTCTATTGCCAATGAAAGAATCCTGCCTGTTGCTGCAATATTTGGGGCAAATGCAAGTGGTAAATCAAATGTTCAAGAAGCATTTCGATACATGGCTATGTATGTAATCAATTCTTTGGATTATGGTGACGAGTCAGATGGCAAGAAAAAGAAGTCTAAGTTTTTTAGACCTACCCCATTCTTGTTTGATTCTAAAAGCAAAACCGAAGAATCATCTTTTGAAATCTACTTTATAGATTCAGAAGAAAATGGTGCAAAAACATATAACTATGGTTTTACGGTTGATAGCACAGGTGTACGCGAAGAATGGCTCAATTACAAAGCTAAAACAACAAGAGGAAATTACAAAAGGATTTTTTATCGCAATGGAGAAGATTATGATTTTTCAGGGATTCCATCAAAAAGCCAAGAAAATTTAAAAATCGCATTGGAAAAGGAAACATTAATAGTTTCATTAGGTGCAAAACTCAAAATAGCAAAACTGAAGTTCATCAGAGATTGGTTTCTTAATAATGATTTTGCCGATTTCGGTAGACCAATTGAAAACTTTTTCTTGTCTCAACTGATACCCGAAGGTTTTGCTGACAATGAAACTGTTAGAAATAAAGTCGTTGATTATTTTGCATCATTTGATCCATCTATTATCGGATTTAACGTAGAAGTTTTAAAATCAGACAATGATGATGAAGATGAACATTTAAAAATTGACGCAATCCACAGAATGATTGATTCAGATCAAACAACATCTATACCCTTGCAAAATGAATCTGCCGGAACCCTTAAAATGTTTGCACTCTATCCCATGTTAGATGATGTATTGTCTACCGGAGGTGTATTATTCGTTGATGAATTAAATGCAAGACTACACCCATTATTAGTACGGGCTTTTATCATTACATTCCTTAACCCGGAAATTAACACAAAAAATGCTCAGTTAATATTTACCTCTCATGATTCTTGGCAGCTTAACGGAAACATACTTCGAAGAGATGAAATTTGGTTTGCAGAAAAAGACTTGAATGGAATTTCGAATCTTTATTCATTAGCAGATTTTGTTGATGAGGATGGAGTTAAGATACGTAAGGACGAAAACTATGAGAAAAATTATCTGTTAGGAAAATATGGTGCGATTCCTTCCTTAAGGTACTTTGATATGTTTAAGGAGGAATAGTATATGCCTCGATACGAAAGAAATGGAAGTAGAAAACCAAGAGAATTGACAAATCGAAGAACCCCTCAACTTGGCTACTATTTTATAGTTACTGACACTAAGGAGACCGAACAGAACTATATGTATGGCCTAAGAGATTCTATTCCAAAAGAGCTACAAGGAAAACTTGTAATAAAAGTTATAAAGACTAAAACAAAAAATCTTGTGGAGGAAGCTCTTAATTTGGCATCATTAAATCCTCAGTTTGGTGAAACATGGATTATTTTTGATAGAGATCAAGTTCAAGATTTTGACGAAATAATCCGCCAAGCAGAGGACAAAGGTATCAAAGTCGGATGGACAAACCCCTGCATAGAAGCATGGTTTAGTGCATATTTCGGCAAGATGCCTACATACCAAGATTCAGTAACGTGTTGTGCAGGGTTCGGAAGAACATATGAACAAGCTTCAGGCCAAAAATATGTTAAATCAGACCGTGAAATATATAATAAGTTAAACCGTTTTGGCAATGAATCTGAAGCAATTAAACTTGCTCAAAGAAAATACGAAGAACACAAATCAAATTGCAAGTGTAAACCATCAGAAATGTGCCCTTGTACATCGGTTCATCTTTTGGTAAATGAAGTAAAATCTAAAATTGAGCAAGAAGATGGAAAGGAATAACAAATGGAATCAAACAGTATAGAAAAATTACTTGAATCAATATTACAAGAAATTAGCTTGTTGACTGTGCAAACAAAAGCCAGTGCTATTAAGCGTTTTAATGCAGAGTATCTTACTACTGATGTAAGAAAGAGAGCCTATGAAAAAATTGATGGCGAAAAAACATTAAAAGAAATAAGCGATGAACTTGGTTGCAATCTTCGCACACTACAAATTTTTGGTGCTTCTCTCGTTGAAAATAACCTTGTCGATTTTATAAAGCAAGGAAATAGTAAAATTTTATCTAAAAACATTTCAAAAATTGCGGTCTATTATGCACAAAAAGAATTAACTAAGGAGGATATTGATGATGGACAAGTATGAGGAACTAACAACCATGTTCGCAGAATTTTTAACAATATATAAATTTGTGAACAAAAAAACAATTGCAGATATGCTTTCTGCTGAATTGAACAAAACACAACTTCTTGAAATTTATCAGCTTACAGATGGAAAAAACTCTACTCGAGATATTGCTACCAAGCTTACTCAAAAGTGTGCACATGGAACCATTGCAAATATTTGGAAAAGATGGGCTTTGAAGGGAATTGTTGTACCTGCAGAAACAAAAGGCCGTTTCAAAGCTGCATTTAATCTCGAAGAATACGGAATAACAGAAGTAAAGGAGGAAGAATAATGGATTGTAATGAGCAGATTCTTCAGGAATTAAAATCAATTCGCAAATTACTCACAATTTTCTCTCAAGATAAAATCGAGGATTTTAACGATAGTATTAAAACAAAATACTTAACCACTCCCCAAAGGCAGCAGATGTATGAACTGTTTGATGGAACAAAATCTCTTAAAGAAATATCCGAAATCGTTAAAGTATCTTCTGAGGCCGTGAGACAATTTGCTGTCTTGTTAGAACAAGCCGGGCTTGTTGAGTATGTGATAGTAAGCAATAAGCAAAAAAATCCAAAACGAATTTTTTAAGGAGAGTAACAATGTCAGGGACAATTAACGAGAAAGTTGAACAATTATCTGATGATATAATAAAAATAAAAAACGATTTAAATATTGTAAAGGCTAACACACAGGTAAGTGCAAATCTTTTATCAATTTTACACGGCGATAACATTCTAGAAATGGTTTTTGTGACTGCAAAGAATGAAAAATTGTGTAAAGCTTTAGTTCTATGCAAAGAGCCCAAAACCGCTAAAGATCTGTGTGAAAACCTTGGCATCAAAGCGCCCAATATAAGAAAGCAGATCATTGACAAGCTCATTGATGCTTCTCTTTTAACTGTTGCAGACAAAAAAGGTCAACGTGAAGTTTATCGCAGAGCTTTGTATTTGGATATGATAGGATTTGATCAAGCTGCTGTAAAAAAATATCCGAATTTGAAGGAGACTATATGAATATATATTCAATACTGTTTGTATCTATAATTCTATGTGCATTATATTGTTGTGTCATATTAGTTTTCCCCGAAACATACAAAAAAACTTCGGCAAAAACGGGAATCAACATCCTAATATATCTTTCTGTTTTAAGTTATTGTATTGCATTAACCTTATTATATAAATACAGGAATATTAATATATTGGCTAAGCAAATAGATGCTAAGGTGGCATTAATAATTATACTTAGCATTACGGTTCTTCTTTTCACAGTAAATATACTCTGCCCAGCATTCTGCATTATGGTTAAGCAAAACCGAAAGGAAACAGAAACTGCAACCCAATTTAATAGGTTAATTTTTCAATACAAATATCAAAGCGATAAAAGAACTGAATCTATAAAACAATTAGCAGTTTTCCAAGAAGTAAATAAGAAGTTTTTATGTGAATATGGAATAGAACTATATGTACCTGAACTAATAAAACAATCAAATAATGTGGTACATCTTGCACCTGAAAAATTAATAAATACACTAGAAGATTATTCAATCAAAATCTTAAAAGAAACAACCGACTATATGCCTAATCCGTTTTCTAACAGTAGTGTTGTATTTTCATTTGGCATATCGACTTTGTTAACATTAATTTTATCATATGTTGCTATTATGCCGTAATAAAAAACGATTTTGTCAACATGAATTATTTGAATTAGAATATATAAAAAAACAATTAATATTAAAACATATATGTACAGTTAAGGATTTAGAGATAAAGCCACAATGGGTTTATCTCTTTTTTTATATATTTTTTCCGCACATTCGTCAAAGTAAAAGCCTTCTGATAAAATGAAGATATCAAATTTGAAGGAGGCGTTAACGCTAATTTCCTGCCGCAGACTCCGCAAAGCGTACCGCGTTCAATATATTTACATTCTTCAATACATTCAACGTATTTTCTTGTTAGTTTTCCCATATCAAAACCTCCTTTTTAAGTGAGTATAATCCACCTTTCATCAACAGGAACAGTGACAAGTTCTCTTCCGCTTAAATATTCGTCTAAAACATCCATTGAGTTTGTTGAAAGCACTTTACAAGGAGCATTTTTCTTTACTTCATCCTCGGAGATTCCGAAAATATCCTCCATATTTTTGAAATGGAAGCTTTGAAGTCCTACCGAAAGTATCTTATCGTCATCAATTTCTTCGCCGTCATATGTAAGCTCCGTTATTTTGTTTTCAGGAAGCGAAACAACAACCTTCATTCCTCTTGAGAACTGATAAAATTCGCTGTGGTCATAATTCAAGGCTTCGGGACGAAGCATATATTTTATCATATCCTTGAACTGTTTTCCAGTAACCTTAATAAACAATGCCTTGGTGTTTGAAATTTCATCCTGATGGTGTTTAAGCTTAGTCGGAATAGTAAGTAAAAATTTATCAAATAATTCTATTGTTTTGTTTTTATGAAATATCATTGCTTTTCACACCGCCTCTCACAAACTATCTACAATGTCAGCAAGATAGGTTGCAGAGATTGAGCCGTAAATAAACTGATCTATGACGCCCGTCTTTTTTGCCTCTTTTACCTTTTGGGCAACCTCTTTTTCCGCATTTTCATCCACAATGAGAACGATCTTGCACTCAGGGTGCTGTGCTTTTACGGCATCACGGATTTTCATTCTTTCGCACAGCCGCCAGGGAACATAGCCTGTAACTTCCATCAAAAGTGCATACGGTTCAATCCATTTGCAGTCGTCGATTACTTTGTCGGGGGAATCCACTGTATAGGTATCAAATTCATTTCCGGAGTTCTTCAGCGTTTCGGAAATAGCGTTACAGAACAATGAATTTTGCATATTGATTACAATCCGTCTCATAGCGTCACCTTCTTTCATAAGAGAATAATAGCTGGGTATAAATAATTCCCTTACCCGTATATAATTTTAAGATTTTTTTCAAAATAAGTCACTATTACAAGTAATAGTATTCGAAAATTTCTTAAAAAAATTTTAAAAAAATAAGCCTCCCGGAAATCCGGGAGACCGATTAAGAACAGTATAACATTTAGTAATTATCTTCATCCAACGCCTTATCAGGCGAAACAATAATAAGGTTTTTCTGTGCAACTGCAATTAAAAGCTCCATTCGTGTACGATAGCCTGTCTTATCCAAAATTTTGCCGATATGCCAACGGATATTGGCTTTACTGCAACCAAGCATTTCTGCTGCATCCTCATCGCTTGTACTTTGCATAATAGCACGAAGGACATTCAGCTCATATTGTGTAAGCTCATAGCTTGTGGAAAGCCCCAGCTTAACTTCCGGCGTTTTATCAGGGAATATATGCTCACCCTCCATAGTTCTATCCATAACAGAGAGCAAATCACCGTGACTTGCATCCTTATACCAAAAGCTGTCAGCCCTTGCTTTTTTTGCCTTTTCAATAAATGTATGTTCTGCCATAGAAGTTACAATGATAATTTTAATCTTGGGAAACTTCTTTTTGATAATAGCAGTAGCTTCAATACCGCTTTCGTCACGCATTGTGCAAACATCCATCAATATAAGGTCAATTTTTTCACGCATACAAAACAGCTCTGCATCCGCGGCATTTGGAATGATGCCGGAAAGACTGTAATTCTCACTGGAATCTATGATGGCTTCCATATTTTCCTGTGCCATTTTCTGATCCTCTACAATCAACACTTTGTTCACATTATGTCCTCCTTTTCTTTAGGTATAGTAACAGTTAATCTGAATATCGGAAGTGACTGAACAATCATCTGTCCGCCCGCACGCTCAACTCGTTTTCGGAGCGATGACAGTCCGCCGCCTTCTGCAATCTCTCCTTCAGGCAGCTTTCCGTTATTGGTTAAGGTAACACTTGCTTCGGTTTCAGTTTCGGAAAAATCTGCATATAGCTCTGTCGCTTCGGCATAGCGAACTGCATTGGTTACACATTCACGAACAGCACAAGTGAGAATATAGGCGACCTTTTCCGATTTCGGCAGTTCTCCGGTTTTAATGAAATCAAGCTTTACGAACTCACAGGTTTTACGAATTTGTAAAAGCATATCTTCATCCGGTGTATCATTACTATATTTAATCATTGATACAGCTCTCTGCCATGATGTTGCGAGGCTTGCGGGAATACTGTCAGTATTTCCTTCTTTAAGGTACTTTTGTGCAGCGATAAGGCATCTGCCCATTTCATCGTGAACCCGCATTTTAGTATTCAGAATTTCTTCCTCTCGGGTAACGGCAACCACATTTGCAGATAACTTCTGAAGGTCTGCCTGAACTTTTTGGAGCTGTTCATTCTCCTTAATAACCTCTTCACGTTTTTCATAAAGCTCGGTAACATCTACGGCAGTAAACTGTGCATATGTATTTCCACTTTCGTGAACAAAATTACGTTTATTTAGGTGCCACGCCTTGCCGTCGGGAAGAATAAAGGTTTTGCGCATTTTTTTAACGCCGCTTACGGGTGTAAAGTCATCCTCCAACCACTCTTCAAGCTCTGTAATAAACTGTAAATCCTTACCGCAAACAGCAAAGCTCAAGCGATGCATCATACGGTTACAAAGCACAGGCAAGCCTGCCCCGTTAAAGAAGCATACGCCTGTTGGCAAATTATCAAAGGCATCTTTAATCGAATTTCGGTTGATTGTCTTTCGTACCTTTGTTTCCGAAACAAGTGCCCATATATTATAGCCAAACGACAATAACACAGCAAGAAGCAATATTATGTATGGAACATGCAGATGAATTCCTTGCGTACCTCCGGTAATACGACTGTCAAGCTGTAAGGTTATATATAAAATGGTATTAAGCACAAAAGCAGAAACAACACCTGTAAGTTTAAGTGGTTTACATCCCCGACGGTACAAAAATACCGTGCTGATTACATAGGAAAAAACGGTAAGTTGACTTAAAATCAACAAAAATATCTGCCACATAGAATCTATCTTAAAAAAGCAAGTCATCATTTACCGTCACCTTCTTTCACCTGAAAGGAAAGCGTATAACAGTTTTCCTCCGATACACTTACGGTAAGATTTTCTTTTTCAAGCTTTGTAAGGTCAAGACTGCATACAACATCAATGCAGGCAAAATACGAACCGTCACGATGGAAGAAGCGTGCAAGCAAGCTCTCTATACCGTCAAAAGTATTTTAAACTACATATTCATAGAAATCGAAAAGCTGCATTGCAATGTTTGACGGAACATCATCTTCAAACTGAACAGTACTCGCACAACTGATATTTGCGAGTTGCAGATTTTTCATCATTTCGTTAAGACTGAGCTTCACTTCTTCCGTTTTAATAATACCGTCCTGCTCGTTTACAAGAATCAGGTTGTTGCGGCGTTTTAGGTATGCTCCTACCACAACAATGCGACGAAGAAGTTCTTTCTTTTCTTCATGGTTATCTGTATCAATCAGCCTTTTCAGCCAACTATTCAACAAGTCAATCTGATGTGCGGTCTGCCGATGCAATTCATCGTGCAGACGGTTCTTTTCTGCGAGAGTTCGTATCTTTTTATCAAGCTGATAGTTCTTCATAGATACAGCATTTGAATCCTTCAGTTCTTCACGAAGCGCAGTAAGTTCTGCCAAAATATCTAAAAGCTCGGATATGTCTTCTTGCCAAAGAGTATGACCGCCACGAATCTTCGCTCCCGACACCCTTATGCCACCTTTAAGCATTATGGGTGCGTTTTCCGTTTCTCTCATTTGCTCCTTCCGAAGAGGAAGAGCATCTTTGGAACGGTAATATGTGTTATAATCATTATCTACAATCGCTACGCCAAGACCTGAATATTCCAGCAATTCGTTGTAATGCGTGTTAGACGGAATAAGTCCTGTTTTAATACAGCTTTCCCAAATGGCAACAACAGTAAAACAAAGAGCCGCTGTCATTTCTATAAAGCTAAACAAAGCGGTGTCAATCGTATATAAAATAGTATAAAGTACGCCAATGCCAAGCATTGCAATCGGTCTCCATATAACCTTGTGTGTGCCGGGCACTCGGCAATTTTTAATGACATCTGTAAGCATCATAACGATGCAAACAAAAATCCATACGACCGCAGCATAATATAAGAAGCCGCGTTGATATATGTCCCACCCTGCCACATATCCTTGATGGAATCGGAACGCCCATTGATGCAAATCATTTGTGAGGATTCCGAGAATCAGCATGAAAGACGGGATATTTATTATATGCCATATTTTCGGCATATGATAGTCTTCAGGTTTTCCGACATATTTCATTGCCAGGAAACAAAACTGCGGAATCAGAATCATCGGAATATAATATGCGTACCAACACCACTGACCTACCGGGAAAACGTGCAAGAATACCGTGTGTCTGAGTGTGCGCATCAGCATCCAGAACATCATCAGTCCCATAAGTATAACGAGGTAACGTCTGATGCTTTTATGCACAATTCTGTCATAAACAGACATCCCCCATGAAACAAGTATGCCGATATAAATAATCAGTACGACTATGTGGGAAATCACATACATAGTAGGGGTAGTTCCCTTGGTAATGATTCGGACACAGTTCGCAAACAAAAGCAAGAATATAACCATCAAAACATTGATGGTATAAGATGACGGACTTGGTTTATTAAACATAAGCCCCTGCCGTTGCACAGACCGGTACAACATAAGAATCAAGCACTCGGTCAGTATGTATGAAACAGAAAGCCATTCAAAACCTCTTGGCAAAAATTGCTCAACAAGCCATATTACAATGTTGCACAGAACCGCACTCAAAAGAAGAAAAGTGTGAAGATGCGATGTGACTTTCTTTTTTGCAATGGCGAAAAGTGTCATTCCCACCATTGATAACATATAAAGGCCAAGGTAAACATAGTAAAGCGGATGAAGCGGCCCGTATTCACGGACAAGCTTTGTCACTCCATCTGCAAATTCAATGTCCACCGTTTTATAATAAATGGGAAGAATACCCGGACTTGTGGTGATACCGAGCATAATGACACCAAGTAAAATAAGTAATGTTGTTATCTTTTTATTGCTCTTTATTTTGCAAAAACGCTGTACCATCATCAGCAAAAAGAACGGAAGAAAAACACTTCCGAGATAGGCTATTCTGTTTGAGTTCAACGCTGCATCAAGCTCCTTTGATACAGACAACATAAAGTAACCGAGGTTACATACAGCTACTGAAACAAATAACCAAATCAGCCATTCATCACGCTTTTTATCTGCAAGAACACAAATTCCAACCATTGATAGAGAAATAATGGCGATAATTCCGTATGCTAAAGACAAGAGGGGCACCTCCTTTTTCATCTGTTTTGTATGTCAATATGTATTTATATACAAAAAACCACATATATCATACCACAAAAGTACCAAAAAATCAATCGTAATCCCCAACAAAGTTATTCACCGGTTTTATTGCTACCTACACAACGAGGACAATTGCTTTTACAAGCTTATATCTTCAATTTTACTCTGCAAATTCCCGATGTGACCTCACGTTCTAAAATAGTATCGGATATTTTGGATAACCACTTTTTTTGTTTTTTAGGCAGATATAAGCTTATTATGACCGTCTAACACCCTTACGATTACTGTATTTATCATGAAATGCTATCAGAACACTCACCAAAAAAGAAGTTATCCTTTTGGGATAGCTTCTTTTTTTGCTTGTAATATCATTTTTTCTCCTTACAGCACACGAAACATTCCAAAGCCCTGGGAATTTTTTGTTCCCAGACCGGTATGATACAAAAAATTCAGCATTCTGGGGCTGCCACGCAAGATAAATTCGCCATGCCAAGCTGTAATAAAGGTCTCTTTAAACCGGGTCGCACGTTTTGTAAACCGTGCTGTTTCGGTAGGTTCTATCGAAAAATCGCAGTGTGTGTCCTGAGAAAAGCTGCTCCATTTCCGTTTGGCGTTGGCAATTACAGAGGTGTAAAACTCTTCTTCGGTGGGAGAAAAATAGGTGGTATGCCCATTCTCCTCGGTTCGGTACACGGTAATGGGAGAAAGGGTTCTGATGCGGATGGTGTCGGAAAAAACTGTTTCATTAAGCAGGGAGACTCCGGTAATTTCTATCGGATTATTCCCGAGCATTGCATAAGGCTGCCGGGAAAATGCTTCAAACAGCAGTTGAATCATATAGGTATCTGCCGAACGAATCTCCAATGCTACATCTTCAGGATAAATGATGTTTTTGCCACGGATTTCATATTGCCCCATCAACTCTCCGAAGGTGAATAATTTGAATTTTTTCTTATCGTAAAGAGTTCCGGTTTCGTGTAGCTCATAGGAATATGCTCCATCCCGGCGGAGCGCATGATACAAAAACCCCTGCACCGTGTGTGCCGAGGCAATAGGCAGACAGATTGGGTTCCCTTTCATCGTGATAGTAAGCTGCATATCATTCCCCTGTTTTATCCTTTAATTTCTATGAACATTATAACAGAAAAAGGTGAAAAAAGTCAAGCAAAGTTTTCAGATGCATCCCTTTCCTCTTGCTTCTTTTTCTCCATAAATACCCACATATCCTTTTCTTGACAAATGAATGCACAATATGATATAATAAAACAAAGCACAACATTTTTCCCATACCTATGTAGAGATTACAGCAATTTTTCATGTTAATCCTCCTTTCTTTGTAACAAAAAAAGGGAGATTTCTCCTATTCCATACCTGTATAGAGATTATAGCTTCTTTTCCATTTACTTCCCTCCTTTTATTTCTAACAAAAAAGGGCATACGCCCCCTTCCATACCTTTAAAGAGATTATAGCTCTTGTTCATATAACTGCCCTCCTTAAAATAGTGCTTCCATACCTTTAAAGAGATTATAGCCCGTATTCATATAACATCCCTCCTTAAAATAGTGCTTCCATACCTTTTAGAGATTACAGATGCACCTTTTTTTCGTGTGTCTTAAAAAAGGAGTTGTTTTCTTTGCCAAAAACACTACTGATATTTGAAGTAACCGGAAAGCAGAGCTACATTTTTGAAAGCAAATCACTAAAAGAAAATGCCATGCGGTCTGCTTGTATCGGTTATGTCACAAGTCCTGCATTTTTTAAGGATTGTGATAAAGCATTTTCCCAAGAAAAAAATCTGGTTTATTCCGGAGGCGGTCACACGGTGGTACAGTTCGATGATGCTGACACCGCGTTTTCTTTTGCAAAAAAAGTTACCGAACGTGTCTGCCGTATGGAGTATGGCCCGGAACTGATGGTAAAGCAGCTTCCTTACGACGACTCACGTTCCCCGATGGAAAATCTGATGGAGCTTTCCCGACAGCTGGAGCAAAAAAAAGCTGCACGAAAGGGTGTCATTCGCCAGACCTCCTTTGGAATTGAAAAATCAACAGTTCCCCCAAAAACACAAATAGAGGGGATAGAAACGCTGTTGCCGAAGCCCCCTTTTGGCTACACCTTTCCAACTATGTTTGAACGACTGTCGGGAAACGACAGCTACATCGCGGTCATTCACATAGACGGCAACGGGATGGGAGACCGTGTAAGCCGGATTTATGAAAATCCCGAAGCCAACAACTGGGATAGCTGCGTTTCTCTGTTAAACCGCTTCAGCCAATCTATCCAGACTGACTACGAGGCAGCCTTTGACACTTTGTGTCAAGAGCTGACACAATATACCGACAAAAAAGAATTGCCTATCCGCCCGGTTATTTTAGCCGGGGATGATATGTGCTTCATCACCACAGGAAGTATCGGACTTGCCTGTGCCAACCGATTGCTGACAATCTTAAGCAAGATGAAAAACCCGCTGGACAACCGTCCCTACTGGGCTTGTGCCGGAGTGGCAATCGTACATCGGAAATTTCCGTTTTATCGGGCATATCAGCTATCGGAGGAGCTTTGCAGCAATGCCAAAACATACAGCTCTCAGCTGGATTCTCAAAAGCGGGTGTCTGCAATGGACTGGCATATTGAATTCGGGCAAATCAAGGGCAACCTGGATACCATCCGGGAAGATTATCTGACCCCTGACCGTGACAGTCTGGTGTTACGCCCTGTGGTTTGTGCCGCACCCGATGAAACCGAATTCAATGCTTTACGCTCTTTTTCCCACTTTCATAAGCTTTGTTCTGCATTTGCCAATAAAAAATTCAACTTGTCCAGAAGCAAGCTCAAGGACTTCCGCACCGCACTCAAGCAAGGAGAAGAAGAAGCTGAATTTTACGTGGCAGACAGCCGAATCAAACAGCTGCTCTCTGCAGGGCAGGCTGTAAATTACACTTCCGATGAAGCGGAGATGTCAACCGAATCCGATTTGGAAATTTTTATGCAGTTTCCGGGAGAAGCACACAAACGATGTCTGTATTTTGATGCCATTGAGCTGATGGATCGTTGTGATTTTCTAAACTGATTCCCATATAAAACAGTATGGCATACATCAACCACACAAAGAACGGGAGAATAACAGTATGAAGATTCAAATAAAAATTCAAATGGAATTGCTTTCCGATACCATCTTCGGGTCCGGCTTCAGCACTCCCGGTGGAGAAGATATCGGTGTTTCCACTGACGAGCAAGGATTTCCCTATTTAAAAGGTTCTACATTCAAAGGACTGCTGCGTGAAAGTGCAGAAAACTTAGTTGCCTGGACCGATATGGATATCTCCTACCCCTCCCGGTTATTTGGGGAAGAGGGGTGGGACAGTGAACTTGACGACCATCGGATTCAACTGACTGCTCTTTCTCTCGCAGAAAAGCCGGAAACCGTAGAAGATTGCTTTGACACCAGAGCCTTTACCCAACTGGAGCAAGGGATCGCAAAGGAAGGCACGCTGCATCTTGCCTCCTGTATCAGAAAAGGTCTGAAATTTGAAGGCGAGCTGTATTGTCACGAAGAAGATGCCGCCTTTTTAGAAGAAGCGCTAAAAGCCATCCACTATGTAGGCACTATGCGCCACCGTGGCTTCGGCTCAGTACAATTTTCCACCCGGACAATCCCCTTGGAAACAGTCTCCTCCTCTTACGGGGAACACACTTGTCTCCGTTATCGGGTTGTAACCCAGGCGCCTGTACTAATGACCGACATGGAGCACAGCAACGAAAACACCGTTCAAACTAAGGACTACCTGAGCGGTTCTGCCATTCGCGGTATGGTAATCAGCCATCTTGCAAAAAAAGCTCCCCAATGGCTTCTGGAAAACAAAATCGCCTTATTATCGGACCAGGTTCGTTTTTCCGATGCCTACCCCATTCCTGAAGCTTATCAGACAACAGATATTTCCGTCATTCCCTCTCCTATGGGATTTTACGAAAACACGGATGGTTCGGGGCTGGAATTTGTGTTGGGAACCGGGAACTTCAGTCCCTCCAAAAAACGTGCAAAGCTTGGCTCTTTCTGTTGCTTTCGAGACAACAAAATTGAATATTGGGATGCCGCCACCGACAACGCCATGCGTATTTCTCTCATGAACGAAAAATCCGATGGCACAATTTTTCAGACAGAATATTTGTGTCAAGGGCAGGTATTTGAGGGATATATCACCTTAGATATTCCCGCCCTTTCCCCTTATATTGAGGAATGCTTTGAACAGACCGTCTGGCTTGGAGCAGACCGTTATCAGGGCTATGGAAAATGTAAAATTACCTGTCAACCGACAGCACTTCCCTCTCACATCAGTCAATACAGCATTTCCCATGCCGACTCCATCGGCACAGAGTTATATATGATGCTGTTATCACCCACATCCCTCACAGACGAAACCGGTGCCCCCTGTGCGTTTGACGACAGCATCCTGTCCCGTCTGTTGGAAACCGATGTCACCATCGTGCGGAGCGAAACCTCGGTAGCACAATACCAATCCTACAATCGTACCTGGGGCTGTTTTTCCCCCGGTGTAACAATGTATGAGCGGGGCAGTATTTTCAAATTGCATTGCTCCACACCACCAAAAAGAGAAGCACTCCTTACGTTACAGCAAAACGGCATTGGCATTCGCCGTGCAGAGGGCTTCGGGCAGATTCTTTTTCTCAGCCAGTCTGCACTGGAGCAGCTTACCGAGAAAGAACGCTATACCACCATCCATGAAGCGCTCAGCGAGGAAGTGATATGGCGGAGAAAGCGGCTGAAATGGATTCGGGAAAAATCGGAGATATTAGGAAAGCTCAATATCTCTCCCAATAAAATCGGAACTTTGCAAACCATTTGCGAAAAAGCAATTGCCAACCATGGTGATATGACAGAATATTATGCTTTTCTTCAAAAAAATACGGAAGAAAAAGGAGTTGCCGCGATTCGGGAATACAAGCCGCTAATTACCTTTGTCACCTCCATTTTAGAACAACCGGAGCTACTCCCCACGGCAAACCCCGACTCTCCGACCGAACAGCTGAAGCTGTTATGTATGGTCTTTAATCACAACAGAAAGAAAGGAGTATAACTGATGGCTTTTTATTATGCTCTGCGGTATGATATCACCGCCACATGCTTATCTCCTATGAGAAGCGCAGATGCCGGCTCAACAGCCGAGTCACTTCTGCAATATAAAGATGGCGCTCCCTTTCTGCAGGCAGCCTCTATCGCCGGGGCATTGCGTGCCTGGCTGGAAGCCGATAAGGGTGCAGAAGCCGCAACCACCTTATTTGGCAGTCCGCACCATACGAGCACTCTGATTGTTTCCGACGGTGTGTTTGACAAAGAGAGCCTGCAGGCGACCCGTCCCCGCCTGAAAATTGACGAAAAAACAAAAACCGCTGATGCCAAAAACCATGCCAAATTCGATATTACAGCAATGGTCACAGGAAGCATCTTTCGTTTCACACTGTTGTGGACAGGAAACACAGCCGAGGAAAGCAGATGGACACAAGAGCAGATTGAACGGGTGCTTTCCGCGCTGAACTCCGGCGAAATTATGTTAGGTGCCAATAAAACCAACGGGTACGGTAGGGTCAGCATTCAGGGAAACAAACAAGAGTACAATATGAAAAACGCTCCCGACCGGGAAGCCTGGCTGAGCCGGGCTCCTGCTGCAACACCCTTTTCTCCGTATCACATAACATCGGATACTTATGTGATATTTACGGTAACTGTAAGCTTTCCCAACGTTCTTACAAAAGGCATGGCAGTCCGCCAAAATAGCGGAAACTCGTTTGCGGAAAACATGTCTGAAAACGGAAAATATCTGCTGTCCGGTGCCACTGTAAAGGGGGCAATCCGTGCACATATTTACAATATTGCCACCAACATATTCTCCTTGCCGAGGTCCTATCTGAACCAATTATTCGGTGCAAATGAACAGACAGAGCTTGCCGGAAAAGCACTGTTTTCGGATGCACACCTTGACACAACACAGCCTCCGAAAACCATTTCCCGCATTAGAATTGACCGTTTTTCCGGTAATGTAATGCATTTGTTTTCTGAGCAGCCTCTCTCCGCAGACACGAAAATTACCATCCGTGTCCCAAAGGAGGATGCCATTGCCTGCGGTTTGATTTTGTTTGCCCTGCGGGATATGGGGCTGAATCTATTGTCCTTTGGAAGCGGTTATTCTGTAGGCCGAGGCTATGGAGCAGTGAAAGAAATTGTCGCATCCAACCCTGATTTTGAGGATGTCCGTCTTACCTTTGACAATGGTGCAACTGTAGTTTCGGGGCAACCCACACTGAACCAATGGCTGGAAGCGATAAAAGGAGGGGTACAATGAAACAAACTGTTTTATCCTCAATATCGGAAGCACTGGAAAAGGGACAAGCACTGCAATATGCATACGTCCGTGAGTTAAGCTGTGTAGCTATCGGGAAAGCTCCCTGTGAAATTCACCCGGACGAACTGTTGGAAGCACGTTTTTTTGAGCCGGGAAAAGAAATCAGGATTTTTTCCCGGGACTCCAAGCTGTTCGCAGCGGAGTTGACAGAAGAACCAACCGATTGTTATATTGAAAAAACCATTCCGCTTTGCAATCCGAAAATATTCGGGGCAGAAATAACGGTAAGAGACTATCTGGAGCCGGATTGCGACGGTCAGATGTGTGTGGTGAAAACCTGTCTCGCCGGCTGGAAAGGAGAAGCGGACTATGAATGATCGAATTGTCAGAGCACCCTATAATTTTGTCCCGTTCTCCGACTCCCCTTTTATCCGATATCTTTCCACGGAGGAGCTTCCGTCGCACAATTTCCTGGATGAAAGGTTATTAAGCGGAGAAATCAAAGTAACCATCCGGGCAAATACTCCTATTTTTGTGGGGAAAGACCAGTCCAACCCCGACGTGAATGACCATTTCTACCGTACCCCCTCCGGTACAATGGCGATTCCCGGCAGCACGGTGAAAGGGCTGTTGCGCCAGAATATGCAAATGCTTGGTCTTGGCTGGGTAGAACCGGGAGAGGACTTTGACGACTACCAGATTTACTTTCGTGAAATGGCATCCTCTGCCACCGGTGTAAAAGCAAAATTAAAACAATACTACAAAGAAGTTCTGCAAATCAGAACGGTGGAGAAAAACGCCGTTCCCGAAAATGTAAGAGCAGGTTTTTTATATAATCATAACGGGAAATATGTAATTTATCCCACAAGCTTTCCTTACAGTGTATCACGGGCAGCCAACTCCCGTCTGACCCGCCCCTTTCAGAAAAAAGACGAACCGCGATTTGAACAGGCACACACCGATGATGTTTACTATCAGGTGGAGGACGGCCGCATCACTGCACTTCTTCCCCGGGATAAAACCACAACCTGCCCTCCGGGTATGCTCCCCGGTGTTCTGATGTTTACTGGAAAGCCGGTGAGTCGGATTCCCAATTCCGCTTATGTGTTCCCTATGTATCCGGAAAACACACAGCCTATTTCCATCAGCGAAGACGATATTCATTCCTATCGGTTGGATTTAGAAAAAAGACGCCCCATCCTGAAAAGTCAGAATTTCAGCTTTTGGAATCTCCCTGCTAACGGAATGCAAAAGCCCGTCTTTTATGTTCTCTATCAGGATCAGGTCTTTTTCGGGATGTCCCGCTACTTAAGAATCGGCTTCCCCTGCAAGCTGTCTACCGGATTACCGGAAGGACAAAAGCGCGATCCTGATTCTCCCATTCCGCTGGACTATTCCCGTTCTGTTTTCGGCTATTCATACGGACTGTCAAACTCGTATGCTTCCCGTGTCAGCGTAAGTGATTTTCTGCTTCAGGGTGTACCTGCGGAATTATCCCCCGTTGCACCAAAGCTGATGGGAGCAAAATTAAGCTATTTCCCCGGCTATACCATTGATGGAAAGCCCTATACCGAACCGGATTTTCAACTGCGTGGTTATAAGCAATACTGGCTGAAAGAAACCGTGCAGGAAACAGACGGTGCAAAGGGAATCGGATTTTTCCCCTTGAAAGCAGATTCGCAGTTTGAGGGGGTTATCCGCTATAAAAACCTCCATCCCGACGAACTTGGGCTGCTTTTGCTTTGCATCCGGCTGAAATCCAATTGCTATCAGCTGCTCGGAAAAGCAAAGCCTTACGGCTACGGCAGATGTACCGTAACGATTACAGACCTGATCGTGCATCCCCTCTCCCGTCTCTATGAAGATTTTTCTTATACTCCCGCCTCCAATCTGAATCAGGTGGAGGACTATATTCAAGCCTTTTATAAAAAAATGGAGGCATCCGGTATCGAACCCGAAGCCTCCGAGGTGTGGGAAGCATTTTTTGCCATGCACCAAACACTCTTTACCGATATCACTCCCGTTTCCTATATGCCCCTATCCGGCTTCAACGATGCAAAAACACCCTTGCCAACCGTGGCAGGGGTACTGAAAGGGGAATCGGAAACCGTAAAAATAAAGGCAGGTATGACTCTTTCCGGTGTTGTCAATAACGTGGTGGAATTTGGCATATTCCTGACCTTGGCACCGGGGGTTCAAGGGTTACTGCACAATTCCTATATCCCCCAGGAGCTGAAAGACACAGTTCAAAAGGGAGACACACTCACCGTCACTGTGACACAAGTCATCTACGATGAAAAAAAGAAAAAGGACAGAATTGTGCTATCTCTCCCCGAAACAAACGAAGCATAAAAAAAGGAGATATCTCAATTTCAATTGAGATATCTCCTTTTTTGTTTAATATTCACGGAATTGCACAAAGTCAAAAACTGATTGCTTCACTGTTTTCCCGTCAACGATTGTTTCGTCTATATGTCTGTTTGTGGTAGCACAAAGCACCCGAACTCCGTTTTGTTTCAGCAAGCGAACCAAATGGTAAGTCAACACCATTTCTCCCTGACACAGCACAGCTTTGGGCAATTTTTCCAAAATTTTTTTCGTTTCCGCCTCTGCCAATGCAATCACTTCATCCGATGATGCCTCAGGCTTCACCTTTGCAAAGGGGATATCCACCACCTCACCATATACGCGGGCAGCCTCCAGCTGAGCTTCTCCCCATTGAGCAGACGGATGGTGTGAATAATTGATAAACATAAAAACAACCTGCCTCTACACAATTTCACCGCAACACTGATAATCATGAGTCTGACGGTCCAACTGATAACCGATAACGGTATATCGGTTGGAAAATTCTGACCCGATTTTAGTTGCCAACATCCCCGGACCTCCGTAAAACAAATGAATCTGCCGAACGCCTCTGCTTTTTAAGTCACGGTTTAATGCTTTTAACTGAGTATCAAATTTCTGCAGTGCTTCCTCCCGTTTCTGGGGGTCTTTAAAATTGATAGCCTCCGGCAGAAACACACTGTCGTCTATCATAGCCCTCAAGGCTTCCTCGTTTTGCTCCAGCCCCATTGCTTTTCCGATTTCCGGTCTCTGCACATAACGCAATACATCTGCAGTAATTTGGGTGTCCAGCCCAATGCTGATGGCAACAATGGCAGTAGGAGCATCACTCAGATTCAAAGCCTGGGAAACGGCTGGTTCTTCCGTTACCTTATTCAATGCCTTTTTCTTATGCAGATTTCTGATTTTTTCGTTCGCCCAATGAGCAAGCGGCTCTGCAAACTTTGCAATAATTTCTGCAATAATCAAATATATTTCCATGTTCTGTTCTCCTTATCGAACACATTTTTTATATGGTAGCATACTTATACTCTTTTGTCAACTCTCAAAGAAACCGCCTCTCGCTTTCTTTCTGATTCTACGATTCCGACATTCCGCTTTCCCATACGACTCAGATACCGTCTGCTATGCGGGTCTAACAGGGAGCTGTCCAGCTGTCGGATTGCCAGAGTCATTTTATAATAGCTTAACCGATTCCGGTCGCAATACTGATAAATCTGACCCCTGCGGGTGGTTTTGTTCCGAATCAATTTCTTAGCCAGCTTCCGGTAAAATTTCATTTCCCTATCCCGATAGCTTCGGAAAATGGTTTTTCCCACCGTTACCATAAATTCTTTTTCTTCCACGGTGTAGCCGGTCTCTCTTTTTAACAGCTTTAAAAATCGTCTTTTCTGAAAAACCCTTACCCCGGAAGAAAAGGCTGCAACGGAACGAATGGACTGTTCCACCAGTTCCTCATCCACATCCAGTAATTCAGCCAGTGTTTGATTGGTGTACAGAAACTCCAAAGCCCCCTTTTCGGTAGGGCTTACCACACAATAAAGCACTTCTTTTTCCATCTCTGAATAACAATAATAGGGAAGTTGGGCTTCCACCTTATGCTGAATTTCCCAAACTTTGTCATAGTCAATTTGTTTCCACGCCATCAGATTTTTTATGGTATTCATCCGGCTGTACAGGAGGCGAGAAATCTCTTTTTCTTCTTCCGATAAATTCATTCTGCCGATGGCTCGGTTCAATTCCAGGATAAGCTGCTCCTCAGTATAGTAAGGATATTCCTCTAAAATGCCAGAAAGGGAGGGTAGCTCGTGATAGGTTTCCATCCGCTTCTGGAAGATTAATATATCCTTTTGGTTTTCTGAAAACTGCTGAAATTCAGATTTTTTCATCATTGGGTTTCTTTCTCCTTATCATCTTCACTGCACCAGAATGCAGTATCCGAATCTATCTGTAGCTCGGGATGCTCCATAAGCATTTCTAACTTTTTCAAAAGCTTCTCCTTTTCCTCGGAAATACACTTATGGAGTGGTCCGCTGATATCAATTTTTCTCCGCAACATACAGTTCCTCCCAGCTTAAAACATAATTGCCGTCCTTTTTGGCGAGGAAATATTCCTCACAGTCCAACAATTCAAACAGGACTTTATCCATACGGATTTTGCCCTGCTCTACATAATAAGAGGCTTCGCCGACTTCTTCCTCAGAAAGAGGGGTAACTATAATATGATCCCCTTGGTCTTTGACGATGGAAACCGGTCCGTCTGAGAGTGTTCCCTGCGGAAAATAGATGAATTTATTGGAAACTGATACTACCTCATTAACATCCAGAATATTCAGCTTTCTTCCAAAATAGCGAACGGTCTTTTCTCCCCAGAAATATGCAAAAACACCAAACAAGCTCCACAACACAACGCGAAGCAGATATTCCAACGAAAGCAACGAATCCAGAAACGAACGATGAATCATTGTCATCATACTGGGACGGGAGGCAATCCCCTGGATTACGGTAATCATAATACGGTCAAGATACAAAGGAAGCACCTCAATGCCAACCACTGCCGGAATCACCCACCACATTACGCAAAGTTTGCGATTAAATTGATGGGAAAGACTATCTGCAATCATAAAATAAACGCCGGATTTTACAAGTATTTCTACCACAGTAATCATCCACTTTTCTGCATCCGTGTCACATTCCATTTCAAACAGAAACAAGCAGAAAACAAAACAAATTAAGACCAGAAACCATCCAAGGGCTTTTCCCGCTGTTTTTAAAATCTTTTTCATCTGTGTTCTCCTTTTCCAAAAAAAGAATTTCATCCCTGCCGTGAGAGCTATTCAAATATCTCGTTTTTCAAACGTTCTGCCATTGGTGCAACCGTTTTTTTCCAGGTGCCGTCATTGTTTAAAATTGCAACGGTATCAAAAATTTGGGATTCTCCATGGGTATAAAAATCATCCTGTAATCTGATATAGAAGTCACTTCCCACGGCTTCTTCCAAAAATTGTAGTCGCTCCCTAAAGGTATCATTCCGGATTGCAAAGGAATCGGAATACAGAAAAAAGAGATACAAAATAAAACGCTTGTCCTCACATCGGTCACACAAGGTTTTCAGATTATCCATATAATCCCAGCGCAGACATTCATCCCCTGCCCAGGAGATCACCGTATCGTTCCACAAGTGAAGCTGCTCGTTAATATCCTCTGCCAAAAAGCCCATATCCCTTAAAAATTCAAATCGGTCATCCCGAAGCTGTTCGTCCATAGTATTTCTCCTTTCCTCATTCTACCTCTATCCTCCTTGCAAGCAAAGTCTTTTAACAAGGATTTTTTCCAATATCTCCAATACGAAAACAGCCCATCTCAAGGGCTGTTTTTGTATGGAAAGCGAATTTCTGCTCCGCTTACGGTATTACATATACTTCATCGTTTCTTAAAAAAATTGTCTTGCGGTGGTCAAACTCTCTGACCCGCTGCAGTGTTCCCATATCCCTTTGGTCGATGTGGCAGAGAACTTTTTGCGGAATCAGACCCAATCCGTCATAATCACGCAAGCAATAATTGCAATCCTCCACCAGACATAAATACTCTAAATTTTCTCCTGCGAAATCCGCTCCTGCAGAGACCCCAAAATACACCGTCCCTCTTTCGACGGCGTGTTTCACGAACGGAATGAGATTTCGTTCCTTTGCTTCCTTCATCAGCAAAAACGGGTCTCCTCCCGGGACATAAATCATATCAAAGAGCTTATCTTTCGGAAAATCCCTCTCCGCAACATAAATATTTTCAGGTGAAAATCCAAAGGGGATGAGTCCCCTCTCCCGCTCTCTTACAGCTGTTTGCTGACAGTTGCTTCCGGCAAAGGGAAGAATCAGCACTGTTTTTCCCACGGGATTGAAATATTCACGGATTTTTTCTGAAATAAAAGGAGAACAAAACCCGTAGGATGACAGCAATATCATAGCTTATGTCCCCCATCAGTCAGAAAGCACAACACTGACCGCTTTCCCTGTGTATTCCAAAATGCTTTTTTCCAGCTGTCTTTTCTTGAGAGATAAGAGAACACGGATTCGGGTCATATCCTTGAAACAGAGGGTAAGAACATCGTCAGAAAAGCTCCATTCCATCTTTTTCAGAATATCCGAACAGCTCTTCTCTTCTTCCGGATTCCATTCTTCCAATAAAACTGCAAGAAGTGACCGAACCCTTTTGTCGTCGTGAAAATCCATTCCTTCAAATATCTTCGTAATAAAATGAACCTGAATTTCCTCTGTGTGTTCCAGATTCAAAAAGCCTAAAACAGGAGTCCAGTCCTTTAAAGGCAATCGCTGGAGCAATTGCTCATTGATTTCCATCAGGTCTCCGAGAAAGGTTGTATCGTTTCCGAAAACCACCAGAAAAAATCCGTAGCTTTGTGCAGGAAGCCGAATACGCTCCAGCTCCTCGCAGAAATCTTCAACCGATTTTCCCGAATACTGCAAACGGAAAAAACAATCTCCCTCGCTTGCCTGAAGCTGAAATCTTGCTTCCTCATAATCCACATCCAGAATGGAATGACAGTCCTGAAGGGAGGCTGCCTCCATTTCCGAAAGATGCTGCTCCAGCTGTTTGTAATCCAATACCGATACCGAAATCATACAAAAAAACCTCTCTTTCTGTTTATTCTGACAGAAAAACAGCTACGCTTCTGTTTTATGGTTCAAAAACACACGGAGAAGCTCCTCACCCCGATTGGTTTCCTTTTGGAAAATGCGAAAGCCAAATCCCAAATCTTCCACATCGTATTCCGAATGATGCATCATATGCTCCATAAAATCGTATATCGGAAATTGGTTGTTCTTTACCGAAACCATATCCGTTCGTTGAAATATGTATTGCATTAGCATTGTTTTCTTGGTTTGTTCCACAATATCCCTCAAACGCTTCTCAACGTATTTCATCTGCTCTGCTTGAAATAAGAAAAAACAGTCATCACAATGAAAATAAAAAAAATAATCACCGTCAGTTAGCGGAAAATCAAACACCAGCTTCTTGTTTAAAACAGTGCATCGATTCATAAAGAACACTCCTTTTTCTTGGGAATATCAGTTTTCCAGAGTAATCAGCCATCCTTGTTCCGTGAGCACAACCACATCGGTCAGGGTGGTTTTTTCCGTGGGTAACTCCGCCGAGAACATATCCTGCCGGCATTCCCTCTGTGCTTCACTAAGCAACGTTTCCATAATCTGGTCCTCTGTCATACTATTATTGACGATTCCCCAATAATAAAGTTCCTCTAACAGAGATAAAAGTGCTTCTTCTGTAAAATACGCTGCCACTTGTTGTGCCACAGCGTCTGTCGACCGGAGTTCCTCCATCTGGCAAACAATCTCATACTGCTCTCCGGTTTTGGTCACCTTCTGCAGCTCATACTTGGTGTAGTGCTGCATAATATCAACATAGGTCTTAGCATAAGCCAAAACTGTTTCGTCGTCACGATAGCTTCCTGCAACAGCATCTACCAGCTCCTCTTTGGAACGGACACCGTTTAATGACTGGATAAAGCCGTCCGGGTCATCAGTGAGTGCTGCCGCACCTGCAAAATTATAATTTTCCATGTCATTTACAAAGCGGTTTGCCAAATCGGTAACCTCCGCTTCTTCAGAAACATTCCACACATCATCTCCCGGATTCACCACGGCATACATCATCATTGCCACATCGCCCCGGATTGCCTCCTGATTGCCATAGTCAGAATGGAGCAGTCTCTCATACATACGGTCGGAAACGATTTTATTTTTGTGGGCAACATAAGCATTTCCATAGGGCCAACCACCATTTTGTTCTGCTTCCGAGTGTAAATTCAGGATATAAACACAGATTTTCACCATCTGGTGATAAGTCACCGGTTGATTGGGCTGAAAGGTGCCGTCTCCCATTCCGTTCAAAATTCCGGCTTTTGCCGCAGCATTCACAAAGCCGGCAAACCAGGCATCAAGTGTAACATCAGAAAAAATACCTGCCGACCGGAAGTCTATCGGCAAATCCAGCACACGGGTCACAATGGCTGCCACCTCGGCACGGGTGATTTTGTCATAAGGCTGATATGTGCCATTTTCATAACCGTTAATAATCTCTTGTTCAGAAAGATACGCAACCGCTTTATAAAACTTCGATGTCGACGGTACATCGGTATATTCCGCGGCAGATACCACAAGACATGATGCAAGAAGCACCATACCCAACAACATTGAAATGATTTTTTTCATCATATTTCCTCCTATCATTAAATAAACCGTTGAAATGCTGCCATTTTCTGATATGCAATTCATCGGGTTCATTTTAATAAACTGATTATAAAATTGGCGAACGATTCAGATGCCACAAATCAAAGGCTCCACTGTGTAAGGGGAGCTGTCAGCGAAGCTGACTGAGGGGTTGTTTTTCTCTTTCACAATCCTCCCGTCACGCTCTGCGTGCCACCCTCCTTTACACAAGGAGGGCTTTTAGCTAAATTTTGTAGCAAGTTGCAAAGCTAAATTATCTCATTTCATTCGATAGCTAAATTATTTTTTCAAAACAGCTAAATTAAATTCGCCTTTCAGCTGACCGAAGGTCAATTTAGCTACGAAGTAATTTAGCGTGCGAACCACATTTAGCTCGCCGCCAGGCGAATTTAGCTGAATAGATTTAACTCTGTTAAATCTATTCTACCACATTTTCACATAAAATACAAGATAAAAAGCATAAAAAAACGCCAACATTCGTCAGCGTTTTTGGGTGATTCAGGAAAGCAATTCCAAAAGCTTTGGAATGGCAGGTTCAAAAGCCGCACCATACCAATGATTATCCAAATTCCCGGTAACACGGATACATTCCATGGTGTATTCTGCCGCAATTTTCGCAGATTGAAAGGTGGTGTTTCCTCTCAGAAACGCTCCTACAAAGGCAGAAGCGTAAATATCTCCCGTACCGTGGCAGCTGTTGGGAAGCATTGGATGCTCATAGCAGGCATATTCCCCGTTTTCATACACTGCCACCCCGGTAGTTCCCTCACGGTAGGAAACTCCCGTTAAGATAACATTTTTACAGCCAAGCCGGGTCAGCTTGTGCAAGAGAGTATCAATATAAGCTCTGTCGTATTCGGTTTGATAGGGAGTATCGGTTAAAAAGCAGGCTTCGGTGATATTGGGTAATAAGTAATCGGCTTTGGCGCAAAGCCGTTTCATGGTATTGACATACTCCATATCAAAAATGGGATAAAGCTTACCGTTGTCTGCCATTGCAGGGTCTACAATCAGGAATGCAGTGTCGGTTTTTGTTTTATTGTAAATATCCAGCACATAGTCAATCTGATTGAGAGAGCCTAAATACCCGGTATATACAGCATCAAAGTGAATGTTCTCTTTCTGCCAGTGTGCTAAAACAGACGGCATATCCTCGCTCAAATCCCGAAAGGTAAAGCCGGAAAAGCCTGCTGTATGAGTAGACAGCACTGCAGAGGGAAGCACGCAGGTTTCCACCCCGCATGCAGATAAAATGGGGAGTGCCACCGTCAGAGAGCACTGCCCCACACAGGAAATGTCCTGAATGGTTAACACACGTTTATAATTCATAATAAAACCTCTTTACTTTTTTCATTTTCTATAGTATAATAAAAATCTGAACATAAGTAAATAATCAAAAAAGGAGTTTTTTATATAACCAGATGAACAAAAAGAAATATCTTCTGCTCTACCGCACCTTAAAAGAAAAAATAATCACCGGACAATATGATAAAAAGCTTCCATCCAAACGTACCCTGGCAGACCGGACAGGTTACAGTGTCATCACAGTCGAAAAAGCTTATCAGATGCTCATAGACGAGGGGTATCTATGTTCCAGGGAACGAAGTGGATATTTTATCACAAAGCCGGACAGCTTTCCGCTTCCCGGTGAAAAAAATATTGTTTCTTTTCCGCCTCTGGAAGAGCCTGCTATGGATAAAGCCCCTGAATTTGAGTATGACCTATGGTTTAAAACCGTGCGAAAGGTAATTTCCGACCGAAGAGAACAGCTGCTTCTCAAATCTCCGAACAAGGGCTGTGCCGTACTTCGGAATGCCATCGCTGCGTACTTACTCCGTTATCGGGGAATGGTTGCCAATCCAAAACAAATTATCATCGGTTCCGGGTCGGAGCAGCTTTATGAAACGGTGGTGAAGCTCTTGGGACGGGATAAAATTTTCGGCATTGAAAATCCCTCCTACCGTCAGATTGAAGCGGTTTACACCGCAGAGGGAGTAACCATAAAAAAACTGCCAATGGCAGAGGATGGCATTTCTGACAACGCACTTTCAGAGGGAGGCTTCGATGTACTCCACGTTACCCCCTTTCGCAGTTATCCTACGGGGGTTACCGCCTCCGCCGCCAAACGATATCAGTATATCAAATGGGCAAAGGCTTCCCATTACATTGTGGAGGATGATTTCAACAGTGAATTTTTTCTGCCGGGAAATCCCATAGAATCGCTGTATTCCATCGACCAAAAGGAACGGGTCATTTATATCAACACCTTTTCCAAAAGCTTATCTCCCTCCATGCGAATGGGGTATCTGATTCTTCCCGGTCATCTGCTGTCCCGCTACGAGGAGGTGCTTGGTAATTTTTCCTGCACTGTTCCGGTATTAGACCAATACATCTTAGCTGAATTTATCGAAAGCGGAAATTTTGAACGTCACCTGAATCGGATGAGAAGAAAAATGAACCAGACAAAGTAAAATAAGAGACTGCCATTTTATATGTAATATGACAGTCTCTATTCTTTTACCGTATCTAAAATATTACCGGTTCGACTTGTTTCCCTTCCGCTGCCGCAAGCACTGTTTCGGTAACCTTTGTAAAATCACACACCAGAGAGGTCGGTTTTTTTATCGGGTCATCCTGAGCAAGCGGTACAAAATATACATTTTTCACAGGCATCAGCATCCCCAGGCTTTTTGCCGATTGCCCCAACCCGTCGTTGGTGGCAAGGGCAATTACCACGGGAATGCCGTTTCTTAAGGATGCCTTCGTTGCCATAGTTGCAGCAGTATCGGTAATCCCGTTTGCCAGTTTGGATAAGGTGTTTCCCGTACAGGGCGACAAAACCATCACATCAATATATTTCTTAGGACCAATCGGCTCTACCTCCGATATGGTTGAAAGCACCTTTTTTCCCGTCATTTGTTCAATGGTTGCCACAAAGTCTTTCGCTTTCCCGAAACGGGTATCGGTATGGTAGGCATTTTCCGACATCATCGGATACACTTCAAAGCCTTTTTCCAACAAATCAGCCAATGCGGTTAATGATTTTCGGAAGGTACAATAGGAACCGGTCAGGCAGTAGCCAACCTTTAACGTTTCCATTTGTATTTCATTCCTTATGGGATAATTTTTTTGTTTCCAGTAAATTGGTCAGGGTGTCTGCAATAATATTACCGGAAGAATAAGGGGCAACCTTCCCGGGAAGAGACAATGCCCAAATGGTTTTCAGCCCTGCCTCTCCGGCAGCATCCCAGTCAATGCCGCCGGGAACCGACGCCAAATCCACAAACAGGCAATCCTGCTTGATGGAGGCAATCTCCTCTGTCCCGAAAATACGCTCAGGCACAGTGTTTACAATCATATCGAACTCTCCCAGATATGCCTCCAATCTCTCATACCGCAAGGGACGGCAACCGGACAATTCAATCCATGATAAATCACGTTCCTTTCTTGCGGCAACAGAAACATCTGCTCCCAATGCCTTACACAAACGGGACAGAATTTTTCCGATTCTGCCATATCCGGTAATTAAAAGTTTGGAGCCATAGACCGAGTGCGGCGTTTCGGAAAATAAAATATCCAGCGCACCCTCCGCAGTAATCTGTGCATTTTTTATAAGAAATTCTTCCTCTTTCGCATAATCAAACACCAAATCCCGATTGATAAGCCACGGGTCCTTTATCATACCGCCAAACACCACGGTGCGGTCTCTCAATGCATCGGTAAGCTGAGTGAGGGAAATTGTTTCATCCCAAAGAGGTGTATTGACTGTGGTCCCGTCTTTGGTAACGGGAAGCGGCAGCAACACATAATCGGCACGAATGATATCTTCGGTGAGATTTTTTGATTTTTCCAAATCCTTTAAATAGATATCAAAAAAACCATACAATGTCACCGCATAGCCTTTTTCCCGAAGCCTTTTTGCACAAGCTATCTGCCTTAAATCTCCGCCGATAATTAAGAATTTTTGTTTCACAAAATCCCGTCCTTTCCCTTTGTAATCCGAATGATAAAAACACTGATATCAAGCTGTTTGCCCCACTATCAACTTATGCGTTCCCTTTCGTTTTGACACCGTAAAAATTTTCCTCTTTTTTTCATAAAAAGCTTGACTTTTGAAATAATCTGTGATAAAATACATATCCGTAGTGTAAAAGGAGCGGTCCGCTTACACAGGAAAGCAGCTCCCATGTGGAAAAAGTAAGAAGGGTTTTCCCATTGTGTAAAGAACGCTTATCAAGAAAGGAGATTCGATATGGACGTTTTAAAAGCCATTACTATGGACCAGTTAAGAACCGACATGCCCAACATTCAGATTGGTGACACTGTTAAGGTTTATGTTAAGGTCAAAGAAGGTGCAAAAGAAAGAGTACAGATGTACGAAGGCACCGTTATCAAGAAAAAAGGCGGCGGAATCCAGGAAACCTTTACCGTTAGAAGATTGTCTTCCGGTATCGGTGTAGAAAGAACTTTCCCGGTTAACTCCCCCATCTTAGACAAAGTGGAAGTGGTAAGACACGGTAAAGTAAGAAGAGCAAAACTGTTCTACTTAAGAAAACGTGTTGGTAAAGCTGCTAAAGTTAAAGAAAGACTGGGCGACTAATTCCAATTGATGTCAAAAAAAAGCTGAATCCCGTAGGATTCAGCTTTTTTTGTTATCTACGTAAAAATGCCGACAAAATGATGATTACCTGCCCCATTACCCCCAGCAGATAAATCACGGGGACATGGATACCAAAATATAAAAGGCTCAGGTGAACCGCAAAAAGAATCGACCACATCAAAAGCGAAACAATCCAGTAGTTGTTCTTTGGGTTCAGCCAGATGGAATTAAAAATCAATCGAAGAAGAAGCACAACAGGCAAGGTAAACAAAAAATATAACCATCCGAATGTGATTTTCTTCTGAATGAGGGCTGTAATGACAAATGCCACTACCGCCAGAAGCCAGACCGATGCCTCTATGATACCGATTAAAACAGAGCGGTTGCAACGCGGTGCAATACTCCGGGATTTGCCGACTCCCTCGGGACGAACCAAATCATCCAGAGAAATTTTAAATAAATCGGCAATTTCCACCAAAACACTGATATCGGGCATTGATTCTCCACGTTCCCATTTGGAAACCGCTTTGTCGGAATAGTTCAGTTTTTTCGCCAGCTCCATTTGCGTAATATGATGGCGAAGCCGAATTTTTGCAATATTTTTTGCTACAATCGTTTTAATATCATCCATACTGTTTCTCCTAAAATGTCCTCCTGATGGTAACTGCCTCTTTGGAGGCGATGCTTTTATTATAATGCAAAACTACCCGGTTGTCAAATGAAAAATTGGTGAACTTTTGCGGTAGAATCCCCTCTCAACCAACAGTAGAGTGCCGAAAAACAACCGTAGATTGACTCTGCCGCCCGGCTTGTGATAAAATAAAGGCAGAAATATGAAAGGATGGTACTTTTTTTTGAGAACAATGAAAATCGTGGCAGATTCCTCTGCCAATCTGCTGTCACTGGCTAAAATTCCCTTTGCCAATGCTCCCTTAAAAATCACAACCTCAGAACAGGAATTTACCGATGACAGCAATTTAGATGTTGATAATATGGTATCTTTTTTTGATACTTATAAGGGAAAATCCAAAACCTCCTGCCCCAACTCCGGAGATTTTTTAACTGCCTTCGGCGATGCAGATGACATCATCTGCATCACCATCACCAGCGGACTGTCAGGCTGTTACAATGCGGCGTGTGTTGCCAAGCAGATGTATGAAACCGCCAATCCCGGAAAACGGGTCTGTGTCATTGATACCCTGTCAACCGGACCGGAAATGCAGCTTCTCATTGAAAAACTGGAGGAATGGGTTTCGGACGGATTATCCTATGAAGAAATTCTTCCGAGAATCGAACCTTATCTCAAGCAAACGGGCTTGGCATTTGTTCTTGCTTCCTTAAAAAATTTTGCGGCAAACGGCAGAGTCTCTCCTGCAATCGCAAAAATTACGGGACTACTTGGCATTCGGATTGTTGGAAAGGCAAGCGATAAGGGTACATTAGAGCCTCTTTACAAGTGCCGCGGAGAGCAAAAATCCCTGGAAACACTTTTTTCCTATCTGAAAGAAAACGGGTTAGTACGAGGAAAGCTCCGCATTGCTCATTGTCAGAATGAGCCACTTGCCCAAGCATTGAAGCAACACGTAAACGAGCAGCTCCCCCAAGTGGATGTGAAAATTCTGAAATGCCGGGGACTTTGCAGCTACTACGCAGAAAAAGGCGGGCTTTTGGTAGGCTTTGAGAAATTATAACAAAAAGCAACGGACTATGAAAATCCGTTGCTTTTTCTTTTTTACGATACTGCTCAAGGAAAAAAGCAAGAAACCAAACCCGAAGCTGTATTCTCAGATAAGTAAGTTTTTAATCACCTCAAACGAGGCAATGAGAAATGGATGTAGAATTCGGAAACCGAACCCGCAGGGGTTATCCGAAGGCGTACCGAGTGTACGCCGAGCGATGAGGTTTCCGGATTGTACGCCGTTTTTCAAATCCCTACTTTATACAATGGGATGCAGAGAATAGCATGCAGAATTAAGAAATCGGACCCGAAGCTGTATATATTATACTGCGAGTGGTGAAATTCATTGATTCTGCGGCTATTGTCAAATCCCTACTTTATACAATGGGATGCAGAGAATAGCATGCAGAATTAAGAAATCGAACCCGAAGCTGTATATATTATACTGCGAGTGGTGAGATTCATTGATTCTGCGGCTATTGTCAAATCCCTACTTTACGGTAATAGTGAAGCCGAACAAATACTTATCCGCATTCACTCTGTTTTCCGGACAAAGTGCGGAAATCCATGCCATTTCGCCACCGATGCCGGCGTGACGGGCATCAATGTGGAGATAGCTTTCGGGGCGGCGTTTTAAGAGATGCTCATAGCCTGCGGTTAAGTAATCTTCCACGGTGTTATGGTGAATATCAAAGTGGAAGGGCAAGTCTCCCTCAAAGCGCATGGTATGACCGTTATTATCGGAGATTTCCAGCCATTCGCAGGATTCGTGTCCACCGTTTTCCACGGGAGGATTGAAGGGGAAATGCTCCTGTTCCACTTCGCTTTCGTATACCGCTTTTACGGGAGAAAGCATTCTGTCGCAATAGCTTTCGTTTCTGCCGTATGCAAAGTATTTTAAGCTTTCAAATCCTGCGGGAATGACCAATTCTTCCCCGATTCTGGGAAGGTCACCTAAGTCTTTATCCATATCGTATACCACATCCACGTGAATCTGGTCTTTTAACACGGTATAGGTGAGTTTAGAGTAAATATGGTAGCCGGTCGCACCGGTGGTACAAATTTCGCTTTCTAATACGACTCTGCCATCGTTACCCTGATAGTAGCTAACGCCTAAGCAAGCAGAAGCAGGCTGTCTCATTTCGTCCCACAGCACATTTCTGCCCCAGGGCATTCCCGGACAGTTAGTACCGCAGGCAGGACGGTAATACTGCTGTTTCCAGCCTTCCATTAAATAGGTGGTGCCGTCTTTCACCAGGGTTTTTATCGCACCGGTATCTTTTCCGAACACCACGGTGAAGCTTCCGTCGGTTACAGTGATGTCAGATTCGGCTTCGGTTACGGTATAGCCGGACGAAACCTTGGGAACAAAGGTTCTTTCTGTTTTGCCGTGCTCCAGTTCAAACTGTGCATAACCAATTTCATAACCTGCGTCATAAGCTTTTGTTGCAGCTTTAGCATATACGGTAAAGAGGATATGATATTTTGCATTGGGTTTGGACTCATAATCCACTTTATAAGTCCAGTCAATGGTTTCACCGGGTTTTAATAAGGGTAAATCCACGCTCACAGTTTTTAGGGGATAGCCGTTTTCATACACGGTGGCGGTGACATCGTAATGGCTGGTATCCAGCGCCATATTGGTGTTGGATACTAAGTATCTGTTCTCAAATTTTGTGATTTCACGGTGGTCATAATGTGGTTTTCTGAAAATGATGGGCATATATCCCATTTTCAGCTCATAAGCACCGGGTTTCCAGGTGTAATCTCCTAACATTACCCCGTTATTGGTAAAGAACGGCGTACATTCTTTTTCCCTGATGGATTCGTTGAAGGCACCGGCATAACCATAAAATTCCACTCCGTTTTCATCCTTGGTTGCAATGCCTTTGTCGATTAAATCCCAGGCAAAACCGCCCTGGAAACGGGGATATTTCAAAATGCAATCCACATAACGCTGAACACCGGAGCCGGCATTTAACATCTGATAGAGCATTTCGATTAAAATAATGGGTCTGTCATCGTCCACATCGGAAATCATATCCCGAATCATCCACTGCTGTGCATACATAAAGGGACGGGTATCGCTCATCCGTTTGCTGACATCTAAAATTTCGCCGCCTTCATACTGGCACAGTCTGGTGGGATCGTATTGTTTGATCCAGCCATACATTGCTGCGTGAGCGGGACCCACACCGCTTTCATTCCCTAAGGACCAGCAATAAATACAAGCATGGTTTTTATAGAAGGTAGCCATACGGGCAGCACGGTTCACAAATTCCGGTGCCCATTCGGGGCTACGGGTCAACTGCCCATACACCCCGTGACTTTCCACATTACATTCCAGCATTACCATCAGTCCGTATTCATCGCAGATTTCATAAAATTCGCGACAAGCAGGATAATGACAGGTTCTGACTGCGTTAATGTTCATCCGCTTCATATTTTCCACTTCGCGGATGATAATTTCACGGCTTAAGGTTCTCCCGGTGTAGACGTGATGCTCGTGACGGTTCATTCCTTTTACAATCATTCTCTGACCGTTTAAGTGAACCACACCTTTTACGATTTCAACACGTTTGAAACCGATGCGATAGGATTCCATATCCAACACATTGCCGTTTTCATCCGATAAGGTACAAACTGCGGTATAGAGCTTGGGAGTTTCGGGAGTCCAGGGTTCCACTTCTCCCACAGTTTCTCTGATTAAGCATGCATTACCATCTGGAATACGGTCATCGTGTCTGGATTCAATGCCGATTTCGGGAGTTTTGGAATAAACCAACTTATCACCGTCAAAGATTTCAAAAGTAACAGAACAGTTGGCAAAACCATTTACACGGTTTAACAAAATGTTGGCACGAATACTGCCGATTCCTCGTTCGTAATCGGTTAACACTTTACAGTCCACAATTCGTTTTTTGGGTTTGGAAATTAAGTATACAGGACGGTAAATTCCTGCTAAATACCAGTAGTCCTGGTCCTCAATGTAGGAGGAGGTTGCCAGCTTCATCACCTGAACGGTCAGGGTGTTTTCCCCGGGTTTTACAAATTCTGTGATATCAAATGTGGAGGGAAGCTTACTATCTTCCGCATAGCCTACTTCCTTGTCGTTAACCCACACAATGTAAGAGGTTTCCACCCCGTCAAACTGAATAAAGGTATCTTTTTTGCACCAGTCCTCAGTAACAGTAAAGGTGGTTTCATAAATACCGGTGGGATTTTTCTTGGGAAGATTGGGAGCATTTACCACTCTTGTTTCTCCGTCGTCGGTGGGAAATACCACACATCCCTCTGTTTCGTAATATTTCCAGGGATAAGAGAAATTGGTGTAAATGGGTTCGCCGTATCCGTAAATTTCCCAGTTTCCGGGAACGGGAATTTCCGCAGTAAAATTCTTATCTAAATGTGCATCATAAGACGGCACTTCGTCATAGTAACGGAATTTCCAGTTTCCATTTAAGGATTTCACATTGGAGGATTTTAAAATGTCACAGGTAAAGGCTTCTTCCTTGGTGGCATATGCACCCCACTGAGAATGGGGAGCTTCCCGGTTTATCTGAGAAACAAACTGGTCTAACCATGGCATTTTGGTATGAATTTTCTGATACATAGCCTGTTCTCCTTTTTCGCTTTTTTATGCTGTTTCGATGGCATTATCTTTATGGAGATTGAATTTTTCCACTGCCTGCTCTCTCATTTTATATTTTAAAATTTTTCCTGCTGCATTCATGGGGAATGCATCAACAAAATCTACATAACGGGGAGTTTTATGTTTTGCCATGTGAGAAGAAACATATTCTTTCATTTCTTCCTCGGTCATGGTTTCTCCCTCTTTTAAGATAACACAAGCCATAATTTCTTCCCCATACTGACGGTCCGGCACGCCAATAACCTGAACATCGGACACCTTGGGGTGAGTATAAATAAAATCTTCAATTTCCTTGGGATAAATATTTTCGCCGCCGCGGATAATCATATCTTTAATTCTGCCGGTGATTTTATAATAACCGTTTTCGTCACGGCGGGCAAGGTCACCGGTGTGAAGCCAGCCGTTTTCGTCGATAGCAGCGGCAGTTGCCTGAGGCATTTTGTAGTAGCCTTTCATAATGTTATAGCCCTTTGCTACAAATTCGCCGTCTACATTATCGGGCAATTCTTCTCCGGTTTCAGGGTCAACAATTTTACAGTCGATGCCGTACATTGCCGCACCAACGGTGTTGACACGGGCTTCTACCGAGTCGGTAATTTTGGACATGGTGCATCCGGGAGATGCTTCCGTCTGACCGTATACTATGCAGATTTCGGTCATATTCATTTTGTCGATGACGTCCTCCATTACTTTAATGGGACAGGGACTACCTGCCATAATACCGGTTCTCATATGAGAAAAGTCGGTCTTTTCAAAGTCCTCGTGCCCCAGCATTGCAATAAACATGGTGGGAACCCCGTGGAAGCAGGTGATTTTTTCTTTGTTGATACAATCTAAGCCCCGTCTGGGAGAGAATGCCGGAATGGGAGACATGGTCACCCCGTGAGTCATCGAAGCGGTCATTGCCAGTACCATACCGAAGCAATGGAACATAGGCACCTGAATCATCATACGGTCTGCGGTGGATAAATCCATACAGTCCCCAATGTTTTTCCCGTTGTTCACCACATTATAGTGGGTCAGCATAACCCCTTTGGGGAAGCCGGTGGTACCGGAGGTGTATTGCATATTGCACACATCGTGCTTGTTGATAGCTGCCTGACGGCGGTATACTTCTTCAATAGAAACCTTATCCTTTAACGCAACGCTTTCCTCCCAGGTGTAGCAACCGGGATATTTTTTCTCTCCTACCACAATCACATTGCGGAGGAAAGGTAATTTTTTAATGTGTAAGGGCTTGCCGGTTTCGTGAGTTTGAAGCTCAGGGCAAAGCTCGGAAATAATTCCCACATAGTCGGAATCCTTATACCCCTCAGTCATAACCAGGGTGTGAGTATCCGACTGACGAAGCAGATATTCTGCCTCGTGAATTTTATAGGCGGTGTTTACGGTAACTAAAACCGCACCGATTTTGGTGGTTGCCCAGAAGGTGATATACCATTGGGGAACGTTTGTTGCCCAGATGGCAACATGGTCGCCTGCTTTTACTCCCATTGCAATTAAAGCTCTTGCAAAATCGTCTACATCGTCACGGAATTCACTGTAGGTACGGGTGTAGTCCAATGTGGTGTAGCGGAATGCATACTGGTCGGGAAATTCTTCCACCATACGGTCTAACACCTGGGGGAATGTCAAATCAATGAGATGTTCCTTGGGCCAAACGTATTTCCCGGTTTTTCGAATGTTATCCTGCAGCTTACCACGGGTATCGCTATCGGCTGTATAGGCAGACATAAAGTTTACAAAATGAGGGAATACAATCCCTGCATCGTTTAAATCGGGAGCATAAGATTTTAACCATTCTAAGGAAACATAGCCTTCGTAGTTGATAGAACGCAGAGAAAACATTGCCGCATCCAGTGGCAAATCTCCCTCACCCATCATACGGTAAGCAGGCTTGCCGTTTACCATAACAGAATCCTTTACGTGGATATATTTAATGTAAGCACCCAGGTTCTGCACGGTTTCCTCGGGAGACTCATTCATAAAACGATAGGGATGATGCACATCCCAGAGAGCACCCACATTATCACTTGCCACACCATTCAACAAAGCTGCCAGACGCTTGGTGTCGGCATATACCCCATTGGTTTCCACCAGCAAAGTAACATTGTAGTCTTCTGCATAACCAACCAACTCCGCTAAGATGGATAAAACAGCTTCATCGTCTACTTCTCCGTCTACTTCCGCGTTGCGGTCTGCCAAAATTCGCAGATAGGGAGTGCCCAGTGCATTCGCCAGATGGATATATTCTTTGATTTCCTTCTTGGTTTCTTCCGCTTTGTCCAGATATTTCAGGGCACAGCCTGTGGAAAGGCAGGGAATTTCCAGATGCATTCTTTTTAAGGTCTGCACGGTTTTTTCTCTGTTTTCTTTGGAGAACGGGTTTCCTTTGATGTTTTTAAAGCCTTCTCCCATTCCTCTCACTTCAATGCCGTGAAATCCGCAGTCCTTTGCCATTGCGGTAATTTCCGACCAGGAGAAATCGGGACACCCTAAGGTGGAAAAAGCAAGTTTCATATTGTATCATTCCTTTCTATGAAAGAGATTTATCAAAATTAAACAAGTATATAATCAAGGTGAAAGCTGAATTTTTTTACGAGTCTATTATTCGCAAAGCCAAAAGAGAATTTCTTAGATTTTTCGAATTTTCTGACTGCCGCATACTTTATGTACGCAAAGGAGAAAAAGCTCGCAAGGTGCTAATTTTATTCAGCCTTGAACATTGTTCCGATACCATCGGTGGTAAAGATTTCAAGAAGCAGACAGTGAGGAATCCGTCCGTCTAAAATGTGGACAGATTTTACACCGTTGTCAATGGCGTCTAAGCATCCCAGCACCTTGGGAATCATACCCTGGGTGATAATGCCGTCATCAATGAGCTTCAGGGTGTCTTTTTTGTTGATTTCGGGGATAATTTCAGGAGAATTCACATCCATTTTCAGTCCCTCAATATCGGTTAAAAGAATCAGCTTTTCCGCTTCTAAGGCACCTGCCAAAACACCTGCCGCAGTATCTGCATTGATGTTGTAGCTGTGACCGTTTTCGTCCACACCGATGGGTGCAATCACGGGAATATAACCGTTATCCGCTAAGTTTCTCACCAGCTTGGAGTTTACCTTTACGATATCTCCTACATAACCGATGTCCACTTCTTCTCCCTCCACGGTGGTGGTGTGCTTTTCACAGGTAAAGAGGCAAGAATCCATCCCGGAAATCCCAACTGCGTTGCCGCCGTTAACATTTAAGAGGGAAACCACTTCTTTGTTGGTTTTCCCGATTAACACCATCTGTGCCACCTGCATGGTGGTTTCGTCAGTCACACGGAGTCCGTTCACAAATTCCGACTTCACATCGTAGGTTTTTAGCGCTGCGGAAATATCAGGCCCGCCGCCGTGTACCACAATGGGATGCATACCGATGTATTTTAACAGCGTGATATCCTCCATTACGGAGTTTTTCAGCTCGCCGTTTATCATCGCATTGCCGCCATATTTGATGACCACGGTTTTATCATAGAATTTCTGTATGTAGGGCATTGCCTCCACCAGAATTTTGGCTTTATGAATCAGTTTATCCATATCCATTTTATGAAATCTCCTTATAAGTAGAATCCGGGATTTAAAAGCCCGGTGGTTTCGGGTAAGCCGAACAGCAGGTTCAGATTTTGCACTGCCTGCCCTGCCGCTCCCTTGCACAGATTATCCAAGGCAGAAACCACAACCACCCTCTTCAACCGTTTGTCAACGGTTAAGCCGATATCCACATAGTTAGAGCCTGCCACATGGTTGGATTCGGGAATTTTGCCCGCATCATAGATACGGATAAAGGGACAACCTTCGTAGAACTTGCGGTATACCTCTAACAGCTCTTCGTCGGTATAATCACCGGTTAAATTCATATAAATGGTGGAATAAATGCCACGCTTCATCGGCACTAAGTGAGGCGTAAAGCTAATCAGCACTTCTTTTCCTGCCAATTTAGAATACTCCTGCTCAATTTCAGAAGTATGACGGTGGGTTGCAATTTTATAAGCTTTCATATTTTCGGTACATTCGGAAAAATGATAGTCTAAATGAATGCCTCTGCCTGCTCCCGTTACGCCGGATTTTGCATCCACAATAATATTTTCGGTGGAAACATAACCGCCTTTTAACAGAGGCACTGCACCTAAAATAGAAGTGGTGGTATAACAACCGGGGTTACCAATCAGCCGCGCAGATTTAATCTGATCACGATACAGCTCACATAAGCCGTATACCGATTGTTTCAAAAGCTCGGGGTTTTTGTGGGTGGTTTTGTACCACTGCTCGTATACTTTCACATCGTCATAGCGATAGTCACCGCTTAAGTCAATCACTTTCAGACCTGCATTGTATAAGTTTCCAATTACCATATCAGATGCCCCGTGAGGCAGTGAGGTGAACACCACATCGCATTTTTTTGCGATTGCTTCCACATTTAATTCTTCCAGTACGATATCGCAAATGCCCTTTAAGTGGGGGTAGATATTGGAAATTTTTTCCCCTGCGGTACTGCCTGATACCAAAGTGGTAACCTCCACTTTGGGATGATTCAAAAGCAGTCGTAACAATTCAATTCCGGCATAACCGGTTACGCCTAAAATACCGGCTCTAATCATAGTTGATTCCTCCATAACGCTTAGCGGGAAATCCCCCTAAGTTTTTTCTGATTATTTATTTTCATTTGAAAATTCCTTTTGTAAAGCACTCCGATCTGAAACGCCGTAAAATTTTACACAATTTTTATGCGGAGGACGAAGATAGGCTTTGTGCCTTTCGAGGACGACAAATGAAAAGGGTGAAAATTTAACAAGTTTAAGCTTTGCTTCTGGCTTTAGCACGAAGCTGATTATTCAATATCCGTTTGCGGATACGCAGCGATTTTGGAGTTACCTCCAGAAGCTCGTCATCTGCCAGAAATTCCAAAGACGCTTCTAAGCTATACACCGTGGGAGGTGTGAGCTTCAGTGCATCATCACTGCCGGAGGCACGGGTGTTTGTCAGCTGTTTTTTCTTGCAGACATTCACATTGATATCCTCCTGCTTGGGTGAGAAGCCAACCACCATTCCCTCATACACCTTGGTTCCTGCCCCGATAAAGAGCGTGCCTCGTTCCTGGGCATTATACAAACCGTAGGTTACGGCAGTTCCCGTTTCAAAGGCTACCAAAGAGCCAGTGAATCGCTTGGTGATTTCTCCTTTATATTCCTGATACTCATGGAAGATGGTGTTTAAAATCCCCTCTCCTTTGGTATCGGTTAAAAATTCACTCCGATAGCCGAATAAGCCTCGGGAGGGAATGATAAATTCAATTCGCATCCGATTGCCAACCGGCGCCATCTGGGTTAGCTCCGCTTTCCGAAGCCCCATTTTTTCCATCACGGCACCCACACAATCCTCAGGAACATCAATCACTAATTTTTCGGTAGGCTCAAACACCTTGCCGTCAATTTCCTTGAGCAAGACTCTGGGAGTGGAAACTGCAAATTCAAAGCCTTCACGGCGCATAGTTTCAATTAAAATAGAAAGATGCATTTCCCCTCTGCCCGATACCAAAAAGCAATCGGTGGTGTCTCCGTCTTTTACTCTTAGAGAAACGTCTTTCAAAAGTTCTTTCTGCAACCGGTCACGAATCTGACGGGTGGTAACAAATTTCCCCTCCTGCCCTGCAAAGGGGCTGTCGTTAACGGAAAAGGTCATTTCCACAGTGGGTTCACCGATTTTTACAAATTCCACCGGCTCGGGATTGGATACCGAGGTAATGGTTTCCCCGATGGTGATATCTTCAATGCCGGAGAAATAGATAATGTCGCCTACCTTGGCATCGGTTACCTGCTTTCTGTTCAAGCCGTCAAACTGATAAAGATTTACTACTTTTCCTTTTCTGGGAGCACGGCGGTTATGATAATCGCACACCATAACCTCCTGATTTTGCTTCACAATTCCCCGTTCCACTCTGCCGATGGCAACTCTTCCCACATAGTCGTTGTAGTCAATGGAGGAAACAAGAACCTGTAAATCTCCGTTTTCGTCTCCCTCGGGTGCAGGAATGTAGCTGACAATTTTTTCAAAAAGAACCGAAAGGTCGGTTCCTGCCACATTGGGAGAATAGGAGGCGGTTCCTGCTCTGCCGGAGCAGTAAATAATGGGGCTGTCCAGCTGTTCATCGTTGGCATCCAGCTCTAAAAGAAGCTCCAGCACTTCTTCTCCAACCTCGTTCAGGCGGGCATCGGGCTTGTCTATTTTATTGATTACCACAATAATTCTGTGGCCTAATTCCAGGGCTTTTTGCAGTACAAAACGGGTCTGAGGCATAGGCCCCTCTGCAGCATCTACCAGCAGTACAACCCCGTTCACCATTTTCAACACACGTTCTACTTCACCGGAAAAATCGGCGTGCCCGGGCGTGTCTATAATATTGATTTTGGTATCCTTATAATGCACGGCAGTGTTTTTTGCCAAAATGGTAATACCGCGTTCCCGTTCCAGAGCATTATTATCCATCACTCGTTCTTCCACTACCTGATTTTCACGATAAACACCACCCTGCTTTAACATTTCATCTACCAAAGTGGTTTTTCCATGGTCAACGTGAGCAATAATTGCAATATTTCTTAAATCTTCTCTAATCATACGAATCCCTCATTCTATCCTTTGCACCGCAGTGTTGCAAAACTAACAGATACAAATACCCATAATATTACATATTAGCACAATTATAACACATCAATTTCCGAATTTCCAGTGTTTTTTTGAATTTTTTCAGATTTTTTAAAGTTTTTCTGGGGAAATCAAGCGGATTCTCTTTTCTCGGTGGGATACACAATAAAAAAGAGCGGTAACCATACCAAATCAGGTACAGTTACCACTCATATTTCAGCTGAACATATCCTTTAACGTTTCCATAAAGGATTTTTTCTTAGAATGAGTCGACCCCTCGCAAGTGCCGTCAAATTCTTTCAGTAAATCTTTTTGTTTTTGAGAAAGCTTTTTGGGAACCTCCAGCTTCACAATCACATACTGATTGCCTCTGCCCGTTCCGCGAAGATAAGGAACCCCTTTGCCTTTCAGCACAAATTTCGCATCCGGCTGAGTTCCCTCAGGAACGGTGAGTTCAATTTTCCCGTCCAGGGTGGGAACCACCAATTTTGCACCCAGTGCTGCTTCCGCAAAAGTGATGGGCAATTCCACATATACATCGTAGCCGTCACGCTGGAAGATTTTATCCCGCTGCACCCGGATTTCTAAGTATAAATCTCCGTTGGGGCCGCCTCGTTTGCCGGGTTCGCCCTCTCCTCTTACGGTTAAGGTCTGCCCGTCATCAATTCCCTTGGGAATGTTGATTTCCAGAGTTTTGGTTTTCCGAACCTGACCGGAGCCTCCGCATTTTTTGCAGGGCTCTTTAATCACCTGACCGGTTCCGCCGCAATGGGAACAAGCAGCCGAAGTCTGGAATGCACCAAAGGGAGTCCGCTGGGTCTGGGTTACCTTACCGCTTCCGTGACAAACGGGACAGGTTTCGGGAGAAGTCCCTTTTGCCGCACCGCTGCCGCCACATTCCTCGCATTTTTCATTTTTCAGTATAGAAATTTCTTTTTTTACGCCAAACGCCGCTTCCATAAAGGTAATGGTGACACTCTTTTGCAGGTCTCTGCCTTTTTGCGGCCCGTTTCTTCTGGAACCGCCGCCAAAGCCGCCAAAACCACCGCCAAAGATGTTATCAAAAATATCGGAAAAGCCGCCAAAATCACTGTAAGCACCATAGCCTGCGCCGGCTCCGCCGTTTTCAAAGGCAGCGTGACCAAACTGGTCATACTGCTTCCGCTTTTGGGAATCGGACAGCACCTCATAGGCTTCGTTTGCTTCTTTGAATTTGGCTTCCGCCTCTTTATTGTCGGGATTTAAGTCGGGATGATATTTTTTAGCCACCTGGCGGTATGCTTTTTTCAGCTCCGCCTCACTGGCATCCTTGGAAACGCCCAGCACTTCATAATAATCTCTTTTTTGTGCCATAGTTCTCTCCGTTTACATAGGTATTTCCGACAGCTTTTGCTGTCGGAAATACACCCGTTTTTTAAAATTACTTATCTTCGTCTACCACGGTGTAGTCTGCTTCATAAGCACCGTCATCAGTCTGTGCGCCTGCATCTGCACCGGGAGCAGCACCCATATCTGCACCGCCCTGGGGATACAGCTTGGAAGCAACTTCATACATTTTTTTGGTTAAGGCTTCGGTACCTGCTTTGATTGCTTCGGTATCGTTACCTTTTAAGAGTTCTTTTAATTTGTCAATTTCAGCCTGAACCCCTGCTTTTTCCTCTGCAGAAAGCTTATCACCTGCATCGGTTAAGGTTTTTTCGCTCTGATATACCATGGTATCTGCCTGATTTTTTACATCAATGGCTTCTTTTTTCTTTTTATCCTCTGCTGCAAACTGTTCTGCTTCTTTTACCGCTTTGTCAATGTCAGCTTCAGACAGATTGGTGGATGCAGTAATGGTGATTGCCTGTTCTGCACCGGTGCCCAAATCTTTTGCACTTACATGAACGATACCATTGGCGTCA
>JAGBEY010000016.1 GCA_017936745.1 Clostridia bacterium
AACATCGTATGATTCTCCGGTAAATTCTTTTCCGGGAGCTTTCCATTTTCTTTGACGGTTTACTTCCTTAACCCTCTGAACAACCTCAAACAATCTTGCACGGCCTGAAACACCATGAGCTTTAAGGCTCGGTGTGACAGCAAGGCAGATTGTCTTTTCAGTTCGTGAACTGTCCGCAACAACAAGGTTAGTTTTAAGTGGATCAAGCTCTCGTTCTATACATTCGACAGAAGCATAAAACGATTTCAAGTCAATACAAAGATAAGTTCGGTTTTTTCTTTGATTATCCATTTTTATGCTCCTTTCGATAGATTTAAGTACAGATATACCGTGATACAGATTCGGAGATTTCGGCATTGTATGTCACAGAGGCGATAATCAACAGGAGGAAGGTTCCATACACTTTATATGTTAATCCGGTTTGTAAGCTTACTGTCGACGGAGGAACTTATGGACTTAGAACGCGTATTGTTCAAGTGGGTATGGGTACCGACGACAAGAGTTGCAATTATCGCGGTACTGTGATAGCTGACCGTGTGGGTACCATTGAAATCAACGGAGGTTCCTTCTGTGCCTATGACCTTGGCTTTGATTATGGAATGCCGGGAGATGAATGGGGAACTTACGGTGTCAGTGACAGAGAGCTTACAGCTTTCGGCACTTGCTGTTACAATGGTAGCGCCACGGTTGGTGTAAGTCCTATGAATCTTACCATCAACGGCGGTCTGTTTAATTCTTCAGGATATTCTATTCATCATTTTTTCAGCGCTTTGAGTGAGGCTTACGCCGGCGAAGATGTGATTGAAAAGCTGACCTTCCCCACCATCAACGGCGGTGTGTTTGAAGGTGCAATCGGATATATCGGCAGAAGCGGGGTGGAATGTGCATTCGGTAACCCGATTGCCGAGCTGAAAGAAAGAACACTTGACACAATGATCAGCGAAGACTCTTTTGTTCATATTACCATTGATGACGGCTACCATAACTATATTCTTAAGCCGGATAATGTAACTTTTGATGAAGCAAACTGCCATGACTTCTGGATGATGGTAATTGGAGAAAACTTAATTAACCTTGAAACAACACCGGCTACCGACGGACAAACAACATATCTTACCCGCAATACCAGTCAGATTGATCACTTCACAGTAACCTACACCATTCCCGACTATCTCGGCACCAGGATTTATATTAATCCTTTTATTTACGTTTTTGAGGATAGGTATTCCGGATACGGGCAGGACTACGTGGAGGTCTACTATGGTAACTATCCCGACCTGACTGTTTCGGTCCAAGCGGGGATTGAGGTAATCAGCATTGATGACACCCGTTCGGGTATGACTTTCTATAACACCTATGAAATCACAGTCGAAGCGCCTAATCCACCGTCAATTGTCACGCAGCCTGCCATGTGCAGAGTAGAACCGGGAGAATGGGCAGAAATGACGGTGAAGGCCAATCACGCCGAATCCTATCAGTGGTATATGATAGATGATACCTTTGGGAAAATCCCCTTCGGAGATAATGTATTCACGTCCATGATTGACGGAATTGAAGGGTATCAGTCCGAAACCTTAAGAATTATGATGAAGGAGCCCTGCAAGATCAGTCTTTACTGTGTCATTACAGGCATAGACGGTACTGAAAAAAAGACATCGACAAGAAATATGTATTTCGGCGCTGCTCCGAGCGTTCGCGTCTTTAGCGGCGGAGAATATGAAGAGGGCGGCGATGCCACCTTTATCATCTGGGCAGACTACGCGGATCGACTCACCTGGATGGTAGTAGACAGAGGAAGCGGCAGTGCAAGCTTTTATAACCTCGAAGACTTTGCCGAAGAATCGGGATTCACCTACACAGAGACTCATCAGAAGATGCCTTCGGGAATTTATAAAGCAACCGTTACCTTCCATAATGTCACCCAAGCAAGCGTAAATAAAATTTTTGTGGGCTATGAAATGAGCAACGCCATAGACACAACGGAATTCAATCCGGAAAATGTGCTTCCGTTTACCCGAAAGGAAATCAGGCCCCAAATCACCAAGGAGCTGGAACCCGCAAGCTGCCTGGATGGCGACAGTCTGACATATACCATTCAGGCAATGAATATGACAGATGCGGAATGGAGGTTCGAAAAGCCTGACGAGGACGGAATTGCGATAGCTTATGGCATAGATGAACTGCGTGAAGCATTTCCGGAATCCTCGTTCATCCCGTCCTTTGAAACAGACAGCGAAACCGGCGAAAGCACGGCAACCCTTGTCATCGAAAAGGCAAGATATGAGATGTTTGATTACACCCTTTATGCCTATGCAAGTTCTTCCAGCGGAATCTATCTGGCAGGTTATGCACAGTTGGAAGTAATTCCTGTCAAGGATTTTGAAATTACCGACTGTCAGAACTCCAGCAGCTATATCACCGTGTGCTGTCCCGAAGCGGGAGATTACACGCTGTATATTGCAGGCTACGATTCGTTTGGAAAATTGGAAGCTGTAGAGATTGCACCCTTGCATTTTACCAGAGGAAAAGCAAGCTACAACACACAAAAGCCATTGGCAGATTATCCAGATATCAGGGTAATGCTTTGGGACAATCTTATCAGCCCGCTATGTTCTTTATATCAAAAATAATCAGGTGATAATGATGAAAATGAAAAAAATTGTAACTGTTTTATTAAGCGTAGTCATGATAGCATCAATGATTCCTACAGCTGTTTTTGCGACAGATTATATCCAGTCTGTAGTTGTGCTTGGTATTGATGATCCTGTAGACGGTGCACCGTATGACCGTTTTGCAAGTCTGCCATCAAATGCTACATATACAATTTTCAGCCAGCCGGAATGGTATGACGAAACCGACGAAAGATTCCTGGAAGCAGGCGATTCTTTTGAAAGTGGACACAGTTACACAGTAAGTGTGTGGCTGGAACCGAATAACGGATATGAGTTTGCCTCTACTACTACAACAACAGATGTAAAGGCATCCATAAATGGAAAAACTGCAGAAGCAGGAAAAGCTTATGAATATCAACGATGGGCAATGGTTGTTGTGTCTTATACATTCCCAGCGGTTGAGAAGGCAAAACCGGTTGGCAGAGTTGAAATAGAAATATCCAAACCAAAGGCAGGTGAAACTGTATCCTACGATGCAAAACTTACAGGTGAGGGCGTTAGACTCATGACTCGTATTCCTGACCTTAAAGATGTATATAAAAATGCTATTAACGGTATAGAATGGGATGACGAAACCGCAAATCATAATATGAAAAAGGGAGAAACCTTTACGGTCGGTCACGAATATGGACTCAGCGTATTTATTGAGCCTGAAGCCGGGTACAAGCTTGATAATACAAACAAGGATTATTCTGTCACCATAAACGGTTCAAATGCATTACCTATTGACGGATTTGGAGAGGATCGTCGGGGATATTATATCAGTTATGATTGTATAGGTGAGATTGGTGCTGTAAATTTCAACATTGTCGAACCGGAAGTTGGCTCTACTCCGTTTTTTAAAGGCTATGCGGAAAATGGCAATGTGGATTGGGAGGTAACAGAACTTTCCTATTTTGATAAGAGTACGAGAGAACATCTTGAAGCATACGATACATTTGAAGAAGGACACTATTACGAAATTTATTTCCGTATGCAGGCAAAAGACGGATATGATTTTACCAAAGATGAAAATGGTAATTTTGACCAAAGCAAAATTACCATAAACGGACACACGCCAAGCGACTCAGGCTATTTCTCCAATGTGTGGAGAACAGGTTTTGTTAAAAGCTGTTATGGTCCGCTTAAAAAGAATAGCGAGAATCTTCCGCTCACCCTGCGCGATGATGAACTCGTTAATGATATAGTGCAATCTATCTATCTCTATGATCTTGAAAAACCCAAAGTGGGAGCCACTCCGGATTATATTACGGTATGGTTTAGTGAATACTATTATCCTGTGATGTCATCTACAGAAGTTGAAAAATGGGGAGTTTGTTGGAAAAACGTAACTGCCGGAAAAGACCTTGCGGTTGAAGACTCTGTCTTTGAGGAAGGTAATGAGTATGAAGCTCATATCAGAGTTACAACCAACTATAAAATGAAATCAAACGGAATCAAGGCATGTTTAATTCTAAAAAGAAGGTGCTAAAATGCAGAAAAATGAAATGAGAGCTGCCTTGCCCGGTATTTCTGTGCAGCGTAAAGGCGGAACAAGCACTACCACCTTTAGCCCCGATGCAAATTGCACCAGAGCACAGGTAGTAACATTCCTGTATAGATTTATCAACGCCGGGTGAATGCGAACCAAAAAATTCTATATGAACGACTGCGGCTGTAAGAAGTGATAACGAAGCAATAGCTCAAATGAAAATCATCGAAACTGTTGTTGTTTTTTAGTGATACAACAAAACAGGCTGAATCCTACTCGGATTCAGCCTGTTTTCATATATTATTTCTTTTTCCGGTATCTGATACAACCCACAACTCCCAATACCGCAATCACGCCTACGGCAACTGACAGTGCGGGAATCCACAAGGAAGTGATTGGCGAAGTTTCTCCCGTATTTTTTGCATACAGTTCTTTTTGTACTCCATACGGAAGAAACTCATACAAGGTTGCTAAATCCTCCCATTTCATGGTAAAATCGCAACCGGGGAGTCTTCCCATCATCTGATGGTAGTGATCCACCTCGCAAAACCGAGATACCGAGGCGAAAGCTGTTTTGGAAAAGCCGTCATACAAGGTGTCCTGCCTGTGTGTTACTGTAATGTAAAGCATATCGTCTTCCCAATCCTCAGCTCCCATTCTTTTTAAAATGGTATTTTTCACGTCGGTAATCAACACATTGTCGGAAAACTTAAAAAAACGGTCTACATTGATATCATACTCCACACCGTTTAAGGAAATCGTGACTTTTTCAGCAATCTCACGACTGGTTTCCATATATTCACTTAAAGTGATTTTTCTTCCCACATTCACACGGGCAATTTCTGACATTTCATATAAGCCTTCCTCTAAGTACGCTTGAATCCGTTCGGAAAATTCATCGGTAATCTGTAAGACGATTTCCCCATCTGTACGGCTTTTGACCTCATAGGCATAAACCACATCCCCGGGAAGAAAGCCAAAGAAATATTCTGCTCCCTTTTTAGGAGTATTTTTTGAAAAATAGCAGACCGGATAGGATTGCTCCACCTGAACCTCCACTTCCCCTTTAATTTTTAAAACAGGAAGCACAGTCACCTCTTTCACATCGGAACGATTTTCTTCTTTGGAGTCTGCAAAATCCACAAGCGTTCCGATAAAGACTTTCGCATCGTCTTCATAGCTAAAAGCTTCCGGAATATCTCCCGCCAATGCAGGCACACACAATGAAACAAGCATACAAATGATACCAAGTATTGAAATAATTTTTTTCATAGCATTGCCTCCTGATTCTGTTATAAAAGAGATTCCAGTTCCCGCAAATCGGAAATTTCGTAAGTAACGGGGATACCAAGGGTATTTTCTTCTCCGGTCGGATTATACCAAACAGTATCAATCCCCATATTCAAACCGCCTTGTATATCCGAGGTGAGAGAATCGCCGATGATGACTGCCTCTTCTTTGTTAAAGTCCGAAATTTTGGAAAATACAATCTCAAAATAGGCTTTTTCCGGCTTTTGAAATCCGATTTCTTCGGAAATGAAAATGCCGTCTGCCAATGATTCAAGTCCTGATTTTCTGAGCCTTGGCCACTGCACCTCACGGGTACCGTTGGTGACATAATAAATTTGAAAGCCTTTTTGTTTCAAACGAATCAACAGCTTGTCCGCCCCGTCAATTAACTCTGCGATTTTAGAAAGCTCATTACGATAGTAACGGTCAAATGCCACACTGTCTCCCGAAAAACCAAATTCCCGGAATAAATCGTCAAATCGTGCCGATAAAAATTTGGACTTCTCGATTTTCCCTTTCTCAAATTCTTCCCAATAGTATTGATTGATGGCTTCATATCGGGCACGAATCTGTTCACTGTAGGAAAAGGAAAAATCCTCCAGTGATTTTTTCAGGGCAATTTGTTCAGATTTTTTGAAATCAAGCAGTGTACGGTCTACATCAAACAATAAAAAATGTTTATTCAACAGCAACCCCTCCGTATCCTATTAAAAACCTTTAATATCTGTTATAAAAACAACAATGTACCAGCAAAGCAGATGATAATACCTAACACCTGTCTCCCGGAAAGTCTTTCCTGAAACACTAGTGTTCCGGCAAGAGAAGTTAATATCACGGAACCTCCTGTTACCATCGGAAAGAGCACTGAGGCAGGAACTGTTGATGCACCAGCCAATTGCAATACATAAGAGAGTCCATCTGAAACTGCCGCAAACAGAATGACCCAAATTGCTGTTTTCATCGGCAGCTTTACAATTTTTTCACCGGGACATCTTTTTCCGATTACAAGCAAGGATATTGAGCACAGAACCACTTTCCAAACCACTACAAGAAAGGCATAATCAGAGGATGTAATCAGCTCGCTTGCAGGGCTAATTTGATGCAATTTACTAACGATACTACACAATCCATTTAAAACAAAAACCGCAATACATAATAAAAGTGGCTTTCTGCCGAGCTTTTTCTCTCCGGTGTTAGAAATAGCAATTGCCGCAACAATCGCTACGAGACCAATGGTGCGCAAGAGAGTTAATTCTTCGTTTAAGAATAAAACCCCAAAAATGTATGGAAGTACCATACCGCCCGACATAAGGAAAAATGTGTAATGAGCCACATTCCCCATTTCCAGAATTTTAAATCCGATAAAAACATATAACATCCCCGTAATGGTAGAAAATGCCGACATCATCACGGAATATGCAGTAAGATTGATACGAAAATTATTCATCACGAAAAACATAACGGCGCAAAATATTCCCATCCAGGTGTTATAGGTTAACCCCGCTTTGAGTGTTGTGCCTGCTGTCTTTTGATACTTTTTTTGAAAAACAAAACTGGTTGCAAGAAAAAAATCTGCAACAACAATCATCAAATATGAATTCATTGTATGATATTCCTCCTAGCAATGGTTATTACAAAACTTCTCTGCTATCCAACACAATGGTAAACGGGCCGTCGTTGATAAGAGATACTTTCATATCGGCACCAAATTCACCGCATTCCACTTGCCCGAACAGCTCTTTGCACTTGTCCAGCATATAATGATAGAGTTCCTTCGCCATATCGGGTGCACCTGCACCGATAAAGCTGGGACGGTTGCCTTTTTTACAGTCGGCATACAAGGTGAACTGAGAAACTGCCAGAACCTCACCACCCACATCCGAAATACTTAGATTGGTTTTTCCGTTTTCGTCTTCAAAAATGCGGAGCTTCGCAATTTTGGTGAGAAGCTTGTCTGCAATTTCCCGGGTATCCTCATTGGATATGCCAATCAAAAGAAGATACCCTTTCCCAATGGCTCCTTTGATGTTACCATCAATAGAAACACTTGCCTCTGACACTCTTTGTATTACAATTTTCATAGCATATTCCTCTTTTTTAAAGTTTCTTTTCCAATAACACCATATTGATGCCCGTCATGGAATGAAAGGTGCAAGGCACAATTCCAATTTCACGGTAGCCCAGTTTTCGATACAGATTTCTGGCACGGACATTTCGTTCATTAGTATCCATCCGAAGATAAGGACACTCGTTTTCCAGGGCATACTGCTCATAAAAATCGACAAATTTCCTGCCATAGCCCTTTCCTGAAGCTCTGGTGGAAATCACAAGAGTGTGCAGTACCATAACCCTATCCGGCGGAGCATCATACTGCCAGTTTCCCAATGGGTATACGTCCATTTGCTCGTGATTGATAACAGCAGTACCCACCACCCCTGTTTCGTCCTCCGATACAAATAAATCGTTTCGCAAATATGCCTCTTCGGCTGTTTTACGGGTGGGATAAATATTCCGGTTCCAACCGATGACTGCTTTCCCTTCTTCTTCCAAGATATGATTTTCTAAATAAATTTCCCAGATTCTTTCAATATCTGTTTCTTGTGCTTTTCTGAATGTAAGCATAGATTACTCCGTGATTGGTTTATTTTTTTCGCATTGTGAAATTACATTTTGCATTTCTAATATTGCCAGAGTATCAATATCATTTTTTCCGATATCTGTTACACGGTCTGTAAACTGACGCGGAAAAACAGCTCGGATTTCCTCTGTATCCCGGGGATAACTTCCCCGTGCCGTCATCACGCCTTGTTCATCGGCAGATACCACCACAACTGCAGGCATTGCATCAATGCCTGCAAGCTTCGTAAGCTCCCCGTCCTTGTCAGCATATACCCCATAGGATGCCAGCAAATAGAAATAAACATCCCCTGCTTTTTCTTCGTTGCCTAAAATGATATGCCCGGAAGCAGTATACTCCGATGGTGGAAACTTCCCGTTATAATCACGGAGAATAGTGTCTGCCAGAACAGTATGTACTTCGCGAGGATAATCCTTTAATTCTGCTATAGCTGGCGGCTGTTCAACAGAACAAGCTGTGCATAAGAAAAAAATTGCAAACGCCAACATTCCTGACAAAAATGATTTCATTAAATTATCCATTCTGATGAACCTTACACAGAATGTCGCTTAGTTTTTCATCGTCAATACTGTCCACCACGTCGAACAGCTTCAGAATTTTTTCTCCTGCTGCACCTTGTCTGATTAAATCGTGCAGCAAAGCAATCAGGCTATCATAGAAACCATCCAGATTCAGAACCACAATGGGAGTATCCATCTGCTGTAAATATTTCAGAGTAAGAATCTGGAAAAATTCGTCCATTGTTCCGATTCCGCCGGGAGCGATAAGGTATACATCCGCATGCTTTTCCATCAGTGTTTTCCGTTCTGCCATAGTATCCACCAAAAGGGTGTTGTCACAATTAAAAATGGTTTCAAATTCACCCATAAAACGCGGAGTGACCCCCATAATATAGCCATCATTTTTTCGGAAGCCTCTGGCAATTGCCCCCATACAGCCGGTTGCACCTGCTCCATACACTAAGGAAAAGCCTTTTTCTGCTAAGGTTGCTCCTAAGGTTTCGATTGCATTCTTATGAGCCTCCGAAATTGTTTCTGACGCTCCTCCATATAAACAAACAAAATATTGATGTGACATTTCTATTCTCCTATTCTTTTACATAATCTAACAATTCTTTGATTGCCTTACGGTCGGTAAAATCACCGTCACAATCACACAATGTAACCAAGAGACGTTCCATCTCAGAAGGGTTTTCTTTTTCGCTCATCAGCTTTTTCAATGCCTTTAAAGCAGTGCGATGAACCAGCGACAGCTCACTCATCAACATTTTCCCCATAAAGTTAAACACCTTAACTTTGGTTTGTGTATCGCCCTTGAAATTTTTTTCCATCACCATTTTATCATAATAATCACGACAATCAAGCGGTGTGATACCTGTGGTAAAGACCACAAGCTTCTTCCCCTCTAATTTGGATATGTTTTTGGTAATGAGAGTCACTCCTGCGATGACCTCTGCATACAGCCCACCACCGTAAATAATGGTGTCATAATCGCTTAAATCCTCAGCCTTCAAGCCCTTGTTTTCTATGGCTTCGCAAGATAATTCCTCAGCAATCCATTGTGCATAGGCTTTGGTGGAACCGTATTTTGATTTATAAATCACGATTGGTTTCATTCTGTACTCTCTCCCTATATTTTATGTTACCATAATACTATATGATTTGTGTGTCAGACTTGTGAATGATAACAAGTTTATGGTATCATAAACGAAAGAAAAAGTCAACGATTTCAAAAATAAAAAAATAGACTTTGCAATCTGCAAAGCCACCCTGACTGATGCCTGATTCTCCACCGGTCACCTTTTTAAAAACTGACAAGTCTATTATGAAAATAATAAAAAAAGGATTGATTTCAAAAAAAAAAGCACTTGCAATTTGCAAGTGCTCTTCTTTGGGACAGCAGAATGATTAAGCTATTTGACATTGAATGAAATATCAACTTCGTTGATATGAAATAATCCTGACGGATTATGAAATATTTTTCTTTCAGAAAAATGTGAAATAAAATTTGCCTTTTCATATTGCGTAGCAATATTTCATACACGGAGTGTATTTCATAGCGAAGCTATTTCACTTGCCAAAGGCAAATTTCATTGAAAAAGCGACTTGTCGAAACAAGTCGCTTTTTCTGGAGCTCCCGATGGGAGTTGAACCCATGACCTCATCCTTACCAAGGATGCGCTCTACCTACTGAGCTACGGCAGCCAACAAATGATATTATAATATATAACTTTCGATTTGTCAATACTTTTTTCTAATTTTTTTTATTTTTTTTGAACGGAAAGGTTTCAGGCTGAATGAACGAATCCAATCCAGCCTGAAACTGCTGAAATTACACTAAAAAATCGGGTAATCGTTCGGGAGTATCATCAATCTGCCAGTCGATGGGAGTCTGCCCTGTCATACGCAAAAATTTATTGGTCTGAGAAAAATGCTTACAATCCCAAAATCCGTTATAGGCAGACAGCGGACTTGGGTGAGCAGCCTTCAGCACCAAATGATGCGGTGCGGTTATCAGGCTTTCTTTGGCTTTCGCATTTGCTCCCCAAAGTATAAATACAATCGGTTTTTCTCTGTTGTTCAGCAGAGAAATCACACGGTCGGTAAAAATTTCCCAACCGCAGCCCTTATGAGAATTTGGCTGATTTGCCCGAACCGTCAATACATTGTTCAGAAGAAGCACGCCCTGCTTTGCCCATTTTTCCAAAAAACCGTGGCTGGGGATGGTGCAACCTAAATCATTATGTAATTCTTTATAAATATTCATCAGTGACGGCGGAATGGCAACTCCACGCTTTACCGAAAAAGACAACCCGTGTGCCTGCCCTTCTCCGTGATAAGGGTCCTGCCCGAGAATCACTGCTTTTACATCGGTGTAGGAGGTCAGCTTTAAACTGTTAAAAATATCATACATATTGGGATAGACAGTGTGATGTGAATATTCCTCCACCAAAAAGCTGCGGAGTGTCTGATAATAGGGCTTGTCAAACTCTCCCTTTAATACGATATCCCATTCATTGTTAAATGTTATCATACCAGCAATACCTCCCCCGTTTTAATCTCTGTTAAGCAGATGGATTCCCATTGCCACAAGAGTTCCTACAACGGAACCCACCGGTAGTATGGTAATGAAAAAATAAAGGGAATCCCACCCGACAAAGGGACACCAGCCGGGACTGATGGTAAACCAGATTGCCAAAGCAGAACCACACAACCAAAACAATGTAAACAGGCTAATCGGAATATAAGCAAAAAGAAATTTTATTTTTTCATAACGAAGGGTGCAAACAGGAACGAGAGAAATTAAAATCAGCCCTGCAACAGCTGCTATTTCCCAACTAAACAGGGTCGGTGTTTCACTCAATAAAATTCCGTTCCAATTTGTTCCCAATCCAATCAGAACCAAAAACCAGAGAATATATATTCCAAAGGAAATTGCCCCTGATATTATTCCCATTTTCAGTGATTGTTTCCAAGAATTCTGTAACATATCTTTCCTCCGAATGTATCTTTATTTTCTATACGGACATTGACATACGATTCCTTATTTTACAATTAAGTATAGCACATATTGCAAACAATGTCAAATAAAATAAGAAAAACCGCAATCAGAACATCGTTCTGACTGCGGTTTTATCAGACAAGAAACAAATTATTTGGTGATAACGATGGTCTGTGCTTCGAATACACCGTTAGACAATACACCGATACAAGTAATGTTGTCTCCAACTTTGATATCTCTCAGGGTTTTGGAAACAGCACTGGTAGAATTGTTGTCGATGATTTTGGTTTTTGTATTGCTTACATAGATTACAACAGAATTTCCGTCAGTATTCAGAACGGTAATCAGGTTTGCAGTGGTGTTTACAGACTGAACAACACCGGTAGCATTCGCATTCTGAGACTGGGTGGAAACTTCGATTTTAGAAACGGTTGCACCGTCTAAAGTAACTTTTGCATACTGTGCCAGTCTTAAATCGTAAATAGTGGCAACATCGCCAAATACATAAAATTTGGTATCTTTTCCGATTGCAAAGGTGCTGGGCACGTTACCATCCATCAAAGTTACGGAAGACTCGGAAGAAATACGGATTTCGGAAATAGTGCCGGAGGTGGATTTAATCTGAGAAAATGCTTCGATTTCTGTAATTCTGTTATACTTCAAAATAACGCTGGACAGCTTGTCTCCAACTCCCAGAGAAGAAAACTCAACCTTTGTACCATTTTTCTTAATGCTGAGGCTATTGGAATTGATGGAATAAGATTCTACATTGCCTAAGCTGTCTTTCAGTTCCAAAGTAACATAGGTATCGTCAATGATAATATCAGAAATGGTTACATCAGACAGTTTTTCATTTGCTTCGGACACAGTCAGGGAAACAATTTTATTATACTTATTGAGTCCAAGCACTGCATAATCTCCGGTTCTGACATTTGCTAAAGAGCTATCTACACCGTTGATAATCACAACTGCATTTTCAGCCATTTCATAAGTGCTTACCAAAGTGGTATCAGGATTTCTCAGCTGAACGGTCTGATTTGCAGTCTGCACGCTTCTCACTTCGCCGTCAACGGTGGAAACCACTTCCGGTTTTTCAAAAAAGGTATCTATGGAAACAATTTTATTATCTACCATAGAAACCACTGCATTTGCACCTTTGAACAACTCTCTGGGTGCAATTTCTTCTCCGCGGTTTCTGATTCTTACATCAGAGTCGATATCATAGGTTTTGGTTACCACAAAGATTTTTGCAGTATTTTCTGATACATTGACACTGTCGATAGTCCCTTTGGTGATGGTAATGTCAATATTCTGCATCATACGATACAGCAAGGTTGCCATCTGTGCACGGGTTACGGTTGCTTTGGGAGAGAATTTATTATCACCGGTGCCGTTCATCAGCTCCTTATCTCTTACATAGTATACTGCTTTTCTGAAAGATTCACTGATATCAGAATCATCTGCGTAAGAATTCAATACAACAGAAATATTTTTCATATCTTCCACGCCGTCTGCCGCTTTGGTGATATACAATGCAGCTTCTTCACGGGACAAAGTTGCTTCCAGCTTTGTATCAAGAATTTCGTCCACGGTGAAAACATCTCTGAAAATTAAGTATGCAAGCTCTTTCTTATAAATGGTGGTTAAAGAAGACAAATCTTCTTCGTAAACAGAATAAATGCTGTTAATATTGTCAGTAACAGAAGTGGTATTATAGCCCAAAATTCTTGCAATGAGAAGCATTGCCTGCACTTTGGTAACATTCACATCCGGTGCAAACTCAGTGGCGGAAATACCATTGATGATGCCTTTATCTGCCATATCGTAGATTGCATCGTATGCCCAGCTGTGGCTTTCTTTGGTAACATCCTGAAAAGATGCACCAAATGCAACGGTGCTCATAATCATCATGACGCAAAGAACAAATGATAAAACTTTTTTTGCCATAGCGAAAATCCTCCGAAATTTATATTTAAAATTTTATTAACAATGCTGTGATTTACTCCTCGTAACCGTTGGGATTTTGTTTTTGCCAGTTCCACGCATCGCGGCACATATCCACGATATCTCTTTCTGCTACCCAGCCAAGCTCTTCTTTTGCCTTGGACGGGTCTGCATAACATTCTGCGATATCTCCGGGACGACGGTCAACCAACCGATAGGGTACTTTGATGCCGTTGGCTTCTTCAAAGGCTTTTACCAAATCCAACACGCTGTAGCCTGTGCCGGTACCTAAGTTATGCACAAACACACCGGTTTTATCCTGAATATATTCGATGGCTTTCAGATGCCCCATAGACAAGTCCATAACATGAATATAGTCTCTGACACCGGTTCCGTCGTGGGTGTTATAATCACTGCCAAAGACACTGAGCTGCTGAAGCTTTCCGGATGCTACCTGGGTGATGTAAGGCATCAGGTTGTTGGGAATGCCCTTCGGATTTTCCCCGATTCTGCCGCTCTTATGTGCACCGATGGGATTAAAGTAACGAAGCAAGGAAATGGAAAACTCGTGGTCGGATACATACACATCGGATAAAATCTGTTCTAAAAACAGCTTGGTTCTGCCGTAAGGATTGGTAGCAGAATTGGGCATATCTTCTGTAATGGGAACTTTATACGGGTCTCCGTATACGGTTGCTGAGGAAGAAAACACCATTTTCTTCACGTTGTGTTTTTTCATAACCTCCAGTAAGGTGAAAGTTCCGGTCAGGTTGTTTTCATAATATTTAAGCGGAATAGAAACTGATTCCCCAACTGCTTTCAAGCCTGCAAAATGAATCACAGAGTTGATATCGTGCTGAGAAAAAATCTGATCCAGCTGATTGTAATCGTTAATATCACATTCGTAAAAATCAACAGTTTTTCCGGTAATTTCCATCACGCGCTTCAACGATTCAAAACTGCTGTTGCAAAGGTTGTCTACCACCACCACATCATAGCCGTTTTCCAACAGCAATAACACGGTGTGGCTTCCGATATATCCGGCACCGCCGGTAACTAAAATTTTCATAAGTACCTCCGTTAAATGTCTGTATATTTTTATACGATTACATTGTAGCACAAACTTCGTAAAAAGTAAATATAAATCAAAAAAAAAACTTTACTTTTTAATCAAATTGTTATATAATTGAAACATAACTCCATTCCATTGCCGATTTTTTGCCCTTTCCCTGGCAACTCGTTAAAATTTCGGCATATATTTTATAATGTAATCCATCAGGAAAGGATGTTTTTATGAAAAAAATTATCGCTATTAACGGCAGCCCCAATGCAAGCGGAAATACATATGAGTTACTTTCCCGTCTGGGAGCTGAAATTGAAAAAAACGGAGTCAGCTTTGAATTGATAACCATTCAGGAAGCATTATCGGATTTGAAAATCCCCTATTGTGTCTGCTGCTCCTCTCCTTGTAACCAATCCTGTTATCAAGGCACGAAAATGGAAGCGGTTTTGCAAAAATGTATGGAGGCAGACGGCATCGTTTTCGGAAGTCCTGTTTATTTCGGAAGTATGTCGGCACAGCTCAAATGCTTCTTTGACAAAACCAGAGATGCCCGTGGGAAAAAAGCATTTTTAGGCAAACCTGCCTGTGCAGTCAGTGTAGGTGCAACTAAATACGGCGGTCAGCAGTCAACGCTTCGTTCCATACAGGATTGCTGTATGGTGCTGGGCTTCAGCATTGTCACCGATGCCGAGGAAGAATTCGGCTGCGGTCATTTCGGATTAAGTGCTCAAAAGCCTGCCTGTGAAGATGCTTATGCACTGGCACGCATTCCCGTATTGGCAAAAAGAATGTGTCGCGAAGTTTTAAAATCATCTTCCGGAAAATAAGAGGGTTTGATATGAAGTTATTGATTTTATCCATTACCGCCGGTCAGGGACACCACCAGACCGGGCTGGCTGTGGCAAATTATTTTGAAGAAAACGCTCATCAGGTTACCCAGCTCGATTGCTACGAATACTTAAGTCCCGCTATGAAGGACATGGTGTCTCACGGGTATCTGGTGTCCACCAAGTATTCTCCCAAGCTTTACGGGAAGATGTACCGTCTGGCAGAAAAAGCAGACAAAACAGATCATTACGCCACCTTATTTCAATTAACCAACACATTATTTCATCACAAAATGGCAAGATATCTGGAGGAAGCTGCTCCTGATGCGGTGGTTTGCACGCACGTGTTCGCTGCGATTCTGATGAGCTACCTTGCCGAAAAAGGTTACTACTACCCCACCGTCGGTATTATCACCGATTTTAAAGCGCATCCCTATTGGGAATCTACCCGTTTGGATTATTATGTCACCCCGAACGAATTTATGATTCCCTCCCTGATAAAAAAAGGAATCCGAAAGGAACAGATTCTTCCCATCGGGATTCCCATTTTTCAAAAATTCAGTCAAAAGACAAGCAAGGAAGCTGCAAGAGAAGCCTTACAGATTGATAACATCCCCACCATTTTAGTTATGAGCGGAAGTATGGGCTTCGGCAATGTATATAAAATTTTACAAAGCATTGACGCTGTTATGGAAGATTTTCAGCTGATTACCGTTTGCGGCAATAACGAAAAGCTTTATAAAAAAATCCAAAAAAAGCGCTGGAAGCATACTGTTCACAATTTTGGCTATATCAATTTTGTGGACAAGCTGATGGATGCAGCAGATTATCTTGTTACAAAACCGGGCGGACTAACAGTGTCGGAAGCTTTGGCAAAAGAGCTGCCTATGCTGATTTCCAAACCCATTCCGGGACAAGAAGAAAGAAATCTGGAATTTCTTTTAAATTTTGGATGCTGTATGCGAATCTCCAAAACAAGTCCTGCAGACGAAATCATCGCACAGCTTATGATGAATCCGAAGAAAACAGAACTGATGCTGGAAAATGTGAAAATACTAAAAAAACCGGATTCCACCAAACAATTATACGAACATATTATGAACATGATATCCAAACAGAAGGAGATAAAACAATGATAGCAATTGGTAACGACCACGTAGGATTTGAATTAAAGGAAGCTGTAATCGAGGTGTTAAAAGCGCACAATCTGGAATATAAAGATTTTGGTGCTTATTCACCCGACCGCGCCAATTATCCCGTTTACGGACAAAAGGTAGCAATGGCAGTTGCCAGTGGAGAATGTGACAGAGGAATTCTCCTCTGTGGCACAGGTGTAGGCATTTCCATTGCTGCAAACAAGGTAAAAGGAGTTCGTTGTGTTGTGTGCTCCGAGCCGTATTCCGCAAAGCTCGCAAAGGAGCATAACAATGCCAATATATTATCCATGGGGGCAAGAGTCGTTGGTCCTGAGCTGGCAAAAATGATTGTGGAAAGCTGGTTGACCGCAGAATTTCAGGGTGGCAGACACGCAGAACGGGTTGCTATGCTTGATGAAATCGAAAACGGCGTAATCCTTTCGGAGTAATTTTTTCATATCATAGGAGTTGCAATGCGGTATTTTATTGTTTTCATATGTATGCCGGTGATTCAGAAAATTGTTTCCAGGCTGCTTGGATGGGTTACCCCCTACCTGATACCCTTGTTCTCAATCACCGGAGCTGCTTCGTTCTGGCTTTCTATCTTCGGTGTTTTTCTTAAGCAATTGATAGCCAATTGTCTGTTCGTTATGGTATTATACCGTAAAGAACGGTATTTACCAAAAAAAGAACTGCAAACCAACAAGCCAGGCGGGATTCTTTACTTTGCAGCAGTTGGATTTCTGCTTCAGTTTATCGGCATTGTGTGTAATGCAGTGATGGCTGTTTTCTTAAAAAAGCTGGGGCTGACAGTCCCCTCGTCTCCCCTGATGATTCCGCAAACCGTATGGCAATACACAGCACAGATTGCAGTTGCCTGCTTAGCGCCTGCCGTGTTTGAAGAAGTGTTGTTCCGGCGGTTTGTATTTGACCATATCAGGGGCTATTCCAGGGCTTCTGCCGTGATATTTTCCGCCCTCTTTTTTGCAACGGCACACTACGACTTCTTCAATTTTCCCGCAACCTTTCTTGTGGGGCTTGTGTTAGGGGTATTCCGTGCCGGCGGTGCACCGCTATTGTATTGTATCACAACACACTTCGCCACCAACTGCTGTGCAACCATTCTGAATGTGGCACTGGAAAATGCGGTCATCGCCTCGTTTTTTAACAGATATCTGATTTTGATATTTGTTCTCGCACTGGTATTTATATTACTTCTGTTACCCAAGCATAAAAATTTTTGTATCTCATCAGAAGAGTTTTGTTCAGAAAAGCAATCTTATATAAAGGTGTTGCTGGTCAATCCGTTGTTTTATGTATACATATTTTGTTTTCTTGTTTTAGGAGTGAAAAGCCTATGAAACGAATTTATCCTATCTTTTATACCATACTTCTTATCATAATCGGAATTTTCTGTTACGATGTATTCGGTTGGGGTAACTCTGCCGAAACCATTCAGATTTCCATTTCCGAAAACGATAATTTGTCTGTTTTATCAGACAAGCTGAAGGAAGAAAAGGTCATTTTCAGCAAGCACCTTTTCAAGCTGTTTTATCAGTTTAATACCCATTCCACTACTATCCATCCTGGAACGGTTACCCTCCATAAAAACGATTCTTACCAGCAGATTTCAAAGGCAATTTCCGATTCTAAAAAGGGAACGGTAACCATTACTATTCCAGAGGGATTTGAGGTTCGCGAAATTGCTGAAAGGCTTTTGAAAAACGAACTGATTTCTTCGGAAAATGACTTTTATACGGCATTGGAGAATTATTCGTTTCAAACCAATCAGGGAAACATCATCACAGGAGAGGCACTGAACGGATTTTTATTCCCGGACACCTATGCCATCCCCCAAAGCACAACCCCAAAAGCCATTATCACGATGATGACCAATCACTTTAATACAAAATGGACAGACGAATTCCAGAAAAAGGCAGATGCTCTCAATATGGATGTTACAGAAGTCATCACCCTTGCCTCCATTGTGGAGCGTGAAGCAAGAAAAGAAACAGATTTTCCGCTGGTTGCCTCCGTGTTTCACAATCGGCTGCAGCAAGGAAAAAAGCTGGAATCCTGCGCCACAGTGCAATATATTTTAAAAGAGCGAAAAGCAGTGCTTTCCGTTGCAGATACCCAAATCGACTCCCCCTATAACACCTACCGGTATGAGGGATTGCCACCAGCACCCATTGCCGTTCCCGGAATGCTGGCAATCGAAGCGGTGTTATCCCCTGCTAACACAGATTATCTGTATTTCTTCACCGATAAAAACGGTAACAACCATTATGCAAAAACCTACGCAGAGCACAATGCACTCATCAATCAATACGGGTTATAATAACAAAAAAGCTTGTAACAAAAAATGTTACAAGCTTTTTTATTGTTTCAAAAACTTTAATCCGCTCTTTCCTGATTCTATACTGCCATTGCAGGTTTCAGGAAAATCAGCTTTCGCTCATCAGAAGTTTTGCACTGCGGTCTGCCGTAATCAAAGCTTCCACAAAGGCATCGATATTTCCATTCATAATATTGGGAAGCTGTTGAATAGTCAACCCGATTCTATGGTCGGTCACACGCCCCTGAGGATAGTTGTAGGTACGGATTCGTTCACTTCGGTCGCCGGTACCAACCTGAGATTTTCTTTCTGCTGCAATTTTGCTGTTCTGCTCCATAATTTTAATATCATAAAGCTTGGAACGCAGCATTTTCATCGCCATATCACGGTTTTTATGCTGGCTTCGTTCGTTCTGACATGCCACTACAATGCCGGTAGGCTTATGCGTAATACGAATTGCAGACTCCGTTTTATTGACATGCTGACCACCGGCTCCTGATGCACGGTAGGTATCAATTTCCAAATCATCGGGGTTGATTTCCACCTCAACATCTTCTACCTCAGGCAACACCGCAACCGTAACGGTGGAGGTGTGGATTCTGCCACCGGATTCCGTTTCGGGGATTCTCTGCACACGGTGAACACCGCTTTCAAATTTCAGCTTGGAATATACCCCTTTCCCCTCAATAGAGAAAGAAATTTCCTTATATCCGCCAATGCCGATTTCTGTTTCAGAAATGACTTCTGTTTTGAAGCGCTGATTCATGGCATACATAGAGTACATACGGTACAAATCGCCGGCAAACAGCGCAGCCTCGTCACCCCCTGCACCTGCGCGGATTTCCACGATAACGTTTTTCTCGTCATTTTCATCTTTGGGGAGAAGAAGAATTTTAATTTCTTCCATAATCTGTTCGCTCTGGTCCCGCTTATCATAATATTCTGCTTCCGCCATTTCCCGAAGGTCGTGGTCAGACTCGGTATCCATCATTTCTTTGGCATCTGCCATTTCCTGCTGTGCCTGCTTATATTCCCGATATTTTTCCACAATAGGCTCCAACTCGGAAATTTCCTTCATCACACTGCGGAACTGGTCCTGATCGCTGATAATGGAGGGGTCTGCCGCTTTTTGGTTGAGTTCAATATATTTCTGCTCTAAAAAACCTAATTTTTCAAACATTATTATTTATTTCCTTTCGCTTGCTCTTTCAGATAAGCATTGATGAACTGATCCAGCTCTCCATCCATCACAGCAGTAACATTTCCTGTTTCGGTTAAGGTTCTGTGATCTTTCACCATACTGTAAGGATGAAACACATAAGAACGAATCTGACTGCCCCAGCCGATATCCAACTGTTCCCCTTTTAAATCGTCAATTTTATCCTTATGTGCCTGCTGCTGCAGCTCCAGAAGCTTGGCATACAACATTTTCATCGCGGTATCACGGTTTTTGTGCTGACTCCGTTCGTTCTGACAAGACACAACAATTCCCGTGGGAATATGTGTGATACGGATGGCGGATTCGGTTTTATTGATATGCTGACCGCCTGCTCCGGATGCACGATAGGTATCCACCTTTAAATCCTCCGGATTGATATCAATTTGAATATCATCAGGAAGCTCGGGCATTACTTCTAAGGAGGCAAAAGAGGTATGACGTCTGCCTGAGGAATCGAAAGGCGAAATCCGCACCAGACGGTGCACTCCCTTCTCGGCTTTTAAGTAGCCATAGGCATTCACACCGCTGACAAGCAGTGTGACACTCTTAATGCCAGCCTCGTCTCCATCTAAATAATCAAGCACTTCCGTTTTATAGCCTTTCTTTTCTGCCCAACGAAGATACATTCTGTAAAGCATCTGCACCCAGTCCTGTGCCTCAGTTCCGCCTGCACCGGAATGGAGGGAAATAATCGCATTATTTCCGTCATATTCTCCCGAAAGGAGAGTTTCCAAAAGCATTTCCTCCAGCTTGGAATTGAGTTCCTTTTCCATAAAAAGAGCTTCCTCCAGCATAGATTCCGCTTCCTGTTCATCCTCAGCCAACTCAATCATCGCCAGAATATCTTCATAACTGCTCTCTAAAGCTTGAAAGCTCTGCAATTTATCTTTTAAATGCTTGAGCTTTTGCAATACCTTTTGAGAATTTTCCAAATCCTCCCAAAAGGTAGGCTCTGAAGATTGACGGTCCAACTTCGAAATTTCGCTTTCTAATTTTGCGACATTAAAGTGAATCCCTCAATTCGTTAATTTGTTCTTTGGAATTTGTTAAACGAAGCTTTAATTCTTCAAATTCTAACAAATCTATCACATCCTTTTTCTGTTGAATTTCATTCATTCTGTTACGGTCTGCAGCATTTTTTATATTTTTTTCCGCTTCCGCAGGGACATGGGTCATTCGGACCAACTTTTTCGCCGGAACGAACCGGTGTTTTTTTCACACTTCCATCTCCGTGCGTTGCCATCTGAGGCATTGCCACCTGACGGCGTTCTACCTGCTTCTGGACTGATACATTAAGCACTGTTTTTGCGGTTTCGTCAGAAATGCTCTGAATCATCGCTTCAAACATATCATAGCCCTCGAATTTATATTCCATAACCGGGTCATGCTGACCGTAAGCACGCAGATTGATGCCGTTTTTCAACTGGTCCATATCATCAATATGGTCCATCCAATGGCTGTCAACCACACGGAGCAGAACTACCCGTTCCACTTCACGAATCGCATCTCCCAGCTCTTCCTCTTTGGCTTCATATTTTTCCAGTGCCATATCGGTAATAATATTCAACAGGCGGTCTTTTGTAACCTCCTCCAAATCCAGTTCCTCAGCGGAAAACGGATTTTCAGGAGTGGTATAGTACGCATTCACGGCATCGGCTAATCCTTTTAAGTTCCAATCATCGGGATACTCACTGCCGCCACAATACTGTTCTACAGTTGAAGAAACGCTGTCGCGAATCATTTTTAAAATGGTATCACGAATGCTTTCTCCGTTTAACACCTGCTGACGCTGAGAATAAATAATTTCTCTTTGCTGATTCATAACATCGTCAAACTGAAGCACATGTTTACGGATGCCGAAGTTTCTGCCCTCAACCCGCTTTTGTGCACTTTCAATGGCCTTGGTGAGCATATTATGCTCAATCGGTTCATCCTCCGAAAGCCCTAAGGTATCCACCACGGCACGAACCCGTTCAGAACCGAACAGCTTCATCAGCTCATCCTCTAAAGAAAGGAAAAACTTGGTGTAGCCCGGGTCACCCTGACGGCCTGCACGACCACGGAGCTGATTGTCAATTCGTCTGGATTCGTGACGCTCTGTACCGATGATACACAAACCGCCTGCATTAACAACTGCTTCTTTTTCTTCCTTTAATTCTTCCGAATATTTTTTGAGAGCCGCGGTATATTCTTCTCTTGCTTTTAAAATTTCCTCATTATCAGTATGGGCAAAGCCGGTTGCCTCGGAAATAATGCGTTCCTCATAGCCTGCTTTTACCAAATCGGTTCTTGCTAAATATTCCGCATTTCCGCCCAGCATAATGTCAGTACCACGCCCTGCCATATTGGTGGCGATGGTAACTGCATTCTTTTTCCCTGCCTGAGCGATAATCAGCGCTTCTTTATCGTGATTCTTTGCATTCAACACCTCGTGTTTTACGCCACGGCGTTTTAACAAAGAGGATAACGCTTCGGATTTTTCAATAGAAACCGTACCCACCAAAATAGGCTGACCGGTGGCATGGCGTTTTACAATTTCTTCAATGACTGCTTTGTACTTTCCTGCCTCGGTTTTATATACGGAGTCTGCCGCATCTTCTCTTAAGAGCGGTTTATTGGTGGGAATTTCAATACAGTCTAATTTATAAATTTCCTGAAATTCTTCTTCCTCGGTTTTAGCAGTACCGGTCATACCGGAAAGCTTTTCATAAAGACGGAAATAATTTTGGAAGGTGATGGTTGCCAGTGTTTTAGATTCCCGTTCCACTGTTACCCCTTCTTTTGCTTCAATCGCCTGATGAAGTCCTTCGGAATATCTTCTTCCGAACATCAAACGGCCGGTAAACTCGTCAACAATAATTATTTCGCCGTCTTTTACCACATAATCGCGGTCTACTCTCATTAAACCGTTCGCACGAAGCGCCTGATTGATGTGATGAACCAGAGTTAAGTTATCCGGGTCGGATAAATTTTCTACATTGAAATGCTGTTCCGCTTTCCAGACACCCTGTGCGGTAAGGTTGGCAGTTTTTGCTTTTTCATCAACGATATAATCGGCATCGCCCTCGTCTATATGAACTTTGGTGTCCTCATCAATAATCGTTTTTCGTTTCAATCCTTTAACGAAACGGTCAGCATACTGATAAATATCGGTGGATTTATCTCCCGCACCGGAAATAATCAGCGGCGTTCTCGCCTCGTCAATCAGGATACTGTCCACCTCGTCCACAATGGCAAAATAGTGACCTCTTTGCACCATCTGCTCCTTGTAGATTACCATATTGTCTCGAAGATAGTCAAAACCAAATTCGTTATTGGTACCATAGGTAATGTCACAAGCATAGGATTTGTGACGGTCTTTTGGGTCAACGGCGTGAATGACAAGCCCAACAGTTAATCCTAAAAACTGGTATACCTTTCCCATCCATTCACTGTCACGTTTTGCCAGATAATCGTTTACGGTAACAATATGAACGCCCCGTTTCGTCAATGCATTCAAATATGCAGGCAAGGTGGCAACCAGGGTTTTTCCTTCCCCGGTTTTCATTTCTGCAATTCTGCCCTGATGAAGCACAATACCACCGATAATCTGCACAGGATAATGCTTTAATCCAATCACACGCCAGGATGCTTCACGAACGGTTGCAAAAGCTTCGGGCAGAATATCATCCAAGGTTTCTCCCGCTTGCAGTCTGGAAATAAATTCAGGCGTTTTTGCTTTCAACTGGTCATCGGTCAATTTGCTGTACTGTTCATCGTAAGAAAGCACCTTCTCCACCAGGGGACGAATGCGTTTAATCTCCCGCTCGGAGTAAGAGCCGATGATTTTTTCTATCAAAGCTGTAAACATAAAAATCACATCTTTCTGTTATATTTTTTCTTTTGAGCAAGGCTCAAAATCGGAATCCGCACAATATCTTAACAAGTATACCATATTTTTTCCAATTCTGCAATAGAATTTATCAAAATTATATGTAATTTTTGTGTATTTTCAAGGAATTTTCTTTAGAGTCTTTTTTCTCCTCTGTTCCAATTTCACAAAGAAGCTCTAAAAACCTTTCCTCCGTAATCCGATTCACATTGTAAATCACCGTAATTCCCATATCCGATGCCCTATCCAGAAAGCTTTTACGTTTGGTGGGAGAATTGCTTAGCTCTGCAGTAATCAGCACTTTTTTTGCATATTCCCCGCCATAATGCTCCGCTACGGTATGAAGCTCATACAAGGCCTCTTTCAGCACCTCACCGTGTTTACAGGAAATAAATATCGGAATGGCATTTTTCGTTACCATCAAATCAATTTCATTTCTCGTTCCGCTGTAGCAGCGAGGAATCATTTTGCCATCCCAATCTGCAAGCACTCCCATCCGCATATCTCCAAATAAGCCGGGATGTGCCTTAGACAGCTCGTTTAACAGCATATAGCTGTAGATTTCCAATATATTCCCTGCTTTGGACATACACTGATGCACCTGCTCGTTTTTATATTGGAAAAACAGCTTCCCGTTTTCTTCCTTGTACCCCAGAATCAACCCGGCATCGGAAAGCTGGTCAAAATAATTATAGTCAGTCAGTTTTTTATATTGTGTTTCTGAAATTCCCGAAAGATCTGCATACACTTTTAATTCCGGTGTCACCCGTGCGCAGTTTAAAAGCCCCTCCAAGGCAATGGCAAACTGATTCCAAAGCTTTGGCTTCTGTTTACTGATTGCAAACAGACTACGGATTTCCTTACAGAACGAGGGAGTCAGTTGTTGAGGTGAGAGATAATTTTGGGGAGAAATCACTTCCCCTCCGTTTAACACCACACTCTGACGGACCGTGATGATTGCCGGCGTGGGAATGGGGATATGCTGTGCATTTTTTATACGAAGCATCTTCCCGGTAGACACATCAAACCGAATCAGGGGAAGATTATGACAATACGCCGCTTCTCCCAATACCGTAAGCACCATTTCTCTGCCTCCGGTAATATCAATGCAGACATCCTGATTCATAGATAAAACCCGTTCCATCTTTGTTAAGATGTCACTGTAGGAGTCAATTTTTACGGAAATGTATTCCAATTTTACTGTTTGCTTTCTCATACGAAAAAAACGGTCCAGTGCATCCCTCCGGTCCTGATTCATCACTTCCGCGTCTCCCAGAAATATAATTTTTTCCGGCAGACAGCTGATTCCTGCAATCACATTGGTCAGCTGACAGGTATCAAATAATTCCACTAATGTTTTCATATTCTTCTCCAAAATTGATTTCCTTTTCAATCACATATTTTATTTCCAAAATACGACATTTTTATTATATAATAAATCAGAAAAAAGTGCAATAGTTGTAATGCAAATGTCAAATGAAAAAGACAAAAAGACTGCACACTTTGATTGTGATACAGCCTTTTTGCCTTGGGAAAAGAATTATATAGAATGGATACAGGCATTGCTATGGGGATGTTCCCCGCTTTGTTATGCAGATAACCGAAGCAGAATATTATCGGCTATCATAGCTAAAAATTCCGAATTGGTGGGCTTTCCTCTGGAGGAAAGAACGGTGCATCCAAACACCTTGGCAATATTATCAGCATCGCCTCTGGTCCACGCCACTTCAATGGCATGACGGATGGCACGTTCCACCCGGCTGGGCTTGGAATCAAATTCCTTGGCAGTCATCGGATATAGCTCTTTGGTTACACTGTGAAGCAGTTTTCTGTTTTCCAGCACCCGTAAAATTGCATAGCGGAGATATTCATAGCCTTTGATATGTGCCGGCATACCCAGCTCGTGAAAAATATTGGTAACCATCTGCTCCAGCATAGGATTTTCCTTGGAGGTTGCAATATTGGCAATTTTACCATTCGTATTCAGCTCGTTGTTGAGCTTATTTTCTTGCTTTCCGCTTTCCGAAACTGCTTTAATCTGCAAAATGGTAGACGGGATATCAAAGGGCTTCATCACAAAATAATCGGCTCCCATTTCCACCACTAATTTTTCGATGGCGGGAATTTTAATATCCATCATAAACACGATGGTCATATCCTCCCGAAGCAGTGCTTCCTTTTGCATACTGTCTAACAGCCAGATGCCGTCACCGTTTGGCATTGCAATATCGGTAAGCACAATGTCCGGCTGATGGGAACGGATTAACTCCAGTGCTTCCTTGCCCTCTTTCGCCTGATACACTTCGCCAAAGTAGCTGTCTGCAGCCAGGCAGGTTTCCAGTTCTTCCAATAAGGTTTCGTTATCTTCTATCACTATAATCTTTTTCATAAGGTTCTCCCTGCTCTTTTCTCTTTAATGTTTTTTTGGAAAAGAATGAGCTTGCGCCGGCTCCTTCTTTTTTAAGATTTTTTGTGATATGCATATTCAAAAAAAGATTCTTTTCATCTTCTGGGCATAATATATCACATAATTTTCAAAAAATCAAGCTATTTTTGGAAAAATTTTCCAATTTTTACACGACATTCTTCGACATCCGACAAACACCAATAAAAACCACCAAAAAGCAACACAGAACGCTGTCAAAAAAAGGGAGAAAACGGGCGATTTTGTCCCGATTCGCAAAAACAAAAAAACGCAGAATTTTTTCTGCGTTTCTTGTATTTTTTATGTAGAAGAAATGATATTAGTATGCAATGCCCTGAGCTTTCATAGACTCAGCAACTTTCAAGAAGCCTGCAATGTTTGCACCTGCTGCCAGGTTGCCTTCACAACCATAGTCTTTTGCAGCAGTTTCACAGCTCTTATAGATGTTTACCATAATGTCGTGAAGTTTTGCATCAACCTCTTCAAAGCTCCAGCTATATCTCATGCTGTTCTGGCTCATTTCCAGACCGGAAGTAGCAACACCGCCGGCATTTGCCGCTTTTGCAGGGCCAAACAACAGACCATTTTCCTGAATGTAAGCAATTGCTTCGGGAGTGGAGGGCATGTTTGCACCTTCTGCCACTGCAAAACAACCGTTAGCCACCAAAGCTTTTGCATCGTCTAAATTCAGCTCATTCTGAGTTGCACAAGGCAGAGCGATATCACATTTTACAGTCCAGATACCTTTGCCTTCATAGTATTTTGCGGAGGGATGATATTTTACATATTCGGAAATACGTTTTCTTTCCACTTCTTTAATCTGTTTTACGGTGTCTAATTTGATACCGTCTTCATCCACAACATAACCGTTGGAGTCAGAAAGAGCGATAACGGTTGCACCCAACTGCTGTGCTTTTTCGGTTGCATAAATTGCCACGTTACCGGAGCCGGAAACAACCACTTTTGCACCTTCTAAGGATTTGTTATTCGCTTTTAACATTTCGTTGGTGTAATAAAGCAGACCGTAACCGGTTGCTTCTTTTCTTGCCAAAGAACCGCCATAGGTTAAGCCCTTACCGGTTAACACGCCGGTGTATTCATTGCGGAGTCTTTTATACTGCCCGAACAGATAACCGATTTCTCTTGCACCAACACCGATATCCCCAGCCGGAACGTCGGTATCTGCACCGATATGTTTGGAAAGCTCGGTCATCAAACTCTGGCAGAATCTCATAATTTCTCCATCAGATTTGCCTTTGGGGTCAAAGTCGGAACCACCTTTCCCACCGCCCATAGGCAGAGTGGTCAGAGAGTTTTTCAAGGTCTGTTCAAAGCCTAAGAACTTAATAACAGACTGATTTACAGTAGGATGGAATCTCATTCCGCCCTTATAAGGACCGATTGCGCTGTTAAACTGTACTCTGTAGCCACGGTTTACCTGAACCTTATTATTATCATCCACCCAGGAAATACGGAAGGTAATAATTCTTTCCGGTTCTACCATTCTTTCCACAACGCCTGCTTCGATAAAGTCAGGTCTTTTTTCAATAACGGGAACCAGAGTTTCCAAAACTTCTTTTACCGCCTGTAAAAACTCGGGTTCATTGGCGTTTTTCTTTTCTACGCTTTCGTAAACGCTCTGTAAATAAGCATTGCTGATTGCCATTTCTGACACACTCCTTCACATTTATCACATAATTTTTTAACTGAATTTAGCTGTAAATCATGAGGTGCGACCACACCTCGACTTACAGAAAATCATTATACACCATCTTTCTCTTTTTTGCAAGTTTTTTCAAGAAAAATTTCATATTTTTTCAAATTTCTTACAATTTATTAAAAAAACAGGGAAAATTTGGGTGAGGATTGTGAAAATGTTTCATATTTTAATAAAACGCTATCGTTTCAGCTGCAAGGTTTTCCGAAGCAGATGTGCCATTTCGCCACGGGATAAATACTGTTCGGGACGAAAGGTATTGTCGGGATAGCCGGTTAAGAGTCCGCTTCCGATGAGTGCGGTGATTTCATTGTAAGACCAGCGGTCCTGTGAAACATCAGGAAAAGAAACCGCTTTCTCTCCCGTATATTCATATTGCAGAATCCGTTGTAATATCACTGCAATTTCTTCCCGGGTAACGGCACGGTTTGGCTGAAAGGTTCCATCCGGATATCCTTTTAAAACGCCAAAATCTGCCGCAAGACGGATTTCTTTTTCTGCCCAGTGTCCGAAAATATCGGAAAATTCCGCCTTTGGTGATGGCTCGTTCAAGTCAAGATATCGGCATAAAATAGCTGCCGCCTGCCCTCGTGTCAAGCCGTCAGACGGACTGAAGGTATGTTGAGAGGTTCCCTCCATCCATCCTTTCTGATTTGTAACTATAATATCATCCTTTGCAAAATGAGAAAAGGTATCGGAAAAATATTTTCCGTTGAGCCACAAGCTGTAATAGTCCCACACGTCACGGGTTTCCTGACCCACACTCCAGCTGCCCGCCCCTTTTAAGCCGTATTTATCCACCAAGCTCAGTTTATATTTCAGGGTATCGCTGTTATCATACCACACAGTATATTTCCCCGGCTTCAGCTTTTGTCCGTTGACGGTAACGGAATGATTATTCCCTACCGTAAGCCGTGCTGTCACACTTTTGGAAGTCCCGTCAATTTTAGAAATTCCACCCGTTTTTTGCAAAGCGGATTTAATTTGCTTATTGGTAATACCAACACCACGGATACTGCCGTCATCACTCCAGATACGACCAAAAAACGGAACACCAAGCACAATTTTTTCTTTGGGGACATACCTTAAAGCATATTGAATGGACTTTTCCACAAAGGAAACGCTGGCTACCGGTCCGACTTCCCCACCGTTATAATGCTCGTCATACGCCATAATAAAAATATGGTCTGCAACCTTGCCCAACGCCTCGTAGTCATAAGAACCGTGCCAGCCTAAATTCCATCCATTCGGATTGGCAGCAACAGCTACAGAGACCTCCTTATGCTTCGGAATTTTTTCACGCAGGAGCCGTACCAGCTTCGTATATGCATCCCGGTATTCGTGAGTGACATTTTCGATATCCACATTGACCCCGTCCAGATTATATGTGTCGATAGCAACAGCAATATCCTGTGCCAGTGTTTCTACATTCTGCATTGCTTTATTTCCTACGGCTCTATCCCAGTGATTGCTTAAAAATGGTACAATTTTCACGTTTTTTCGATGCATCGCATCCACATACCCCGGACTGATTTCCTCCAGCTGCAAATTGCCCTCTCTTGTCAGGTTGAAATAGCTTGGCGATAGCACCGAGAACCCTCCATTGGACATTGCCACATATTCCAATTGCTTATCAAAGCTCCCGTAAGACAGATAGGTCATAGAATAACGGGAATTTGCATCTGTCAGCTTTGAAAAAGGAATACTCACGGAAAGTATTCCTGTCAGAAGCAGTGTTACCATTCGGATATTCACGGGCTTTCCGAACAATTCCAACGAAAATTCCACATCAGACGATTCAACACCGTACCGGGGCAAAATCAAAACATCATAAGTATCCCGGGAAATGGGTTCCAGTTTGAATTGATAATACATATTGTTTCTCCTTTTCATACATTTATATATAATATTCCCAAAATGTATTGCTATTTTGCACATAATATGTTAAAATGAAATTTAATGGCTTTGTAAGCTATCCATCAAACAGAAAGGAAGAACCAATGAAGTATTTCAACAGTGTTTCTATCCCTTGTTACAAGGGAATCAGACAACTGAACATTGATAAATTTTCTTCCGTAAATATAATCACCGGCCCTAACGGAAGTGGAAAAACCACATTGTTGCACAGCCTGGATATTCTTTCCAATCCTGCGGATTTTTCTCATTATACTTCCGTTTCAGGGCAAGACCTTATCTCGTTTTCCAATTCTTTTGACAAACGGGAACCCAATCCCCGTACTAAAATTTCCGGCACAATACTGAATCAAACATATACGGTGGAAATTTCCTCTCCACTGCCGCTAACAAAGGATGCATTTCTCGGCACGCACAGTTTCACATATCCGAAAAACGGTGAGCAAAAGCAAGTAACCACTTCCACACGATACTGTTACGATGAGTCTCCCGCTCCCGTGAAAAATCCGTTGCTTCGCTTCCGCTCAGTTTCCGCCAACAGCAGGCCGCCTTGTCTGAAAAAGATTAAAGAGGATGAAGCAATCAGCCGGAAGGTAATTTCCTTTCTGTCCCTGTATGATGAAGAAATTGTGGGATTTCACACGGATGATTTTCAAGAATTTTATATCTGCCATCAAACATACGGAGCTCTTCCGGCAACCTTTTTCAGTGATGGCATCCAATTCTTTTTGAAAATTGCAGAGGCATTTTCAAACTTTTCGGACGGTGTGTTAGCCATCGACGGGTTTGAATCCCAATTTGCGAAAAACACGATACCGGAGGTTGTAAATTTTGTTTACCAGCTTGCAAAAGAACGGCAAATCCAGTTATTTCTCACGACGCAAAGTGCAGAGCTAATAGACGAATGGCTGGATTTACTTCACTTTTACAACGAACTTGACAAGCTATGCATAATCCGTCTGCGTTCCGACAAAAACTCCACAACCTGTCAATTGACAGAGGGAAAACGGGCTTATGAGCTGCGAATGGAGAGGCAGACCGATTTTCGTGATGAAAATAAATAAGGAGGACCCATGAAAGAGTATTTTGATTTATTTTTGACCTTTGCCAGAATCGGCGGATTCACCTTTGGCGGTGGCTACGCCATGCTTCCCATGATGCAACGGGAGCTGGTGGAAAAGAAACAATGGACCACAAACGAAGAACTGTTAAACTATTATGCAGTCGGGCAGTGTACTCCCGGCATTATTGCGGTAAATACCGCTACGTTTGTAGGTTCAAAGCGAAAAGGGATTTTGGGAGCAGCATTTGCCACATTGGGAATGGTTACCCCGTCGGTTATCATCATTATGCTGATTGCATCCTTTCTGAAAAATTTTGCCGATTACCCGGTGGTACAAAATGCCTTTTCAGGAATCCGGATTGCGGTTTGTGCAACCATTTTGGTATCTATCTGGAATTTATGGAAAAAATCGGTGAAAAAACCGTTGGATTACATTTTCTGCATTGTGGCATTTCTCCTCAGTGCATTTACCCCCATCTCTCCGGTCTGGATTGTGTTATTAGCGGCGGCAGGGGGCATTTTCACCAATCTCAAAAAGGAGGATAACAAAGAATGAATTTGTGGTTACTCTTTTTTGAATTTTTCAAAATCGGATTATTTTCCGTGGGCGGTGGATTAGCCACCCTGCCTTTCTTAAACAAGCTGGTAGAAAAATACGATTGGTTTACCTCGGGAGACTTAGCAAACATCATTGCGGTTTCTGAGTCCACTCCCGGCCCGTTGGGAATCAATATGGCAAGCTATACCGGCTTTACAGGTGCCGGAATCATGGGCGGTATCATTGCCACTGTAGGGATTGTACTCCCCTCGTATCTTGTGATTTTAATCATTGCAAGCATGCTTCAGAAATTTAACGAAAACCGTTATGTTCAGACTGCATTTGCCGGTCTTCGTTCCTCTGTGGTGGGGCTGATATCCGCAGCGGTGCTTGGCATTATGGAGCTGAGCTTTATCCAATCGGGCGGTTCAGGCTTGTTGGAATTATTCAACTGGAAAGCCATTGCTGCATTTCTGGTTTTGGTTTTGCTGCGTTTCCGGTTTCAAAAGGCACATCCCATTATTCTGATTGTCATTGGTGCAGTGGTAGGTATGGCAGTTGGCGGATTTTAGAAAGGAACAAATATGATTACAGTTACAAACCTAAGCTTAAATTTTAACGGAACCAGTCTGTTTAAAAATGCAGACCTAAAATTCACTCCCGGAAACTGTTATGGTGTGATTGGTGCAAATGGTGCAGGAAAATCCACATTTTTAAAAATCCTTTCGGGAGAACTGGAACCCTCCACGGGAGAAGTGGTGATTCCAAACCATCTGCGGATGTCCGTATTAAAGCAGGACCATTTTGCTTACGATGAATTCACCGTTTCCGATACCGTTATTCAAGGAAACCAGCGTCTTTACGACATTATGAAAGAAAAAGAGGTTCTCTATGCCAAGCCTGATTTCAACGATGACGACGGAGTTCGTTTAGCAGAATTAGAGGGTGAATTTTTAGAATTAAACGGATGGGAAGCGGAAAGCGATGCCTCCAAGCTGTTGCAGGGGCTGGGACTTCCCGAAAGTATTTTATATGACCAAATGAGCACCTTAGACGGGAAACAAAAGGTGAAGGTACTCCTTGCACAGGCATTATTCGGAAACCCCGACATTATTCTGTTAGACGAACCGACCAACCATCTGGATGTAGATTCCATCAACTGGCTGGAAGATTTTCTTCTGGATTATGAGGGCTTGGTTATTGTGGTTTCTCACGACCGTCACTTTTTAAATACAGTCTGCACCAACATTGTGGATATTGATTTCTCACAAATCAAGATGTTTGTCGGGAACTATGAATTCTGGTATGAGTCCAGCCAGTTAATTCAAAAAATGATTCGTGACCAGAACAAAAAGAATGAAGAAAAGGCAAAAGAACTGATGAGCTTCATTCAGCGATTCTCTGCAAATAAATCAAAATCCCGTCAGGCAACTTCTCGTAAGAAGTTACTGGAAAAGCTGACCATTGAAGAACTCCCGGTCTCCTCCAGACGATATCCCTTTGTAGGCTTTCAGATGGACAGAGAAGCCGGAAAAGACATCCTGTTTGTTGATGGCATTTCCAAAACGATTGACGGTGTAAAGGTGCTGAACAATGTTACATTTACACTGAACAAAGGTGACAAGGTTGCTTTCTTAGGAGAAAATGAAACAGCTGTTACCACAATGTTTCAGATTTTAGCCGGAGAAATAGAGCCGGATGAGGGAAGCTATAAATGGGGTGTTTCCACCACACAATCCTACTTTCCCAAGGATAACTCCGCTTTCTTCAACAACTGTGACTTAAATTTGCTTCGCTGGCTGGAGCAATATTCCAAAGATACCACCGAAACCTTTCTCCGGGGATTTTTAGGCAGAATGCTTTTCTCCGGGGATGATGTGTTAAAGCCGGTAAAGGTGCTTTCCGGTGGAGAAAAGGTGCGTTGTATGCTGTCGCGAATGATGTTATTCGGCTCTAACGTACTGATGCTGGACCAGCCTACCAACCATCTGGATTTGGAATCCATCACCTCCGTGAACAACGGCTTAAAAGAATTTAAAGGAAACATTCTGTTTGCCTCTCACGACCATGAGTTTATTTCTACGGTTGCAAACAGAATCATTGAATTTACCGAAAACGGTATTATAGACAGGAATGATAATTATGACGAATATCTCCAATGGAAAAAAGAAAACAAAGCGTAAACCGTTTCCAAAAAATCAAATAAATAAAACTGTCCCCCTTTCCTATTCCAAAAAACAGCACTGGAAAGGCGGCACACTGTTAGCTCCTATCCCCCCTGCCCTGGTAACAGTGGGAACGATGGAACACCCCAATGTTCTGACGGTTGCCTGGACCGGAATTTTAAACACCATTCCACCGAAAACCTACATTTCGGTACGAAAAGAACGGTATTCCTACCCGATGCTGGTAGAACAAAAAGAATTTGTAATCAATCTGCCCAGTGCCAATCTGGTACGAGCAGTTGATTTTTGCGGTGTGCGAAGCGGAAAAGATATAGATAAATTTAAGGAAATGAACCTCACGTCCGTTCCTGCAGAAAAAGTATCTGCACCGTTGATTTCGGAATGTCCACTTCAGTTGGAGTGTAAGGTGACCGACACGGTAGATTTAGGCACGCACACCATGTTCGTTGCGGATATTGTAGGAATGGATGTAGCAGAAGAATGCATTAACCAATCAGGCAAGCTGGAAATTGAAAAATGCAATCTTTTGGCATTCGCTCACGGAGAATATTTTACTCTTGGAAAAAAAGTAGGCACCTTTGGCTATTCTGTCCGAAAGAGAAAATAATTTCAAAAAAAAAATGCAGAAGCATATTGCTGCTTCTGCATTGTAGATTTTTTATAAATCGTCTGCGTCCTGCACCGGCTGAACATTCTGTTCCACAGGCTGACCGGTGTAACTGCCCTGGGGATCTGTTTTTTGACCTACCTCATGAAAAGCACGGATAACCGCTTCCGTTTTCGGCAGTTTTTTCTTTTTTCTTTGTTTCATTTACAATCACCTCATAAAAGAGTATGCACAAAAAGGAGCGTTTTTATGTTACGGTGTCCCGTTTGTCGTGAACCCATTCAAAAAACAAACGATAAAACCTATGTATGCCCCAACCGACATAGTTTTGACATTTCCAAAAAAGGATATGTCAATTTTTTGCTGTGTCAGAATATGCGTTCCAAGCTGCCGGGTGATAACAAAGATATGGTAGAAGCCAGGGAACAGTTTTTATCGAAAGGATATTATTTTTCTTTTCTTCGCGAATTAAAAAACATAATAGACCAATATCAGCCAACCGATATTCTGGATGCAGGCTGCGGCGAGGGTTACTACACAAGTGGCGTATATTCTACCGACAGAAACATCATTGGAATTGATATTTCAAAAAGTGCTCTGCAAAAGGCTGCTCCGAAAAACCGAGACATCACGTATATTGCGGCAAGTCTGTTTGATTTACCCATGAAAGACAATTCTGTGGAGCTGCTATTCAGTTTATTTGCCCCCTATGCAGGGGAAGAATTTTACCGTGTGCTAAAAAAAGACGGCATTATGATTTTGGGCATTCCCGGTGCCGACCATTTATTTGAGCTGAAATCCGTAATTTACGAGACTCCTTATAAAAATCAGGTAAAAGAATATGAATTGGAACACTTCACCTTTTTGGAAGCCAGAAAAATACATAAAAAAATTAAACTGCAAAATAAAAACGACATTTTAAATTTGTTTCAAATGACTCCCTATTATTATCGCACAAGAAAGGAAGATTTAGAAAAAATCCATTCACTGGAACAATTTGAAGTGACCATTTCTTTTGAGCTTCTGGTTTATCAAAAGCAATCATAATTTTGACATTTCCTTTGACAAATATAAAAAAACGCACCCTCCGAGGAGGGTGCGTTTTTAATTTAACTTTGAGTAAGAAACTCAGGATGCATTAAATCTTTCCTGATAGAAAATATCAGTCCAGCTTTCCTGGTTGTTTTCCACTTTGTGGTCATGCCAGTTACTTGCTTCTAAGATTTCGTAGTATGCCCAGTGAGATTCATCAATATCCGGGTAATCCAGAACTTTTTCGTAGTTTGCTTCGATGTAAGCTTTATCTGCAGCACGGTTCAGCATTCTGTTAACAATGGTAACCGCTTCGCTACGTTTGATTGCCTGGTCGGGTTTAAAGGTGCCGTCTTCATAACCTTTCAGCCAGCCTTTAATAACCGCGGAATCAATATATTCTTTTGCCCAATGGCTGTCAGTTACATCAACAAAGGTGTTTTCTGCACCTTTTTCCAGTTCAAAGAATCTGGAAGCGATGGTTGCAAATTCTGCACGGGTAATCGGTGCATCGGGTTTGAAGGTACCATCTTCATAACCGTTGATGATTTTCACGTTAGACAGATATTTGATATAGGGAGTATGCCAAGCACCTTCCACAACATCGGTAAACTGGCTTACGCTATCATCTTTGAATACCATTTTCTTCACCAGTAATCTGGAGAACATTGCAGACACTTCGCCTCTGGTAACATTGTCATCCGCATCGAAGTTACCGGTATCTCTACCGTGAACGTAAGCGATATGTTCACCAGTTAAGGTGGGAGTCAAGCCTCCCTGCAGGTCAATTTTATCGGTGGTAACATAACTGTCGATATATCCGTTCTTCACTGCGAATGCTTTGATGGTTGTGCCGTCTTCCACCTGGAAAGGACCTTCGTATTTCTGAGATTTTTTAGTGGGAGCAGTACCGTCGGTGGTGTAGTAAATGGTTGCGCCATTGGTAGCAGTTTCTAAAGTAACGGTAATGTTTTTGTCACCGTCAACTTCAAAAGTGATGGTAGGTGCTTCTACACGGGAAATTGCTCCACCACCGGTGGAGGGAGGTGTAGTCTGAACAGTCAGGTTTAATTCCATAAACAGTTCTTTATCATTGTGACGGGTAGGATCATTAAATAAGAATGCGCTATTGGTGTCTCTGTATAATTTTAAGATACCGCTACCTGCAGCAGAACCGGTTACTTTCAGTAAGCCGGACTGTCTGTCAACAGTTGCATAAGTCAAAAGATTGTCATCGGCATCAACCAGCGCAGCATCCAGACTTGCAGATAAGCTGGGATTGAAAGTTGCCAATCCGCCGAGAGATTCTTCGCCGCTTCCATGTTCAAACAGTTTTGCAAACTCATTGGAAACAACTTTTAAGTACACGGTGCTGCCAACATTCAAGGTAGCCACCAGATTGTTAGGCTCTACGGTTGCGATTTTCTGAGTAGCTGCTGCATCTGCATATACTTCAACTACTGCATCCATTACGCCGGACATAACAGTGTTCATTACAACTGCTGCTACATCGGCATCAAAATTTTTCAATTCATTAATTGCATGAACTAACAGTTTGATAAAGTGAGAGTTTTCCTTATCGACATTAGATAAATCTAAAACCAGCATTCCGTTTGCAGGATTGAGCATTGCAGTTTTCGCTGCGAAAAGCTGGTCTCCCACTGTTGCAGAATCGTCAAATGCCTTCGCTGCTGCATTTTTTACATAAGGAATAATTGCATCCACATAAGCAGCTGCCCCGCCCGTTACATAAGCAGTTAAGAAGCTTCCAATGTTGGCTGCAGCCTCTGCTCTTAAGTTTTTCTGGAAATCAATGACAAATGCGCCTAATGCATTTTTGGTCATATTGTAGCCGGTGGCTTTGTTCAGAACATCAGCGGGGTTTGCTGTGGTTGAACCAACAGTCACATCGGTGTAAAATGCAGCAACCGCTCTGTCGATATCATCGTTGATAGTTGTTGCATCGTTAGACACATAGTAATTGCTGTCAAATGCAATTTCATTCACGCTGGTTTTAACTTTTCCGTTTTCAACCTGACCGGATTTTGCATCAGGGAAAGTCATCAGTTTGATGAAACCATATGCCAGAATTACTTCTTCATCATCGGTCATTGCAGGAACGGCAGAAGGCATAGGAGACACATCACCAGCATCAAACCCTGTTGTTCCGTTATAGAACGATCTTAATGCATCCAACTGGTCCTGAGAAATATTTCTGTAGGCTCTGATTAAGCCTGCTCCGTAGTGGTTTACACTCGAAGTGGTTTGTTCCCCTAACAGGACTTCTTGAAATTCTTGTTCTGTCATAGTTGTGGCAGCCTGAGATACCACAGTGAAAATGGGTAACATCATGATTGCCAAAAGCAAAGCAATGATTTTTTTCATAGTTTTTTGCTCCTTTTTATTTAAAATTATTTATTAACATATTGATAACAATTGTATAGCATTTGTGCAGCCTCTGCCCTGGTAGCGGTCATTGTGGGGTTGAAACAATTCAACTCGTTTCCGTTAATGATGCCCAGCTCTTTTAAGGTGACTACCGCAGTTTTTGCATAGGATGCAATGTAACGGTCATCCTCAAAGCCGGAGGTTCTTAAGCTGCTTTGGTCCATTACCCCCAGCATCTCGCCAATCCGGAACATCAGAACCGCCATATCCTGACGGGTAATATTCCGACCGGAGCCGAACATTCCGTCTCCGATTCCCAAAATCAGCTTTCTGCTTGCCATTGTGGTAACATAAGGATAGAACCAATCAGTTTCTCTCACGTCGGAAAAAACAGGCTTTTCAGCCGAAGCTTCAATATTGAATGCAACACACATCATTTTTGCAAATTGTTCCCGGGTTACATTGGCAGCCGGCATAAAGGAAAAGTCGCTGACTCCGTTTAAAATATCTTTATCAAACAAATAGGCAATCGCTTTTTCTGCCCAGAGGTGATGTTCCAAATCGTCAAACACATGAGTGGGTTCCCTATCTTTTCCAAAGCCTAAAATGATATATGCTTCACTGGCAATGGCATTGTAAAGGGGTTCAAACTCCAGAGGAATGTTACCATCCAAAAGCGATGCAACCGTTTCTTCGGAAAAGGCATCGGTACAAAGTGCGATATAAACCGCCTCCATGGAAGCCGCCGTGTTAATGGTAATTGTTTTCAACCTGCTTTTTAAATTAGACTCGATTAACGAGCCATTTGCTTTTTCTGCTTCCGCAATGGTCAGCACGGTGTGAATGGTTTCTTTAAACTTTGCATTCACCGATGCATTGGTAACACCGAGTTCTTCATACAAAGGAACTGCACTGTAAAGCTGAGGTAAAAAGGCAGGGTCCTCACATACTTTTTTGAACACCCGAACAGTATCCGCATTGGAAATAGCAGCTGCAGTGGCAGTGAATAATGAAAGCACCAGCAAAAGCACCGGGATACATTTTTTCAACAACCTCATTTTGTACTCCTAACTTTGGATTGATATCTGTAACAAAAACACTAATCCACTCTTTAGTATGATAACATATCAGAAAAAAAATGTCAAGTTATTTTTCAGGGAAACCGCTGTTTTTTCAAGGAATTTTTTCATCCCCCAGGCTTTCTCGTGAAACTTCACAAATTTATTTTATTTTTTTGTGAATTTCTTCCATTTCCACTAAAATGATATCGTCTCCGATTTTTTTAATTTGGTCAAAAGAAATCACCAGTTCCTCATATTTCCAGAACAGACGAAAAAACCGGTTTTGCCCCGGAACAATGACAGAAATCACTTTTCCCTGCTCCAAATCAACCTCCACGTCATACACAAAGCCGAGCCGTCTGCCGTTGACTAAATTGATCACTTCTTTTTTCTGTAATTCTCCCACACGTTCTGTCATAAAAAAAACCTCCTGAAACTGTATTTTCTACATCCTATGCAGGAGGGCTTACACACTATGGCAAAAAAAGACGGGATTTTTCAGAAAATCCCGTCTTTCTCTTACGATAAAGGTCTTATTTTTTTGTTCCAGATATACTGCATAAAGATAACCGACAACAACAGAGAAATCACTTCTGCCAGAGGAAATGACCACCATACGGCATCCAATCCGAAAAAGTAGGACAACAAAAATGCTGACGGCACTAACACAACCAGCTGTCTGCCCAGGGAGACCAGCAAGCTGTATACACTGCTCCCAACTGCCTGGAAGAAGGAAAGGAAAATAATACAAACACCGGCAAACAAATAGTGCAGGCTGATAATACGAAGTGCAGAAAGCCCCATAACATACATATCCGCAGAGGCATTAAACATTCTGAGAAGTCCCCCCGGAAACAGATGAAATATCGCAAGCCCCAAAAACATAATACCACAGGCAATATAGCAGCTCAAACGAACCGTTGCCTTGATTCGTTCCTTATTCTTTGCACCGTAATTGTATGCAATAATCGGTACCATACCGTTATTCAACCCGGAAACGGGCATAATCAGAAAGCTTTGCAGTTTAAAGTACACACCAAATACAGCAACCGCTGCCGCAGAATACTGAATGAGAATTTTATTCATACATAAATTCATGACAGAACCAATAGACATCAGTAAAATAGACGGTACTGCAATAGCATAAATTGCTCCAACGGTTTTTCTGTCGGGTCGGTATTTCATAATTGAGATGGTTAATTCCTTATTATAACGGATATTCATGAAAATACCAATCCCCATAGACACAAACTGTCCCATAACAGTTGCCAGTGCTGCTCCGGCAACCCCCATTTTCGGGAAGCCGAAATATCCGAAAATAAGAATAGGGTCGAAAATCAGATTGACAATTGCTCCGGATAGCTGCACCAGCATAGAAAGAAAGGATTTACCTGTTGACTGAAGCAATCTCTCCATAGTAATCTGCATAAAAATTCCAAGAGAACCAATGCAAATAACCTTCATATATTCCACACAATACTTCACAATTTCTGTATCTTTTGTTTGGAAATTGGCATAAGCATCCACTCCAAATATTCCAAACAAGAAGAATGCCAAAAAGCTGAAAAACCCAAGATAAATTCCGGTATTTCCAATTTGATTTGCTTTCTCGAAATTCTTTTCGCCCAGACTTTTGGAAAGCAGTGCATTGATACCGACTCCGGTCCCCGCTCCCACTGCAATCATCAGATTTTGCACAGGAAAGGCAAGGCTGACTGCCGTGAAGGCTTTGTTATATTCATCCACCTGCGATACGAAAATGCTGTCAACAATGTTATAAAGTGCTTGCACTAACATTGAAATAATGATAGGAAGCGACATCGTAATTAGTAATTTAGGTATGGGCATTACGCCCATTTTATTTTCTGCACGATTGTGCTCGGTCAGAGTTTCTGCCATAGTGTATCCCTCCGTTTTTTGTTTCGCAACAAAAAGAGATTATAACACACTATCGAAGAAAAGTCAATTTTTTACAACATTTTTCTTAGAAAAAATCAAGAAACCCCTTGCACTCCTGCAACAATTGCTCCAACCAATGCATCCTGATAGGATTCATCCATCAATTTTTTTGCATCCTCCTCGTTAGACAAAAAGCCACATTCTACCAGCACTCCCGGTACTTCCAATTTCCGGAAAGTCAAATTTGGATTGGGCAAGGGCTTTTGCACCCGATGATTCTCCGTATCCAATTTTCTTAGCTCCGACATAATGCTTTTTGCATATTGCTCTCCTATCTTATCTGAGGACTTATAAAACACTTGCCCTCCCTTTACTTCGGGACTTTCAAATTTATTCATATGAATACTGAGAAACAGCCCTGCATTTTGATGATTGGCAACAGCAGCACGATTTTTCAGGTCGGAATTTTTTTGTTCCCGTACTGTTTGTTTATCCTCGTCGTGTAAAGAAACATCCTCTGTTCTGGTCATAACCACCTGATATCCCTTTGCAACCAATGCCTGCTCCAGCTTTTTGGCAACTGCTAAATTCAAATCTTTTTCCAATGTCTGCAGCACTCCCACGCCTCCGCCGTCCATTCCTCCGTGACCTGCATCCACAACAATCAGCTTTGCATTTAATTCCACGGGTTGAGAAGCAAAATTGAGAAACGCACTCATAAGCGTCACACTCATTGCAACTCCGGAAAGCAGCATGATAAGAACCTTGCGGCGAAACACCATAAACATAAAAATCCCACCTTTTTTCTTGATAATACAATATATCAAGCAGGTGGGATTTCTATTCCATTTTCTCAAAGCTTACGGCAAACCTGAATTTCTTTGTTCACCAATGGCTCAAATTCGTCTGCATCCTCCGGTTTCCCCACTAAGGTTCCGTAGTGAGTGGGAATCACTGCTTTGGGCTTCAGTCCGTTGACAAGCTCTGCTGCCTCAGAAGCATTCATAGTATAGGTTCCGCCGATGGGAAGCAGTGCAATATCACATAGGACTGCTCTTGCTTCCTCTGTAACATCTGTATCGCCTGCCACATAAACGGTTGTGCCGTTCACGTTCACCACATAACCCAGCCATCCGTTTTCTTTGGGATGCATAGGCTTATTGGTATTGTATGACGGGACTGCCTGCACCGGATATCCAAAAACAGATGTGATATCATTTGGACTAAGCCACAGTACACGGCTTTTAGACTTAAGAAGCTTTTCTTCCTCCCCTTTCATACTTTGGGGCATTACAAAAAGCGTGGTTTCTTTTTGCAATTTCACAATATCCTCCGGGGAAAAGTGGTCGTAGTGTGCATGTGTGATAAAAATAATATCCGCATCGTGCGTTTCGTTTGTAATGCGGTAGGGGTCAAAATAAATGATATGATTTCCGTCAATGCGAATGCTGCTATGTTCGTTTATGGTAATATTTGAAAGCATCGCTATTCTCCTTTCGGGATGTTTTCCAGTAAATCACGGATGCTTTGTTCTGCTTCTTCCACTTCCTTCAAAAAATGTTCTGCAGATATCCTCAGTGCCCCGTGCCCTAATATAATAAGCTGTTCTAAATTGTCCGAAGTTGCTACCCGTACCCGGTGATGCTTGCCAAGCTGCTTGGTCACTTTTTCAATATACATATCAGCCGTTTCTGCCTCTTTGGTATACACCACGCTGATATTATGAACTTTTTCCACCTCACCGGGATTATTTTTCACCTTATAGGCATCAAACACCAGTATCAATTCACATTGAGAAAAGCCCTGATAATTGCACAACCGGTCAATGAGATGCTCTCTGGCAATGGCAGGACTTTCTGCCACCAGCTTTTTCAAATCCTCCCAGGCAAAAATGATGTTGTAACCGTCTACCAAAAGATATTCAGGGCCTTCGGGAATGGGCTTCGCCGGTTTTGGTTTATACTCTTTTTCCACCTTTTTTGCACGGGGACGAAATGCATCATACTCCCGACGGCGGATAGGCCCGTAGGTTCTCTCAAATACTGCCAGCAATTCTTCATCGTCATACACACGTTCCAGGTATCGTCTGGCTTGTTGGACAGGTTTTTTTGGTATTTCTTCTTTGGAAAAAGCACTCTCCAAGTGCATATATTTGGGAACATCGTTCCACTTAACCGTAAAGCCTGCTCCGTGAGAACAAAAAACAGAATCAGGCGTATTATCCAAATCCTGCTCAGGCTGATAGCCCATCTCAGCAATGACACTTTCCGCTTCCTCACAGGGAGAATATCCCGCTACCCGACAGCTTAACCGCCCCAGCCCGTGGGTATATCGAACAACCTCCATCTGATAGTCCCGCATTTTGGATACGGGAGCAGTTCCCGTAAGCACCGTATTTTCTCCCTGCATTCCTTTTTGTTCAAAGGTGCCTCCCATCTGCCCGATGTCGGTCATCGCTCTGCCCACGGCATCTGAGGGAAGCTCCAACTCAAACTCATACCAAGGCTCTAACAGCTGACTTTTTGCACACATCAACCCCTGACGAACGGCACGATAGGTTGCCTGGCGGAAGTCACCGCCCTCTGTATGCTTTATGTGTGCTTTCCCTGCAATCAGAGAAATTTTTATATCAGTGATAGGTGAACCGGTCAACACACCAAGATGATTTTTTTCCGCTAAATGGGTTAAAATCAGCCGTTGCCAGTTTTTATCCAGCTTGTCCTCAGGAAGGTTGGTGGTATACACCATCCCGCTTCCTTGGGGCAGAGGCTCTAACAACAAATGTACCTCGGCATAATGGCGCAAGGGTTCATAATGCCCTACCCCTTCTACCGCCTCCAAAATGGTTTCCTTGTAGGAGATACTGCCGTGACTGAAAGAAATTTCCATCCCAAAGCGCTCTTTGGCAATTCGTTTTAAAACCTCCAGCTGCACTTCCCCCATCAGCTGAACATGAATCTCTTTTAGTTGTTCATTCCAATATAAATGCAGACACGGATCTTCCGCTTCCAGCTGACGAAGCTTTCCCAAAGCAACCGAAACGTCGGTGCTGTCACAAAGCTCCACCTTATAATTCAAAACCGGCTCAGTATACAATTCTGTGCCGTCTGGCTCTACACCGAAGCCGTCCCCCACCCGGGAATTGGAAAGACCGGTAACGGCACAGACGGTTCCGGCATACACTTCCTCTGCTGTTTCGTAGCCTGCACCGGAATAAATCCGAATCTGATTGATTTTTTCACTCCATACTTCCGTCTCGTTCCTGATTTTTCGAAGCAAGGATTTCACTTTCAGGCTACCACCCGTAATTTTCAGGTAGGTCAGGCGGTTGCCCTGCTCATCCTCCGCAATTTTAAATGCTTTTGCACCAAATTTCTGCAAACGCTCCGGTTCTTTTGCATAGGTTAAGATTCCATTCACCAATGTATCAATTCCCACAGTTTTTAATGCAGAACCAAAAAAGCAAGGATATAGCTTTCTTTTTTTGATTGCCCGGGAAATACTTGGTTCGCAAACCGAACCATTTTCCAAATATTCCTCCATCAAGCTTTCGTCACAAAGTGCAATTTCTTCCATATCGGGAGACGCGGAAAAATCCACACAGGAAGTATCCAGTTTTTCTTTCAGCTGTTGCAATACTGTTTCTTTATCCGCACCCTCCAAATCCATTTTATTCACAAACAAAAAGGTGGGAATGTTGTACTGATGAAGTAGTTTCCACAAGGTGATTGTATGGCTTTGCACTCCGTCTGTCCCGCTGATGACCAAAATTGCGTAATCCAGCACACTGAGTGTTCGCTCCATTTCAGTGGAAAAATCAACATGACCGGGCGTGTCCAGCAAGGTGATAATCGTGTCGTCATATTTTAAGATGGCTTGCTTGGAAAAAATGGTAATACCACGATCTTTTTCGATAGAATGGGTATCCAAAAAAGCGTCTTTATGGTCAACACGCCCCAATTTCCGGATTTGCCCCGCATGATATAACAGCCCCTCGGATAAGGTGGTTTTTCCCGAATCCACATGAGCTAAAATGCCAAATACCAATCTTTGCATTTTTCAATCTCCATCTTATTTCTTGTTTGTTATTATACTAAAAAACAGTGGTTCTGTCAATAAAAAAAGAATGGAAACCGATATTCGGCTTTCCATTCTTTTTGTTTTCGCTCAGGATACTTTTACACAATAAACAACTGTTCCCTGTGGGTATTCCACCGTAATTTCCAAAATATGCTCCTTTCCGTTGCTCTCAGGAACACAAACCGAAGAATCCGTATAGGGAATGTGAGTTTTCATCATATCGTAAGGATCTAAACGAAACCATCTTGTCCTTACGATTTTTCCATATGTATTATCTATAAAATACTCCTGATAAACCGCTTCAGTCTCTCCGGTTTTCAAAACATTTTCCTCTGCATACTCTCTGTTATTATGAGAAGGGTAATCTGACATCATAGTCTGATTACCATAGCTCCAGTCATTGGTACTGGTAAGGCAGGTAGCCTGTACGATTCCCTCTTTGTCTTTCAGACCAAGAACCGGTGGTTCCGTCAAGCTTTGCGATACCCCTTCCGGTTCTTCGGAAATAACCGGCGGAGCATACGGATATCCCCAGGTAGAAAAGATAACCGGTTTATTTTCATGCATCCGATATCTGTCAATGCCAAACATTCCACCCGTTACCACCAGACAAAGCATCACAATGACTCCCAAAACAAATATTCTTTTTTTCATTTGGTTTCCACCGCCTTTCTTGTGATTAGACAGTTTTTGGTAATAAAATGTTCCTCACGAAAAAGAGAAGCCTTCGAAGAAAGGCTTCTCTTTTCTCTCTATAAATTATAATACTTTTCAAATTCTGCCGGATGAGGAATTTTAGATAATTCCCGAACTTCTTCCCGTTTGGATTTGATGAAGTTTGCCAAAAGCTCTTCCGGGAACACTCCGCCTGCGGTTAAATAGTCGTGGTCTTGCTCCAACGCATCCAGCGCTTCCTCTAAAGAGGTTGGCAAATGCTTCAGCTTCGCTTTTTCTTCCTCAGGCAGATGGAACAAATTCATATCGTAAGGACCCCAGCCGTTTTCGTGAGGGTCAATCTGATTTTTAATACCGTCAATCCCAGCCATTAAGATTGCCGCATAACAGAAATACGGATTACAGGTTGCATCCGGGTTGCGAAGCTCAAAACGGCGCAGTTTTGGCTCTTTTGCATAAGCAGGAATCCGGATAACTGCACTGCGGTTTGAGGTGGCATAGCCAACGGTAACAGGAGCTTCAAAGCCCGGCACTAACCGCTTAAAGGAGTTGGTGCTGGGGTTGGTGATAGCACATAACGATGCGATATGTTTTAAGAGACCGCCCATAAACCAATGCGCCTCTTTACTCAGATTAGAATAACCGTTATCATCAGAAAATACGGGTTCGCAGTCTTTTAACAAAAGCATATGCACGTGCATCCCGTTCCCTGCTTCTCCCATAATGGGCTTGGGCATAAAGGTAGCAGACAAGCCATATTTTTTTGCGGTGTTATGAATAATGTACTTAATCATCATGGTAGCATCAGCCATTTCGGACATTTTGCCAAGCTCGGGTTCGATTTCAAACTGACCGCCTGCTCCCACCTCGGGATGATGATAATTCAACTTGATACCTGCATCCTCCATGAGCAGGCACATTTCACTTCTTGCTTCGTAAGAGGTATCAAAAGGTTTTGCAATATGATAATTCTTCTGTTTGGGAACTACATTTCCAAGCCCCTCGCTGTAGCTGTTCCAGTGTGCCTGCTGGGCATCTACAGAAAATCCGACAGAATTTGCAGAAACTTCCCAGCCCGCCTGATTAAACAGATAAAATTCAAATTCAGGCAGAATCAACATGGTATCTGCAATGCAACTGTCTTTTAAGTACTGCTCTGCCGCTTTCACAATATTTCTGGGATACTGTGCCAGAGGTCTGTTTTGCGGAGAGTCGATAATCATAGCATTCCCCGTCATAGAGAGTGTGGGAATTTCACAAAACGGGTCAATGAGTGCAGTATCCGGGTCAGGAATAAACACCATATCACTTTTTTCCACCACAGCATAGCCGTAGTTAGAGGCGTCAAAACCAATCCCGTTTTTCATAGTTTTTTCCGAAAAATTCTTAGCAGGAATGGTTACATGGCGGAACTGTCCGTTCACATCCACCATTTTAAAGTCCACCATCTTGATGTCATTTTCTTTGATGAGTTGCAAAATGTCTTGCACTGTTTTTTTCATAAAAACAATCTCCTTTTATCTAAAATAATTATGCTACATTTTGTTCTGATGTTTCTGAATCAGTAGCATCAATGTGGGAATGAGTAACAGCTGAATCACGATGCCGGGAACAGCATCCAGAAATCCACCCGCCAAAAATGCACCAAAGGAAAAGGGTTTCCCTCCAAGCCCCAAAAGTAATGTTTTGGAAAGTCCCCACACAATTCTGCCCGAAATCATTGCAGTTACAAGTGAAATATATATGCTTCCCAACGTTTTTTGGGATTTTCGGTACAAGATTCCTATCACAAAGCCATAGGTGGCAAGCTCCAAAGCCATCCACACTGCATTGGGATAAATGGGAGGCATCGAAAACAAAATGCTTCTGAAAAAGGGCAACATCAGCCCCACACCCAAACCGTACCACGGACCGCACACCAAACCGCAAAGAAGAATCGGAAAATGCATAGGAAGAAGTGTATCCCCAATTTCTTTTATTTGTGCAGTAAACAACGGAAGTACCATTCCGATTGCCAGAAACATTGCAGAATAAACCATTTTTTTACTGTTTTGCATATTGATCTCCTTTCTCAACCTGTTTTCTCAGCTTTCTGCAATACTGAGTACACAGCTTGTCGGTACATTCCGAGCACCGAAGTGCCATATTGCTGTTTTCCCAAAACCGTTCAGGGTACAAAAACACACAAAGCTCCCACACGAGCCAAATGGAGACAGAAAGACCCACCAGAGACCAGGAAAAGAAGCTGTTCACCGAAACAATGGGCAAAAACATCATCAGGTGGTCCCAATTAAAGATTCTGCAGGTGGTACAGCATTTGTTTTTCATAATCAGCCGGAACGGGCACCAGATTAAGACACAAATCAAATCGCAAACATAAAAGAATGTAGCAACGAGAACCATCCCCGCTGTAGTGACTATGCCCAGAATATGTAGCAGGCTGAGAACGAACGTTACCATTACCCACAAAATCATCACACGATATGCACTTGCAGTAGTTGCCTTGATATATGCTCTCAGATTTTGGTAATTCACCTTTTCTTTGATAGGGCGAAACACAGACTCAAATACTTTTTGCGAACCAATGGAAATATGTGCCTTAACAGGAATCAACTGTAAAATCATATCTACCATCCAGATTCCCCACAACAAATGAAGGGGGGAAAATGTGCGAAAAAATTTCCATCCTTCTGCAATGAAAAAGGCATCTTTCTCAAGGAAATACAAAAAAATTACAATGATAAATACAGCAATTCTGCCAATCAGCCTTAAAAAATAAATTCCTCTTGTTTTGGAAATGGGTTCCCTCTGCATATTCTTCTCCTTAGCGATGCTAATTTCGGGTTTGCTTTTCCCGACACATTTTATGGTGATAAAAAATCGAATGAACGGTATATTCTTTTATTTATAATTTCTCCGGCTCTTCGAGCTACCTTCCTTTACAGAAGGGTGGCTTTTTAGTTTTTCAAAATTCGACCTTGCGACACATAAGGTTTAAATGCAACTTGCTTTGTCAATATAATCTTCCAAATTTTGACTATACGGAAAGCATCGCATAAAAGAACTTACTAATTCTTTATCTTCGCTTAAAATCAAAGTCAATGAACTGTCCCAAGGCACAATTTCTATCTTTGATAAAGGATGTTGAAGTGTTAGCGGTTTGTTCCAGAATCCTGTATATCCATTTGCATAAGGCAAATCATATTTTAAAATATCAGCTAATTCAACACTTTTATCAAATCCTGACAACACAGCCCATATCCATTGAAAATCTTCCTGATTGACCATTTCAGTTAATTCTTCACCTGATAACCAACAATATTCTTTGTCTAATAATTCTTTTATTTTTTGATTATTGGGATAACATTCACAATCTGTTATTAACCAGTTGTATTCTTTTTGCTTATTACCAATCGCATCAAATATTTTTTTCAAATATGTATAATACTTTTCGCCTTTTTCGTTAATTGCTCCATAAACCACATAATCACTTCCTTTCGACATTTTTCGACATATCCATATAACTCGTGTCAAGTCAGGAGAACGGCAAAGAATGGCACCTGCTATTCTTTCCTTTTATTCGGGATGTCGAGGACGCCATCCCCTACATTTCCCCTACAGCATTTTTCCTTAGAACCCGCAAGAATACTGGATTTTCTCGCTCCAATAGTATATGTAAATGTAATAAATCGGCAAACTAATCTTTTAAATTATATAGACTTGACACAAGTAAAATTTTAATTACTTATATGAGTTTTCTATCTGTTTTGAATACTCCCATTTTATTATACGAATATTATATCTTTCCAAGGCTTCATCAGCAGTAAATGCACTATAACCCTTTTTCCCTTCTGGAGTAATGTATAAATAGTCAATCATATTGTCTTCTTCCGGTAAACGATTAAAATAACTATCAGGATCATTCATATAATACTCAGCATGTCCTGGATAAGAGCACAATTCTAAAACCTGATTACCCCAATCCGTGAAATCATTTTCATTGCTTAAATCTTTTAGACTAATCATCTCTTTTCCTGTACTTTTTATATACAATTTCCATTTTCGTTCTTTGCTACCACTATTAGTCCATTCAATACCATCATATTCGCATATAACTACATCTTCAATGGTTTTTATTTCACCATCAAGCTCATATGTTAAAACAAACGGAAATTCGCCGTATGTAATTTCTGGTTCTGGCGGATTAGGTGCAAAATATGTAAGCATCAAAAATGCACCTGAAATAACAAATAGATAAAACAAAGCGATTAACACACAGGCTACCGCTCCAATAATACCCGTTATAACCAATGTTTTTTTCATATTTTACTCCTTTCGACATTATTCGACATATCCATATTACTCGTGTCAAGACTGGATAAAAATTCAATATGATATAATGATTTCAACTCTTATGAAATCATTATATAATTAGGTGACAGAAAAGATGCACCTTGTTGTCGATATGCAAACTTCGTTTGCTCGATATTTTTGCTACCGCAAAATCGATATGTTTTCGCTATGCTCAAACTCGATATGATATGAATTCTTGTCGCGTTAGCGACATATCGAGTGCGACAGCACATATCGAGTCCGCAAGACATATCGAGAATTCGTCAGAATTCATATCGACGATTTCAAGCTTCGCTTAAAATCATTATATCATACCAAAATCAAAATAGCAATGTTTTTCCCGAAAATAACCATATACAAAAAAACAGAGAGACGTGCTCTCTGTTTTTTTCGTTAATTCGGTTTTTTTACCGCAACCAGCACACGGATTCTTCCGCCTGCAGATTGCGATTTATCGTAATAAGCATGTATGGTGTAGCTGTCCTGCTGCTCCATCAAATCATCTTTTGCCATTTTTAAATACTGATAATCGGCATTTTTCTGATACACCACAACTCTGTCACTCATCAGATATTCGGTATCGTTGCACACAACACTAAAGTCGTTAATCTGGCTGACCGGGCTACTGATTTTAAACAGTGATGTAATACTGTCAATGGTGTTTCCCGAAAATACAAACCGCGCAGGAGCTCCGGTGGACACCGAGGTGAAAATAGAGCCGTTCATGGTGGTGGTATTGCCGTCAATATCGTAGGTGTAGGTTCTCATATTGGAGCGCTCGTTATATTCGGAGGCATAGGTGACAATGCCGTATTTATGGGCGTCTCCCGTTACATTATGCAAAAAGAGAGTATCAATTTCTCCGGCTTGGTTTTTTTCCGAATATAGCACCGAGGAGGCAGACAGGTTCATTCCATCAAGACGCTGGGGATAGATTTTTACATAACTGCCGGTTTCCAGTTTGTCAATTGTGGAGACATCCAAAATGGAAACCTCCTCTGCCAGCCGGTGGTTTCCGATGGTTTTTGTGTCATAATCAACTGTTCCGCTGACAGAAGAAGCTGTATTCAAGGTGTTCAGCTTTACTTTCTGATTTTGAAAAGAAAGTTTTACAATTTTATTCTTGCTTGCAGAATAATCAGAAGATGTGGGATATTCCAACACTTCTCCGGATGCAGTAACAAGGGAAATATAATTGGAGGAATATTCACTGCCGTCTCCGTTTTGGAAGGTTTTCTTTCCCGTTGCCTGAAGATATCCCACAACAGAATCAGGAGTGCCGCTGAGGACATCCGCAATTTTTCCGTCTCTGCCTAAAAGCACAGTCACCGAATCACCCAGCTTCACAGTTCCTTTAGAGGAAAGCTTATAAAAGGCTTCTGCCCCCTCCAATGCATAGGTCGTGCCGGAAATCACTACCGAAGTGGGATTATCCCGATTGGGGGATGCACTTTCGTACACACCGGATACCTTTTTGGAATATGCCCAAACGGTATTGAGCTTTTCGGAATAGTATAAAATATCATTGAGTTCATATCCGGTTGCCTGAGAACCGTTTCGGATAAAGGTGGTGTTTTCGTCTGTCTGTACCACTGTTTTTGAGGTAGCGGTAACCGGACCTTTTAACAAGTCGGTGGAAAGCACACCGTAATCGGTAACCATATCCATGGTTTTATAAATTTTCAAGGTATCGCCGATAGAAATACTTGCCAGAGAGTTTTTCAGACTGGTGGTTTGAGATTTGTTATATACCGTCAGATTTTTGTCAACAGAAAGGGATTTCAGCGTTCCGTTTTGCGAAACAACAATATCATCATCCAAAACCTGATAAACCAGATATTCTTCAACATATTGATTGGAGGGAATAAAGCCTACTGCCTCATTGGCATTTTTTAAAATCAAATCTCCTTTTTTTCCAACAGCATCTTCCAGTGTAAGTGAAGTTCTGTAATTGCCGGAGGTGGTGTTGACTCTGCCGCTTCCCACCGAGGTATCCGTAAGCGGTGTACCGAGAATAATCACATCCTCCAGAATTTTATAGTTCAGAGTTTCAATATAATGAGCAGTGCTGTTTTTTGGTTCCGTATTCAAAAGGTTATAGGTAAGATACGCCACATCACGACGGGTCATCAACTCACCGATGGATTTCTCCAATCCTTCCGTTAAGCCGCAATTGATTGCCAGTCCAACCTGACCGTAGGGCCAGGAGCTTCCGAAATCGGTATCATCATACCCTAAAAGCTTTAAGAATACATTCAGTGCTTCCTCATAGAGCACAGTGTTGTCCGGCTGAAAGGAGCTGTCCGGATATCCTGTTACCAGCTTATGGTCACTGGCTAACTTGATATAAGGTGACGCCCAATGCTGATGGGTCACATCCTTAAATGGTGATATTTTCAAATTCAGTGCCACTGTATTTTTATGTTTGGAGGCAGTAATGGCAATTTTTGCAAACTCTGCACGGGAAACATAATCGTCCAGACGAAGATTGCCGTCGGTGTCTCCCTGCATAATTTTCATTTCTCCCAGAAGCGGAAGAATGTTGGTTTGTAATTCCTCTGCAGATACGGGCAAGGTAACCAGTAGGGCACAGAGTAATAATAGAATTATTTTTTTCATTGGTTTCAACCTCCCTTTTTAATCATACCGCAAAGCATCAATGGGACTCATACGAGACGCTTTTTTCGCGGGGAAATAGCCGAAAATCATACCGATTCCCACAGAAACAGAAAATGCAACTGCAACCGCTCCGAGGGAGGGCTTCGCAGGTAAATCCATCAGTTTTCCGGCAAAAAGTGCGGCGGCGATTCCCAGGGCAATCCCCAAAAAGCCGCCAAAGGAGCTGGTGGTAGCCGCCTCCACCACAAACTGACTCATAATATCCCAGGGCGTTGCTCCCAGAGATTTTCGGATGCCGATTTCCCGGGTTCTCTCCGTTACCGAAACCAGCATAATATTCATAATTCCAATACCGCCCACCAACAACGAAATCGCAGCAATTCCAACCAGAACCATAGTGATTGTTCCGGTGATATCATTGACCATTTCCAAAATTTCCGACTGATTTATGATTCGATATGCATTGGTATCGTTAAAGACAGAATACAAATAATTGGTGATACGTTTTTCTGCATCGTCTACCAATTCCTTTTCTGCAGCACTGAATGCGTAGCTGGAAATTCTGCCGTTCCAGGAAAGTCCGGTTGCTAAGGTATAGGGCAGATAAACGATATCATCCGCTCCCCCCTCATCGCCATCCTGAACCTCCTCCAGCACACCGACGATGGTATAGGAAATGCCATTCACTTTCAACTGATTTCCTACTGCATTCTGTGCACTTCCATAAAGTTCTTTTGCAATATATGTACCCACAACACAGCTTTTTTGGCGGCGTTCCACATCCACATATTCCAAAAATCTGCCGTGTTCTACTTCCAGACCTCTGATTTCGGGATAAAACTCATTGGTTCCCGTAGCCGTGGTATCAATACTGTCGGCACCGTTTTTTACAGTCAGGTTCGATACATTCACCACCGGCGACATATAGGCTAACACATCGGCATTTTCTACGGAAAAATCCATCATATCCTCCGGCGTGACATTGCGGTTTCCTCCTCTTCCGGGAATAGAAACTGAAATCAGATTTGTTCCCATAGATTCAAACTGACCCACAATCTGAGCTTTTAATCCATCTACCAGGGAAACCAAAACAATCACAGCAGCTACCCCGACAATAATTCCAAGCATAGTCAAAAATGACCTCATTTTGCTGGCAGAAAGGCTCTTAACTGCTAAAATAAATGCTTGCTTCATACTCATTTTGCCACCACCTCATCCGAAATGATTTTCCCGTCCTGAAGCTTTACCACACGGTCTGCCTGATAAGCGATGCTGTTGTCGTGGGTAATGAGAACGATGGTGGTGCCGTCCTCACGGTTTAACTGCTTAATAAATTCCAACACCTCAATGCCGGTTTTGCTGTCCAATGCACCGGTGGGTTCGTCGGCTAAAATCAGCTTAGGGTCTCCTGCTAAGGCACGGGCAATGGACACTCTTTGCTGCTGACCGCCGGATAACTGTTTGGGATATTTTTTCATACGGTCCAAAAGGCCAACCTTTTCCAGAGCATGCTCTACCCGTTCCCGTCGTTCTTTTGGTTCTATTCGCTTATAAATCAGAGGTAATTCCACATTTTCAAACACCGAGAGCTTGGGAATCAAATTATATTGCTGAAAAATAAATCCCAAGGTTCTGCTTCGGATACTTGAAAGCTCATATTCCCCCATTTTACTTACGTCTTCTCCGTTTAACAGATACGTCCCCGAAGTGGGAATATCCAAACATCCGATAATATTCATTGCTGTGGATTTTCCCGAGCCGGATTGACCGATAATCGAAACAAATTCCTTTTCCTTCACATGGAGATTCACCCCGTCAAGCGCACGGATTTCACTGTCTCCGTCGGAATATATCTTATAAATGTCTTTTAACTCTATCATTTGCTCACCGCCTATCTTCCACCGGGCATACCACTGCCCGGCATACCTCCGCTTGGCATACCTCCGCTTGGCATGCCCTGGGGCATTGCGCCCATATTCTGGAAAATACTTGCAGAAGGAGCATCCTCAGCCGTTACCTTGACTACGTCTCCCTCGGAAATTCCTTCCATAATTTCCACATAATCTTCATTGGAAAGCCCCACCTTTACTTTTACCAGTTTGAATCCGTCGGGAGCGGTGTTCATCATCATTTTACTGTTTTTAGGCATTTCTCCCCCATCAGCAGGCACTTTTTCAGGTGCTTTTTCGCCGTCTTTTAACTGCACGGCAACCTGATTACCACGCATCAGGGCAGATGCCGGAATCCGAACCACATTTTCTTTTTTCTCCACGATAATATCTGCACTTACATTCATACCGGGAATCAAGCCTTCAGGTTCGTTGACTACCACCGTAACCGGATAAGTGGTAACTCCGTTGGAGCTTGTGCCAATCACGCTGACTGTTTCCACATAACCGCTGAACACCTTGTCTTCCAGTGCATCCGCTGTAATCACAGCAGTCTGCCCCACTTTGATTTTTGAAATATCCAGTTCATCTACCGACATTTCAAATAAAATTTTTGACATATCTGCAATGGTTGCCATTACTTTTGTATTATTGGTATTATCCAGAATATCTCCCTGCTTGGAATTTTTCTGAATGACCGTTCCGTTAATGGGAGAAGTGATGTTATAATTTTCCAGCTGTTCGTATTGGTTTTCCAGGGATAACTGTGCTTCTCTTAAGGACAGTGAACTGCTTTTTCCGTTTTGCTCTAAGGAGGTGCTGGAAAGCTTCACCAGAACACTGCCGGCTGAAACATAGTCCCCCTCCATTACATAAACCTCTTCTACCTCACCGGAAACCTCTGCAGTAACAGTATCCGAACCGGGATAAGAAAAGCTGCCCAAATCGTTACAGGAAACCTCTCCGACAATAGCAGTTGCAGTATCTCCTTCTAAAATATTTCCCGGATTTTCCACTTCAATTTCCACATTTTTTACAATGATGCCGGCTTCGGATACCAATTCCCCGGAAGAAATACGGCTGACTGTACCATACAGAGTGCCACCTCCCGACTGCAAGGTGATTTCCGCAGTTTCTCCCGTTGATATCTGCTCCGCATGTTCAGAAATAAAGGGAATTTTCAAAATCAGCTGATGGGAATTTACCACATCTGCAATTTTACTTCCGGCAGAAACCTTATCTCCTTTTTTTACATGCAGAGCGGTGATATTTCCGCTTTCTTTACTGCGAACACTTAATTTGGAAATGTCATCCATATTCTGATTGTATGTATCCTGCGACCGTTCCAACGAAAGCTTGGACCGTTCAATGGAATTTTCCACATCTGCTGTGTCAATCCGGTAAAGAAGGTCTCCTTTTTCCACCACAGTTCCTTCTTCAAAAGGAGCTTCTATAATTTCCCCTTTCACTAATGCGGTTACCTCGTAGGAAGCATTAGGCTCTATCATACCTGTCCCGCTGATAATAACCTCTACATCCCCCGTATCTGCTACAGCCGTGAGAATCTGTTCTTCCTGCTGATGATTTCTGCCAAACAGTGTCACAAGGACTATCGCAATTACAATTGCCAGAGCAATTCCTGTAATCACAAGCCATTTTTTCGGCATTTTTTTCGGATGTAATACTTTGATTTTTTCCAATAGATTTTTCAAGAGACAATTCCGCCTTTCTGATGAAATGATGTATTCTTGTCTTGTATTATATGCTACTGTTGTGTTTCGTTTGTGAAAAAAATAATTTTTTTTATTTTTGAATGCTTTTTTTAAAATCAGAAATACTATAAAAAAAAGAAAGGATTATGTTTATGATAAAAAAATTATCGCCTGTTTTTATGATGTTCTGTCTCCTTTGCGGTATGGTATCAGCACAGGAACTAACCCTCGGAAACATCCACCTGACACAGAATCAAAACACTGTTTATCAACTGAAAAAGGAGGACATCGTCTCCGCCTTGGCAGACAGCTTCCCGCCTGACAGCATCACCATTACAAAGCTACCTCCTATAACCTCTGCCACACTTACAAAAAACGGACAAGCTATTTCCGAAAACACGATTGTTTCTATCGCAGAGGTTACACAGCTTTCCCTTATCCCTACCACTGATTTTCTTGGGAAAGCTACCTTTTCTTTTTCTGTTACTTCCGGTACAAGAGTTTCCAACGAAGCCGACTTCACTGTAGAATATATCGCAGTACAGAAAGCACCGGTTCTTTCTGATTTATATTACGGAACGGAAAAAAACATTGCCCGGGAACTGCCCTTGTATCCTGCCACCTACAACGGACACCTCCGACTGACCATCCCCACACCGCCAGCACACGGCACACTCACTGCCAAGGATGAAAACTACCACACCGTGATTTATACTCCCGACCGTGATTTTGTGGGACAGGACAGTTTTACCTATCAGGAAATGGGAAATGCCGATAATGTTGCCACTGTTACAGTAACAGTAACGGAATCCGTCACACCGCTGCCTGCTTTTGCTCACGAAGATTTAAAAAATCACTGGGTCAATTATTCTGCCGGAAATTTAGCGGACAGAGGTATTTTGCACGGGGAAATGGTTGGTGGAAAATATTATTTTCACCCCGACCAAAAAATGACCCGTTGGGAATATCTTAATTATCTCTTAGCCTCGGGAGGCTTTAATCTGGATACAGCAGAGACGGGCTATGCAGACCGCTATGAGGATGCACAATATCTTCCCGAATATATCCGAAAAATTGCGGCTCTCGCCACGCAAATGGAAATCTTAGACGGTGTCAGAGAGGGAGAACACCTCTATATTCACCCCTATCAGGAATTAACCCGTGCCCAGGCAGCTACCATGCTGGGAAAAATGATAACAAGTGAGATAGAATCTGAGGACAAGCTTTATTTTTCCGACAGAGATGAAATCCCCTCCTGGGCAAGAAAGCATATCATCAATCTGGTGAACTTCGGTATTATGCAAGGCTTTCCGGATAACACCATCCGCCCCTATTCTCCGCTTAATAAAGCACAAACGGCTGAAATGCTGTATCAAGCCATCAAGCTCACCGAAAAAGAGCCTGAAATTTTACGAGATTTAAAACACGCACATCAGTATTACAAATAAAAAAGAAGAAAGTTGAATTACGGTTCAACTTTCTTCTTTTTTTCTAAAATGGCTGACACACACTTTCATACAAATTCCGCAAACTGAGCCTCTCCCAATATGCATAAAATGCTTTTTCATATAATCAGAGCAAGCTTTTCTATCTAAAAGAGAATCCTCCGGATTCTCCCGGGAAAACTCCTTGCCGTACAAAGCCTGGGCAGGACAATGCTTCACACAGAGATTACAACCGTCACATAAATTTTCACCCAGCGGTTCTCCCGTTTCCAGCGGAAGATTGGTAAACACTGTCCCTAATCGGACAGCAGGGCCGAAATCACGATGTAAAAACAATGCATTTTTTCCAATGGTACCAAGCCCCGCATACACTGCCGCTTTCTTATGAGAAAATTCTCCGGCGTATGTGTTATGACCATTGACCGTCTGAGAGGCAGGAATGGGCATATAAAGTCCACCCTTTTTCTCTATCATTTGCCCGCACAAAAGCCCCAATCGGTCAATCAGCGCGTTTGCGGTTTTATAATGGTTAAAATAAGTATAAGTAGGTGCAGTATCAATCTGAGAAACCACAAAATCCGACAATTTTACCACAATGGACACGGCATAGTCCAACCTGTCATACGACACACGGGAAAAGCCTACATCACTTGCACCGTTTGCCAGCAAATATTCCCGAAGTGTGTTGGTAAATTCTTTCATATTCTTCCTCACTGCATTACATTTTTTAAATGATTGACGGTTGCGTGCCAAAACAGACCTTGTTTTTTCAAAACAACTTCAATCACATCAAAACGACATTCCAATTCCCTATCAAACTGCAAAAGATAATATCGGGCACTTTTGAGCATATGCCTTTGCTTATACACTGAAACCGCTTCCGCCGGCGTGCCGTATTCCTCATTGGTTCTGGTTTTCACTTCCACAAACACAATACAATCCTGCTGTTTTGCGATGATATCCAGTTCACCACCTTTGGTGCGGTAGTTACATTCTAAAATCTGATACCCACGGCGTTTTAAATAAGCTTGCGCTTTTCGCTCTCCCAGGATTCCGATTTTCTGACGGTTTGTTTTCATTTTATTGCTCCAACAGCTTTTTTAAGAAAGATTTTCTGTGAATGGGAGTGATTCCATAAGCCGCAATAGCCTCGTAATGAGCTTTTGTCCCATATCCCTTATGCTTGGAAAAGCCATATCCGGGATATTCTTTCTCATATTCGTCCAGCAAGCGGTCTCTCGTTACTTTGGCAAGAATGGAAGCGCAGGCAATGCTGTAAGACTTGGCATCCCCCTTTACCACTGTTTTATTGGGGGTGGTGATACCGCGGTTTTGATTGCCGTCAATCAGTGCAAATTCTGCTTTCACCGATAAGCCGTTAATTGCCTCTTCCATTGCTTTTAAGGTGGCGTTTAAAATATTGATTTTATCAATTTCATCATTATCAATGAGACAAACCGAATATGCAACTGCTTCCTTTATAATTTGCTCATATAAGGCTTCTCTCTTTTTTTCGGATAGCTTTTTAGAGTCGTTGACACCCTCAATGAACGAATGTTTCGGCATAATTACTGCCGCCGCAGCAACCGGACCGCAAAGAGGCCCTCTGCCGGCTTCATCAACACCGCAGATATAAGTGTAGCTTTTGCCGTCTCCAATCAGCTCCAAATCGTCAATAAACCGGTTCATAATTCCTCCGGAGATTCCAAGGAAATTTTGCCGAAACGGGCATTTTTGAAATCATCCAACACGGCGTTGGCACACCGCTCGTAATCGGGGTCATTTTTCTTGAAAATATACCCCCGTTTGATAGCAATTTTATCGTATAAGGTGAGCTTATCGTCAAACTCCTCAATCTCAATTTTATAGCGTTCTTCCAGTTTTTCTTTGTGATGAGAAAGCAGATAATCAATGAGATGAACACCAAGCTCCTCCACATCCAAAATCTGACTTTTGATTGCACCGGTAAAAGCAAGATGCAGTGCTACTTTCTCATCCCCGAGCTTCGGCCACAAAATACCGGGAGTGTCCATAAGTTCAATTTCATTGGAGATTTTCACCCACTGCTTATGCACTGTCACACCGGGACGGTCCTCGGTTTTTAACCGCTGCTTATTTGCCATACGGTTAATAAAGGAGGATTTTCCTGAATTGGGGATGCCCACCACCATAATACGGATGGGCTTGAAAATTCCTTTTTCCCGGTTTCTGTTCAGCTTTTCTTTCAAAAGCTCTTTCAAATCGGAAGAAATCCGTTTCAGTCCCTCTCCGGAGGAGCAGTTCACCTTAAGAGCCGGAATATTCTGTTTTTTATAGTAGGAAATCCACTGCTCGGTTACACTGTCATCTGCCATATCGGCTTTATTGAGCAACACAATTTTCGGTTTATTCTGACACAAAGCATCAATATCGGGATTTTTGGAGGAAATGGGGATTCTGGCATCCAGCACTTCCACCACTGCATCCACCAGCTTCAAATCCTCCGCAATCAGACGCTTTGTTTTCGCCATATGCCCCGGATACCAGTTGATATTCATAAATCGTTCTCCAAATATTATTTCAGGTTATAATTGTTATACAAGCCGCCAATTTCGTTAAAGGGGAAAACTCGAAACAGAGCTTTTCCCACGATGGATTTTTCTTCCACCATTCCAACTCCTGCTTCGTCGCGGCTGTCTCTGCTGGCATTTCGGTTATCGCCCAGCACAAACACACAGTCCTCCGGAACGATTTTGGGGTACTGACCCGGATAGTCGGACATAATTTTTGCAGCGATATAGCTTTCGTTGAGCTTTTTACCGTCTACATATACATCGCCGTTTTCAATATTTACGGTCTGACCCTCGGTTGCAATCACTCGTTTTACATAATACTGCTTGGGAGCACCCTTGGGTTCAAACACGATGATATCCCCATTTTCCGGCTCATAGCCCAAACGGTACACAAACAAACGGTTTCTGTCGTGGAGGGTAGGCTCCATCGAGCTTCCGCTTACCACAACAAAACGGAACACAAAATTCGTGAGCAGCAGCACCACAATAATTGCAATTCCCAACGATTCAATCCATTCCAACAGTTCTCGTTTCCATCCTTTTTTCGATTTTTCCACCGGCTCAGCTTCTGCCTCGGCAGGCTCCGCAGCCGCTTCCTCCACAGGAGTTTCCCGGATAATTTCTTTGGAGACGGGCTCTTTTTGTTCTGCCACCTGCTCTACATTCTGTTCTTCCTGATTCATTTCAGGTTCAAAATTCATATTGTATGCCTTCTTTCTATCATCCGAATCAATATCACACGGATTTTTTATTATTGTAATTTTAACAAAATCCACACGGAATGTCAACTGATTTCAAATATTTTTCGGATTTTATTTCATATTTTTGTTGACTAATCTTCCATTTTATTGTAAAATGTACTGTAAGGTATTTTTAAATAAGAAACTACTTTGATTTCTTTTTTGATTCGCACCTAAATTATCACCAAAGGAGAAATAATGCAATGGAAAAAAGAGAACTTACACAAGAATATATTGACCATTTATCTCATAAAGTAGACGAATTTTCGCAGGTAGACCCCTCTTTGTATGGTAAATACGACGTAAAAAGAGGTCTTCGTAACGCAAACGGAACCGGTGTTCTCGTAGGGCTGACAACGGTTGGCAATGTCAGCAGTTATATTATTGAAAATGATGAAAAAGTGGCAATCCCCGGTAAACTTTCCTACCGCGGCATTGAAATCCGTGATATTATTGCGGGGCTGAAAGGCAGAAGAATGGGCTTTGAAGAAGTCATTTTCCTGCTGCTTTTTTCCAAGCTTCCCAACAAGGAAGAATTTGAAACCTTCTGCGACACCATTGCTTCCTACCGCGAACTGCCTTACGGCTTTACCGAAGATATGATTTTAAAAGCTCCCAGTAAGGATATTATGAACAAGCTTGCCAGAGGGGTTTTATCTCTGTATTCTTATGACAACAATCCCGATGATACCAGTATTCCCAATGTCATCCGCCAGATTATTCAGCTGATTGCCCGCCTAAGCACCATTGCAGCGTACGGATATCAGGCGAAAAAGCACTACTTTGACGGAAAAAGTCTGGTGCTGCACCGTTGCAAGGATGAATATTCCATTGCAGAAAATTTCCTGCACTTAATCCGCACCAACAGAAAATTTACACCCTTAGAAGCAGAAATTCTCGATTTGATGCTGATTCTTCACGCAGAGCATGGCGGCGGTAACAACTCCACCTTTACCACTCATGTTGTAACTTCTTCGGGTACTGATGTGTATTCTGCCATCGCAGCAGCAATCGGTTCGTTAAAAGGACCCCGTCACGGTGGTGCCAACATCAAAGTGGTGGAAATGATGGAAGATTTATGCGAAAATGTGGCAGATTGGGAAAGTGATGAAGAAATCATGAACCACCTGGCAAAAATTCTGGATAAAAAGGCTTATGACCACAGTGGTTTAATCTATGGTATGGGTCACGCCGTTTACACTATTTCCGACCCCCGTGCAGAGTTGCTTCGGGAAAAAGCAAGAGAGCTTGCAGAAGAAAAAGGTGCAATGAAGCAATTCCGCGTTTATGAAGCGGTAGAACGACTGGCGCCGGTTGTTATCAACAGAAAAACCAATAAAATCATTTGTGCCAATGTGGATTTGTATTCCGGCTTTGTGTATCAGATGTTGAATATTCCGAAAGAGCTGTTTACTCCGCTGTTTGCCATTTCCCGAATTGCAGGCTGGAGTGCACACATTCTGGAAGAAATTTCTATGAACAAAAAAATTATGAGACCGGCTTATAAATGTGTTTCTAAAGATACCACTTACACCCCCTTAGAAGAAAGAGAATAATTTACAAATACGTGAAATTGAATTTTGGAAAGGAACTGTGATTTTCACAGACGGCTGCTATGAATTTAAGCATTTCCTACATTTTGATGGTAGTGGGGATTCTTCTGGCAAAGGCCATGGGCTTTGTGCGGGAGCTGTTTTTGGGAAACAACTTCGGCACCGGGCTCACCATGGATATTTATGCTCAGGTTTTCTCTGTTGCCAGTGTAATTTTCACTGCATTCGGTGTGGCACTCTCCACATTTGTCATCAAAAGCATCAACAATAAAATGATTCAAAACGAAACCGAAGAACGGGAATTTGTGGGATTCTTTTTTAAGTATGCAATGATATTCTCGCTCCTTTTTACGGTGGTTTTATATGCTCTTTCTTACCCTATCACAAAATTGCTGTTACCCGGGCTGTCGGAGGCTGATTTTTCGGTAGCACTGAAGCTGTTCTGGATTATGCTCCCCTCCCTCACCTTTATTGTTCTGACCTACACAGCTATGGGACTGCTTCAGAATAAAAACAAGTTTTTTATCACCTCCGTGGTCAGCTTTCCCTTTAATGCAATCCTGATTCTCAGTATGATTTTAGAAGTTCGGGACATTTACACCTTAGGAGCGGTAACCACCATAGGCTGGGCGGCACATTTTCTGTTTTTACTGCCCTCTCTCTTAAAACAAAACTACAAGCTCTGGAGCAATACCAATCAGAAAGACAAGCTGAGCTTGGGAAATCCTGCGGAAATACTGTTCATTCTCATTTCCAATATGGTGTTTCAGCTTCTCTTTATCATCGACAAAGCCTTTGCCAGTGTCAGCGAGGGATTCCCCTCCGCCATCCATTACGGCAGCACATTGTTTACGACTGTATCCAGCATCTTTTTGGTGGCAATGTCGGCAGTGTTTTTCCCCTCTGTCACCAAAGCGATGAAGGTGAATGATACCAACACCATCAACCGTTTAATCCGCTATGCGCTGACCTTTATGTTTGCGATATTTGTGCCGTTTTTAATGATTGTTGGAATTTACCACAGAGACATTATTACCCTCTTGTATCTTCGCGGTGAATTTACGATGGAATCGGTAAATCTGGTGGCACCGGCATTTTTACTCTATGCATTCTGTGTGTTTGGATACATTACTCAAGAGCTATTATTCAAAATTTTCTACGCAAAAGGAAAATATAAGCTGACGGTGATTTCCGCCATTTCCATTTTACTTCTGAATCTTATTGCAAACTGCATATTCCGAAATTCGTTCTTCGGAATTGTAGGTTCTACAACTGTGATATGCATTATTTTCGCCATTGTAATGTTTTGGTGGCTGGCAAAGGAATGTAACGGTTTTATTAACAAAGACTTCTTCAAAAATGTGGGAATCATTGTCCTTTCTTCTCTCGTTTTCGTTGTTGTTCATCTAATATTCAAGCACACATGCGGATATCATAACAAGCTGATGTTTATTCTGCCTGTTGTAACCGGTGCTTTGATTTATCTGGCAGTGTTATATCGCACAAACATTCTCAAGCTTATTTTAACAGCAAAAGAAGAAAAATAAAAATTTAATATACAAAAGGAAAAGAATGATTATGAAAAAAGCAGTAGAAAAAGCAGGCACTTTTTTGGGCGAATTCAAAAAATTTGCATTAAAAGGTAACGTGTTGGATATGGCTGTCGGTGTTGTAATCGGCGGTGCATTCGGAAAAATTGTTACCTCTTTGGTTGCAGATATCATTACTCCCGTAATCGGCTTACTCTTAGGCGGCGTTGATTTCAAAAATCTTGCCTGGGTAGTTGGTGAAGCAACCATCACTTACGGCAACTTCATTCAGAACATTATTGATTTTCTGATTATCGCGTTGTCTATCTTCTTATTTATCAAGATGATAGGAAGCTTCTCCAGAAAGAAAGAAGAAGCACCGGCTGAGCCTCCGAAAAAAGCAGACGATATCGTGCTGTTGGAAGAAATCAGAGATTTACTGAAAAATAAATAAAAAATCTTCATTACATAAAAAAACTGTGACCAAGCTGGTCACAGTTTTTTATTGTTTTGAAAAACCGGTAATGGTGACATTGGCAACCAAATTCTCCAATTCATCCGTTATGCGAATCTCGTAATAGTTGGTGGAACGCCCTGATTTTATCATATTTGCAACTGCAATCAACCGTTGCCCTTTTGCAGTTCCCAAAAAAGCAATCTGCGAGCTTAAGGAAACCCATTTTGGTTCTTTCCAATTAGAAGCAACTGCATAACAAAAATCTGCCAACGTGAAAGGAACGCCTCCCATCACACCACCGACTGCATTTTTATGACGGTCACAAATCGTAAGGCTGCATTTCGCATAGCCTTCCCCAACTTCGTCAATTACCATTCCATTCTCGGTGGCAAAGCGATCCTTTTTAAAAAACTCTCTAATTTCATCTAAGGTATTCATATCGCGTAATTTCTCCTATTTTAATTTCCCAAGCACTTCCTGAAATTCTTCGGGAAGTTGGGAGGTAAACTCCATATATTCTCCGCTTTCGGGATGAATAAATCCTATAGTTTTGGCGTGCAACAGCTGCCCTCTCTGAAAGAGCTTCTGTTTTTTTGCACCGTATACACTGTCTCCTGTTACAGGATGCCCAAGGCTTGCCATATGGACACGAATCTGGTGTGTTCTGCCGGTTTCCAAGCGGCATTTTACCAAGCAATAGCCGCTATATCGCTCCAGCACCTCATAATGGGTAACAGCGTTTCTGGAATTGTGCATGGTAATTGCCATTTTTTTACGGTCTTTTTCACTTCTGCCGATGGGCTTGTTCACCGTGCCGCTATCATGCTTGATAACACCGTCCAACAAGGCAACATATTCCCGTTTCACTGAATGTTCTTTAATTTGCTCTGCCAGTGAAAGATGTGCCGAATCTGTTTTTGCCACCAACAGAATACCGCTGGTATCCTTGTCAATCCGATGAACAATTCCCGGCCGGATAACACCGTTAATGGAGGATAAACGCCCCTTACAATGATGCAACAAGGCATTCACCAAAGTCCCTTCCTGATTGCCGTTGGCAGGATGCACCACCATCCCCCTGGGTTTGTTCACCACAATCAGCGAGTCATCTTCATAAACAATCTCAAGCGGAATATCCTCTGCTGACACATCCAGTTCCTTTGCTTCGGGAATCTCAAACGAAACGACATCCCCCTCTGACACTGCGGTTTTTTTTGTGCAGGGAGTTCCGTTCACCAACACCAAGCCTTCTTCTATCAGCTTTTGCATATAGCTTCTGGTAATCTCAGGATATGCCTCTGCCAGATATTTATCCACCCGTATTTTGTCGGAAACGGTAACCTTTACTTCCACAGCTTCAAAACACTCCTATTTCTTTTTGGAATCTGCTTTCCAAATCATAACCGCCAGCCAAATCACGCCTAACACTACACAAATATCTGCCAGATTAAAGACGGGATAGTTGATGCACTGCACATCAATATAATCCACCACGAAACCAAAACGAAGGCGGTCTGCCACATTGGAAATGCCTCCTCCCGCAATCATTGCAAGAGAAATCAAAAATGTGCGTTTTGCCGTTTTTCTTGTGGCAATCACATAATAGGTTACTGCCAAAAATAAAACGAGAGCCACAACAATCAAAAAGAGCTTTGCATTTTGAAAGATGCCAAAAGCGGCTCCGTAATTTTCCACATAGGTAAGAGAAAACACCCCGGGAATGATTGTGACAGGATTTCCTTTTAAGAAGAATGCACCCCAATATGCCAGAATTCTGGTAACAAAAACAATCAGTAATACAATGCCAAAATAAATTGCCATATTAAACTCCTTGTTATTGGTCTAATTCCAGAATTTCAATCTGAGATTGAATGAGGCTTCTGATTTTGGATTTATAAATGTTAAATTCCTGCTTCAAAGAGGCAATCTGCGTGCGGATTGCTTCCAACTCCTGATTTGCCTGATTGATCATTTCGTCTTTTTTTATATTTGCTTCCGCAACAATATTTTCCGCTTCCTTATGCGCATTTTTCTTAATTTCATCAGAAATGGAATGTGCAGTTACTACGGTATCACGCAGAGCATCCTCCATGGATTTATATTCACGGATTGCATCGGAGAGCATATTGTTTTTATCTTTTAAGGTCAGGTTATCTTTATAAAGCTTGTCGTAATCTTTGTAGATGGTTTCTACAAACTCCATAACCTCATCCTTATCATAGCCAAATGCCACTTTTTTGAAGTTGATGTTTTCCAATTCGATTGGTGTATACATAAGAAAGTCCCCCTTATTTAAAAAAAGGCATAAGAGCACAGGCTCCTATGCCCTATTCATATTTTTTCACCGTGATTTTCATTCTGTCTTTTTTGGTCACACCGTCTACCGAATCAATCACAAAACGACCTACACGGACAAGAGACAGCACATCCCCTTGCTGTAGCACCCGTTTGTAGTTAGATTCCTCAAAATGGTTGACCTTAACCTTGCCGGACAAAATATAGCTTTTCGCTTTTTCTCTGGATAAACGCGCAATATCTGCTACCAGGCAATCCAGCCTGAGAGAAGAAACTGTAGTACTGCGGGAAGAAAACTGCTGTTCACGAGCTACCGAAAAGCCGTCTACCATCTGCACATTGACAGAGTATCGGCTAATTTGAGTCAACTCCTGACAAATATATTCTGCCACTTCCTCTTTCACAGCAAACACTGCTCTGTCTCCGGTAAGAATATCCCCGATTTTTTGCCGTTTTAATCCCAATCCCATAAGAGAACCTAAAATATCGCCATGTGCCAGCTTGGAAATATCGGAGGCGAAAACCTCAAGCAACCGAACAGGCGGTTCTCCATACTCAAAATCCAAACTGCAAATACACCGTTCTGCATTTTGGATTCCTCCGAAAAACTGCAAACGCTCTCTCCAGAACGGAAAAGTCTGCTGAACCAATATCATCTGCCTGGCATCTAAAAAATCAGAATAAACAGGATAATTCTTTTGGTCAGACTGCTCCAGCCTATCGTACAAGGAGGCGAGAAACATTCTGTCCTCCTTGTCGGGAATTTTTTCCAGAAGTTCAGACTTCAACTGCATTGCCGGTTAAAAGGGAAATACCACTTTGTTACGAAGCTCGTCTTTAAAATCTCCCATAATGCCCATATTGTACGGAACAATCAGGAAAATTCCATTGGAAATACGCTGAATGTTACCATCTAACGCATAAACCGCTCCGGATAAAAAGTCGATAATCTGCTTTGCAATATCGCGGTCAATATTTTCTAAATTTACCACAATGGGTTTCTTTGTTTTCAAATGGTCGGCAATTTCTTTGGAATCTTCAAAGGTGACAGGCTGCACCACAACCACCTTTAACTGGGTGGTGGTATGGATATTTACAATTTTGCCCCGTTTCTGAAGCGGATTGGTTTCCTTAGGTTCTTTTACCTCTTTGGGTTCTTTCACCGCAGGCTCTTTATGCTTGAAGATTTTCTCAACATCTTCTTCCAGCTCATCATCGCCATCCAGAAAACCGATATCAATTAGTTTTTTCTTGATTGCACCAAACATTATGTAATTCCTCCTGATTATATAATAGAACTGCCTCCAGCTGAGGCTTGTTATTTACTGATAATTTCTCGGCCCGAAAATAGCAGAGCCGACACGCACCAGGGTCGAGCCCTCCTCAATAGCAATGGAATAATCATGGCTCATTCCCATAGATAAAATACTGATATTACAATCTTGCGCCCGATACGCTTCATAAATTCCCCGAAGTTTGGAAAACACACGCCTGAGAAACGCCTCATCAGAGCCTACCGGCGGCATCGTCATAAAGCCTTTGACACAGACATTGGAGAAAGCGGAGCTGCCCTGCAGCAGCCCATCTAAATCTTCTTCGTAAACGCCGGATTTAGAAGCTTCTCTGGTCAGATTCACTTCCAGCAAAACATCCTGAATTTTATCGTGCTTTTTTGCCTGCTTGTCAATTTCTTTCAGCAAAGACAAGGAATCCACAGAGTGAATCAGGCTGACCTTATCTATAAGATATTTCACCTTATTGGACTGCAGATGCCCTATCATATGAAACTCCTCTACATAAGGACACAACACATCGTATTTGGCAACCAGCTCCTGCACATAATTCTCACCAATTGCACGAACACCGTATTCCAATGCCGGCATTATCTCTTCGGGAGACTTTGTTTTGGTAACCGGAAGCAGCATCACCTCATCCGGATTTCTGCCTGCTTTTTTTGCACTTTCTACAATGTTATATTTTATTATATCAAGTTTTTCAGCTATTGTCAATCAAATTCAGTCCTTTTCTCACTTTTTTCGTAATTTCATCGAGGGTCTGCCACAATCATTCCCTCAGAAAGATTTTTCGATTTGGTGATTACCAAATCGTAAAGCAAAACATTGCCTGCATTCTGATTGTCCTCTTTTACAATCACAAACTCATTCTTTTCGCACAATACCTCCACGGCTCTCTTTCTGACAACGCTGTCTTTTACAATCCAGACATACTTTTCATCACCGTTTTCCAAAATGGCTTCTTTGGGAATACGAAGCCCCGCGTAGCTTTCCTTTATGAGTTCAAATTCTGCTTTTCGTTCTGCAAACAGGGTGTCCAGATTTTTGGAAACGGTTAACGTCAGCACCACTTCCCTGCCATCCTGATTCACTTGCTTTACAGTGCAGGCAATTTTTCCTCCTGCAACATCGGGAGATTTGATGTAGATACGGTCTCCCTCCTCAATACCGGAGGCTTCCTTTTTGCTTAATTTAACCAGCACCATAGCTTCATAGTTATTCACAATTTTACCAAATACATAGTTTCCTTCGGTTTTGGAATAATCCACCGGTTTGGAGCTCCATAGGCTGTCAAACAGTTTATTGTCTGCTCCCGAAACGGTTTCTTTGTTGATGATGGTTTCAAAGCCATCTACCTTTGAATATATCACACCGGAGGTGGCGGAATAAAAGGCATCCTTCTGCCCGGTGATGGTACGTTCCACATCGTCACGCTGATTTTTCAGCTTTTCCAGTTCTTTTTCCGGGGTGTTGCCGTTTTCTCCAAGTGCCATCCCCTCAATTTCGTTACTCTCCTTTATGGCAGCGGAAAAATCTCCGTTCTGGGAATGATAGGCAACCTTTCGCATTTTTTTCAAAAGAACCGCATTGCTGCTCTCCTGGTTATTACCGTCCTGGTTCCGGTTTTTAATGCTGGTTTCCAAGGTGTTAATTTTTTCACTTAAGGTTTTAATACTCTGACTTTTCGCTTCATCAATTTCACCGGAATACACACTGGCTACGTGGGTTCTTGCGGTGACACGGGTTCCGTCAGAATAGTTCATAACTGCCATTCCTTTGGTGGAAGAAGTAAGAAGCTCCTCGTCCCACACCATAATTCCCTTTGCCTCTACTACAACCTCTTCTTCCCCATGATAAACCACCTGGGTACTGAAGCTGGGATGAAAATACACATACATCCCGATGGCAACTGCCGCAACAATCAAAATCAGTCCAACCTTATACACGGTAGGGATTGCAAATTTTTTCCGAGATTTTGCCATAATCTACCACCCTTTTTTTACATAATTTATTACAGTTTCAGAAAGCTCCTCTTTGGGAAGCGTCGCTTCCAGCCAATATGCTCCCTCATTCCGCCGAAACCAGGTCAACTGCCGTTTGGCGTAACGACGGGATTCCTGCTTGATTTTATCCACAGCTTCCTCCAATGTCAGGTAGCCGTCTAAATATTCTACCATTTCTTTGTAGCCGATTGCCTGCATTGCCGTGTTAGTTTTGGGAACTCCTTGCCGAAGCAGTTCTTTTACTTCCTCAATCAACCCGTTTTCAAGCATCTTGTCTACCCTCTCATTGATGCGGTTATACAGAAGGTCACGTGCAGTATCCAACACGAAAAATTTCACATCATAAGGCTTGGGCGCATTTTTGGTACGCTCCTCCTGCTGAGATATGGTGGTGCCGGAAATCCGATACACCTCCAGCGCCCGAATCAGGCGTCTGCCATTGTTAGGATGGAGTCGTTGTGCAGTTTTCGGGTCAATTTTTTGAAGCTCGGCAAGCAGATATTCGCCCCCCTTTTCCTCATACATAGCAGTCAATTCAGCTCTCACAGCATCATCGGAGGGAATGGGTGCTAAATCGTAGCCATAGACCAAAGAGTTGATATAAAGCCCGGTTCCGCCCGCAATGACAGGAATTTTTCCTTTTGCTATAATAGACTCCACACAGGTTTTTGCATCTTCAACATACTGGCTGACATTATAATTTTCAAAAGGTGATACAATGTCTATCATATGATGAACAATGCCCTGCATTTCCTCTTGTGTCACCTTGGCAGTTCCCACATTCATATCCCGATAAATCTGCATGGAATCGGCAGAAACAATTTCTGTATTCAGTTGTTTTGCCACCTCCACCGAAAGTCCTGTTTTGCCGGAGGCGGTGGGTCCTGCAATCACGATAACCTGTTTCATATAACTCCTACCGTTCAAATTTGGTTTCAATAAAGGTTTTGGAAAACGCCACAAATAAAGGTCTGCCATGAGGGCAAGTGGTTTTTCCATGTAACATAAATGCCTTCTTCGCCAGCTCTTCCATCTGATAGGAAGAAAGGTCTGTATTGGCTTTTACACTCATTTTACAAGCAACCAAAAACAAAAGCCGTTGGTTGAAATTTTCCGGAAGCACTTTCCCGCTTCTGCGGATTTCTTCCAGAATTTCGTATACTAATTTTTCAATATTTCTCTCCTTGACTTCGCAGGGAATTTCACGGATTACAATAGAATTATCCTGAAAATCGTCTGCCACAATCCCTACATTGGAGAAACACTCCAGATTTTCCAATGCCAACCGATAATCAGTGGGGGCAAGCTCCACAATTTTGGGAACCATCAGAAGCTGTGAATGAATTTCTTTTTTCTGATATTCCTGATGTATTTTCTCATAATTTAACCGTTCGTGAGCGGCGTGCTGGTCCAAAAGAAGAAGTTCTTCCCCTTTTTCAATGAGAATATAGGAAGAAAACACTTGCCCAATCACGCGAAACGGCTCGGTTTCTTCTGTTTCGTCCTCAGGTTCGGAAATTACCTCCAAAACCGGTTCTGCATTTGTTTTTTTGGGTGTCACCACTGTTATTTCGGGTTCTTTTTCAGCAATCTCGGGCTGTTCCTCCGAAACTTTTGGTTCAAACAGATTCACCACGGGAGTGGTTTGTGTTTTTTGTTTTTCTTCCTCATTGGACTCCCGTAAAAAAGTAAACTCGGTCAGCTCATTGAAAATCGGCTCCGTTTTTTGGGATACAGGCTGTTCTTTTTTAGAAAGGAAAGACCGCTGCTCATAGACCGGTTCTTTTTTTTCTTCATATTGCACTGCTTTGGAGGCTGCAATGGAAATGGGAGCCGTTTCTTTCACAAACAATTTTTCTTCGATAGCATCTTTCACAGAGGTCAGAATTGCATCATAGATGCTTGCTTCATCGGAAAATTTCACTTCCGCTTTCTGAGGATGCACATTCACATCACAAAGACTGTGATCCACCTCAATTTCCAAAACACAGAACGGGTATTTCCCCTGTGCCATTTTCTGAAAATAGGCAAATTCCAGTGCGGTATATAAAATTTTTGATTTACAGATTCGTCCGTTAATGCTGAAATGCTCAAATTTTCTGGTCGGCCGTGCCAGATTGGGAGATCCCACACAACCACTGACTTTTACACCGCCGATTTCACGGTCAACCAAAATCAGTTGTTCTGCCAGCTGATTGCCGTATACCGAATAAACTGCAGAACGAATTTCGTTATCTCCTTTGGAATAATAAATCTGTTTCCCATCTTTTATAAATTTCACGGAAATATGCGGATTGGCAAGAATAAGCCGTGCCACAATTTCTTCGATATATGCCCCCTCAGTGGCATCCTTTTTCAAAAATTTCAACCGTGCGGGAGTATTATAAAAAAGATTTTCTACTGTAATTTTAGTTCCCACAGGACAACCGATATCCTCAACCGTTACCACCTCGCCGCCCTCGCACACCAGCTTTGTGCCGGAAAGACTTTCTTCTTTTCTGGTGATGATGGTAAGACGAGATACCGCACAAATGCTGGCAAGAGCCTCCCCACGGAAGCCCATGGTAGCAATGGAAAACAAATCCTCCTTGGTTTGCAGCTTACTGGTGGCATAACGAACCACCGAGAGAACTGCATCCTCACGGTCCATTCCCGAGCCGTCATCTGTGACACAAATCATAGATTTTCCGCCGTTTTGAATTTCCACAGTAATTCTGCCGGCTCCGGCATCTTTTGCATTTTCAAACAGTTCCTTTACTACAGATGCCGGGCGTTCTACAACCTCGCCTGCGGCAATCATATCAGAAAGCAACCGGTCTAATACTTTGATGGTACCCATCTTGTTACTCCTATATTTTTTTCGCTTCGTTTACAATATTATTAAGATAATTGAGTGCTTCCAGCGGCGTGAGTGTAGTGACATCAATTTTTTTCAGCTCCGCCACTAAATTTGCAGATAGAATGGTTTCAAAAGATTGGTTGTCTGATTCGGGAATGGGAGCAGAAAAGCCCCGTTCCAGAGAAATTTTATCGCCCTCTAAATCTTTTACCAACTCCTGCGCCCGCTTGATAACCTTATTCGGAATTCCTGCTAACTTTGCAACCTCAACCCCGTAACTATCATCAGCACCGCCCTCAATAATGCGGCGGAGGAAAGTGATATCATCCCCTCGTTTTTTCACGGCAACGCAATAATTTTTCACGCAAGCCATTTTTTCTTCCAGTTGGGTCAATTCATGATAATGGGTTGCAAACAGGGTCTTTGCCCCAATTTTTTCACAGATATATTCCACCACTGCCCAGGCAATAGACAAACCATCATAGGTGCTTGTGCCTCGTCCGATTTCGTCTAAAATAACCAGGCTGTTTGCGGTGGCATTTTTTAAAATATTGGAAACCTCATTCATTTCCACCATAAAGGTAGACTGTCCCATCGCTAAATCATCCGATGCACCCACACGGGTGAACACCTTGTCCAGCACGGTAAGCGAGGCATATTTTGCAGGCACAAATGACCCCATCTGCGCCATAATGCAAATCAGAGCAACCTGACGCATATAGGTGGATTTTCCAGCCATATTGGGGCCTGTGATAATGGCAAAATGAAGCTGTTCGGTCAGCCTGGTGTCGTTGGCAACAAAGAGGATATCCTTTCGTGCCGCTTCCACCACCGGATGTCTGCCATCTAAAATTTCAATCTGATTTTGTGAATTGAATTCCGGCTTGGAGTAATTGTTTTTCATGGCAGACTCGTAGAAAGAGCAAAGCACATCTAAATAACTGATGCGGTCTGCCGCCCGCTTAATCCGCTCCGACTCGTTAAAAATCATTTCCCGGATGCTGCAGAACACCTCGTATTCCAATTCGGTCAAACGGCTTTCTGCATTTAAGAGAACCTCTTCGATTTCTTTTAATTCCTGGGTGATATACCGCTCGCAATTTGCTAAGGTCTGCTTTCGGATAAAGTAGTCAGGAACCAACTCCTGATAGGATTTGGTAACTTCAATATAATAGCCAAATACTTTATTGTAGCCGGTTTTTAATTTTGCGATGCCGGTTTTCTCCCGTTCTCTGTTTTCCAGCTCCAAAAGCACAGCCTTGCTGTTCTTTTTCATATCACGAATTTTATCAATTTCTTCGTTGTAGCCTTTTTTGATAATATCTCCTTCACGGATGGTAAGAGGTGCATCTTCAGAAATGGAAGCATCAATTTCGGAAAAAATATCGGACAAAGTATCCCATTCTTTACAAAGCTGCTTCAACAGGGTAGACTGATATCCTGATAAAATATCTTTAATCTCGGGAAGCACACGGAAAGAATCCCGAAGTGCCAACAAATCACGCCCGTTAACCGTTTTTAAGGAAATTTTGGAAAGAAGCCGTTCCACATCGCGGATTTCTTTTAAGAAAGCACGGATAGAATCTGTTTCCATCCGACGGGAAATCAGCTCCTCCACCCCATCTAAACGGCGTTCAATTTCAACACGGTTAACCAGCGGGCGTTCAATCATCCGCTTGAGCATACGGGCACCCATGGAGGTTTTTGTTTCATCCAACACACCAAACAAAGAGCCTGCACGCTTTTTATCCCGCATGGTTTCGGTCAGCTCCAAATTCCGTTTGGCACAATCGTCAATTTCCAGAAAGCTCTTGGCATCGTAATAATCAAATTCGGTAATATGACGAAGCTCTGTTTTTTGGGTTTTATCAATGTAATAAAGACAGGCTGCCAAGGAAAAGTATGAATATTCATTCTTTAAAAACGAATCTTTTTTCTCACGGAACGAATCAAACCGTTTCCATACAGTTTCTTCAATATTGGAAAAACTGTAAAATTCGTCCTCCACTGTTTCAAAACGGGTTTCTATCCGTTCTTTTACGGAGGAAACAAGATTTTTATGTATGAGTGCACCGGAATTCACAAGAATTTCTGCCGGTGCATATTTTACAAGCTCGCTGATGATACGGGAAAGAAACTCACCATCTGTAAACTGGGTGGTGGAAACATCCCCTGTGGTAATGTCGGCAAAGGTAACCCCTGCCCCATCCCCTGTGACATACACTGATGCCAGATAGTGATTGGATTTTTCGTCCAGGGCATTGGTATCGGAAAAAGTACCCGGCGTGATAATGCGAACCACCGCACGCTCTACAATTCCCTTAGCGGCTTTGGGGTCGGTAACCTGCTCACAGATTGCAACCTTGTAGCCTTTTTTTATGAGCCTGGAAATATAGGTCTCTGCACTGTGATACGGAACACCGCACATAGGTGCACGTTCCTCCTGACCGCAATCTCTCCCTGTCAGGGTAATTTCCAATTCCCGGGAGGCGGTAATGGCATCGGAAAAAAACATTTCGTAAAAATCACCCAGACGAAAGAACAAAAGAGTATCTTCATAATCCTTTTTGATTTTGAAATACTGTTTCATCATTGGGGATAAGTTGTCTGTTTGCATATTGGAATCCATCCTATTCTACCTGCTCTCCCACGAGAGACCAGGACATTACTTCGGTAACCTTTACCATAACAAAATCTCCCTCCTGCACTTCACGGGCTGCCTTGTAGTTGATTACTTTATTGGTGGTGGTTCTGCCCTGACGCATTTTGGGATTGTTCTTACTGAGGCCCTCGTCTATAATTTCATACACGTTGTTTAAATATGCTTCGTTTGCTTCTCTGCAGATTTCGGTCTGCACCGCTAACAGCTCATTGAAATTTTTGAGCTTTTCTTCATAGGTTCTCGGGTCATCCATCAGGGCTGCCTTGGTATCTTTTCTGGGAGAATAAATAAAGGTGAAAAGATTATCAAAACGAACCTTTTTGATGAGAGACAAGGTATCGTAAAATTCTTCCTCGGTTTCTCCCGGAAAGCCCACGATAACATCGGAGGTCAGTGCAATATCAGGAACAGCCGCTCTGATTTTTTCAACCAATGTGAGATAATCCTCACGGGTATACCGGCGGTTCATTTCTTTTAGTACACGGTTATTCCCTGCCTGAAAGGGCAAATGTAAGCTGTTACAGATTTTTTTATTGTCCTTCATCACGCCGATTAGCTTATCGGTTAAATCCTTGGGATGTGAGGTTACAAACCGAACTCGTTTGATTTCCTCGATTTTACAAATTTCCGAAAGCAAATCGGAGAAATCCAAATCGTCCTCCAAATCCTTACCGTAGGAATTCACATTCTGCCCCAAAAGAGTTACTTCCTTTAATCCCTTTTTCACAAGAGCATTGATTTCTGCTAAAATATCTTTTGATTTCCGGCTTCGTTCTCTGCCCCTGGTATAAGGCACAACGCAGTAGGTGCAGAAATTATTACATCCGTACATAATGGGAATAGAAGCTTTATACCACTTATCATATACCACGGGAACCCCCTCAGCAATGACGCCGTCTACGGATTCCACCTGCATCACCCGTTCCCGCTCTGTCAGCACATGATATAGCATTTCGGGGAACTGATGAATAACGTGTGTTCCAAACACCATATCCACAAAAGGAAAGGTTTTTCGGATTCGTTCACTGGCGTGCGGCTGCTGCATCAAGCATCCGCAAACACCAATCACCATATCGGGGTTTTTCTTCTTTTTGGCTTTTAATGTGCCAACCTTACCATACACCTTAACTTCCGCATTTTCCCTGACGGAACAGGTGTTATAAATAACTAAATCCGCTCCTTTTTCATCCGTTCCTTTTTCGTAGCCCATTTCAAAGAGCATAGCATAAAGCTTGTCCGAATCGGTTTCATTCTGTGCACAGCCGTATGTAACCACAACAGCAGTTCTCTTTTTGTCTGCGTTCAACAGACGGACATGCTTCATATATTCTTTTTGTGTTTGAATGATTTCTTCCGAAATAAATGTAATCACTGTTCTACGCTCCTTATTACAAAAAAGATACGGGTACTTTTGGAATGAGCAGGCAAAAAGCTGAACTCGTCATACACGGCTTCTACCCTGAAGCCGCACGCCTCTGCTGCTTTTGTAATTTCCAAAACGGTATACCCTCTTTCATAATGGGTTTCCGAAATTCTTTCATAGGTGCCGTTGTCGGTTTCGGAGAAAATATCCAGATCCATCGTCAACAAGCGGTTCTCGTAGCAGTTTTGCCACACAAACAAATCGGTTTCGGTTTCATCGGTAAAGGTTTTGTTTCCTAAAACATATCGAAATTTATAAATGGTGGAAATATCAAAAATATAAAGTCCGTTTGGATTCAGATAGTTTTTCATCAGAAGAAAATGCTTCTTTAAATCGCCATCATCAATTAAATAATTCACACTGTCCAGGGAAGAATAGCAAGCGTCCACCGTGCCGTAAAGTTCAAAATCTGTCATAGATTGATTGAGATAGAGAATGTTCCCGTTTTTATCCTTCTCCCGTGCCACATCCAGCATTTCCCACGAGGAATCCACACCAATCATATCGTAATCCTCAGCCATTAGCGTGGTTAACGTCCCCGTGCCGCAGCACATATCCAGAACCAGCTTTGGAGACAAAGAGAACCGTTCAAATATTTTCTTGTAATACCGATAAAACTTGCCATAGTCGATATCATAGGCAAAACGGTCATAAAAATATGAAAAATCCTGATACATAAAAGTTTTTCCTATCTGTATAAATATTCGGGAAGCCCATCCTGACGGAACAAAATGGGTGTCTGCCCCGAAATCAGAGGTCTTAAGTATGTGATTAAATCACTTGTAATATCATTCCCATTGATAATCCATTCTTTGGGAACACGTTTCTCCACATTGGCACTGCCGTGAATGTCAGCACTTTCTACCCTGATAGTATAGGGCGCATCAGACACCCGGGTAAATACCATCATTTCACCGGTTTTGCCGGAGATTGCCGCCTCTACTCCCATTTCTCCGATGAGAAATGCCTCAGCAATGTCAGTTTCGGACAGCAGATGTCCTGCACACCGTTGGCAGACGTTCAACTCCACACTTCTTGCTTTGCAGCCAATTTCCTTTTTTACAAGATTCTCCAACACCTTGCCTGCTCCGCTCAGCATTGCGTGCCCGAAAGAATCAGCAGCACTGGCTTCCCCTTCGCAGATTAACGTTCCGTTTTCATCATGAATCCCTTCCGAAACTGCGATAATGATGTGATTGACCCCACGTTGAAACTGGTCCTTAACATCTTTAATAAACTGTTCTTTGGAAAAATCCACCTCCGGAAGATATATCAATTGAGGCGCAGCTCTATGCTCGTTTCTGGCAAGCGCAGCTGCGGCTGTGAGCCAACCTGCATGACGCCCCATAATTTCCACAATGGTGACAGATTTCAAATCATACACCAGACTGTCCTCAGTAATTTCCGAAACAGTGGTTGCCACATATTTTGCCGCAGACCCAAACCCGGGAGTATGGTCGGTATTTGCCAAATCATTGTCGATGGTTTTGGGCACACCAATGATTTTCACATCCAGATGATGCTCCGTTGCATAATCAGACAATTTGCAAACGGTATCCATCGAATCGTTACCGCCGATATATATAAAATAACCGATATTATGCTTTGCAAAATAAGAGAAAATATCCTGGTAGGTTTGTTCATCCTTTGCAATGTCGGGTAATTTTTTCCGACAAGAACCCAAATACGCCGACGGAGTTTGTTTTAACAGTTTCAAATCCAAATTGCTTAACTCCAGTATCCTCTCGTTAAAAATCCCCTCAATGCCGTTTAGGGCACCGTAGATTTTGTCAATTTCCTTTTTTTCTTTTGCCTTGCTGATGACTCCAGCCAGGCTGGCATTGATTGCAGCGGTTGGACCGCCGGATTGTGCTACCAGTAAATTTTTCATTTGTGTCTCCTTCCCCTTGTTGCTAAATTATTTTAAAAAATTTCTTTTGTAGGATTCCATACAATCGCGAATGACTTTTCTTGCCTCATCAGCCCCCTCCACTGTGTTTACAATGGTTTCTTTATATTCCAGCATTTTATACACCTCGTAAAAATGCTTGATTTCGTGAAATAAATGGTCCGGAAGCTCCGATACATCACGGAACGAATTGTGATAGGGATCATTATCACATACAGCAATAATTTTTTCGTCCACCGCTCCATCGTCAATCATTTTGATAACGCCAATGGGATAACACTCCACAACGGTCATCGGTATAATCCCCTCAGTACATAAAACCAGCACATCCAGCGGGTCGCCATCCTGAGCATAAGTACGGGGGATAAACCCGTAATTTGCAGGATAATGAGTAGAGGTGTAAAGCACACGGTCCAGCTTTAAAAGACCGGTTTCTTTATCCAATTCATACTTGTTTTTTCCACCCTTTTCAATTTCAATCACGGCAGAAAATTTTTCGGGAGTGATTCTTTCGTCACTCATATCGTGCCAGATGTTCATAAATTACCTCCTGCAATTCTTTTTTATATTCTGTGACAATTTTCACGGATAAACGCCTGCTTTTTGGGAAGTGTTAAATCTAAATCCCGGATGTAGCGCTCCGGCTGCTTATCGGTTCTGAGTTTTGCAAACGGCTTTTTGTCGGTAAAATCAATGAGCTTGGATGTGCCGCCGGCTCCAACTGCTATCACGGAGGATGCCTCCTCCATCATAAAAATATTATACATACATTCCTTGCCGTTTTTCATAAACCCCACATTTTCCATAGAGGAAACCGCTTCCTTCTGACGGTAAATATAATACGGCTCATAAACGGGGAGCAGCATTTGATAGGCATATTCCCACATTTTTTCTACTTCCTCTGCAGTGGTTCTATCACTGGTATCTATAAGACCTGAGGTTCTTTTTTTACAAAGGGTATGTACCGTGATATGCTCGGGAGCAAGAGAAATCACACCGTCTAAAGAATGTTTGAAATCAAGAAAGGTTTCACCTGTAAGCCCGGCAATCAGGTCGGTATTGATCGTTTCAAAACCGATTTTGCGGCAGATTTCATAAGCCCGGTAAAACTCCTCCACTGTGTGTCTGCGCCCGATTGTTTCCAATGTTTTTTGGTTTAACGTCTGAGGATTGATGCTGACACGGCTGACACCATACTCTTTCAAAAGACGGAGCTTCGCTTCGGTCACCGTATCGGCTCTGCCTGCCTCCACCGTAAACTCCTGTGGCATGGAAAAGGCGTTGAGTGTTTGCAGCAACCGCTCCAGTTGAGCCTCTGTTAATACCGTAGGCGTTCCCCCTCCGATATAAACAGATGTGAGCTTCAGTCCACATTCCGAAATAGTTTCCAGCACACCGCGAAGCTCTGTGAGCAGTGCCTCAAGGTAACCGTCTATCAGCTGGGAATACGGCTTTAAATATGCTAAGGTAAAGGAACAGTATTTACAACGTGACGGGCAAAAGGGAATGTGAATATATAACGAAACGGATCCCCTGAAAAGACTTTGTCTCACACTGTGAACCCGACCGGCACACTGCTCCATTACTTCCGCTTTTTTCGGAGAAACAAAATATACTTCACCAAGATGTTTGACAATATCCTGCCGGAATTTCAATGCGGTCTGAGAGGGACGCACCCCCGTCAGCACCCCGAAGGGAAGCTTGGCGTCTGTAACACGGTACACAGTTCGCTTTAAAGTCAACAATACATCTTCACGAAGGATTGGCTCTTCCCAAAGCTTACCATCAAAACATACGGTTACCGTGTTCTCTCCCACCGTGTAGGACAGTTCCGCATCTGCATTTTCTCCGTTTACAACAACGGTATCGTAAGGAAAAATCATCTTCAATAAATGATAAATTCCATATCGGTATGCTTCTGTTTCGTTTTTTAGATTGATAACCATCGGTAAACCTCGTTACTCACTTTTTCCTCTCCTACCGTAGTGGCAGGCCCATGACCCGAATAAATCACAGTAGAGTCGGGCAGAAGAAAAATTTTATGCAGGATAGAATGGGTCAGCTTAGATAAATCTCCCGTGGGAAAATCCCATCTGCCCAGCGTGCCGTAAAAAACGGTATCTCCGGAAAAAAGCACGCCATCAGTATAAAGGCACATTCCTCCCTGTGTATGCCCGGGCGTGTGAATCACCCGGAGGGAAATGTCTCCCGCTAAAATTTCATCCCCTTCTTTTACATAGCTGTCTACCTCGGGAACGGGAAATGCAGGGTCAACAAACATACCAAGAGAAAGATTCGGATTCTGAATCAGCTCTTTTTCCTCCTCATGTGCCACAACGCTTGCGCCGGTATATGCTTTTAGTTCATTCACAGCTCCGACATGGTCATAATGCCCGTGTGTCAGCACAATGGCTTTGACAGAAAGCTGATTGTCTGAAATTGTTTTAATGAGGGTATTCGCCTCGTCGCCCGGGTCAATCACCATTGCATTTTTTCGTTCATCAAAAATGATATGGCAGTTTTCTCCGATTGTGCCGGTAATGATTGTAATAATCTGCATATTTCTCACTTCCAACGGGTTTATAATAGCTGAAAAAAAGTATACAATTTTTCTTACTATATCATACACTATTTTTCGGCATTTGTCAATTTTTTTCCATTGAGATTTTCTGGTTTTTATAAATTATTTTCACCTTTTCTCCCACCTTCAAATTTCCCGATAAAATACTCTCTGCCAAAAAGTCCTCCACTTGTTGCCGTACTGCCCTTTTCAGGGGGCGTGCACCGTATTTTTCCCGTTCCTCATTTGTTGCCAAAAAGCGGATTACCTCAGGAGAAAAATCCACAATGTAACCCCTTTGTTCCAGCCTGCTTTTTAAATTGTTGAGTAAAATTTTTACAATTGCCTCCAGCTCCTCGGAGCTTAGACGACTAAATACAATCACTTCATCCAGCCGGTTTAAGAATTCGGGCTGAAACGTTTTTTTCAGTTCCCGTTTTACTTTCTCACTGATTTGACGATGGATTTCCTCCGGGGTCTCATTATTTTCACGAAATCCAACCGACGTGGTTTCCTCCGTAATATACCGGGCACCGATATTGGAGGTCATAATAATGAGTGTGTTTTTAAAATTGATTTTTCTGCCGGTTGCATCGGTCAAAATGCCCTCATCCAAAATTTGTAAAAGCAAATGAAACACGTCCGGATGTGCTTTTTCAATTTCGTCAAACAGTACCACACTATATGGATGTCGGCGAACCTTTTCACTGAGCTGACCGCCCTCAGAATATCCTACATAGCCCGGTGGTGAGCCTATCATTTTCGATACGCTGTGTTTTTCCATATATTCCGACATATCCAGCCGTATCATCGCATCACGGCTTCCGTACACCAACTCCGAAATTGCTTTGGAAAGCTCGGTTTTTCCCACTCCGGTCGGCCCTAAAAAAAGAAAACTTCCAACCGGCTTATCCGGGTCGCACAAGCCGGATTTTCCACGGCGAATCGCCTTGGAAACTGCCGTTACTGCCTGATGCTGTCCTACTATTTTTTCGTGTAGCTTTTCCTCCAGAGACAACAGCTTTTTTTGTTCATCCTCATGCAGCCGAACCAAAGGAATTCCTGTCCATTTTGAAATAATCTCCGCAATATGATCACCGGTTACCACCTGGCGTGCATTTGCATTTTTGGCTTTCCAATCCTCCAGCTCCTGCTGATACCGTTTCTGAAATGCCATTTCTTTTTCCCGCATTTGCGCTGCCCGTTCATAATCCTGTGTAGCGATTGCTTCTTCTTTCTCACGTAAAATATTTTTCAGCTTTTCCTCGGTTTCCACGATGTTTTCCGGCAAAGTGTGCAACCGAAGCCGCACGCCCGATGCCGCTTCGTCTATTAAATCAATGGCTTTATCAGGCAGATAGCGGTCTCTTAAATAGCGGTGAGAAAGCTCTGCGGCACATTTCATCGCCTCATCGGTAATTTTTACATTGTGATGTGTTTCAAATTTATCCTTTATACCGTCCAAGATCCGTATGGTTTCCTCCACTGTGGGTTCACTGACCACAATCGGCTGAAATCTGCGTTCCAGTGCGGCATCCCGCTCAATATGCTTGCGGTATTCCTCTAAGGTAGTTGCTCCAATCATATGAATTTCGCCGCGGCTTAAGGACGGCTTTAAAATATTTGCCGCATCAATGGCACCCTCTGCTGCCCCCGCTCCCACAATGTTATGAATTTCGTCAATAAATAATATGATATTTTCACTTTTTTTTGCTTCGTCAAGGGCTTTTTTTACCCGTTCTTCAAATTCGCCACGATACTTAGTCCCTGCTAAAACTGAAGAAATATCCAGCGAAAGCACTCGTTTGTTCCGAAGCAGATTGGGAATGTTACGGTCTACAATTCTTTGCGCCAAGCCCTCCACAATTGCTGTTTTTCCAACACCCGGTTCCCCAATCAGACAGGGATTGTTTTTGGTACGGCGGCATAGCACCTGAATCATACGCTCCACTTCCTCGTCTCTGCCAATCATGGGGTCAATTTTCCCCTCATAGCAAAGCCGGGTTAAATCCTTAGCACAGCTGTTCAAAATGGGAGTGTCCCCATGAAAGCGGTGAGAATATGAAGTATTTTTCGGCTTTTCTCCTAATTTTGGCGGCAGCATTCCGTTTGATACCATATCGTAAATATCATTTTTCATTTGTTCTGTGTTAACTTTTAAGGCAGATAGAATCCGCCCGGCTACCGAATCCTCCAGGGAAAGTAAGGCTAAAAGCAAATGCTCTGTTCCAATGTAATTATGCCCCATCTCTTTTGCTTCAATGAAGCTGAGTTCTATCATTTGCTTTGCCTTGGGCGTGAATGCCACCTTACCGGTGTATGCGCCTGCAGGAGTGCCGTATACTTCGCGGATTTTTTCAATCAGCTTGTCCTCCCGTAATCCCCCTGCAATTAAAATCCGGTGGGAAATGCCATTTTTCTCCTTCAAAAGCCCGTAGAGCAAATGCTCACTTCCCAGATAGCTTTGTGAAAATTGCCGTGCCAGAGTTTCGCCGTAACGAAGTACCGATGCTGCCTTTTCGGTGAATTTTTTCTCAAACATAAAAACAATCCTTTCTCTGTTTCATTTTTGCCGAAAAAAGAAAAAGAAATTCAAAAAAAGAGCTGCGACAAACCCGTTTAACGTTTGTCACAGCTTTTTTTGGGAACTTTCTAATTTTTCACCTTAAAAATCATTTTAAAAATTCCTTTTAAGAATGACGGCGGTTTATAAACAACAATTTTCAAACGATTTCCCCTCCTTTTTAAAATCTTCGCTTATGGTCAGACATACAAAGACAATACCCTACCACGATTAAAAGAACAGACAGCAAAATGACGATAATGGTTGCCGGAACGGACAGAGCAATGATAATTCCGCCTCCAACAGCGGCAAGCACCAAGCCCCAGCTCAAACAAAATAAATTGCGGATAAATTTCATAAAAACCACCTCCGGCGTATGTAATAAAAGAGCCATACTGAATCAAATGACATTTCTACTATCATTATATCAGTATGGCTGATTTTTGTTACAAATAATGAGCAAATTTCCTTCCGAAACCTTAAATTCTGCAGTCTCGCTTACAAACTCATTACTGGTTCCTATGATATTGTATTTATCTAAAAAAGCGTTTTCCAGCGGATATTTCAATCCCGTCATCGTTACCCCCTCGCAGACATCGGAAAAGGCATAAACCGAAACGGTTGTTCCGATTGGCTTTTTCAATGTAAGACAAGAATCCGTGAGATACACCTCTGTCACTCCGTCTGTCACCACCATAGAAACATCACGCACCATTGCCTGCTGTAAAAGGCATACATTGGCGTAGCTATGGTCAAACCGGCTGCCGATTCCTCCGTACAATACGATCTTCGTTGCCCCTTTGGAAAAAGCAAACCGCAACGCATATAAGCTGTCCGTTTCGTCCTTTTCCACAGGAAGCTTCACTTTTTTTATGTTATCCTCGGGTTCTTCCAAAATGGAATCAAAATCCCCCACTAAAATATCTGGCACAATTCCGCACTCGCATGCATGGTCGTAGCCTCCGTCGGCACAAATGATATAATCTGCCTCCCGGGCATAGCGGAGCAATTCCGACCGACTCCCTGAATTTCCAGATGCAATAATTAAAATATTCACGTTATTCTCCCCGAATCTGAGCAATTGCAGCAGCACGGTTATCTGCACCGAATACAGAGCTTCCTGCGACTGCCATAGTAACACCGCACCGTTCCAGTGTGCGGGCGTTGTCCGCATTTACTCCTCCGTCAACCGAAAGAAGAATGTCTTTCTTTCCAATCATCTGTTTGATATTTTTTATTTTCTCATAAGCAGTTTCAATAAATTTTTGCCCCCCAAAGCCGGGATAAACAGACATCACAGTAATCATAGAAATGCAGTCTAAATACGGAATCAGCAAGCTCACAGGCGTGTCCGGGCTGACAGCAAGCCCTGCTTTTTTCCCAAAACTCTGAATGAGACGAATACATTCTCCGATATCGTCAGGCTGCTCCACGTGAACAGTAATATAATCAGAACCGGCTTTTGCAAATGGTTCGATATAATTCAACGGATTGTCAATCATCAAATGTGTGTCAAACGGCAAATCGGTATGGGGACGTATGGATTCAATCACACAAGGACCAATGGTCAGATTTGGCACAAAGTGACCGTCCATCACATCCAGATGCAAAAAATCTGCTGTTTTTACAGTACGGATTTCCTCTGCAAGACGGGAAAAATCTGCCGCTAATAAGGAGGGTGCAACTTTTATCATAATTTTGTCCTTTCTACCGTTTTTTCCACGGCTTGATGTCCTTAATTTTCTCGTAAATAGTCCGGTAGCTTTCGTATCGGGAAGATGCAATTTTTCCCTCATTCAGAAGTTTCAGTACACCGCATCCTTTTTCCTTGGTGTGAGAGCATCCCTTAAACTGACAAACAGCCTCCCGAAATTCCGGAAATAAGCTATCCAGATACGGAATGGCAAAATCAATCTCCAAAGAAGAAAAGCCCGGGGTGTCTGCTACGTAGGTATCGGGAGCAATTTCAAACAATTCACAATGGCGGGTGGTGTGTCTGCCACGGGTTAACTTACTGATTTCTCCGGTTTTCAGCTCGACATTTTCCACCAGCAGATTCAAAATAGACGATTTTCCTGCTCCTGAAAATCCGGCAAACACATTGATGCCGCCGGAAACGGCATTTTTAATGTCGGAAATACCTTCCCCGTTTACGGTATTTGCATATATGACATGATAGCCGATGGCTTCATATAAGCTGCCGTATTGTGTGCCCTTATCCAAATCATTTTTATTGATAACGAGCAATGGCTCGATGTCATAAAGCTCACAGAATACTAACAGCTTATCCACAAAATATGGGTCAAAGTCGGGAGATTTGGAGGGGGCAACAATGATAAAATGGTCCACATTAGAAACAGCAGGGCGGATGAGCAGATTTTTCCGCTCATAAATTTCGTCCAGACTTCCTTTTTTCGTTTCCTCGGAAATCACTGAAATCCGCACACGGTCTCCCACTGTGGGAATAATCTCATTTTTTCGGAATACACCGCGTGCTTTACATTCGTACCATCCGTTTTCGGTTTGCACGTAATAAAAGCCGCCAATCCCTTTTGTCAGCAATCCGTCCAACCTCTCCAGACACCTCAATTCTTAGTTAAATTTAATATTCTGCGAGAAGAAGGTCTGCCCATCCAGAAGGATTTCCACCTTCTGCGTGCCGCTTCCTCTCACGGTAACGGTAATTCGTTTTTCTGAGGTATTATGGGATTTCCGATATACCTCACTGCCTGCTTTTTTTACAACAACAGTCGCCGTTTCTCTATCCTGGGGCAAATCTATGGTTAAGCTTTGCGATGCTTCCGTCTGAGGAGCAACTGTAGGTGTAATTGTGGGAGTTACCGGCTCATCCTCTTTGGCGATAATGGTAAGACGAATTGATGTTCCTTTCGAAACCAGGGTTTCTTTTTCAATGGACTGTTCGGTTACTTTTCCCACATTTTCTGTCCCCTTCTTTTCAGAGAAGGTGATAACTAAACCGATTTCTTCTGCCTTAACCTTTGCCTGCTGCTCTGTCATACCCACAAAATTTGGAACAAAAACCTCTGCATTTTCATCGGTTTTTGCAATATGAAGCACCACCTCTGTCCCTTTTTTCGCTTGGGTGTTTCCACTGGGCTTCTGGCGGATAACAAAGCCTTCAGGGATATCTTCGGACACTTCCTCCACCATCCGTACCGTAAAGCCTGCTTTTTCCAGCTCCTGCTTTGCCTGGCGATATTCTTTATTCACCACTTTGGCAACATTGACCATAACAGAATCGGTATCGTTTTTAACAACATCCAGCTGAACAGTAGTTTTTCTTACCTTAACCATAATATTTCCGCTGGGATACTGATTGATGATGAGACCGTCTTCACGAGAGTCATCCTCGATTTCGTTCACCTTAACCTTCAGCCCCTCAGCCTCCAGCATCGGCTGCACTTCTTCGATATTTTTCTCTACCACATTGGGAAGCAGATATTCTTTCGACTCAAACAAGGAAGAAAAATCAAGATTTGGGAAGAAAACCTTGGCAAACAAAAATAACATTAGTGCCACAATCACTGCAGAAACGCTCACAGCTGCAATCACCGCGGTGCGTTCCTTTTTATCCTTCCAAAAAGGCACTTTTTTCTTCTTTTCTTCTTTTTCCTCTGCTTTGTTAATCGTTTTCTCCGAATGATAGTCTGATTCTTCTTTTTTTACCACCGGTTGTGACGCCTGCTTTGCAATATTTACCATTGCAATGGTTTCCTTAATAAAGGCATCCTCCTGCTCTTTGCTTGTAAGATTTTCTGCCTTTTTAAATTCGTTCAGCTCATCTGCCATTTCTTTTGCAGTCTGATAACGGTTCACCACATCACGCTGCATTGCCTTATTTACCATCTGCACCAATGCATTGGGAACAGAAATGTTCAAATCCTTAATGGAACGGGGTTCAGAATTTAAATGCATCAATGCTACAGACACCGCATTGGTTCCATCGTAGGGCAGCTTTCCGGTGAGCATTTCATACATAACAATCCCCAAGGAATACAAGTCGCTTCTGGCATCAATCATAAAGCCCTTTGCCTGCTCGGGAGAAATGTAATGCACAGAACCGAGAACATCCTGCTCAATTTTTTTCGTTTCGTCTCCGTTTACAGCACGGGCAATTCCAAAATCGGTTACCTTCAAAATACCCTCATTGGTCACGATGATGTTCTGCGGCTTGATATCTCTATGTACAATACCGTTTCTGTGTGCACATTCCAATGCGCTTAAAATCTGCAAGGAAAAATTGAGTGCCACATTCCAAGCCAGCACCCCGTTTTCCTTGATGACCTCTTTTAAGGTTGCACCCTCTACATATTCCATAACGATGTAGTAAGTGTTCGCCTCCTGCCCCACATCGTACACAGACACAATATTTGTGCTGGACAGTGAGGCAGCAGATTGTGATTCAATGTAAAAACGTTTGACAAATTCTTTATCTGCGTTATATTCTTCTTTTAAAATTTTAACGGCAACAAAACGGTTTAACATCCTACATTTTGCCTTGTATACTCTTGACATACCGCCGGTACCGATTAACTCCAGCAGTTCGTAGCGATTGCCGAGAACTCTTCCAATCATATCCGTAAGCTCCTTCAAAATTGATAATAATAAGATTTCGTAAATTATCCGATTACAACCGTAATGTTGTCATTGCCGCCATGCTCTTTCGCCAGCCGAACCAGCTCCATGCAGGCGTTCTTTTTGTTGAATTTGGACATTACCTCTAAAATTTCTTCATCTGATACCAGCCCCGATAAACCATCGGAACAAAGCAGTATCTTATCGGTCCGCTTTTTCTCCAGCAGGAAAATATCCGGGTACACCTCCGGTTCAATGCCCAAGGCTTTCAGAATGATATTGCTTTTGGGGTGATTTTTTGCCTGCTCCTTGGTGATAACGCCCTTTTTTACCAGTTCATTCACAAATGAATGGTCTTTGGTTACCTGCCGGATGTTATTTTTGGAAACAAGATATGCACGGGAATCTCCCACATTGGCAATACAAACACTTTTTTCGTTTCCAACTGCCAGAACCAAGGTGGTTCCCATTCCGGCAAGTGATTCTTTTTTGGAAGCCAGCTCATACACTGCATCATTGGCATGTTTTACAGCACGCCGAAGTGCAATCTCAGGGTCGGAAAAAATATCCTCTTGTGCCATATATTCCCGGACAGACTCTACCGCCAGCTGACTGGCAACCTCGCCGCCGTTATGACCTCCCATCCCGTCGGCAACCATCATCACATACCCTTTCGGGGTACTTTCAAAATAGAAGCTGTCCTCATTTAAGGGTCTTACATTTCCTACATCCGTTTGTCCGTATATCATACTGTTTCACCTTCTTTCGATTTCTGAAATTCTGCTCTGCGGAGCTGCCCGCAAGCAGCATTGATATCCGTTCCTAAGGTTCTTCTTACGGTGGCATTTAAGCCTCCGGAAAGAAGCATCTCCTGAAACTGACGGATTCGTTTCAGTTCTGACGGTGCCATCGTGCCTCGTGCCGGATTAACCGGAATGAGATTCACATGGCACAGCATCCCTTTCAAATGCTGACACAATTCACGGGCGTGCTCAGGTCTATCATTGACATCTTTAATTAAAGTATACTCAAAAGATACCCGTCGCCCTGTTTTGGCAAGATATCGTTTCACCGCTCCCAAAAGCTCGTGGTAAGGATATTTCTTAGAAACCGGCATAGTTTTATTCCGTATTCCGTCATTGGGAGCATGCAGCGAAATTGACAGTGTCAACGGCATATTTTCCTGTGCCAGACGGTCGATGCCGTCTACCAGACCGCAGGTGGACAAGGAAATATGACGGTATCCGATATTGACGCCATGCTCGTCATTTACGTTTTTCAAAAAGCGGATAACATTGTCGTAATTGTCCAACGGCTCACCAATTCCCATCAACACAATGTTGGAAATCCGAACGCCCTCCGCCTTTGCGGTGAAAATGACCTGGTCTAAAATTTCACCTGCTTCTAAATCCCGAACCTTTCCGCCAACGGTGGAGGCACAGAAGGTGCAACCCATATTGCATCCCACCTGGGTGGAAATGCAGATGCTCATTCCATGCTTATACTGCATCAACACACTTTCTATGGTATTGCCATCCGAAAGCTCATATAAAAATTTCACCGTTTTGTCTTTGGAGGTTTCTTTCCGCAGAATTTTCAAGTCGGAAATAAAGAAATCCTCCGACAGCTCTTCTGCCATTTTCTTGGAAATATCTGTCATCTGGGCAAAGGAAGTAACCCCCAGCGAAAGCCATTTGAACACCTGCTTGGCTCTGAATTTCTGGCGGTATTTCTGAACAAAATATTCTTCTAATTCTGTATAAAGCAAATTTTTGATATTTTGTTTCAAAATCAGATTCTCTCCCAAATACGATTTATAATGCAATTTTCTTAATAATTTTCTTCGGACATTTTTCCATACAAATGCCACAACCCACACATTTTTCGGAATCAATTTCTGCCAGGAAATTGTCTACCTTCACAGCTTCTTCCGGGCAATTTTTTTCACAAAGCTTACAGCCGATACAGCCAGCCTTACATTCGTCCTTTACAACGCTTCCTTTGTCGGTATTCCGGCATTTTACCATATACCTGTCCTTAGGAGAAATAATGATAATCAGATTTTTCGGACAAGCCTGCACACATCTGCCACAGGCGGTACATTTATGAAAATCCACCACGGCGATGCCATTTTCTATCTTGATTGCACCAAAATTACAAACCTTAACACAAGAACCGTAGCCTAAACATCCGTTGGAACAAGCTTTGTAGCCCCCGCCAATCATTTTCGCTGCGGAAACACAATCCAAAATGCCGTCATACTGAAATTTGGTTGCGGCAACATCGGTGCATCCCTCACAGCGGACAAAGGCTGCTTTCTTCTCAAAGGCTTCTTCCTTGACTCCTAAAATGTTGGAAATCACTTTTGCGGTTTCAGCACCGCCAACAGGACAAACATTTGGTTTTGCTTTGCCCTCTATAATTGCCTGGGCACACTGAGAACAACCTGCATATCCGCAGCCGCCGCAATTGGCACCGGGCAATGCTTCCGTCACAAGAGGAAGTTTTTCATCTTGTTCCACATGAAATATTTTTGCCGCAATTCCCAGCAAAGCACCAAAAATCAACCCCATTGCGGAAATTGCAATTGTTGCACTGATAATATTCTGCATAGCTGCCTCCCCTTTTTCTTACAGTTTCATACCGGAAAATCCTAAGAACGCCATTGCAATTAAACCTGCCGACACCAAAGCGATGGGCATCCCCTTCATGAAGGAAGGAATGTTAGAGGTTTCCAACCGTTCTCTGACACCGGCAAACAGCCAGATTGCCAGCGTAAAGCTCAGCGCTGCGGCAATGCCGGAAACCAGACTTTCCAGAAAATTATAGCTTTTCTGCACATTTAAAATTGCTACCCCCAAAACCGCACAATTTGTAGTAATCAGAGGCAGATAAATTCCCAAAGAGGAATACAGCGGTGGACTTAATTTCATAATTGCCATTTCCACAATCTGCACCAATGCCGCAATCACCAGAATAAAGGCAATGGTTTGCAGATATTCCAGATGAAAGGGAACGAGGATATACTCATTCACAAGCCAAGACATGGCACTGGCAAGCGCCATAACAAAGGTAACCGCCATGCCCATTGCCAATGCAGTATCGGTCTTTTTAGACACCCCAAGAAACGGACAGCATCCCAAAAATTTTACCAATACAAAGTTTTCCACCAATAATGTGGTGATTAAAATAGAAAATAATTTTCCTGCATCAACCATTTTTTGCGCCTCCTCTCGTTCTCATCAGGTTAATAACACCGAGCACAACCCCTAAAACAATAAAGCCTCCGGGCGGCAAAATCATCATAATCGCCGGCGGATAGGAGCTGCCCAATACCGGGAAGCCAAGCAGAGTGCCGTTTCCTAATAATTCACGGATAGCGGACAAAATCACAAGTGCCGCTGTAAATCCAAGCCCCATACACAAGCCGTCGATTGCTGACTTACCGGGGGTATTTTTAGATGCAAAGCTTTCTGCTCTTGCCAAAATAATACAATTTACAACAATCAAAGGGATAAACACGCCTAAAGATGCCGAAATCTCGGGAAGATATGCTTTCAATGCCATATCCACCGCAGTCACAAACCCTGCAATGATTACAATATAAGACGCAATTCTGATTTTTGCCGGAATAAACTTTCTTAAAATGGAAATAAAAAGGTTTGAGCAAATAAGAACCGCAGTAGCAGAAAGCCCCATCCCCAAGCCGTTAATTACAGAGGTGGAAGTTCCCAATGTGGGACACATTCCCAAAAGCAGAACAAAAACCGGGTTTTCTGCAAACATTTTTTTGAAAAAAGCTTTCATTATTTTGCCGCCTCCTTTGCCATTTCAGACGCCTGATTGATCGCACCGTTTACAGCTTTAGAAGTCACGGTTGCGCCGGTTAAAGCATCAATTTCTTCAAAGGCCTTTGCCTGTTGTCCTAAAAACTGAGAGGTGAAGCTCTCATCCTTTGCACGCGTTCCCAGTCCGGGAGTTTCCGACATAGAGATATATTCCATTCCGGTAATCCCAAATGCTTCATCAAACCCAATAATCATTTCAATTGCTCCCCCGTAGCCCTCCTGGGTTACTACATTGACAGCATATCCCACGGTTTTACCGTCTTTTGTTCCAATATAGACATTCTCATTTGCTTTTTCCAAATCACAATCGGGCAAAACTGCCTCCATTGCTTCTTTTTTCGCCGTTTCGGTCAATTGAGCAATCACAGGCTCGGTCACATAGTTGAGAGCAGACAATCCAAGAGCAATCACCAGACAAATCACAAATAATTTCAGTGCCAATACAAAAATGTTATCGTTTTGTTTCATTGGTATCTCCCCTCTCTTATGCACCGTATTTTTTCGGAATAACCAGTTTATCAATTTGGGGTGCTAAAATATTCACAAACAGAATGGAATAACAAACCCCTTCCGGATAGCCGCCTTTTACACGGATAAAAATGGTGAGACAGCCAGCCAAAATTCCGGCAATTACATTGCCTGCCCGTGTGGTGGGAGAGGTAGTGTAGTCGGTCAGCATAAAGATACCGCCAAGTAAAACCCCACCGGTTAAAATGCTGGTTAAGGGGTCACCTGTCATAATCCCGTTGTATCCGAAGAACCAACCTAAAAGTGCCACGGTTGCCACATAGGAAACCGTAATATGAGGCTGAATTATTTTTCTCGCCCATAAATAGAGAAATCCTAAAATCAGTGCCAAGGCACAAACCTCGCCTATGCATCCGCCCATATTTCCCAAAAACATATCAAGATAACCGATATCGAGAGTTTCTCCTGCTTTTAACAGCTTTAATGGGGTTGCACCGGTTACCGCCTCTACTGCACCGGTCTTGTAATAAAAGGGCTTTGCCCAGGTGGTCATCGGTAAGGAATAGGATGCTAAAAGAAAGGCTCTTCCTGCCAGTGCCGGATTGATAAAGTTGTTCCCTAAGCCTCCGAAAAGACATTTTGCAACAATAATCGCAAAAAAGCTTCCTACAATGGGGATGTAAAGCGGAACACCAACGGGGAGGGTTAACGCCAACAGCACACCCGTAATTGCCGCACTCAAATCAAAAATGGTGGTCGGTTTTTTCATAATTATGCACCACAAATGTTCAAACAACATTGCAGAACAAACCGAAACCCCAATGAGAATCAACGCTCGGATTCCAAAAATCCACGTTGCTGCAATCACTGCAGGAATCAAGGCAATGAGGACATTTCCCATCAGTTTACTTGTTCCGTAAGAAGTTTGAATATGGGGTGAATTTGATACAATCAGTTTTTCATTCATAATCTATTCCACTCAGTTACTAAAAAAGTAACTGCTTCTATCCTTTCTGAACTGAAATTTCAACCATTTCTCCTTATTTTTTCGGTAAACTTGCTTTTGCAATCCGGATGGTTTGAATCAGATGCCGTCTGGAGGGGCAGATATAACTGCAAGTACCGCACTCCATACAATCCTTGAGTCCGTATTTTACCGCACCATCCAAATCATTCAACTCTGCGTGCTGCATAATTTTAAAGGGCATAAGCCGCATGGGGCAATGCTTCACACATCTTCCGCATCGGAGACAATCGGAGGGTTCATAGTGCTTATATTCCTTATCGGTAAAGAACAAGAGTCCGGAGGTGCCCTTGATAACAGGGGCATCCAGTGTATACTGTGCCGCACCCATCATGGGACCGCCTGCCAGCACTTTCTTAATGCCCTCTTTCACACCGGTCTTCTCTGCCAGATAAGAAAGTGGTGTACCGATTCTGACTAAAAAGTTGCCGGGATTTTCCACACCGCTTCCGGAAACGGTTACCACTCTTTTTACAAGGGGCATACCGGTACGCAGTGCTGTGGAAATTTCTGCTGCAGAAGCAACATTCTGCACTACAACGCCGGCATCAATAGGCAAGGCACCGGATTTCACTTCCCGTTTTAGAACAGAATCAATCAGCTGCTTTTCGCTGCCCTGCGGATATTTGGTTTTCACCAGTATCACTTCTATCTGAGGTTCATTTTTGCATTTTTCCTTAAGAAGTGCATAGGCATCTTTTTTATTATCCTCAATGGCAATATAGCCGCGGCTGACAGAAAGAATTTTCATCATAATTTTCAAACCGTCAATCACATCCTCAGGATGCTCCAGCATCACACGATGGTCAGCTGTTAAAAACGGCTCACATTCCGCACCGTTTAAAATAACGGCGTCAGCTTTCTTACCCTCCGGCGGAGACAGCTTGATAAAAGTGGGAAAGGTTGCTCCCCCCATCCCGACAATGCCTGCTTCTTTTACGGCATCAATCAGCTCTTTCGGAGAAAGGCTATCTATATCGCGAGGTTTTACTGTTTCGCAAACCGTGTCCTGAAAATCATTTTCAATCACAACAGATAACACAGTTCCCAGTCCGGTATGAGGACGTGGTTCCACCGCAATAACCTTCCCTGAAACCGAGGAATGAACCGGAACAGATACAAAACCGCTTGGTTCGCCGATTTTCTGCCCGATTTTCACCTCATCTCCTATCTTCACCAAGGGGGTGCAAGGAGCACCGATATGCTGAGACATGGGAATGGAAAGAATCGCAGGAGGAGTTAAGGTAACAATTTCTTTTTTTTCTGTTAAGTGCTTCCGTTCTTCCGGATGGAAGCCGCCCTTGAATGTTCGCGCCATATTGAAAATACCCTCCTTAGGATTAACAGCAATGCTGTCTTTTTCTTAATATAAAAATCATCGGAATATACTGAATTATAATGTAGAGTCCGGCTCGTTAGACGGATTTTCCGGTGCAATGGTTGCAACCGGCTCAGTTGTATTCTCCGGGGTTACAACGGGAGTGGGTGCTATGGTAGATTCCGGAGTTGCCTCCGGTGCAGGAGTCGCACTCGGAGTTGCACTGGGTGATACAATTTCCACGGGAGAAGTGGGTTCCGGAGTGACCGCCGGATTGTCCGACGGTACGGGAGTTTCCTCCGGATTCAGTACCGTGGGAACTCCTGTTTCGACCAGCCCTTTATCGCTGGTTTCAATAATTTTCGTAAGCGGAACATAATTGGAAACGCCCAGATTATCAGTACGAATGACGGTTCCTGCGGCATCCTTCACAATACGATATGCCTGCACCTTTACCCCGTCGTACCCTGCCTGAGTTACTTTTTCCTCACCAGGTTCAAGTGCTTCGTTATATTCATATTTTACACCGCGGGCAGTAGAACCCAACTGTTTTGTGGTAAGCTCTACGGTATTGTTGTTTTCCTTGGTTCCCCAAACTTCAACAGTCATATTCCCATTCACAGCAGAAGCTTTGATACGGATGGGGTTTTGCAGACTGTTCTGAAATTTGAAGTCAATAGAGCCATACACAACCGTGGCATCAATCCCGTTTTTCGCATAAGATACCACGAAATTATGGTTTCTTCGTTCCACAATTTTCAAATCGCTGTATAACACTGCCGGATAAATCGTAGAGGACACCTGACAGATACCGCCGCCTGTACCGTCTACCACTTTATCGGACAAGAAAATTTTCGCATCTTTAAATCCATTTTCGTAGGAACGCTTTCCTACCACTTTATTAAAAGAAAAAATATCACCGGGATTCAACACCGTTCCGTTTACTTTCTTTGCTGCCAGCTTTACATTTGCCGAACGGGAAACCTCCCCTTCGTTATATCGGGTGGTGTAAGTCGCCAGACGGTTGGGAAAAGCATCCTCTGCCAAATCATCGGTATACACCTTTGGTTTTAACACGGTAAGAGGAACCTGAAACTCGGTTTCTTCCGCGCTTAATTTGGAAAGCAACACATCTTCATCCAGAGAAAGACCAACCTGATGGGGAATCACACGGTTTTTCCCATCCACTTTTTCCAGTTTTGCATCCATAACAGGAACATTGATTTCCGCCTTCACTTCTTCCACAGTGGGAGGAGCAGAGGGAGCCTGTTTCATAGTGTATCTCTCTGAAATTTCAGGGTATGTAGTTAAAATCTCGGTATATAACTGATTGGTGTCATAGCTTGTGACATCAGTTTTTATCACAATGGTTGCAACGTTATTTTCAATGGTATAATCAAATTTTTTTGCATTGAGATCTTTTTCGGTGAGAAGTGTGTCAATTACAGTGGCAAACATTTCCGGGTCTGATACCACAGTTGCGGTAACCGGTGTTTTGAAAAGGCGTGCTTTTAAAGCCTGAAAGAAATTGTCCTTCCCAGCTCTGCGGAGGTTTTCCATTGTTTTATCTTTATCAATGGAAAAGCCGGCAGAGTTTAAATCCAGCGTAATTTCCTGGTCGGAAACTGCTACCTGAACCACCTTCGGTTTTCCGATTTCAACATCTAACAGCTGAGAAATTTCTTCCTCGGTTTTTCCGCCCACCATAACGGAATTCAACGTAACACCGCTGGTGACCTTAGCAGAATGGTAAGCATCATAGTATGATAACCCGCTTATCATCAACATCAACGCCCCAAGTAAGGCACAAACTGAAATGATGATGCTTTTTTTTGTGAAAAACTTTTGCATACCTGATATCCCCTTAACAAATTTATTCCCCAAAATAATATGTTTTTTGCTCCGGTGTCAAGGCATCCAGCCCGGCACCCAGTGCATTCAATTTGATACGCGCAATGCTGCGGTTAATTTCCTCCGGCAGATAAATCATACCGGGCTTCAATTTATCTTTATGCTCTTTCAAATATTGTAATGCCAACGCCTGTACGGAAAAGCTCATATCCATAATTTCCGCCGGATGTCCGTCTCCTGCTGCCAGATTTACCAATCTGCCTTCTGCAAGTAAGTGAATTTCGTTCCCGTTTTGTAAAGTATAGGTTTCGATATTCTGACGGGTTTCTTCGTGGGAAACACTTAAGGCGTTTAAGTCATCCTTGTTGATTTCCACATCGAAATGCCCTGCATTGGCGAGCACTGCACCGTTTTTCATCACTTTAAAGTGTTCTTTTGTAATAACATCCTTGCAGCCGGTTAAGGTAACAAAATAATCACCCAATCTTGCCGCATCGTCCATTTTCATCACGGTGTGACCATCCATCACTGCTTCAATTGCCTTAATTTCGTCAATTTCGGTAATAATGACCTTTGCCCCCAAGCCCTTTGCCCGGAGTGCTGCACCCCGTCCACACCAGCCATAGCCTGCAATGACCACTGTTTTCCCTGCAACCACCAGGTTTGTAGTGCGGTTAATGCCGTCCCAAACGGACTGCCCCGTGCCATAACGGTTATCAAATAAAAATTTCATCATAGCATCGTTCGCCGCAATGATAGGATACTTAATTTCGCCTTTTTGTGCTAAATTTTTCAAACGATTCACACCGGTAGTGGTTTCTTCTGTACCGCCAATCAATTTGTCGGCAAGGTGAGGCATTTTATGATGAATAATATCGGTCAGGTCTCCCCCGTCGTCTAAAATCAAATCAGGGCCGTCTGATAAGGATTCCTCCAGATGCTTCTGGTATTCCTCCATAGAAACACCGTGCTTTGCACAAACACGGATACCATCATTGCGAAGTGCTTCGCAAACGTCATCCTGAGTAGATAAGGGGTTACAGCCCGTTGCTGTTACAATAGCACCCGCGTTCTGAAGCATTTTTACAAAGCAGGCGGTTTTTGCCTCCAGATGAATACAAACGGTAATTTTCAAGCCGGAAAACACCTGATTTTTTACAAAATCCTTTTCAATTTCTGTTAAAACGGGCATAAATCGTTTTGCCCATGCGATTTTTTTCTGACCGCTTAATACCAAATCGTTCATAAATTTTATCCTCTATCAAAAATTATAATAACTGCATCAGTTCTCTTAACACCTTCCAGAAGGTTTCGGTGGCACGTCTGCCCTCCTCCATCACTTCCTCGTGAGAAAGGGGTGCTTTGGAAATGCCTGCCGCCAAATTGGAAATCAGGGAAATCCCCAAAACTTCCATTCCGCAGTGATTGGCTACAATTACCTCGGGAACAGTGGACATCCCTACCATATCAGCACCTAAAATGCCAAGCGCACGGATTTCCGCCGGGGTTTCAAACTGGGGTCCTCCCATCATAGCATAAACACCGGTTTTATAAGGAAGCTGCAGTGCTTCAAAGGCTTTTTGTGCCTTTTCCCGTAATGCAAGGGAGTAGGCACAAGACATATCGTGAAAGCGAGGGCCGAAGCTGTCATCATTAGGGCCAAACAAGGGGCTTTGTAAGCCCAATTTGATATGGTCGGAAATCACAACCAGATCCCCGGCTTTAAAATCGGGGTTAATTCCACCTGTGGCATTGGTTAAAATCAGATTTTTAACACCGATAAGCTTCAGCACTCTCACATAAAAGGTAACCTCTCCCAAGGAATACCCCTCATAAAAGTGAAATCTGCCCGAAAGAAAGACCACATTTTTCCCCATAAAAGAGGCAAACACCAGCTCTCCCTTATGCCCCGGCACCGTGGAAACGGGAAAACCGGGGATATCGGAGTAGGATATGGTTGTTTTTTGGGGTAATTTGTCGATTAAGCTGCCATAGCCTGAGCCAAGCACCACGCAGGTGTCAAACACACCGCTCACTCGTTGGCGGATAAAATCTGCCGCCGCCTGATAGTTCATAAAAATTCTCCTTGTATTATTTAAAATACGCAACGCCGGATTCAAAGAGCTTCATATCGAAAGAACCATCGATATTTTTATACAAGTTGTCTGCAATACGTTCCGAATGACCCATTTTACCGAAGATTCTGCCGTCTTTGGAGGTGATACCCTCAATGGAATACAGAGAACCGTTGGGATTATAACGGGAATCATAAGTGGGATTGCCCGCAAGGTCTACATACTGAGTTGCAATCTGCCCATTTTTGATAAGTTCAGATAAAACTTCCTTGGGAGCAGTAAATCTGCCTTCCCCGTGGGAGATTGCAGTTTTATACACATCGCCAACCTTGGTGTTCATAAGCCAGGGAGACAAATTGGAGGTGACTTTCACATCCACCATAGTCGAAATATGACGAGGAATGGTGTTAAATGTCAAAGTAGGCCAGTTTTCGTTTGGCTCTAAAATATCACCATAAGGAACAAGGCCCAGTTTGATAAGAGCCTGGAAGCCGTTACAGATACCCAGCATCAAGCCGTCTCTCTGATAAAGAAGCTTCTGAATGGCTTCCTTGATTTTGGGGTTACGCAGAACCGCAGAAATAAACTTACCGCTTCCGTCAGGCTCGTCACCGCCGGAGAACCCACCGGGAATCATCATAATCTGAGACTGCTCGATTTGTTTTGCCATCTGTTCTACCGATTCTTCCAGCATGGAAACGGTGAGGTTTTTAAACACCATTACATGAGGCTCTGCACCGGCTTTTTCAAAGCGTCTTGCAGAGTCGTATTCACAGTTAGAACCGGGGAATACGGGAATAAACACCTTGGGCTTTGCCACTTTTACAGAAGAAGTGACAATATTTGCGCCCTTATATTCGCAATCCGTAATTTCGCCCTCTACATTGTCTGCATAAGGCGGATATACTTTTGCAAGAGGCTTTTCAAAGGTGTCTGCCAAATCGGACAACAGATAGGTTTTACCCATACATTCGATGGTATCTCCCTCATTGGTAGAGCCAATCAATTCCAAATCCAGCTCCTGACAGGTTTCCACCACGAAAGAGCCGTAAAGTTTATCAAACAAACCGTCATTTTTTGAGAAAGTAAAGCCGATTTTGTTACCCAAAAGCATTTTGGTAACTGCTTCTGCGACACCGCCGTAAGAAACTGCAGATGCAGAAATTACAGTTTTATTTTCAATGCTTTCTTCCAGCCATGCCACATTTTTGAGGAATGCATCTACATCTAACAATCCATTCTCCAGTACGGGAGTTTTCAAGAGATATACTTTGGAGTTTTTCTGTTTCATTTCCCGGGAAATAATGGTGTTTGCATTTACAGGAGCAATAGCAAAGGATACTAAGGTAGGCGGAACATCCATTTCGTTAAAGGAACCGGACATAGAGTCTTTTCCGCCGATTGCCGCAATTTTTAACAATTTCTGTGCATGGTATGCACCAAGTAATGCCGCAAAGGGTTTGCCCCAACGGGTAGGTTCTTCCCGCAAGCGTTCAAAATATTCCTGGAAAGTAAGGTAAGTGTCAGACAGTTTTGCACCCGCTGCAATAATTCTTGCTACGGATTCAATTACCGCATAGTATGCACCATGGAAGGTGGAGGTGGCAGACAATTTGGAATTGTAACCATAACTCATAACAGTTGCAGTGGTGGTATCACCGTATTCTATGGGGATTTTTGCCGCCATAACATCTTCAGGAGTCAGTTCGTATGCTCCGCCAAAGGGCATCAGCACAGTTGCCGCACCGATGGTGGAGTCGAAATTTTCAATCAAACCTTTCTGGGAACAGATATTTAAGTCGGAGAGCATTTCGGAAAGGTCAGAAAATTCTCCGCATAACGCATGTTTCAGTTCAATTTTGGGAACAGTAACTTTTGCCTGTTTAGAAGCTCCGTTGGAGTTTAAGAAGGTTCTGGAAAGATTTACAATTTTGTTGCCTCTCCAGTACATTTCCAGACGATTGGTATCCGTTACGTCAGCAACTAAGGTTGCTTCTAAGTTTTCTTCCTTGGCATACGCCATAAATTTTTCCACATCTTCTGCCGCTACCACAACAGCCATTCTTTCCTGAGATTCGGAAATAGCAAGCTCGGTACCGTCTAAGCCCTCATATTTTTTCGGAACTTTATCCAGCTGAATGATAAGACCGTCACACAGCTCCCCAATCGCAACAGACACACCGCCTGCACCAAAGTCGTTACACCGTTTGATTAAGGTGGTAACTTCTTTCTTTCGCATCAGGCGTTGAATTTTTCTTTCTTCCGGCGGATTTCCTTTCTGCACCTCTGCACCGCAGGATTCTAAGGATTCCATGGTGTGTGCTTTGGAGGAACCGGTTGCACCGCCGCAACCGTCACGGCCGGTTCTGCCGCCTAAAAGAATAATTTTATCACCCGGCTGAGGACGTTCTCTCACAACATTTGCTTTTGGCACAGCACCTACAACGGCACCGATTTCCAGACGCTTTGCAACATAGCCTTCATCATACACTTCTCTTACCAGACCGGTTGCCAGACCAATCTGGTTTCCGTAGGAGCTGTAGCCTTTTGCCGCAACCTTGGATATTTTTCTCTGGGGAAGCTTTCCGGGCAGAGTTTCTTTTAAGGATTTTCTCGGGTCACCACTACCGGTAATACGCATTGCCTGATATACATAGGAACGACCGGAAAGCGGGTCACGGATTGCACCGCCTAAGCAGGTTGCCGCACCGCCAAAGGGTTCAATTTCAGTAGGATGGTTATGGGTTTCGTTTTTGAACATAATGAGGTATGCTTCTTTTTTACCGTTTACCTCAGCTTCCACTTCAATGGAACAAGCATTGATTTCCTCGGATTCGTCGATGTTTTTTAGGTAACCCATTTTCTTCAGCTCTTTTGCCGCAATGGTAGCAATATCCATTAAGCAAATAGGTTTCTCTGTTCTGCCCAGGGAAATTCTTGCATCGCAATAATCTTTGTATACTTCGTTTACCAGCTCGTCTTCCACTTTGATATCGGTTAAATGAGTGGCAAAGGTGGTGTGACGGCAATGGTCAGACCAGTAAGTATCAATCATACGGAGCTCAGTCAGTGTAGGATCTCTCTGTTCTTCCTCTTTAAAGTATTTCTGACAGAAAGAAATATCGTCAAAATCCATAGCAAAGCCATAATCAGACAGCATTGCTTTTAATGCCGCTTCATCTGCTGAAATGAAACCGGTAATGACTGCTACATCCTCCGGGTCTACAATGGCATCTACCAGACTTTGGGGCTTTTCGGCTTTTGCTTCTCTTGCTTCCACAGGGTTAATCAGATATTTTTTGATTTCCAGAAGCTCCTCATCAGACACATTGCCCAAAAAAGCATATACCATTGCAGTTTTTACCACGGGACGCTCTTTTCCGGTGATAACCTGCACACACTGTGCCGCAGAGTCTGCTCTCTGGTCATACTGACCGGGAAGATATTCCATCACAAAGGATTTGGCATCCCCCAAATCTACAGCTTCATCATACACAAAATCCTGCATGGGTTCGGAAAATATAACATATTTGGCTTTTTCATATTCTTCCTCTGTGATTCCCGAAATGTCATAACGAACCAAAATTCTCACTTTTGTAAGACCTTTGATTCCTAAATTTTCTCTTAAATCCTGACAAACAGATTTTGCGCTGATGTCAAATCCTTCTTTTTTTTCTGCATAGATTCTAAAAATTTCCATAACCTAACTCCTGACTGTATCCTTTCTATTGTTCTTCTGTATTGCTATTTATGCGGGTCAGCATTTCATTGACCTGCTCTTGTTTGATGGTGGTGACACCTGAAAACTCCTGCTCTAAAGAACGTTCCAACATTTGTTTTGCTTTGGCAGTATCCCCCGCTTTTTCCAACACACAGGCATAATTGTAATACGCCTCGGGGAATTTTGGTTCTTTTGCAATCAGCTCTTCATAAACGGAAATGGCAGCCTCCTGCTCTCCGAGTAAAAACAAGCTCAACCCGTAATTATCGCAAATTACCAGATTGTCTTTGTTATATTGATAGGCTTCTTCATTCACCGTTTTCAGATATTCCTGATTCCCGGTCAGAATCGCCATATAACCGTAGGTCGCATAAAAGTTTGTGGTGCGATAGCCTTTTTCGTACAGAGTCTCCAGGCTTTCTTTGGCTTCATCAAGCTCTCCCACCTGCAAACGAAGAATTGCCATCATCAGCCGTGCCTGATATTTGATATCCGGCTTCAGATTGGAGCCAAGAAGCAACAGATTGAGCTTCTCCTTTGCACGGCTTAGTTCGCCGTATTTCAACTCTGCATAGGCGGTTTGCACCTCCTGAGCGGGTGAAAGCCCTTTTTGGGATGCTTTTCGCAAAAGCTCCAGTCCTTTTTTTGGGTCTCCCGCCACAACCTCCTTCACACCGCTGCGGTACGTGAAAAAGGAACGCTTTTTGTAGCAATACCACAAAAGAAGCACCAGCAAAATAATGAAAATCAGTTTCATAATGTTTCGTCTCTTTTCTGAAATGATTTTTGTTTCAAATTCCTTGGTATTTTTCACCAGAAGAAAAAGAAGATTTTATGTATAAACCTATACATAACAAGATATCTTATTATAACACAAGACATCTCGAAAGAAAAGAGTTTTTTTGAATTTTTTTGTTTTTTTTGCATATTTTTTTGTGTTTTTTGAAAAAATAACCAAAAGGGTGACTTTTTTTATGGAATTCAGTACCAATTTACAGGAAAATTTTCAGAATTTTCAAAAGATATTTCAAGGCAACTGTATGATTGTGTTTCGCTATCTGGAAAACGCTTACGACAATAACACCAAAGCCGTAGCTATTTTCGGTGACGGGCTGGTAGGAGCCGGATTGGTCAACGATTACGTGGTGAAGCCTTTTGTAATAAATTCTCAGATATATAAACAGGAAAATAAGCTCTCCTTTGTAAAAAACAGTGTGCTGCAATCCAATGATATTGTAGAAATCAAAGATTATTCGGATTGCATCAAACGTCTCTTTTCAGGGGATGTAATTTTTTTCCTGGACGGCTACTCCAATCCCCTTGCGGTCAATGCCCGTTTCCCGGCTACCAGAAGCATTTCCGAGCCGGAAAACGAAAAGGCATTAAAAGGTCCGCGGGAAGGCTTTTGCGAGCTGATTTTATTCAACACCGCACTGCTCATGCGGCGGTTAAAAAACGATAAATTAAAGCTGGAAAATTTCACTTTGGGAAACCGCACCAATACTCCTGTTGTAATGGCATACATCGACGGAATCTGCCATCCCGATTTAGTCAAACAAGTCCGCAGTCAATTATCCGCTCTCAACACCGACGCCATCACCGACACCAATCAGATTGCAGAGCTGGTGAAAGCAAAGCCATACTCCCCCTTTAAAACCACCGGTTCTACCGAGCGCCCCGATGTGGTGGCAAACAAGCTTTTGGAAGGCAGAATTGCCATCATTGCTGACGGAACTCCTCAGGTTATAACCATTCCCTTTTTATTCAACGAATATTTTCAGTCCACCGATGATTACAACATCAATTTTTATTTCGGAACGGCTTCCCGTCTGCTTCGGTATCTTTCATTTCTCATTTCTGTTTTTCTGCCGGCAATTTATGTTGCCTGTGTAAAATTCCAGCAGGAAATTCTGCCGGAAAAGCTGCTTTACAGTATCAGTGCAAGTCGGATGAGTGTTCCCTTTTCTGCCACGATGGAGCTGGTAGTGTTTCTTTTGTTCTTTGAAATCATCCGGGAAGCCTCCACCCGAACTCCCTCTGTCATCGGGCAAACTCTGAGCATTGCGGGAGCACTGATTTTAGGGCAAACTGCAGTGGAAGCCAACTTCATTTCCGTGCCTGCTATCATCATTGTGGCTATCAGCGGACTTTGCAGTAATGTGCTGCCCCAAATGAAAGGAGCTGTGCTTCTGATTCGGTTTGGCGTTTTATTTTTGTCCTCCGCAATCGGGATTTACGGTGTGATTTTCGGTGCAGCGGCAATCATCATTCATCTTGCAGATATTACGGTTTCTCACACCAGTTATTTAAACGAAATGCTCCCCTCCACATCTGCATCCCTGATGGACATTTATATCCGGGGCCCTTATCGGTTTCTGAAGCAGAAAAAAGACTATCTTTCCAAAGGAAATTAGGTGATTTTTTGAAAACAGTTTTTCGCACGGTTTCTCTGGTTTTCCTCTGCCTTTTTGTTCTTTTCACGACTGGCTGTTCTCCCCGGGAGGAAGTGGGAAATTTAGCCATTGTAACAGGAATTTTCTTAAATTATTCGCCCGAATCAAACACCTATCAAATACTTGCGGAAATTGGCGACTTTTCCGAATATGAACAATCCAGCACCGTATCTGCCAAATGGGTGAAATCAAGCGGAGAAACTCTCTTTGGAGCATTTTTTAATCTGGAGAAAACTGCTCCCGTTCCGCTGTATTTCTCTCATGCAAAAATGCTGCTTCTGGGAAACGGATTTCAAACAGTCTCCACCCGGCACGCAGTGGAGTTTTTCTTAAATTCTCCACAGATTCATTCGGATATTTTGGTTTGTGCCACCACACTTTCTGAAGATGTGCTGCAAAAGTTTTCCGAAAAAACGGTATTCAAAACATTTTATGAAATCGTTTCGAAGGACTACGCCACAAATTCTTGTCAGCTGTTTCGACTGTATAACAAAGAAACCGAAGCCTTTTTTTTACCTGAAATTACGGCTGCATCAGAAGAAAGCATTTCACTCTCCACTGCAGTTTTCTACAATCATCTGTATGTGACCACATACGAAAATAACGAAGAAATGATTTGCCGCTTACTCACCGATTCTATTCAAAATAAAACCATTTCCACTCCCGGGTTCAATGCACTCATCAAACAAGGAGATACCATTCTCACCGAACAAAACGGCACCTTATCCGCAGATTGCCGACTGACCGTGCAGCTGGCAGAAGACAAACAAAACCAAGCACTCCCTCTAACAAGAAAATCCATACAGACAGAGGTAGAAACGACCTTACAAACCCTTGCAGATTCCCTGTTTCAGGATTTGAAGCGCAGAAACCAAACCCGGATTTTATGGGAAAAATCTTCCGCAGAAGAACTGAAGCTTCGTTGCTTCGTAACAGTGGAAGAATCAACACTTCTGAAAGGACGATGACAAACCAATGAAGCTGACCAGCCGACAGGGCTTTTGTCTGATGACATGTTTTTTACTCGGGAATGTTCTTTCCGGCATCGGAAGCGGAAGCGACTTAGAAAAGACCGGATATCTCAGCGTTTTTTTCAGTTTTCTTCCGCTAATCCTGCTCATTTTTATTTACCGGGAAATTCTGCGGCGAAACAACAACCGTGATTTTTTTGAACTATTTCCCCTCTTACTGGGCAGAACAGCCGGCAAAATTCTGCTGATAGTCATTGCATTTTACAGCCTGTTATCTGCATTTTTCAGTATGGCAAACCTGATTGAATTTATAGAAAAAAGCACCTTTTTCAATACCCCAAAACAACTGGTGTTATTTATATCATTGCTCCTGATTCTGTATCTTTGCTTCAGCCGGGAAAAAGCAATGGGGCGCTATGCTGAAATTGTGCTTCCCATTGTGCTTTTTGCTGTATCTATGCTGTTTATATTCGGTTGGAAACAGTTTAACCCGGGGCATATCGTGTTTATTTCCTCAAAAAAACATTTTGTGAAGCAGGGATTCAAAATCTTCCTCTCTCCCTTTAGTGAAATCATTTTTGTTTATCTGTTGTTTGATATGCTAAAAGACAAAACCAAAATTTCAAAAATTGCCATTTCCTCCTGCACTCTGACTGTATTCTTATTTTCTGCCATGTATCTGTTCAACCTGTTGATTTTAGGAAAAAAACTAATGGCATCCGTTCCCTTTCCTACCTTCTATGCCGCTTCGGTGGTAGAGGTGGGGACTGTAATTGAAAATGCAGAAACCCTCATTACATTTTCCTACACATTTTGTGATTTGCTCTATAGCGGTGCTTGTCTGTTTCTGCTTTCAAAATCCGTTCAGAACCTCTTTCCCCAACACCAAAACGCAAAAAAAATAACAGCATTATCTGCTGTTATTCTCATATTTGTGTTACTGTGCATTCCGAAAACAAGCGGAAATCTACGCCAATATTATAAATGGGTTGCACCGGGAATGATTCCGCTCACTTTAGGAATTCCTATTGTTTTATTGTTGGCAACGCTTTTCAAAAAGCCTAATACAAAAGGTCATTCTCCAAAAAGCTGTAATAACGGTGACCCGCAATAATTAAATGGTCCTTCACACGGATATCCACCGTATTCAAGGCACGGGTAATCAAACGGGTGGTATCAATATCCGAACCGCTGGGCTGAATATTTCCACTGGGATGATTATGTGTCAGGATTACTTGCTTAGTCTTGGGATATTTCAGTGCTGCCTCCAGTATTTTACGAGGCTCTACAGAAATCTCCGATATGGAGCCATCCACAATCTTTTCATAAGCAATAACTTTTCCGCCGTTGTTTAGAAAAACAGCATAAAACACTTCATTCTGATGTCCGAAAAACAGCCCGGAAACATAATCTGCCATTTCTTCCGCGGTAGTAAGAATCGGCTTTTCTTTCAGCTTTTCGTGTTCTATCTCTCGCATAATGCATTTTATCAGGGTAATCAGCGCCGCCGTGTTTTCTCCCACACCGGGAATTTTCTTCAGCTCTCCCGGAGCGGCTTCAAAAACAGCAGAAAAATTTCCGTTAAAATAATTAAGAATGTCGTGAGACAGCTCGTTCGTATCCCGTCTGGGAATGGAATAATAGGTTAAAAGCTCAATCAGTTCGTGAGGGCACAGCACGTCAAGCTGACCGGACAGAAGCTTTGCACGCATCCGTCCGCGGTGACCCTCATGCGGATTGATTGAAGTTTTTTCCTGATTATCTGTCATACAAATTGTTTCCGTCCTTATCAATTACTACGGTTAATGCTAAATCCTTGATGGTAAGCTTACGGATTGCTTCAGTTCCCAAATCCTCATAGCAAACAATTTCTGCTGCAGTAATTGATTTGGAAATCAGCGCACCTGCACCGCCGATTGCTGCAAAATACACACTGCCGTTACGCTTCATAGCATCAATGACAGGCTGTTTTCTGATGCCTTTTCCAATCATACCAAGCTGACCCATATCTAACAGAACCGGCGCATAGCGATCCATACGATAGCTGGAGGTAGGACCGCAGGAACCAATCACTTCACCCGGCTTTGCAGGAGTGGGGCCTGCATAGTAAATAATTTTGTTTTCAATATCAAAGGGCAAGCCTTCTCCGTTTTCCAAGGATTCAGTCAATCTTTTATGTGCTGCATCTCTTGCGGTGTAAATTTCACCGGACAACAAAATCATATCTCCGGCTTTTAAGTTTTTGATTTTTTCTACTTCAGAAGTGTGTAATTTCAATTCCATTCTACTCATTAACTCCCTTTCATCCTATTCTTTTATTTTATAAGATTTCCGGAAGATGTGTGGCATCCTCCAGAATATAATCTGCTTCCATATTCTCAAAAAAACCCTTGGCATCCTTACCATCCACACCAGTGAGAACTGCACAGAATTTACATCCGGCAGCTTTTGCCGCCAGCAAATCGCATAAGGCATCCCCCACAACCAGCACACGGCTTAGATCCGGCGGATTTTTGAGATATTCTGCAGTAAAGTCTTTCCCCGTTGCAGCTTTTACAAACTGAAAAGGATGAGGCTTTACCAGCTTTTTCTCCTGGGGAAGCTTTTCCTGCCAGATGAGCACATCATCATAGCTTACAATCTTGTCCTCATCAAACAAAGATAACACGCCCCAGTTAGACAAGGGCCGTTCCAGCTCTGTTTTCGGTCTGCCGCTTCCAATTCCCAGATGATAGCCTTTTTGTTTCAACGCCTGCAACATTGCAACTGTTGGCTCTAATCCTAAAAGAGCTTCCTCGGAATCCATCAGCCCGGTATCTCCTTTGGGTGTTGCTTTGGAATGGGGATAAAACGAAAAGTATTTTTTGTCTCCCAAATACCAATGCTGAAATTTCAGAACCATTTCCTCATATAATGAGCCGCCTTTTTTTGCATATCCCTCAGGATAATTGAAAATCTCCTCGTATTCCTGAGCGAGAACCTCCAGAAGCTCCGGAGCCAAAAGGTTTTTTTCGGTGAGAAAATCAGAAACCTGAGAAAAAATTTCATCTTCCTCCTCGATTCCCTCACTTTTTAAGATATCTGTAACTAAAATCACCGCATACGCCAAATCCCAATTGGAATTGATTCCCAGCGATTTCACAGTTGTCACCGTGTTCTGGTAATCAAAAACCGTATCGGTAATAGAATCCACATTTTCGTAACAATACTCAGGATTCAGCTCCAAATCTTCACAAAAATATTCGTACACTGTGAGTGCCGCTGCTTTCCAATAGGCATATTCGCCGGTTATGACACCGTCAAGGTCAAACAACACGGTATCAAACTGCCTAGAGTGCCCGTCGTCCATAATATTTCTCCATTTCTTATATGTACTGATTATTCTACTACAAAATCAATTTTACCTGCAACCCCTGCAGTTAAGCCTGCGCGGGTTTTATCACAGGTGAGTGCCTGCTTCAGGCATACCCCAAAGGCACGATAAATTGCTTCAAAAATATGATGTGCATTTTTACCTTTTCTGAGATTGATGTGTAAGGTAGCCTGCGCTCCTTGTGCAACACCTTCCAAAAACACAAACAAATCTTCAGTAGGAACTCCTTCGGTCATTTCGGGAATTTCTCCTGCCGAATTTTCAAAATCAAAATATGCACGGTCCTCAAAGCTGATTGCCGCTTCTGCATAGGCTTCGTCGATGATTCCCACGCCATTGCCAAAGCCGATAACACCGTCTTTATAATTTTCATTCACAAAGGATTTCAATGCTTTTCCAAACGCAATTCCCAAATCCTCAAACACAACGTGAGACAGCACAAATGTATTTAACTTCACATCGGTTTCCACGGTAAAGCCCCCACGGTATGCAATGTGTTCTATCATATGATTTAAAAAAGGATAAGGGGTATTGATTTTTGCACGGTAATCAGCCGAAAGTTCTGAAAAATCACACAAAATCTTCATTTCCGACTCTGTTGTGGTGCGAGTAACCTTTACAGTTTGTTTCATAGCATATCATTCCTTTCCGTATGAATCAAAGGGTGTTGTTCCGGCCATTGCCGGCAACACAGTTAACATTGTAACACAATGTTGAGAAAAAATCAAGTCCCTACGGTAACATCCCCAAAAATTCTTCCTCAGATAAAATCGTAATTCCCAAGTCCTGCGCTTTTTTCAGCTTACTGCCTGCTTCCTCCCCTGCCAGCACATAATCTGTTTTTTTAGAGACAGATGAAGAAACCTTACCGCCATTGTCCTCAATCAGTTTAGAGGCCTCCGAGCGGCTCATTGTGGGCAAGGTACCGGTTAACACAAAGGTTTTATTTAAGAAAATTTCGGAAACACCGGTGTCGGTATATTCCATATTGACGCCGTGGTTCGCAAGTTCTTCTATCAGTTGACGGTTAGATTCCAAGGAAAAGAAATCAACCACACTTTTTCCCGAGATTTCACCGATTTCAAAAATGCTTGTAAACTCTTCCACAGCAGCATCCATCACAGCGGTCATCGTTTTGAAATTCTTAGCAAGAATTTTTCCTGCTTTCTTCCCAATCTGACGGATACCCAATGCATAGATTAAGCGGTCTAACTCTCTGGATTTGGAAGCTTCAATTGCCGAAAGTAAATTTTCTGCAGATTTTTTCCCCATTCGCTCTAAGGAAGCAATATTTTCTGCTGTTAAGGTATAAATATCTGATACTTTTTGAATCAGACCATGATCCAATAACAAGCTGACTATTTGCGGTCCTAATCCCTCAATATCCATAGCATCCTTAGAAGCAAAATGAACAATATTGCGAAGTATTTGTGCCGGGCACTCCACATTGGAGCAGCGGTGTGCCGCTTCTCCCTCAACGCGGACAATAGGAGCATTACATACAGGGCATTCCGCAGGCATTACAAACTCGGTTTCTGTTCCGTTTCTCTGTTCGGGAACAGATTCCAGCACTTCGGGAATAATATCCCCTGCTTTTCGTACCCGTACCATATCTCCGATACGGATATCTTTCTCTTTTATGTTATCATAATTGTGAAGCGTGGCTTTCCGTACAGTCGTACCTGCCAGACGAACTGATTCCAGCTCTGCATTGGGCGTTAATACTCCGGTTCTTCCCACCTGAATAAAGATATTGGTGAGACGGGTTTCCTTAATTTCCGCAGGGTATTTATAAGCAATCGCCCATTTGGGAAATTTTGAAGTTTCTCCCAAAAGAACACGGGAAGAAAAATTGTTGACCTTTACCACAGCACCGTCGATATCAAAAGGCAGCTCCTCCCGCATTTCACCCAGACGGGTAATTTCCGAAAAGGCATCTTTCATATTGGAAAACCGGTTAAAATACGGACTGACGGGAAACCCAAGCTCCTTTAAAAAGGAAAGGCTTTCCTGATGGGTGGAAAAGGATTTTCCCTCACAAAGCTGCAAATTGAAAACAAAGAGGCTCAGCTTTCTTTCTGCCGTTACCTTCGGGTCTTTCTGACGGAGAGACACTGCCGCTGCATTTCTGGGATTGGCAAAAGGTTTTTTCTCCAGAATTTCCTGCATCGCATTCAATTCTTCAAACACAGCTTTTTTCATATACACTTCCCCACGGACACAAAGGTAGGGAATGTTTTCGGGCAGCACCTTTGGAATTTCTTTCATTTCCATCAGATTTGCCGTAACATCTTCCCCCACAGTCCCGTCTCCACGGGTAGCACCACGGACAAAAACACCGTTTTCGTATTCTAACGATACGGATAAGCCGTCAATTTTCAATTCAACAACATATTCATAATCTGTGCCCAGAGCATTCTGCACACGCTTGTCAAAATCGGTCAATTCTTCATAGGAAAACGCGTCCTCCAGACTTTGTAACGGCACACGATGTGTAACAGGAGAAAACACCTCGCTGGCTTTGCCCCCCACCTTCACCGTGGGAGAATCCTCGGTGCGAAGTTGGGGATGCTCGGTTTCTAATTCTTCCAGCTCCCTGAGCAGCCTGTCATAAGTGAAATCGTCCACCACGGGACTGTCCTCATTATAGTAGCAATCGGAATAATGCCGAAGCTGTTCTCTCAATTCTGTAATGCGTTGTTCCACAGACATTTAAAACGCTCCTTACCTGCCCTGACTCAGGCTTTTATAGTTAATGAAAAAGTTGTAGTCCATAACCTCCCGCACCACGGTGGAACGGTCGATTTCTTCACAAATATTACGGGACAGCTCTGTGGTATTGGAGGGCGGAAGCAATAACACCGCCACCAAAATAAAGCAAACGGTAATAAAGGATGCCCCCGACAAAACCATTCCGCAAAGGCGGTTGAGTGTTCCCACTACGGGAACATGATTGATAATATTGGTAAATTTCTTCAGTATCAGTATTCCCAGTTTAATCCCCAGAATAATCAGGATAATGCTGATGATATTTAAAATGACGGTGGTAATTCCCGATGCCATAGCGGTGGTCAGTGCATCCACATCAAACACTTTGTATTTTGAGAATAATTGCTCCATTTCCGCAGCAGTTTCATTTCGGGAAAGATACCCCTTAATCCACACAAGAACGCCATTGTTTACCCAGTTGTAAAGAGGTGTTTTCATTAGGACGGGCGTAACATAAGGATACAGAAGATATCCGCCGATTGCAGACACAATCATCCCGAGAAATCCCACGAGGGCACGCAGAAAACCTGTTTTATATCCTACAAAAAAGGCAACTGCCAGACAAATAATAAAAATAACATCTGCAAGCATTTTTCGTTCTCCTTTCCTCTGTGTATTATCGTATGATCATTCGTTCCTGACCAATGACTGCGATTTTATTTCTGAAATAGTTTGCCGACTTGATTTCAAATTCCATCAGCTCGCTGTCCAGAATTTTTCCGCTTTTGGAAATGCTTAATATTTCTTTGCGTTTATATACCAAAAATCTGTCTTTGGAAATGTCTGCAATTTTGAGGAAGGAATCCACAGTAAAGCTTTCGGTTTTGCGGCCTTTTTTATCATACACTTCGCAATAATAGCTTTCGGTTGCAGTATTTTCAAAGCATAGAAGCACCGAACCGTCTGTAAAGCGGTCAAAAAACTTCAGCTTGCGATCACTCAGCTGCATAATCAGGCTCAATTCTCCATCGTCTGTCATCAGATACAAGCCGTTGGTGCATAAAATGAGTGTATAACGGTCGGTATAGGAAACCGAAATCCCCATATTGTCTCCGATTACCTGCCCTCTCACCGGTTCTTCGGCATCCATACGGAAATAAAGCATTTTGGAGGTGATACCGCCGCCCGAAACGTCGTTAGTCAAAACTGCCATCATATCTGTTTTGGGGTTAATTTTAGCGTCCACTACATATCCTGTTCCGGAATACCAGGTGTAAAGCTCATTTCCGTATTCGTTATACACCTTGACTGCGGCTTTGGAGCCATCCTCGTGTAAAATAACAACAAACTGCCCCTTAGCATTCATATCAGCACGGATAATTTCCTTGTCAAAGCTGAGCGGTGCAATAATACCGCTTTCGTCAAACAGTAAGGCAGTTGTGCCGGAAATATCATATGCCAATATGGTTTTATCGGAGGTGAGATAGGTTGGCTCTTTCATTGCACGAATAAAAGGAGAAATGGTGGCATTCACATCATGTGCCACATCTTTTCCGGTGATATTCACCGATTTCAACCCGTCAATAGTGGTAAGGTAATATGTATTTTTTAAGCTCACACCGCCTACATACTGCGCCGGAGTATAGTAAACCGGCTCTGCCTGCCCGGGAGACGAAATCATCCCCCCCTGTGAGAAGAAATACACCCCCACGCCCACCAGTGCCAGAACCAGCACTGCAACCAGCACTTTAACAAAAGAAAATTTCTTTTTCCGCTGGGCACGGGCTTTCCGAAGCTCTCTTCGTTCTTCTAAGCTCAGTTCTTTTTTCCGCAAAACAATCTGCCTCCTTCCCAATCAATAATACACATCATATAAGTACAAGCCGTGAGGCGGAACGGTCATCCCTGCCTCGGTACGACATTTGCTTTTTATAATATTTTCAAGCTCCTCAAGAGACATTTTCCCCGTTCCAATCTGAATGAGTGTGCCTGTAATAATCCGCACCATATTATATAAAAATCCGTTTGCAGAAATGCGGATTTCTACCATATCATTCTCTTTGGAAACGGTTAGCTCCGTCACATTGCGGACGGTGGTTTTTACCTGACCTCCCGATGCCATAAAGCATCGAAAATCCTTTTCTCCCACAATCAGGCCGCACGCCTCCTGCATCTTTTTTACATCCAGCAGAATGGGATAAAAATAACTGCGCTTACATTCCAGCGCGTCAGGATATCTCCGATTTAAAATGCGATACACATAAGTCTTATATTTGGGTGAAAAACGGGCGTGAAATTCTTCCGGCACTTCACGGCAAAAGCTTACCGTAATATCAGAGGGCAGCAGAGAATTCATCGCCAGAACAAACCGGTCGCAAGGGATGGGAGAATTGGTATGCACATTGAAATAATAGCGGATAGCATGAACACCGGCATCGGTTCGACCGCAACCGGTAACACGCAATTCTTCTCCCGTTAAAGTATGAAGCACCCGCTCCAGCTCGCTCTGAATGGTAATCTGCCCGTCCTGACACTGATACCCATGATAATTTGTGCCGTCATAGGAAATTTGAAACAATAAATTTCTCATAATGCCGCTCCCAACAAATTACAGAGTAAAATAACGGCAATCGCCCCGACAAACAGAATCAAGGCAATGGTATCCTTTTTCTGATATTTCAGCTCTTTGAGCTTGGTGCGGTCATTCCCACCGTGATAACAACGGGATTCCATAGCAACCGCCAGCTCGTCGGCACGTCGGAAAGCAGAAACAAACAACGGAATCAAAATGGGAACCAGTGCTTTTGCCCGTTTTAAAATATTTCCTTCGGAAAGTGCCGCGCCTCTTGCCTTTTGTGCTGCCATAATTTTATCGGTTTCTTCAATCAGGGTAGGAATAAACCGAAGTGCAATAGACATCATCATGGCAATTTCGTGAGCGGGTACACCGATTTTAGAAAAGGGCTTCAGCAAGCTTTCCATCCCGGAGGTCAAAGTAATTGGTGTCGTGGTGTAGGTTAAAAAGGAAGTTCCAAGCACCAAAAACACAATTCGCAGCAGCATAAATGCCGACATAACGATTCCCTCTTTGGTAACCCTTAAAACGCCCCACTTCCAAAGGATTTCTCCATCTGTCATAAACAGGTTCAGAAGTGCGGTAATCGTCATCAAAATCAACAGAGGCTTTAACCCTTTGAGCAAAAATTTCATCGGTACTTTTGCAGCATAAGACAACGCTATGGTCAGCCCGCCAAGCACCAGAAAGCCCCAAAAATTCTTGATGAAAAAAATGGCAACAATATAAATAAAACTAAGTACAATTTTCAAACGGGGGTCTAACTTGTGAACCACCGATTCCGACGGGTAATACTGCCCGATTGTGATATCTTTTAACATAGTTATCCTCTCAACTGTAAAATTGCAGAAACTGCATCCGATACGGTGAAAATATTTTCGGGAATGTCTACCCCTTTTTCCCGGAGCTTATGAACCGCTAAGGTTACCTGCGGAACACTCAGCCCGATTTCGGAAAGCCGGTCGGCATGATGAAACACCTCTGCCAATGTTCCCGTGAGTATGACTTCCCCTTCGTTCAGCACCAGAAGCTTGTCGCAATATTTTGCAACATCCTCCATACTATGAGACACCAAAATCACGGTCATATCCATTTGCTTATGAATTTTACGGATACTGTTTAAAATCTCATCTCTGCCTTTGGGGTCTAACCCTGCTGTGGGTTCGTCCAGAATAAGAACCTTCGGCTCCATCGCCAGAACCCCCGCAATGGCAACCCGTCGTTTTTGCCCGCCAGATACGGAAAATGGTGATTTTCCTGCCAGTTCGGGAGATAATCCAACCAACTCCATTGCGGTTTTTACCCGCAGATCAATTTCGGTTTGCGAAAGCCCCATATTGGACGGGCCGAATGCAATATCCTGATAAATGGTTTCCGCAAACAGCTGTTGCTCAGGGTACTGAAACACCAGACCAACCGTAAAGCATAATCCTTTGGTATCGGCATTTTTCCCGGTAATGACGCGGTCACCGATACGAATTGTGCCGCTGGTAGGCTTTACCAGCCCGTTCAAATGCTGTACCAAGGTGGACTTTCCGCTGCCGGAATGCCCGATTAGCCCCACAAACTCCCCGCTTTCAATGGTAAAGTTAATATCCTTGAGCGCTACTTTTTCAAAGGGCGTTTCAGGGGCATAAATATATGATAAATTTTCAACTGCAATATTCAATGTGATTCACCAGATTTATAATACTCTTAAAATTTGTTCTACCAGCTCGTCTGCCGACAAGATACAGCTTTCCACAGGAAACCCTGCCTGATGGAGCTTGTAGGAAAGCTCGGTAATCTGCGGGACATCCAGCCCCGTCTGTTTTAACATTTCATACTGAGAAAAAATCTCCTTGGGCGTGCCGTCCAGAAGAATTTTTCCTTTCTCCATTACCACAACACGGTCAGCAAGTGCCGCTTCCTCCATATTGTGCGTGATGAGAATTGCAGTAATGCCATAATCCCGGTTAAGCCGTAGAATGGTTTCCACCACTTCTTTTCTGCCTTTGGGGTCTAACATTGCGGTCGGCTCATCCAGCACAATCACCGAGGGGCGCATTGCTACAATTCCGGCAATGGCGACCCGTTGCTTCTGCCCTCCCGACAAATGATGGGGAGAACGAAGCCGGTATTCATACATTCCTACACATTTCAAGGCATCATCTACCCTCTCGCGAATTTCCCCGGAGGGAACTCCCAAATTTTCAGGAGCGAATGCCACATCATCCTCAATAATGGAGGCAACCAGCTGATTATCGGGATTTTGAAACACCAATCCGCAATTTTTACGGATTTCCAGGAGCAGCTCCTCATTTTTGGTATCCATCCCCGAAACATAGACACTTCCGCCCTCGGGAAGTAAAATACCGTTAAACAGCTTTGCAAGGGAGGACTTTCCGCTGCCGTTATGCCCGAGCAGTGCGGTAAAGCTGCCTTTTTCAATTGTTAAGTGAAACTGTTCGAGAACCTTTTTTGCACTGTCCTCATAGCGAAAGGTAAGATTCTCTGCTTTGATAATTTCCATATTATTTCATTCCTCTGTTTGCTACTCTGCCTGCCATCTTGCAGTAGAGCCGCAAGGTAAGTATAAGCCTGAATGTCTGGCTTGAAAACCGATTTCATCTGCAGTCACCTTACCGCCGAATTTTTTTGTGACGGTTAAGTTCAGAATGTTTTCCATTACGGTATTGGACAAGCCGGTGGTGTAGCTGTTGATAATAAAAAATAACGGTTTCTCTGTTAAAATGCGGGAAGCAAGCTCCACAAGCTCAAAGATTTTGTCTTCAATCTTCCATAATTCTCCATTAGGACCTCTGCCGTATGAGGGAGGATCCATAATAATGGCATCGTAGAAATTTTGCCGTTTGATTTCCCGTTCCACAAATTTATAGGCATCGTCCACAATGAAACGAACCTTACCGTTTTGATTCAAATTGTTTAATTCCACATTTTCCTTTGCCCAACTCACAATGGATTTTGCCGCATCCAAATGACACACACTTGCCCCCTCTTTTAAGCAGGCAACGGTGGCACCGCCGGTGTAGGCAAACAAATTCAACACCTTAATTTCCCGATTGGAGGAGCGAATCATATCCCGTGCAAAATCCCAGTTTACCGCCTGTTCAGGAAACAACCCCGTATGCTTAAAACCGGTGGGACGCACCTTGAATTTCAAGTCACGGTAAAGAATTTCCCAATGCTCAGGAAGCTTTTTGTAATATTTCCACTCTCCGCCGCCTTTTTTGCTTCGGAAATATTTGGCATCAATTTTCTGAGAATATTTTTGAATGGAGCCGTGTTTCCACACTACCTGCGGGTCGGGACGAAGAAGCTTAACATCTTTCCATCGCTCCAGCTTATAGCCGTCTTCCGCCTCCAGCAGTTCAAAGTCTTCCCAATACTCGGAAATCCACATAATTTATCCCCTTTTTTTCTATCTAAAATCCGTAAATTGCTACAAATGGACATACTTTGATATATTTTATCACACCCCCACCCTTTTGTCAAGGTTTCCCGAATGGAAAATCACATAAAAAAACAAAGCAAACCCTATATTTCCGCTTCGTTTTTTTCATAGGCTTCCCCTCTTTCCGGCAGAATCTTTCCTCATAATATCACAAGCACAAAAAAACTCTGCAGTCTTTTTATAAATACGTAAACAAGATTCCTCATACATGCTTGGAATGACAATCTAAGGCAGCCCGATTTATAGAGGACAATGCCCGCTTTGTCCTCCATACGGCAAAAGTTTTATTTATAAAAAATATTTCTTGCTTTTTTTTCTTTTCTATGATATAATAAAATGCAAAAATTTGTGAAGAGGTGAAACTGAGTGGCAGAAAAAGTTTACGACAACGACAGTCTGTCCAAACTGAAGGACGAAGAACGTGTCAGACTTCGTCCCGGTGTTATTTTTGGTTCAGACGGACTTGATGGTTGTCAACACGCCATTTTTGAAATATTATCCAACTCTATTGACGAAGCCAGAGAAGGCTTTGGTAAAAAAATTGAGGTTACCAGATTCCGTGACCAATCGGTAGAAGTGAAGGACTATGGCCGCGGCATTCCTCTGGATTACAACTCCAAAGAGGATACCTACAACTGGCAGTTAGTATTTTGTGAATTGTATGCCGGCGGAAAATATAACAATCAGGGTGGCGAAAACTATGAATACAGCTTAGGCTTAAACGGTCTGGGCGCTTGTGCAACCCAATATGCCTCCGAATATATGAGTGTGCGGGTTGTTCGTGACGGCTACCTTTATTCCTTAGAATTTGAAAAAGGAAAAAATGTGGGCGGGTTAAAGAAGGAGCCTACCTTAGAAAAGAAAACAGGAACGGTTATCAAGTGGCGTCCCGATTTAGAGGTATTCACCGATATTGATGTACCTTTGGAATATTACATTAACACTTTGAAAAAGCAGGCAGTGGTAAACTCCGGCATCACCTTTCTCCTGAAGGATGAAATGGAAAACGGAAAATTCCAGGAATACACATTTCTCTACAAAGATGGGATTACCGACTATGTAAGCGAAATCACGACAGAAAAAGCACTGACCCAGATTCGCACCGTTTCTGCAGAACGAACCGGTCGCGACAGGGCAGACAAGCCGGAATATAAGGTAAAAATGAATTTCGCTTTTTGTTTCAACAACGAAGTGAACCTCATTGAATACTATCACAACTCCAGCTTCTTAGAGCATGGCGGTTCTCCTGAAAAAGCGGTAAAAAACGCCTTTGTGTATGCCATTGATAATTACATCAAGCAAACCAACAAATATAAAGCCAACGAAGCAAAAATCACTTACAACGATGTGTTTGACAGCTTGATTTTAGTTTCCAGCTCCTTCTCCACCATTACTTCCTACGAAAACCAGACCAAAAAAGCAATCACCAACAAATTCATTCAGGAAGCAATGCAGGATTTCTTAAAAGAACAGCTGGAAATTTACTTCATTGAAAATAAAACCGATGCAGAAAAAATCGCAGAACAGATTTTAGTCAACAAGCGAAGCCGTGAGCAGGCGGAAAAAGCAAAGGTCAACATCAAGAAAAAGCTGTCTCAGACGGTAGATGTTGTAAACCGTGTGCAAAAGTTTGTGGATTGCCGTACCAAGGACGCAACCCGCCGTGAGCTTTACATTGTGGAAGGTGATTCTGCATTAGGCTCCTGTAAACAGGGTCGTGATGCGGAATTTCAGGCAATTATGCCGATTCGCGGTAAAATCTTAAACTGCCTGAAAGCAGGATATGATAAAATTTTCAATTCCGAAATCATTACCGACTTAATGAGAGTGCTCGGTTGCGGTGTAGAAATCAAATTGAAAAACCAAAAAGATATGTCCGCATTTGACCTGGAAAAACTCCGTTGGGACAAAATCATTATCTGTACCGATGCCGATGTGGACGGATTCCAGATTCGTACCCTGGTTCTGACCATGCTTTATATCTTAACCCCCACCTTAATCGAAAAAGGAAAAGTGTATATTGCAGAGTCTCCCTTATACGAAATCAACTCCAAAGAAAAAGGAACTTTCTTTGCCTACGATGAAAAGGAAAAAGCTGACCACATCTCATCCCTCGCCGGAAAGTACACTCTCCAGCGCTCCAAAGGGTTGGGTGAAAACGAACCGGAAATGATGTGGCAAACCACCATGAATCCTGAAACCCGTCGGCTCATCAAAGTAGTGCCGGAAGGGATGGTTGAAACCAAAGAAACCTTCGAATTACTGCTCGGCGACAATCTTCAGGGCAGAAAAGATTATATCCAGATGCACGGCAAAGAATATTATGAATTTTTGGATATCAGCTGATGGTTGATATCTGTGCAGTGTTTTATTCTATTTTGTTATTGAGTTTTTAAAAAAGGAGTGAACCCCTTTGAATCATAGAGAACAGCCTATTACCGAGACCTTACGAACCAACTATATGCCCTATGCCATGAGTGTGATCATCTCTCGTGCCATTCCGGAAATAGACGGATTCAAGCCCTCTCACCGAAAGCTGTTATACACCATGTATAAAATGGGACTGATCAATTCCCAACGAATCAAGTCTGCCAATGTTGTGGGCAGAACCATGCAGTTAAACCCCCACGGGGATGCCGCCATTTATGAAACAATGGTCCGTCTGACCCGAGGCAACGAAGCGTTACTGCATCCTTTGGTGGATTCCAAAGGTAACTTCGGGAAAGTGTACTCCCGTGATATGGCGTATGCTGCTTCCCGTTACACCGAAGTAAAATTAGACCCTATCTGCAGTGAATTGTTCCGTGATATTGATTCTGATACCGTAGACTTTGTGGATAACTATGACGGCACCATGAAAGAACCTGTTCTTCTGCCCGTCACCTTCCCCACTGTGCTGACAGGTGCCAATCAGGGAATTGCGGTTGGGATGGCATCCAACATTTGTTCTTTCAACTTAAGAGAAGTCTGTGATGCAACCATCGCTTACCTGCAGGATGAGGATGCAGATATTTACGAGATGATTACCGCCCCCGACTTCCCCACCGGCGGAACCATTATCTGTGACCCCGAGGCAATGAAAGAAATTCTGGCAACCGGGAGAGGGTCTTTTAAAATCCGCGGTTCATACGAATACAATAAAAAAGAAAACGTAATCGAAATCAAGGAAATTCCCTACACCACCACCATTGAAGCAATCATTGACAAAATCGTGGAAAACATCAAAAGCGGAAAATTAAGCAAGGAAATTGCCGATGTCCGTGATGAAACCGACCTGAAAGGCTTAAAAATTGCCATTGATTTAAAACGTGGTGCAGACCCGGACGCCCTGATGCTGAAGCTATACAAAATGACTCCTCTGCAGGACAGCTTCGGTTGCAACTTCAACCTGATTGTGAACAATGAACCTGATGTGTACGGTGTGGGCGGAATTATTCACGAGTGGTCCAAATTCCGTATCAAATGCGTAAGACGGAGACTGCTGCACGACATCAAAAAGAAATCTGACAAGCTTCATCTTTTAGAAGGGCTGAAGAAAATTCTTCTGGATTTGGACAAAGCCATTGCCATTATCCGCGGCACGGAAGATGACAGTATGGTTGTCCCCAACCTGATGGCAGGCTTCCAGATTGATGAAATCCAGGCAGAATTTATTGCAGAAATCAAGTTAAGAAACTTAAATAAAAAATACATCTTAAACCGAATCGCTGACGTGGATGATTTGAAAAAAGAAATCAAAGAGTTAAAATACTCAGCAGAACATGAAGAAGAAATCAAGAAAATCATCATTGAGGAGCTGAAAAAAATCAAAGAGAAATACGGTATGGACAGAAAAACCGCCTTTGTTCCCGAGGGTGAGGTTGACCATTATGAAGCCAATGCCGCAATCGAGGACTATAACCTGAAACTCTTTGTAACCAAACAGCACTACATCAAAAAAATCCGCCTGACTTCCCTGAAGGCTGGCGGTGAGCACAAGTTAAAAGACGGCGATAAGGTAACTATGGAAATCGACGAAACCAACTTGGGTGAAATTTTGGTGTTTACCAATCAGTTCAATGCATACAAGCTGAAAATTCACGAAATAGATGATACCAAGCTTTCCAACTTTGGGGACTATCTCCCCTCTCTTTTGGAAATGGAAAAGGATGAAGTCCCGGTTCAGCTCTTTACAACCGGCGATTACAAGGGATTCTTCCTCTTTGTGTTTGAAAACGGAAAAACCGCTAAGGTGCCTGTGTCTGCATATCAAACCAAGACCAACAGAAAACGTCTCATTAAAGCATATTCCGATGCTTCTCCCGTGGTTCGGATTTTTAAGCTCCAGGAAGATGTGGACTTAGCTCTCTTCTCCAATATGGATAAAGCATTGGTGGTAAATACCTCTCTTGTGAATTTAAAAACAACCCGTGACACCATCGGCGTACAAACCATGCGGCTGAAAAATGCCAAAATCAAGAAAGCAGCCTTGCTTTCGGAAACCCGAATCAAGGAGCCGGAATATTATTTAGGAAAAACCATTCCCTTAAGCGGTTGTTCGCTCCGTATGGAGGACAAAGGCTTTAAACAACTGAAATTATTTTAGAGAAAAGGATACTAAAACTTATGAAACTTGGAATTGTCGGACTTCCCAATGTGGGAAAATCCACCTTATTTAACGCCATCACCAAAGCCGGTGCAGAAGCACAGAACTATCCGTTCTGCACCATTGAACCCAATGTGGGAATTGTTACCGTTCCGGACCCCCGTCTGGATGTATTAACAAAAATGTATAATTCAAAAAAGACCGTGCCTGCCATTATTGAATTTGTGGATATTGCAGGTCTGGTAAAAGGAGCGAGCAAAGGCGAAGGGCTGGGAAATAAATTCTTATCCCACATTCGTGAAGTGGATGCAGTCATTCACGTGGTAAGATGCTTTGAAAACACCAACATTGTTCACGTGGAAGGCTCTGTAGACCCTGCCCGTGATATCGAAATTATCAATATGGAGCTGATTTTTGCAGATTTGGATTCTATTGATAGAAGAATTGAACGTGCTACCAAGCAGTTAAAAGGCGATAAAAAATATCAGACGGAAATTGATGTGTTAAAGCACTTGAAATCCGAAATGGAGCAAGGCAAAACCGCCCGTGAGGTTGGTTTGTCCGAAGAAGAAAAAGAATTGCTCAAGGAATTGTCTCTTTTAACCTTAAAACCTGTAATTTACGCGGCAAATCTTTCCGAAGAGGATTTGAAAGAAGGCGGCGAAAACAATGAATATTTCAAGCTGTTAACCGAGCTTGCAAAAAAAGAAAATGCAAGTGTTATCCCGGTTTCTGCACAGATTGAGGCAGAAATATCCGAGCTTGATGACGAGGAAAAAGCAATGTTTTTAGAAGAATTAGGCTTGGAACAGTCCGGTCTGGACCGACTGATTCAGGCAAGCTATTCTCTCTTGGGCTTAATCTCTTACTTAACTGCCGGAGAACCCGAAACCAGAGCATGGACCATTGTAAAAGGTACGAAAGCACCCGGTGCGGCAGGTAAAATTCACTCCGATTTTGAACGGGGCTTTATCCGTGCTGAAGTTATCGGCTATGACGAGCTTATCGAAGCAGGCTCTATGACTGCTGCCAAGGAAAAAGGCTGGGTTCGCAGCGAAGGAAAAGAATATGTGGTAAAAGACGGCGACATTATTTTGTTCCGTTTCAACGTGTAAAGGATTTCGTTTATGTATCAGTTATTAAAACAAGAGGGGGAAGCCAGACGGGGCGAATTTAAAACCGTTCACGGCACGATTCAGACCCCGGTATTTATGAATGTAGGAACTGCCGCAGCCATTAAGGGAGCAGTATCTGCTTTGGATTTAAAGGAGATTGGATGCCAGGTTGAGCTTTCCAACACGTATCATTTGCATCTTCGCCCCGGTGACACCGTCGTAAAACAAATGGGCGGACTTCATAAATTTATGAACTGGGACAGACCTATTTTAACCGACAGCGGCGGATTTCAGATATTTTCTCTTGCCAAGCTCCGGAAAATTCAGGAGGAAGGGGTGACCTTTGCTTCCCACATTGACGGACGTCGGATTTTTATGGGACCGGAGCAATCCATGCAGATTCAATCCAACTTAGGCTCTACCATTGCTATGGCATTTGACGAGTGTGTGGAAAATCCGTCTACTCACAGTTATGTGGAACGCTCTGCGGCGATGACAGTCCGGTGGCTGGAGCGGTGCAAAAAAGAAATGGCACGACTCAATTCCCTGCCCGATACGGTCAATCCCAATCAGTTACTCTTTGGTATCAATCAGGGCGGCATTTACGAGGACATCCGGATAGAACATATGAAGCAGATTGCCGAAATGGGACTGGATGGTTATGCCATCGGCGGACTTGCCGTTGGAGAAACTCATGAGGAAATGTATCGCATTATCGAAGCAGTGATGCCCTATATGCCCAAGGACAAGCCCCGTTACTTAATGGGGGTCGGCACACCCGGCAACATCTTAAATGCCGTGGCAAGAGGTGTGGACTTCTTCGACTGTGTGATGCCGGCAAGAAATGCCCGTCACGCTTCTATTTACACAAAAAACGGCATTATGCATCTGATGAATAAAAAATATGAGACGGATGACCGTCCCATTGACGAAAACTGCAACTGCCCCACCTGCCGCAATTTTTCCAGAGCATACATCCGCCATCTGTTTAAAGCAAAGGAAATGCTGGCAATGCGGCTTTGCGTGATGCACAATTTATATTTTTACAATGAGCTGATGGCAGATATTCGCCATCACATTGAACAAGGTACTTTTACCAAATTTTACTTAGAAAAAGCACCTATCTATGACAATCATATTCAAGAATAGCTTTTTACTGTCGTCATTCCAAGAGGACATCACCCCGAGGAATCTTCCATTTTTTCGTTAAGATTCTTCGTCGCTTGCGCTCCTCAGAATGACAAACCAGTTAACCAAATGAAAAAAGAGGAACTCTGATATGGCAGAAATGAAAAAATTTAACGAAAACGAGCGTATCGACGATAAAATTGAGGGCAGAAACCCTGTTTTAGAAGCTTTAAAAGCGGATACTGAAATTGATAAAATCTACGTGATGAATCACTTCAAAGACCCTATTTTGTATCAGATTGTAAAGCTTGCCAACCAGAAGAAAATCCCCGTTTCCCGTGTGGAAAAGGGAAAGCTGGACCGTATGAGCGATGTAAAAAACCATCAAGGAGTAATCGCTTCTGTATCGCAGACCAAATATGTATCGGTAGAAGAAATTTTACAGTCTGCCTATGAGAAAGGAAAAAATCCTTTTCTTGTTATTTTAGACGGTATCGAAGATACCCACAATTTAGGTGCGATTGTCCGTTCGGCAGAATGTGCCGGCTGTGACGGTGTGATTATTCCCAAGCGACGTGCCGCAGGAGTTAACAGTGGTGCTTATAAGGCATCTGCCGGGGCAGTAAACTATATGAAAATTGCCAGAGTCACCAACTTAAATTCCACCATTTTAGAGCTGAAGGAACAAGGCGTTCTCATTGTGGGAACCGATGCTTCTGCCAATATGTCGTACAAAGACCCTGACCTCACCGTTCCCCTCGCGATTGTCATCGGCTCGGAGGGCTATGGAATGAGCGAGCATGTGAAGCAAAAATGTGACACCCTGGTAAGCCTCCCCATTTTGGGGCAGGTAAACTCTTTAAATGCCTCGGTATGTGCCGGCATTATGATTTACGAAGCTTTAGACCAGCGGATGAAATAAACCAAAAGACAATGAAAAAAAGGATGTAAAAGTTACCACTTTTACATCCTTTTTATTATTTATTATTTTCCTGAAGCTCTTGGAATTTTGCTTTATCCTCTTCACCGGCTTCTGACACAGAATACTTTCCGCAATTGGGGCACTGAATGGTTTCGCCCCGTCTTTCAAAAACAAATTCGCATAAGGAACATTTATAAATCATACCGCTCTCCTCTGAAAACCTTCCAACATTTAAATCCAAGCGATATTGTATCATATTTTCCTTGGAATTGCAAGGCTTTTTTGAAATATTTCAAAAGAATTTATTCCAAAACCTCTGCCTGTGTCACGGGAACCAGATAGCTTGTGCCGGAAGATGTCAAAACCTTCACACTATCATACTGATAAGAAGTGCTGACAGGATAAGAAAGCACATCTCCCGTATAGACCGCACCGGTAACATATACCAGCTGTTTGCCACGATAACAAGCCAATGTCACGGCAGTTCCCTCCGGCAGATTGACCGGAGTTACCGCATAGGTCTTTTTCCCGTCCACAGTGCTTACTTTTGTATCGGTATAAACCGATTTTTGAACAACGGGATAGAGATTGGTAACGCCATTTCCCATAGTAAATGTGCTGCCATCTGCATATTTGGGAGTGGTTGCATTTTCGGTGGTTGCCCATCCTGCGAGAGTGTATCCCAACTCCGCGGGAAGTGGCTGGGTCAAGGTCACAGCCCGTTTTTTAATAGTGGGAATGGTTTTCACTGCATTCTCACCTAAGTGGAATACCAACACAGCAGACTGGTAATTGTATGCTCTGGGAGCATTGATTAACTGGTCGTTAGAGGTAGTGCCAATGTTAATCTGATTCCACGCAGTCTCTGTTCCGATGTAGTACACGGTTTTTAATGCACTGCATCCGCTGAATGCATAGCTTTCAACAGTTTTTAAGTTGCTTCCCAACCCGATTTTAGCCAGTTTACTGCAGCCGCTAAAGGCATACGTTTTGATTGTTTCAAGGCTGTTTGGCAGGAAAATGTCGGTTAAACCGGTGCAGCCGCTAAACGCATATCCATCAATTGCGGTAACACCTTCGGGAATATAAACTGTGGTTAACAGCGTACTGTTCTGGAAGCAGTTTCCTGGAATTTTTGTGATTCCGTTGGGTAATATAATCTCAGCCAGCTTACAATTGTAAAAAGCATAGCTTCCGATTTCGGTAACTGTATCTGGCAAAGAAACCGTCTTATTATAATACAGACTGTAAAATGCGGCTTTCCCGATGGAGGTAACTCCCTCTTTTACAGTTACAGAAGTAAAGTATTTGCTGAGAGAATACCACGGTGCCCGTTTAGCAGCAACGTATGGCTCATAATCATACATTCTGCCATATCCCCAAATGGTAAGTATCTTATCGGAAGTGATGTTCCAATACACATGATCTCCGCATTGTCCGGAATAAATCACATTGCTGTAATCCGAGAATGTCACTTTGGCATTCTGAATCGGTGTATTATTCGTGCCGACGGTGATAGCACTCCACATACCTTTAGAGCCGTTAAAATGCACATCCGTCAGCCTGTTACAATTGTGAAACGCATAGTTTCCGATTGCAGTAACATTTTTTCCGATCGTCGCTTTCTCAAGGGAAGTACACCCGTAGAAGGTGTAAGTATTGATGGTGGTTACCCCCTCCGGCAAAGTAATATCGGTCAGAGAAGAACAATCGGAAAATGCAGCCTGTCCAACGACAGTAACAGTATCCGGAATGGTGAGTGCGGATAAGGAAGCACACTGATAAAACATTTCTGCAGAAATCTGAGTCAGGCACTCGGGCAGTGACACAAATTCCAAAGAAGAACAATTCCGGAACATGCCTACTCCGCCATTAGTGAGTGTGTCGGGTAAAAATGCCCGTTTCAATGCAGTACAACCTGAAAACAATCTTGGTGCCACTGAAACCGAAGCGAGAATGGTTGCCTCTTCCAATGCAGTACAATCTAAAAACACATCTCCTCCCATTGTGGTAACAGATGCCGGAACGGTTACTTCTTTCAAGCCTGTATTGCCACAAAAGACAAATTCATTTAGTGTAGTCAGGTTATCGTGTAACAAAATGCTCATCAAGTTGGCACCATCCGAAAAAGCATATCTGCCAATGGTGGTTACCGTTTGGGGCAATTCATAGTATGCCTGGGATTTTTGTGCAGGATACCAGATTAAGGTAGTCATATTTTTGTTAAAAAGAACTCCATCAAGAGTGGTATACATAGAATTGGTATCGGATACGGTAATCTCCTTCAATGAAGTACATCTTGAAAAATCATTGGTTTTCCAGTCGAGAGTAGAATTTTCCAAGTGAACAAACTCCAATCCGGAGCAATCCGCAAAAATATTATTCTCCTTGGAGGTAAGATTCTGAGGAACGGTTACTTCTTTCAAAGAAATACATTTTTGGAATGCACACACCCCTAAAGCAGTAATCTTCGAGCTGAAGGAAACCTCCAAAAGTGCGCTGCATCCCCAAAACGCGCAATCGTCAATAGTAGTTAAAGAAGCAGGGAATGTAAATTGAGACAAAGATACACAGCCTTCAAAAGCATAGGTACCGATTACCGTGATGCTATCGGGTAAAATCACCTGAGAAAGTGCAGGGCAGCTGTAAAAAGTACGAGATTCCACCGCTGTGAGTCCCCCAATCATTTCCACAGACTGTAAATTGTCACAACCGGAAAAAACAGAATCCTCCATAGTGAGGTTTTCCACCACAATCCGAACAGTGTCCAGATTATCACAACCGGAAAATGCTCCGCTTCCAATGGTGAGTGTCTGTTTTTCCAGATTCAGAGTGCTGAGTCCACTCATACTGAATGCCCCATCCCCGATTGCGGTCACACTGTCAGGAATGGAAACACTGACTAAGTTGCGATAAAGATAATCTGTGGTATTGCAGTAGAAAGCATAGTCACCAATGTCAGAGACCCCATCCTCAATTAAAACAGCAACAATAGATTTTGCATAAGGCTTCCACGGAGGAGGCGTTTCCCCAAGGGGAGAAATGCCGTAATCGTCCATTTCGCCCGAACCCGAAATCGTCAGAATCCCCTGAGAATTCAACTTCCATGTAAGATTTGCGCCACAAGTTCCCTGGGCAACCACATCATCAGATACCAAACAATTCAGCTGGGCATTGATAAGGCACTGATTTCCGTTCCCCAGCTTAATACGTTCAAACATAGGCTTACTGCCGTCGTAGTTCACTAACTGCAGAGCAGTACAACCGGAAAAGACATTTTCACCAATGGTATTCACACTAACACCAATGGAAATTTCGCTAAGATTAGAGCAACCGGAAAACGCTTCTTCCCGGATTGCAGTAATGGTTTTGGTCAATTCTATCTTGGTTAAGCCAATACAATTTTTAAAAGCAGCTTTTCCCACACTGGTAGGCTGAGACGGAAACTGCACAGAAGTCAGTGCGGTACAATCGGCAAAGCCGTTGATAGTACGAATGTTTTCAGGAAATACTACCTGTGTAATTTTATTACATCCACGAAATGCATTTTCACCGATGGAGGTTAACCCCTCGGGAAATTCCACTTCATCCAATAAAGTACAATAGCCAAAAGCAGAGTCCCCAATGGTTTTTAAAGCATCAGGAAAACGGATTTCAGATAAGGATTTACACTCTAAAAATGCACCCACGCCGATTTCTGTAACACCTTCGGGCAATACCACCCCATCCAGTGCTGTACAACCACCAAAGGCAGCACTGCCAATGGCGGTGACTCCCGCCGGTATGGAAATCTCAGTTAACGAACTGCAAAAACGGAAAGTTCCGGAAGCTATCTGCTTGAGCGTTGAGGGGAGCGGAACAGTTTTTAAGGAAGAACAGCAAAAAAACATATTCTCTCCGGTGGATAGCAGCCCCTCAGCCAAGGAAACGGAGGTTAATGCCGTACACTCGTAAAAAACGCTACCTCCAATGGTTTCCGGTGCACCTTCAAAGGTAACCGTTTCCAGATTTTCGGCATATTCAAATGCACCGTCTCCAATGGATTTCACGGTTTCGGGAAGTGTAAGGGAGGTATCCTGCATCCGGGAAAAGGCATAGCTGCCGATGGTTTCCAGGCTGTTTCCCAAAACCAATTCCTGCATGTTATTTTCAAAGAAAGCATAGCTACCTACAGAAATAAGAGAGTCCGGTAAAATAACAGACTTAAGACCGGAACCGGAAAAAGCTTCGTCTCCAATGGAAAGCAAGCCCTCCGGGAAAGTCGCTCCCTGCAAGTGAGTTCCCAAAAATGCACCTTTTCCAATATGTTTTAAACTGCTTGGTAACACCAAACGGATATCTTCATTGGGAAAATTGGCAAACATCCAATCAGAAACAGAGGTAATTCCCTCGTGAATAGAAATGGTGTGAATCATATGGATATAGTCATACCAAGTGTCATCTGTGCCTGTATACGTTCCTTTTGGGGCATAATGGAGGCATCCTCTTGCGTCCAGCTTCCAACTGGTAACCGAGGATTCCCCAGAAACCACAGTATCATCCTCGTCGGCACAAATGGTATTAGCACGAATCCAGGAATTGCCACTTTCAAAGGAGATTGTACTCCACTGCCCTACACTGCCGGCATAATATGCCTCAGAAAGAGCCGCACAGCTATCAAATGCATAACTTCCTATAGATTGCAGATTGAGATTGAAAAAAACTCTTACTAAATTCAAACACCTGTCAAAGGCGCCCTGACCGATATGAGTAACATTTTCGCCAAAGGTCACCGAGCGCAAGCCGTAGCAGTATGCGAACGCATAATCACCGATGGTGGTTACCTTATCCCCAATGACCAGATCAACAAACCCGTCGCACGCCCGAAAAGCATAGCTACCAATTTTGGTAACAGAGTCAGGAATGGTAAATTCGGTTACTTTGAGACAACCAAAAAAAGCACTGTCTCCAATGGTGGTAACCCCCTCCTGAATCACAACCTTTCTCATTTCGTCACGATAAGAGTACCAAGGGACATCCTCATACGATGCATAGTCGGTCATCGCTCCCGTACCGGAAATGGTCAACGTCCCCGAAGTGTAACTCCAAATCAGATTATCACCGCAGATGCCGTCCGCTTGCGCCGAAGCACTGATAGGAGAAATTACACACAAACTCATCAGTAAGCATACGCTAATGAGCAGTGCAAAAAGTCTTTTTTTCATCTTTCAACCTCCAAAATATTATTTCAGAAATATCATCATATACACTGTTTCAGTGTATCACATTTCTTCTTTTTTGTCTATAAATTTCCATAAAAAAACTGCTGTGAAAAAAATTTTTTTCACAGCAGTTTTTTATTTTACTACTTCGATAAACTCCTGATTCAGATACGAAATTGCCTCTTTTGAAATAGTTTCTCCAATCGTAATAAGCGGGACACAAGGCGGAAACTGTGTCACATTTTCTTTGGACACTCTGCCTGCTGCCTCCCTCACAGGAATGATTTCCCCCTCCCGGAAATAAGCCTCACGGGGTGTCATCGTCTGGGAAAGCTTTAACAGCGGAATCTGAATTTTTTCTTTCGGTTCACTATCCATCAATTTCATAGAACACAACGCATTCTGAAGAATTTCCACCTCCTGCACACGGTTACAGGGCGAAAACATAAAAAGCAGATTGTTCCCAAATACCCCCTCAAGATAAATGGAATACTGTTCTTCCAGAATGGTCTGAATTTCTCCGGCGGAAAGATTCACGCCGTCACAATTGATAAGCAGCTTATAACAATCATCATTTTCTAAAATGTGTAAATTTGTTTCCGAACAAAGTGCTTGCTTCAATTCTTTGATTTTATGTAATATCGTATCATCACCATAAAGCTGTTCCCCATACATCCCTGCATAATCCAAGGAAGAAAGAATGGGATACGAGGGACTGGTGGTGGTAACCATATTGATTGCCTGTTTCACCCGTTTCGGAGAAATCCCTCCCGCATAAAGAGCCAGCACAGCTCCCTGATTCAGAGTGGGCATTGTTTTATGAAAGCTTAAAATGCTCATATCTGCCACATAGGTGCGAAACTTCGCCAAAGCATCACAGAAATAAAAATGTGCACCGTGAGATTCATCCTGAATGAGCACGGCATCCCCCACTTTGTTTCGGATAGCATCCATATCGGAAACCTCACCATAATAGGTGGGAGAAGTGACAATCACTGTTTTTTCTCCGCTGTAGGTGATATCCTCTGCCGTCAGGGGTCTGGGTATTCCAAATTCCAAATTTTCTTTGGGATACACAAACTTCGGCACACCACCGCACAAAATTAACGCATTCAGTACCGAAGCATGACAATTTCGGTCTACCAGGACTGTCTCATTTTCCCTAACCGTTGCCAAAATACTTGCCAGAATACCACTGGATGCACCATTAGTCAGAAAAAAAGCCTCTCTTGCACTCAACTTTTTTGCCATAGCCTCCTGGGCTTGCTGGATAATCCCCTCAGGGCACATCAGATTATCCGTACCCGATAATTCGGTCACATCTTTGATGGAAATGGGAATCTGTCCCTTATGCCCGGGCATATGAAAGGAAATTTCCTGAAACTGATTGAGAAATTCATAAATTGCCATACGCAAGCTCCCCTTAGTCTGCCATTCGATTTTCCACATCCCGATAGCTGATTGCTTCAGCCAGGTGGTGGAGTTCAATCACTTCTGATTCATCTAAATCGGCAATGGTTCTGGCTACCTTGATAATTTTATCATAACCACGGGCGGTGAGACCCAGCATAGAAAACGCCTGCTTCAGCATTGCCTCTGCCTGAGGTGTTAAGGGGCAGTATTGTTTCACCATGGGAGCGGTCAACTCCGCATTGGTTAAAATCCCCTCTTTTTGATAGCGTTTCTTCTGAATTTCTCTGGCTTTCATAACACGTTTTCGGATTTCCGCTGTGGACTCTGCTTTTTCCAGAGACGCAATTTCATCATAATTAACAGCAGGCACTTCAATTTGAATATCAATACGGTCCAGAAGCGGTCCGGAAATTTTCTTCTGATATCGGTTTATCTGGTCTAAGGTACAACTGCATTCTTTAACAGCAGAGCCGTAATATCCACAAGGACAAGGGTTCATTGCCGCAATAATCATAAAGTTACACGGATATTCTGCCGAGCGGCTGATTCGGGTCACATTGATTTTTTTATCCTCTAAGGGCTGACGAAGAACCTCCAGCGCTTCCCGTTTAAACTCGGGCAGCTCGTCTAAGAAAAGCACTCCGTTGTGTGCTAAAGAAATCTCGCCGGGCATCGCTTTGGTACCGCCGCCGATAATACTCACGGTGGATGCGGTATGATGCAAAGCACGAAACGGGCGTTTCACCACCATCGGACTATCCTTGGAAACCAAAGAACAAACCGAATAGATTTTGGTAACCTCCATAGATTCTTCAAAGGTAAGAGGGGGCAAAATCCCGGGAACCCGTTTGGAAAGCATCGTTTTCCCTGAGCCGGGTGTTCCGCTCATTAAAATACTGTGCCCACCGCTGCAAGCCACTTCTAATGCCCGTTTGGCATTTTCCTGCCCTTTCACATCTGCGAAATCCAGACGGGAATCAATTTCATCAAACGAAATCGTTTCCGCTGTCTCATAGGGAGCTACTGCAAGC
>JAGBEY010000017.1 GCA_017936745.1 Clostridia bacterium
ACCTTTGTACGCTTTCGGGTATCCCCCTCGGGTTCAGTTTGTCCGTTCTGTGCCGTTTTTTCTTCGCTCCCAACTTTCTTAAAAAAAAACGCACACACCACAGAAAGCAGGGATTTTTTCACAATTTCTTTCCAATGTGAAAATTTGCAATCTGCAAATTTTGGATTATATTGCTTTCTGCTACGAACAAACTTCACCTCTTAGCGTACCTTTGTACGCTTTCGGGTATCCCCCTCGGGTTCAGTTTGTCCGTTCTGTGCCGTTTTTTCTTCGCTCCCAACTTTCTTAAAAAAAACGCACACACCACATTCATACACATAAAAAATACACTGTGAAAGCATTCACAGTGTATTTTTTATTTTATTCGGTTACAAAATCCGAGGGGCGTTCTTTTGTATAGCCAAAGTGATACAAAATAGCATCTACACTACGCTTGGAGGCAAAACCGTCACCATAGGGATTGACAGCATGTGCCATCTTGTCATATTCTGCCTTGTCTGTCAGCAGAGTTTTGCCCATTTCGTAAATAACTTCTTCCTGAACCCCGGCAATTTTCACAGTGCCAGCTGCAACTGCTTCAGGACGCTCGGTCTCGTTTCGAAGCACCAGAACAGGCTTGCCCAAAGAGGGGGCTTCCTCCTGAAGTCCACCGGAATCTGTCATAATCATATAGGAACGATCCATCAGATTGTGAAGCTCGCAAACATCCACCGGATCAATGAGTTTCACATTGGGTATGTCTCCCAATACGGAGAATGCCACTTCCCTGACTGCCGGATTCAGATGCACAGGATACACCACCTGCACTTCATCGGAAAATTCCACTGCCAGCCGTTTGATAGCATTGCAGATATTTTGCAGAGGTTCTCCTAAGTTTTCTCGTCTGTGTGCAGTTACCACAATAATTTTTTTGGAAAAATCAAGGTTCTGCAAGGTTTCATTTGCAAACTGATAGTCTTTCTTCACCGTGGTTTTCAGTGCATCAATGACGGTGTTCCCGGTGATGAAAATTTTTGTTTCGTCTTTATTTTCATTTAAAAGATTTTTCTTGTTTTGTATCGTGGGCGAAAAATGAAGCTCCGTTAATGACCCGGTCAGCACACGGTTCATTTCCTCCGGAAAAGGAGAATACTTATCAAAGGTACGAAGCCCTGCTTCGATATGCCCCACTGCTGTCTGCCGGTAAAATGCTGCCAATGCTCCTGCAAAGGTAGTGGTAGTATCTCCGTGAACCAGCACAATATCCGGCTTTGCTTCGCCGATAACATCGTATAAGCCTTTAATCACATTGGAGGTAATGTCAACCAAGGTCTGGCGTTCTTTCATAATATCCAAATCGTAATCAGGCTTGATATCAAAAATCTCCAACACCTGATCCAACATCTGACGATGCTGTGCCGTCACAGCAACAATGGACTCAATCTCCGCTCTCGACTCCAGTTCCTTTACCAGAGGTGCCATTTTGATTGCCTCCGGACGAGTGCCGAACACAGTCATAACTTTTAATTTATCCATAACAAATTCCCTCTTCTCTTACTTTTCGGATGTTCCTTCCCTTGCTTCTTCAATACCTGCAGGAAGCCCTTCATTTTTTGCCAGCTTGTCCAGAAATTCCTGCTCGTAGTTGCGATTTTTAATATAAAGCTTTCCACCGCAATAATACAATACAGAAACCGCAATCATCACCAGTGTACGCTTCCAACCTTCGGTAATCAGCACAATGGCAGTTAAGGATAATAACCCGCTGACCGTACATAAAATTGCCACTGCCTGCCGCTGAGAAAAGCCTGCATCCACCAGTCTGTGATGAAGATGAGACCGGTCGGGCTGCATAATGGGTTCTCCCTTCAGCATTCTTCTGAAAATTGCAAAGCTGGTATCAAACAGAGGCAACCCCATAACCAGAAGCGGAATCACAAAGGTGATTGCCGCATAGCTTTTGAAAAAGCCGTCTACAGAAAGCGTTGCAAGCATATATCCCAAAAAGAGTGCCCCGGTATCGCCCATGAAAATCTTAGCGGGGTTTAAATTGTATGGCAAAAAGCCTAAGGTTGCACCGGCAATTGCTGCCAAAGCAAAAGCACATTGGGGACTACCGAAAATAAGTGCCACAAACATCAGGCAAAATGAGGAAATTGCAGAAATTCCTCCTGCCAGTCCATCTAACCCATCAATCAGATTTAACGCATTGGTCAACCCAACAATCCAGATAATCGTGACGGGAATGGAAAGCACTCCCAACACATAATTTGTCTGATTGGAAAAAATATTGATGCTGGTCAAAAAATTGATTCGCAGACCCATCATCACGGGGATAAGTGCAGCAACAATCTGCACCGCCAGCTTGACGACAGCGCGAATGGGCTTTCTGTCGTCTAAAATACCAAGCACCACCAGAATGGTTGCCCCGATAATAATGCCAACAGTTTCTTTTTCCAGCACGCCGCCAAAGCATAAGTAACTGACTAAAAAGCCCAGGTAAATGGCAAGACCGCCCATTCTGGGAATGGGCTTTGTATGCATTCTTCTCTTATCACGAGGCACATCTACCGCCTCAATTTTAAACGCCACAACCCGCACCAACGGCACTGCGGCAAAAGAAAACATAAATCCGATTACCAGGCTGAAAATAATAAAAATACCCTGATCCATTCAAATCACCACAATTTCTGAAAAACAGAATTTCTTATTCTTCTTCCAATGCTTCTGCTAACCAGTATTCAGCGATGTCCAGCGCTTTGAACATCCCTTCTCTTTCTACTTTTTTGATGATTTTTTCTTTACCGCCGGTATTGGTCTGCAAAGAGACAGTCACCTTAGAGGTGATATCATAACCGCCAACAGGAGCGGATTCCGTAATATTCATCATAATAAGATATTTATCTTCCGGATTACCGTAGTAAATAATATTGTCTTTTCTGGCAATCAGTTTCCCTTTATAGCGTAACGGTTCACTCATTGTATTTCACCCTGTTTCCTCCGTAAAATAGAGAAAATTTCCTTTCTTAAAAATCCGTTTTTTGGAAAATGCCTAACGAAGAGACTCCGTTAGGCAAAATCAGTGTTATAAACTTATTGATTCTGGCTGTTTGCTTTGATTTCCAAAAAATTATTCATTTTTTCAATCAGTGCATCACAATCGGTGTTATGCACCATACAAGCCTCCTCGATGGTTTCCCCTGCCGCAGAGGGGCAGCCCAGGCAATGCATACCGATTGCAAAGAAAAATGGGGCAAGCTCGGTATCCACCTTTAAAACATCAGAAATAATCATATCTTTGGTAATTTTTTGCATAGTTCATTTTCTCCTTCATATAAAATATAGCGTTGTAACATCCTGATTACTGCAAAAAACAGGTGCAGACAGACATTACTCCCATTTATCATATTATACCACATATTTCCGAAAAATCAAGTAATAATTTGATTTTTTAGAAAATATATTTGAAATAATTGAACCCCGCCTATCTCGGATTTCTCAGTCATAAAAAGGAGGCGATTTTCATTTCAGAGATTTTAAAAGTTGCTTTTTCTGTTGCCGGAAGCGTCATTGGTGCCGGCTTTGCCACCGGTAAGGAGCTACAACTGTTTTTTCCGTTGTCAAACAGTGGTTCCCTGCTCTGTCTCAGTAGTTCTATTCTGTTGATGCTGCTGGTTTCTCTGATGTACTTCGGCAAACAGAAAAAAACCTTATTCCCTGCACTTTTTCAATTTTCCGAGCTTTTCTTTCTTCTTTTTTCGGGAGCCTCCTGCCTTGTGATGTTTGCCTGTGGCGGAGAAACGCTGAAAGAAAGTTTCCGCCTTCCTCTTGCCATTGGGAACACTCTGACCTGTCTTTTTACTCTTTTGATTGTGTCGCGGGGGATTGGAAGTGTGTACCGGTTCAATCTGTTTGCAACCCCGGTTATGATGCTGTGTATCATAGTTATCAGCACAACCGGTTTGACGCTCCCCGTTGGGTTGTTCCCGCATACGTCAAAGCCTGTTTTTAATCTGCTGATTTACAGTGGCTACAATTTGCTGTCGGTTCTTCCCTTTTTGTCAGCCATTTCGGAGGACACGAAAAAAAAGGTGGGAATGCTCGGAACAACGCTGGGCTTTATTTTGGTTCTTTTATGTGGTTTGCTTTTGAAATTACTGCTAAATTTTCATCATCAAGCTGTTTTTGATGCTCCCATTCCGATGCTGAAAATTGTTGGTATGATTCATCCGATGTTGTCATATCTGTATACTGTGATGCTTTTGCTTTCTGTCTTAACCACAGCAGTCAATGCACTCTATGCCGTCACACGGGGCAAACACACAGTTACTGTTGGATTGTTCCTTCTTACAGCCAGTTTTTTCGGATTTACCACGCTGATTGAGCATCTGTATCCTCTGTTTGGCTATCTCGGCATTGGGATAATCTGCTTGATTGTATGGGATGGATATTTTCAAAAAGGCATCCGGGAAAGGAGAATAAAATGACAAACGAAAAAAATACCATTCAGAACATTATTTTAGAAAACCGGGAAAAGCTTTCGGTTTCCGGAGTCCTTGACATTCTCACCTTCGACGAAGATGAAATTATGCTGGAAACAGAATTGGGACAACTCAATATCCGGGGCGAAAATCTAAAGGTGGAAAAGCTGACGGTAGACACCGGTGAGGTAGTGGCAAAAGGCACTTTTGACAGCATCGTATACACAAAGGAGCTTCCCAAAAGAAAGGGCGGCTTTTTGAAAAGCATGTTTCAATAAGGAGATGTTTTCTTGGCATTTCTCATTGATATATTCGCAGGGATGCTGATTGCATTCTGCTATGATTTTTTCCGCACCCTCCGGCACACCGTTCAAAACAAAGCGGTTCAAATCATCTCCGACATTCTCTTTTGGATACTGACCGGCTGTATCACGCTGACCGCCTTGTTTTACAATTCGGATATTCAGCTTCGTGCATACGAATTTTTCGGGATTTTAACGGGTCTGTTTTTCTATTTTTCGGTTCTTTCCTCTTTGTTGCAGCCTGTTCACAAAATGATTACAAATTTTTTTCATTTTTTTTCAAAAACCCTCTTTACAATCGGGAATTTTTTTGGTATAATATTAAAAACTGGATATTTGTTTCTAACGTTCCCCTTCCGATTCTTTGCAAAATGGTTGCATTGTTTTGCAGCTCGGCGAAAAACAGCGTTTCAGAAACAAAAGAAACTATTAAAGAGGATTTGATTTTTTTGAAACTGTTCAAACAAAAACACCTGTGGATTTATGCCCTGGTATTTATGTTTGTATACTTTTCTTTCCTGCATTATAAAACCTTTGTGGACTACAGTGCACTGAAGAAGGATGAAAAAGTATACCAGGAAAAAATTTCATACGAGCTGGCAAAGCAGGAAGAGCTGAATTATTTAGACGAAAAAGCCAGCAGTCAGAAAACGGTAGAATCCATCGCCAGAAGTAGTTTAAACTACCTAAAGGAAGGCGAAATTTTATTCGTCGACAGTGAAAAAAGATAAGAGATTGTAACAAATTTAAGTTACAATCTCTTTTTTATTACGAAAGGAAGTATCGGTTTGATACTTCCTTTTTTGGGAAGATAGAACCATAAGAATATTTTTTTAGCTAAATTTTGCAACTTGTTGCAAAGCTAAATTATCTCACTTCGTTCAATAGCTAAATAACTCCTCCGGAGTAGCTAAATTAAATTCGCCATTAGCTGACCGAAGGTCAATTTAGCTACGAAGTAATTTAGCGTGTGGCAGCACATTTAGCTCGCGGAACGCGAATTTAGCTGAAAAAAAGACATTTTTCATACGAAAAATGTCTTTTTTTTTGGAGCTAGTGAAGGGACTTGAACCCTCGGCCTATTGATTACGAATCAATTGCGCTACCAGCTGCGCCACACTAGCAAATATGTCAGGGGTTGCGGCTACACAACCCCTTTTTTCATAACTTATGCTATCTAACAGCCACCGGCTGTTTTATGAAGCATTCCCATATAATCAAGCCCGGGATTATTCTTCTGCAGAAGCTTCTGCAGTATCCTGATTCTGCTGATTTCTGTGCTTAAATGCAACAATCAGACGTCTCTGCGGTTCTACCCCAACAGAATAAGTGGTAATCATCGGATAGCTCTGGAGTGCAGAATGAATAATTCTTCTTTCGTAAGCTTTCATCGGCTCCAATTCATACTTCCCGTGAGATTTGATAACACGGTTTGCAATGCTTTTTGCCAGACCGGTTAAGGTTTTTTCTCTTTTCTGGCGATAATCTTCGGTATCCAGACGGATTTTTTCACCGCCTTTTACCTTTTTGTTGAATGCGAGCTGCAGCATATGCTGAATGGCATCTAAGGTATCACCGTGTTTTCCGATGATGTTACCTGCTTCATCTCCCGCGATATTGACAAAAATAATTCTGCCTTTCTGGGTTACTTCTGCAGAGACTTCCATTCCCATCAAATCAAATAACTGTTTTACATAGTCCTGCACAAACTGAACACCGTTTTCACTGGGAACAAAATCGGTATCTTCTTCATAGTTTACAGTCTGTTTTTTTACTTCCGGCTGTTTGTCTTCTTTCACAACCTTTTTTTCTGCTTTCGCTCTGGGTGCTTTGGGTTCTGCTTTTTTAACGGGTTCTTTTACTTCTTCCGGTTTTTTTACATCGTATCTTGCTAAAATTCTTGCCGGCTTTGCACCCAGTCCCAAAAAACCGCTGGTGGGAGCGTTTAAAATTTCAAATTCAATTAAATCTCTATCTACTGCTAATTCTGCCACTGCTTTTTCGATTGCTTCATCAACGGTCTTGGCAGAGGTGATAATTTCTTTCACGAATCTATTCCAACCTTTCTATTTCTTTTTCTTCTTTTTCTGTTCTTTTCTGAGGCGGGCTTTTTCTTCTTCCTTTTCGTCTAATACGTCAACTTCTTTCTGCATAATATGACGGTCTAAGGTGAGGCTCTGAACAATCTGGATGATGTTGCCCACAATCCAGTAAAGGCCCATTGCCGCAGGAAGAATATAGCAGAAATATGCAGTCATAAAAGGGAAAATCAGCTGCATGCTTTTCATCTGCGAAGCCTGCTCCTGTGTCTGAGTTTTTGCATTCAATTTCTGAGAGATATAGCTGGTTAAGAAGGTGGTGAGACCTGCTAACACAGGCATTACCCACAGAATGGGATAAGCACCCGCTGCAGCACTGGGAGTGTATCCTAAATTCATTCCCAAAAACCGGAAGTTCATCACAAAGTTTTCTGCAGTGAAATTGGTAGCAATGGTAGAAAGCAATTCTTTTGCTTTGTCAAAATTGTTGCTGACAAATGCAACAACATTCAGCTGAGTATCAGCAGGAGTTTGACACAAAACGGTTAACGCCGCTTTTAACTCCTCGGTCACAGGATGACCCAAAATATAAGTAATCGGATTCTGAATGACACCATAAATTGCAATCAAAATGGGCATCTGAATAAACAAGGGCAAACAGCTGCTCATCGGATTGAACTTGTGTTGCTGATAAAGCTTCATGGTTTCTTCGTTGAGCTTATCTTTATCATACTGATATTTTTTCTGTAGCTCCTGCAGCTTGGGCTGCATTTTTTGCATATGTGCCATAGACTTCTGCTGCTTGATTACCAGCGGAAGCAAACATACGCGAACCAAAATGGTAAACAGAATAATAGCGACACCAAAATTATTTACAAGATTGTAAATAAGCCGCATAATTGTGCCTAAAAACACATAAATAAAATCAAACATTAAGATATTCCTTTCCGGTAAGGTCAGTTTACGGATAATCGATGCCGCCCGGATTCCAGGGGTTGCATCGCAAAATTCGATAGCAGGCTTTTAAAAATCCTTTTACAAATCCATACTTCTGAACGGCAAGAATAGCGTATTGGGAACAGGTGGGATAAAAACGGCACCGCGGACCCAAAAGAGGAGAAATCCACCTTTGGTAACCTCGCACCAACAAAATAAATAATTTACTCATGTAAAAATGCACCTGCTTTTTGCAAGAGCCTCTGAAGCTCTTTGCCCAATGAAAAAAAATCGGCTCCAACAATGGCATTCCGCGCTACCACAACAATATCGTACCCCTGCTCCATAGTGGGGAGCAAAAGCCGCATATTCTCGTAAATCAAGCGTCTGGCACGATTTCTGACACAGGCTTTGCCAATTTTTTTTGTGGCAGTAATCCCCAACCGAAGATTGCCCCGATTGTTTTTTCGATAGTAAACAACCGCATATCTTCCGGGGTAGGACTGCCCCTTTTTATACACTCTTTGAAACTCGTAATTTTCCGTTAACGAAATAACCAAGCATTTTCCCTCACATATTCTGCCAATCCAACAGATTTCATACTATTCGGCACCATTTTGTCGAAAAAACGGGCAGATAAACAAAAAATGCCGCAAGCACAAGGCATTTGACGACATTTCTTATCTTTTGAATTATGCGCTGAGACGAGCTCTGCCTCTTGCTCTTCTTCTTGCCAGGATTTTTCTACCATTTCTGGTTCTCATTCTTTTGAAGAAACCGTGTTCTCTTTTTCTCTGTCTTTTTTTCGGTTGATAAGTTCTTTTCATTGCTTTTGCACCTCCAATATATCTCGTTGATTACTTTACAAATGGAATCCCTGCTATCAAGGTTTTTGCCAAAAATTTCGATAAAAAACAATATTTATCAATTTTAGCATTCAATATTATACCTAATTATAGATAAATTGTCAAGCTATTTTTAAAAGTTTTTCATTTTTTTTTGTTTTGCAAATAGATTTCATTTAATTTTTCAGCAGCATAGCGAACCTCGTCTTCGGTATTCAAATGAGAAAATGAAATTCGGATTGCTGTGTCCTGCTGTTTTTTAGGAACTGAGAATCCCTCCAGCACGCGATTACTGCCCCCTTTTTTCTGAGAGCAGGCAGAACCCGAAGATACATAAATCCCCTCGCTTTCCAGCATATGAAGCACAATTTCAGACCGAAGATTCATAGAGATATTCACTACCGTGCCTAAAGAATGTTTACTGTTCAGTGGGATTTCAGGAAGCAGTGTTTCCAGAAACAGTTTGGAAAGAGCTTTTACTTTTTCCACAGGCTTTTCCTTTCGGAACACCTTGACCGCTTCGGAAAAACCTGCAATATTTGCCACATTTTCCGTACCGGAAAAGAGGTTGTTTTCCTGACCGCCGCCAAGATAGAGAGGCTCCAGCAGCACCCCTTTTTTTACATACAACACTCCGATTCCCTTTGGTGCACCGATTTTGTGTCCGGAAAAGCTCATCATATCTGCCCCAAAATCCCGCACTGAAATATTCAGCTTGCCATATGCCTGGATGCAGTCGGAATGAAGCACGGTTTTCAAGCCTTTTCTATCAATCATATTCTTCAGCCTTGGAATATCAAACACAGTTCCCGTTTCATTATTCACAGCCATCATACTGACCAGTGCAGTATCGGTATCCAGATGTTCCTCCAGCCATATCCAATCCGGTTCCCCATTCAGAATGGGAATCCATTCTACCGTGTATCCGTTTTCCAAAAGGTATTTTCCAATGTTATACACCGAGGCGTGTTCCACAGAAGAAATCAGAACCTTGTTTCCTTTATGCTTATTTCTTCTCAGGTAGCCCAAGATCGCAGTGTTGTTTGCCAGTGTGCCGGAGGGGGTAAAATAAATTTCATTTTCCTTGGCACCGATGGAGTCCGCCACTGTTTTTCTTGCCTCGGTGATGATGTTTTCCGCCTCCATCCCCATCCGATGAAGCGAGGACGGATTGCCATAAGCTTCACCGAGCACCTCAGCCATACGGGCAATAACACTGTCGTAGGGACGGGTGGTTGCCGCGTTATCCAGATAAATCATATTCCATTTCCTTTCCGTTTATTTGGGTCGATATTTACAAAAGGGGCATTTCGGGTCATCAATATCGTGCATAGCTCCGCAATTCGGGCATTCTACCTGTGCAATCCGATATTCACTCTGTTCTTTGGGACGGAAAAATTCTATTTTGCCGCAATCGGGACAACAATATATCTCCAGCTCCATCGCCCCCGCCAGGAGATTGGGTAAATCCCCCATAAACCAGCCGGTTTGCCCCAGCTGAAACTTTTGTTCCCCCAGATATTGCATGGTTTGACTGCACCGCAGACAAGTTAGATTCTTTTTCATTGTCTTTCTCCTCCCGCTTATCTATTCTGCCGTATCAAACAACACCTCTGCCACCAAAGGGTAATGATCAGAAACAATTTCCTTTATCACCTCAGCCTTGCTAAAACGTGCAGGCTTGGAAGCAAAAATATAGTCAATCTTCCGTGAAGGCTCAAAGGAAGGAAATGTAGCCGGATTTTCTTTGGCAAATGCTTCCACCATTCTCTCGTAGACCCCCTGCAGCTCCTTGCTCTCAGGAATGGCATTCAAATCACCCAGAAACAAAACGGGTGTTGTCACCTGCTCCATTTCTTTTCGCAAAACCTCCACCGCCATCTGCTGTTCTAAAGGCAATCCTCCGAAATGGCTGATAAAAACGGTAACCTCCTGCTCTGCCTCCACAACCGCCTTCAGAAGACATCGGGGTTCTCTCCCCGGATGTTCAGAAATTGGCGGAATCGGAATGGTTTGTGCTTTCTTTATGGGAAATCGCGACAGTAACGCTGTTCCGTATGCTCCCTCACCGGGAAAGGTGACCGACTTTGCAAAATAAAAATGTCTGTTAGTACAGTTGGCGAGATACTCCGCCTGATTGGTATAATAATAGGCTTCCCCTTGTCCCCGCACTTCATTCAGCGCAATGATATCGCAATCCAGCCGGTTTATCAGGTTCGCAACGGGGTCTAACGTGACACTGTCCCGCCATTCTCTTAAGATTTCCTCGAAATCAGAACGGGCACACAAATCATCGTTTTTATCATATCCGAAGCAGAGAGGAACCGGATATTTTTTCAACAATTCCGGATAGTCTGCTCCGTGGCAAATATTAAAGGTCATCACGTTTAATTTCACAGCTCGTTTTCCTCCTACACGGAAACAAATTCAGGCACGAAATCTCCCCGTGCCTGAATGGTTGGTTCTATTATCCCTTAATAACAACCTTAAAGAAAGCTTTTTTCCCTTTTTTTACAATGAGAAAGCCCTCTTTTTCAAAATCTGCTTTGGTTACCATCATCATGGGGTCGGTTACTTTATCGTCTCCCAAAGAAAGACCGTTTTGCTGAATGAGTCTTCTTGCTTCCCCTTTGGAGGGCACGATGCCGGTGGTAGCCAACAAATCAAGAATACCGATTTCATCCCCGAAATCTTCCAGCTCTTTCGTGGGCATATCTGCTGATACACCGCCTGCTTTAAAGAGAGCAATTGCCGCTTCCTGCGCTTTGTTTGCTTCTTCTTCGCCGTGAACCATTTTGGTTACTTCATAAGCCAGACGTTCTTTTGCACGGTTCAATTCCTGACCTTCCAGTTTTTCATATTCACGGATTTCATCCATTTCCATAAAGGTGATAAGCTTCATACAACGGATAACATCCTGGTCGCCAACATTACGGAAATACTGATAAAATTCGTAGGGGCTTGTCTTGTTGGGGTCAAGCCACAGAGCACCTTTTTCGGTTTTGCCCATCTTTTTGCCCTCGGAGTTGGTGAGGAGGGTAAAGGTCATACCGTAAACCTCTTCCTGGTTCTTTCTTCTTACCAGGTCGATACCGCCTAAGATGTTGGACCACTGGTCGTCACCGCCCAATTCCAAACGGCAACCGTATTCAGTGTTCAATTTGTAAAAATCGTAGCTTTGCATCAGCATATAGTTAAATTCGATAAAGGAAAGGCCTCGTTCCAGACGGGATTTGAAGCATTCTGCAGTTAACATTCTGTTAACAGAGAAATGAACCCCGATATCACGGAGAAATTCAATGTAGTTTAATCCCAAAATCCAGTCTGCATTGTTTAACATCAATGCCTTATCTTCTCCAAATTCGATAAATTTGGAAAGCTGTTTCTTAAAATTATCTGCATTTTTCTGAATTTCTTCCTGGGTCATCATACGGCGCATATCTGTTTTACCGGTGGGGTCTCCAATCATAGTAGTACCGCCACCTAAAATCGCAATGGGTCTGTGACCTGCTTTCTGCATGTGGCTCATAACCACCATCTGCAAAAAGTGACCGATATGAAGGCTGTCTGCCGTGGGGTCAAAGCCGATGTAAAAGGTTACCTTCTCATTTTCCAGGATTTCTTTAATCTTTTCCTCGTGGGTCATCTGGGCGATTAAGCCTCTTTCTTTTAATGTTTCAAATACACTTGCCATGGTTTTTTTCCTTCCTTTTCTACAGTTCTTCTATTTTTCTCATAAGAGTTTGTACGATTTCAGCTTCGGGAATGGTTTTGGTAATTTTAGACTCGCCGTTTTGGTCTTTTTCAAACAAAACTGCTTTTCCGTCTCCCCCGGCAATGCCGATGTCACAATCCTTTGCTTCTCCGGGCCCGTTTACCACGCATCCCATCACCGCCACCTTCAGCGGTTTATGTATGTGTTTTGTTTTTTCTTTCACTTCTCTTGCCAAAGAGATAATATCAATTTTGGTTCTGCCGCAAGTGGGGCAGGCAATCACCTCAACCCACTCTTTCCGTCTGCCTGTGGCAGAAAGAATGGCTTTTGCCGCATCAATTTCTTCCTCAACCGATTCGGTCAAAGATACCCTCAGGGTATCCCCGATTCCATTTCTGAGAAGTGTGCCGATACCGATGGCATTTTTGGTAACGCCCCAGATACCGCCGCCCGCTTCGGTTACTCCCAGATGCAGGGGATAAGGAAATACTTCACTCGCCAGGGTATAAGCCTGAATGTTTTTTTCTACATCCGATACCTTGAGAGACAATACAATATCATGAAAATCCAGCTCCTCAAGAACACGGATTTGTTCCCTTGCCGCCTCCATTAAAGCCTCAGGCGTCACACCGCCGAATTTTTCCAAAATTGGTTTGGGCAGCGAACCGCCGTTTACCCCTACCCGGATGGGAACACCCCTTTTTTTACAGGCATCAACCACCTGCTTCACCCGGTCTCTGTCTCCGATATTTCCCGGATTGATACGAACCTTATCCACCCCCTGCTCCACCGCCATGATGGCAAGCCGATAATCAAAGTGAATATCTGCAACCAAGGGAATGTGAATGTTTTCTTTGATTTTTCCGATTGCCTTTGCCGCCGCTTCATCATTTACCGTAGCTCTTACGATTTCACAACCACACGCCTCCAGTGATAAAACCTGCTTGACAGTGGCTTCCCAATCGGAAGTGGGGGTATTTGTCATAGACTGAATGGCAACCGGTTCCCCGCCACCGATGAAACGGGTTCCTATTTTAATTTTATTGGAAATTTTCATGGAAAATCTCTCCTGACTACGTTTTTCACTCTGTCATATTTCAATGGGATTGCATATAACTTACTTCATTTTTTTAATTTCAGCAACCGCCGCGTACTTCTTGTACGCAAGGGAGCGTAAATTGGAAAAGGGAGTGAGTTTTTGCAATTCTTACTTTGTAAACAATCGGACAATATCATTCTTCGTAACATACAACACAAGCAAAATCAATAAAACAAAGCCGATAAAGTGAATGATGCCTTCGTGTTCGGGTTTTACTTTTTTTCTGGTAATTATTTCCCATAGGACAAAGACGATACGACCGCCGTCCAGCGCCGGAAACGGCAACAAATTCACAACGCCAAGATTCAGGCTGATTAGCAATGCTATAAACAGCACATCTAAGAATCCGCTCTTGACAGCAGTTCCGATTTCGTTGACAATGCCGACGGGACCTGACATTTGATCTACCGAAACTGAGCCGGTAAACATTCCAAAAAAGGATTGATAGGTCATTTTCACAATAGAGAAAGCTTCAAAATAGGAATAGGAAATCAAATTCCCGATGGTCTTTTCCCTGGTGTTGCGGGAAAACCCAAGAAGAGCACGGTTATCTACAACGGTTACCGGAACCGAAAAATTCATTTTTTCTCCACCACGGTCTACCAGAACCGAAACAGATTCTTTTTCGTTCAACGCCAAATTCAAATCCAGATGGGTATGAATCCGGCTGCCGTCTACCTTTACTATAACATCTCCCGGAAGAATACCGGCTTTTTCTGCCCCCATCCCCTCCTGCAAGGCTACAACCTCCATAGTGGGAATTGCAGTGAGATTAGGGTCAACCGCATTATAGGTTACCAACAAGGAAAATCCAAGCACCAAATTCATAAAGGCACCGGCAAACAAGATGATAAATCGTTGCCAGGGCTTCTTTTTGGAAAAAGCCCCCTCGCTATCAGAATCCTCATCTTCCCCTTCCATTTTTACATAGCCGCCCATAGGAATTAGTCGCACCGAATAAAAGGTATCTCCTTTTTGTTTGCCAAATAGCTTTGGTCCCATTCCGATTGCAAATTCGTGAACAGTAACACCAAACAGTTTTGCAGTGATAAAATGACCAAATTCGTGAATAAAAACAATCAGTCCAAAAATCAGTATCACACAAAGCACTGTTAAAATTCCGGTCATTTTTCTTCCTCCATCTATTTATTTTGCTGTATCCAGCAAATCTCTTGCGTATTTTTTTGCCCAAAGGTCTACCGAAAATACATCTTCCAGAGTATAATCGGAAATTACCCGGTGGGCACTCATCGTTTTTTCTATGAATTTAGGAATATCAGTAAAACCAATCTTCCCGTTCAAAAATGCATCCACTGCCACTTCATTTGCACCGTTTAACACGCAGGGCATTGTTCCCCCCACAGACAGTGCATCGTACGCCAACTGTAAGCAACGGAATTTTTCTACATCCGGCTCAAAAAAGCTCAACGTCTGAAGCTTTACAAAATCCACTTCTCCGGCATCACTTTCCATCCGGTTGGGATAGGTTAAAGACAACTGGATGGGAATGGTCATATCCGGCGTGCCAAGCTGTGCCATAATGGCGTTATCAACATATTCTACCATAGAATGGATGATGCTTTCCCGATGCACCAGCACCTTAATTGGCTTATGCCCGAACAAATGGTATGCCTCAATCACCTCTAACCCCTTATTCATCAGAGTGGCGGAATCTATCGTGATTTTTTTTCCCATATCCCAGTTAGGATGCTTCAGCGCAGCTTCCGCACAGATGCCGTCTAAGCTTTCTCGACCGAAAAACGGGCCACCGGAGGCGGTCAGTAAAATCCGTTTTACCTCACGGTCATGGTTTCCCAATAAACACTGAAAAATTGCCGAATGTTCTGAATCCACCGGGAATACGGTCACGCCGTTTTCCGCTGCTAAATCCATAATCAGCTGACCGGCACATACAATCGTTTCCTTATTGGCAAGTGCCAGCTTCTTTTTCGACAAAATTCCGGCAATTGCAGGCTTTAGCCCGGCACTGCCCACAATGGCATCCAGAAGAGTATCGGCATCACTTTTCTGAATCTGCTCAAGGAGTGCCTCCTCCCCGGTGACAACCTCACAGTCGGGAAGCAGCTCTTTCAGTGCTTCCACAGCACTTTCGTCTCCGATGTGAACAGATTTCACCTGAAATGCTTTCGCCTGCTCTGCCAACATCAAATAATTTTTCCCGCAGGAAAGTCCAGCCACGCGGATACCGTGCTTTTTACAAACAGCCAAAGCCTGGGTTCCGATGGAACCGGTTGAGCCGGCAATATATAAAGATTTGGTTTGCATATTTTGTTACCTCATAATCGAAAGGCCTAATGTTACAATAAAAATATACACCATCGGACCGGAAAATATTACACTGTCCAAACGGTCCAGCATACCCCCGTGACCGGGCATTACATTTCCAAAATCCTTTACCTGGGCATATCGCTTAATGGATGACATCGTTAAATCTCCAAGCTGACCTGCCACAGAAGAAGCCACTGCCAATAAATAATACGGTATTGGATTTACCGTAACGGAAAATCCGTATTTTAATATTAAGGCATATAGAAAAAATCCAACCACAGCTCCTAAAATTCCGCCAATCGAGCCGGAAATCGTCTTTTTTGGGCTTAACTCCTCACAAAGCTTTGCTCCGCCTATGGCTCTGCCCACAAAAAATGCCCCGATATCCGATAAAAACGCACCCAGAAACGGAATCCAGATATAATATACCCCAAAGGCCGGAATTTTTCGCAAAAATACCAGCATACTAAAAGAAACAGGAATCACCAGTGACAAAAACATCACAATTGCCAAATCCAAAAAACGGATTTTTTTTGGAAACAGCACCATAGCTGCCGATAGAAGTATCAGAAATAAAAAGAAAAATCCCGTAATCTGAGTAAATTCCCAATGTTCTAAAAAGGGTGCTGCCCCGCAGAACAAAATCCCAATCAGCAAAAATGCTGCATTTTTATGATACGAAAACACGCTGAAGGCTTCCAGCAGACACCACACCGAAAGGATTGCCGCACAAACGCCAATCACCCAGGCATCCGATAACAAAACCACAATGAGAATCACTGCTGCAACCACACCGCTAACCATTCTTGCCAGCATAACAAACACCTGCCTTTTCTACACGCCGCCAAACCGACGGCTTCTGCCCTGATATGTAAGAATCGCCCGTTCCAAATCTGCTTCGGAAAAATCAGGCCACAAAATATTATCATAATAAAATTCACTGTATGCGGACTGCCACAGAAGAAAATTAGAAATCCGGATTTCTCCCGATGGACGAAGCACCAAATCCGGGTCCGGACAGTGCGCCGTGTATAAGTGAGAGGAAATCACTTCTTCGGTAATCGCTTCAGGAGAAAGCTCGTTTTCTTTCACCCGAACTGCAATCTCACGGACAGCACTCACAATTTCATCCCGACCGCCATAATTCAAGGCGATATTTAAAAAGCAGCCGGTTTTTGCAAATTCCTCCGTTCTGGCTTCCTCTGCCTCTATCATTCTGACCAAAGGCTCGGGCAAACGGGAACGATCTCCCAGAAAGCGGACTGCCACTTTTCTGTGCTCCATCAAATCCACAATCTGAGGAAGCCGTTTCATACACAGATTCATCAGATTGTTTACTTCCTCCTCGGGTCGCTTCCAGTTTTCAGTGGAAAATGCATACACCGTCAGGCATTTCACGCCCAAATCGTAAGCATGCCGTGCAATTTTCACTAACGTATCTGCTCCTGCACCGTGCCCTGCCGTACGGGGAAGCCCCCTCTTTTTTGCCCATCTGCCATTTCCATCCATAATAATAGCGATATGACAGGGAATATTATTTTTATCCAACTCTATGTGATTTTTCGACTGTCGCTTTCTGATTCCAAACAAGAGCTTCACCTCAAATAAACCGATTTTCGAAAAAAGATAACATTTTATCAAGTTATTATACCACACAAAAATAAAAAAATAAATAGTTTTTTCGAAATATTTCAAAAAAATTTATGCTTTTATACAAACTTTGCGGATGTAAGGATTTTTTTAAAAAAAAGATTTACATTTCATAATATAATATAGTATAATGAAATTGCAAAATTCATTACCAATCAAAAAATTCAAGGAAAGGAAGGGACAAACACTCTTTGTCCCAAACACTATTATTATGGACAACGCTATTGGATTATTTGTTATCATTGCCATTCAGGTCATCGGCGGACTCTGCCTGTTTTTATTCGGGATGAATCTGATGGGCGACAGTTTAGAGAAAACTGCCGGAATGAAAATGCAAAAAATTATTGAATCACTAACCGGAAATCTGATAAAGGGCGTGCTGGTGGGTGCTTTGGTCACAGCTGTGATTCAATCCTCCTCTGCCACCACGGTGATGGTGGTAGGCTTTGTATCCGCCGGGATTATGACCCTGAAGCAGTCGGCAGGCGTAATTATGGGTGCTAACATCGGAACTACTGTAACTGCCCATATTCTCCGCTTGAACGATGTTTCTACCGACAACTTTTTTCTCGCTTTTTTCAAGCCGGATAACCTGATGTTTGTGCTGATGATTATCGGGATGCTCCTGATTTATCTGGCAAAAAGCAATCAAAAGAAAGAATCGGGCGGAATTTTTGTTGGACTTTCCCTCGTTTTTGCCGGTATGATGTTTATGTCAGACGGACTCAACAACATTGATAAATCAATCTTTGAAACACTGTTTGCCTACTGTGCAAATCTACCCGTTTTAGGTGTTCTCATCGGGACAGCGGTAACCGCAATCATTCAGTCCTCCTCTGCATCGGTTGGTATTCTGCAGGCGGTTGCTTCCACCGGTGCAATTACACTGGGAGGGGCAATTCCCATTATTTTAGGGCAAAACATCGGTACCTGTGTCACCGCCATTTTATCCTCTGTGGGTGCAACAAAAACCGCAAAAAAAGCCAGCATTCTTCACCTGGTGTTCAACCTGCTGGGGACTGCCCTCTTTTTTGTGATTCTGTATCTTGTCTGCCCTGTAGCTGTCAAGCACTGGAATACCTGGATGGAGAGCAATGTCAACTCCGGCACCATTGCCAATTTCCATACTATCTTCAATATATCAACCACCATTCTTCTGCTTCCCTTTGTGGGGCTTTTGGTAAAACTGATTGACCGTCCCTCCAAAAAACAGACGGAAGCATCTACTCCCGCTCTGGACGACCGTTTTCTGCTTTCCCCCGCTATTGCATTGGGGCAAAGTAAAAGCATGGTACTTTCGATGCTGGAGCTTGCAAAGAAGAATATCGCTTTGTCAGAGGAAGCGGTACTCAATAAAAACAGTGATGCCGCAACCGAAATCAAACGGGTGGAGCAATCGGTGGATACTTTGGAAAGTGAGCTTTCCGCTTACCTGGTAAAAATTACAGACAAAGGACTGTCCGAATCGGAAAATAAGCTGGCAATGGGCTATATGCATATGATTTCCGACATTGAACGTATCTCCGACCATGCGAGCAATATGTCCGACATCGCAAAGGTGATGATTTCCGATGACGAAAAATTCTCCAAAGGCGGCAGACGTGAATTAACCAATATGTACCTTGCCATTTATGACCTCCTGGATACTACCATAGAAGCAGTTCGCACCAACAGCCCGAAAATTGCATCACAAATTGAACCCAAAGAGCAGGTCATCGACTTATTCAAAGCCACTTTCAAACTAAAACATCTGGAACGTCTGACGAAAAAGAAATGCTCAGTCGGGTCAGGTGTATGCTTTTTGGAAATGATTAACAACCTGGAACGTGTGGCAGACCACTGCTCCAATGTGGGTGTCACCATCCTGCAGATTCACTCTCCCGAAAAGCTGTTTAACCCTCACGAATATTTAAAAATAGAAAGCATCCGTCAAACAGACGAATATTCCAGAATCTACAACGAGTTTATGCAAAAATATTACACTCCTTTAATCAAAGAATAAGAATAACACCCATCGGGTGCTCTCTCACGAGAGATAGAAAGGTATACCAAATATGTTAAAACTGTTAGCAATCGGTGATGTTGTGGGCGATTGCGGTGTTGATTTTTTAGTAAAAAAGCTTCCCGCATTTATCAAAGAAAACAACATTGATTTCACCGTAGTCAATGGCGAAAACGCCCTCCCCGGCAGCGGAATCAGCTTAAATATTACTGAGGACATCCTCTCTGCCGGTGCAGACTGTGTCACCTTAGGAAATCACGCCTTCAATAAAAAAGATGTGGAAAAAGCCTTTGACCGTTACCCCGACCGTATCATCCGTCCTTTCAATTACGATGGCTCGTTAGAGGGCGAGGGTTACACCATTTTAGACGCCAAAGGATGGCGTATCGGTGTGGTAAATTTAGTGGGAAGAATTTATCTTACCCCCGTGAATTGCCCGTTTCTGGCGATGGATAAAGCGCTGGACTACTTAAAAGACAGAACCGATATCATAATTGCCGATTTCCATGCAGAAGCCACCAGCGAGAAAAAAGCCTTCGGTTACTACGTGGACGGACGGGTTTCTGCCGTATTCGGTACACATACCCATACCCCTACCGCAGATGAACAAGTGCTGCCGGGCGGAACCGGATTTATCACTGATATCGGGATGACAGGTGCCACCGACTCAGTACTGGGACTGAAAAAAGAAATCTCCATCGGACGGATTGTGCATCACAAACGCTCCCGATTCGACTGGGCAGACACCAATCCTGCTATGATGGGTGCTATTTTCCTCGTGGATGAACATACCGGCAAATGCCACAGCGTGGAACGAATCAAAGTGATAGAATAAAAAACGAAGCCCTCTCCTGATGAAGAGAGGGGTTTCTTTGCCTACGAAGAATTTCTTTTGAAAAAGCACTTGACAACTTGAAAATTATGGTGTATAATAACAGAGTTGTTAAGCACCTTTAGCTCAGTTGGTA
>JAGBEY010000018.1 GCA_017936745.1 Clostridia bacterium
AAGTAGTGCGGCAGTCTGCCGAGAGTTGCTTTTGATACAGCGATCTTTTCCATACTGATACCTCCCATCTCTTGACTTCGTTAATATTTTAACATTCTTTTTTATTCTTGGGAATTCTTAAAATGTTTAATCGGTATTATCAATATCGATAACCCCTTTATCGAATGGCGGAATAAAGCAAAAAAATAAGCCTGACCTTCGAAAAAGTCAGGCAAAAAAATTTTTTAGTTAAATATTTTTCTCTTTGTTTCACACAGTTTTGTTATGAATCTGCGGTCAAGTTCAGTTAATTTATATCCCTTTTTATAGATTAAAACATCTTTATATAATTTTTTGTTTTCTACACATTTCTTCTGAACGAGATTGTATCTTTCAAGCAAGCTCTTCGGAACAGGAGATACCCACATAAATGTTTCGGGGTTTTTATCAAGCAAATCAAACTGACTTGCTCTTTCAAAAATATAAATCCTTCTATCGATATTATCCGGCAATTCTTCCTTAACAACTTTTGATAAAGGCATAGAAGGAACAAATGGGTCTGCGTGAGCAATTTCTATGTAGTCAGTCAAATCATCAAAAGTTATTTCTCCTTTTTGTGCAAGGGGATTATCTGCACTCATAATAAGTGAATAGCTGAACTCTGTTACAAGCTCATATACAAAACCTTTTTCATCGAGCATTGATTTAAAATACTTATCATAATTTTCTGCGTATCGGATAATCCCAAGCTTGTAATCATGGTTAAGCATGTTATGAATGGTTCTCTGAGAATTTGTTTCCTTATAAAATATTTCGGCCGAATCCTTTGTTAGCATTCGTGAAAATTCAGCAAAGGCTTCCGATATATAAGAAGCACGTGGAACAGAAATAGAGAATTTCTGTTTATTCGGAGCACCATATTTGTAATACTTTTCAACAGATTCGATTTGGTTCAGTATCCCTTTAGCAAAATTCATAAACTCTTCGCCTTCATGTGTTAAGCACATGCCTTTCGTTGTCCGGTCGAAAATTGTTATTCCCAAATCCGCTTCAAGTTCCTTAATCGAACGACTGATATTAGGTACTGCAATAAGCAAAGTTTCTGATGCTTTGTTGAGAGAACCTGCCTTTGCAACCTCAACTGCATATTTCATATGTAATATATTCATAATAGCACCTACCTTCTTGCTATTTGATTTTTTATATTATATCATATTTGTATCTAAATTTCAATCTACATAATATATTTTATTTTACATTGCTTTACAAATACAATTTCTTATATCCGCCCTTTGCGCACAAGTAACTATTTATATTACCGGCCAAGTTAAATACTTAGCCGGTCTGCGAAATCATTCAGTTATCTAATGCCGTACTTTTCAATGATATAATCCATATCCTTATCACCTCTGCCAGAAAGATTGATAAGGACAGAGCCTTTGCCCATTGTCTGTGCAAGCTTCACACCGTAAGCAACTGCGTGTGAGCTTTCGATTGCAGGAATAATGCCTTCCATCCTTGAGAGTTCAAAGAAAGCATCAATGGTCTCATCATCAGTTACAACATCATACTTAACTCTGCCTGAATCACGCAAAAATGCGTGTTCAGGACCGCTTGACGGATAATCAAGTCCGCTTGCAACAGAATAAACAGGTGCAGGTTCACCGTTTCCATCTTTCAGCATAATGCTGTTAAAGCCGTGCATAATACCTTCTGTTCCGTAGGTAAGACTTGCAGCGTGGTCACCGAGCGCTGTTCCGCGTCCTAATGGTTCGACACCGTAAATGTCAACAGGATCATTTAAGAAGCCTGAGAAAAGTCCCATTGCATTTGAGCCACCGCCAACACAAGCAACAATGGCATCAGGCAATTCTCCCGTCATATTAATAAACTGTTCTCTTGCTTCAATACCTACAACACTCTGAAAATCTCTTACCATCATCGGGAATGGATGAGGTCCTACAACAGAACCTATGCAATAAATGGCATCTTTATATTCATTGCAGTATGCCATAAATGCCGCATCAACCGCTTCTTTGAGTGTCTGCAGTCCGTCAGTTACTTCAATTACTCTTGCACCGAGTATCTTCATTCTTGCAACATTTGGTGCCTGCTTTTTAATATCAACAGCACCCATATAGATGTCACATTCAAGACCGAAATATGCCGCAGCAGTAGCAAGTGCAACACCGTGCTGACCTGCGCCTGTTTCTGCAATAACCTTTTTCTTACCCATATATTTTGCAAGCAAAACCTCGCCCATACAGTGATTTAATTTATGTGCTCCGGTATGGTTTAGGTCTTCACGCTTTACATAAAGCTGAACGCCTGTACCGATTTTATCGGACAGTCTTGCAAGATGCGAAATCGGTGTCGGTCTTCCTTGAAACTCTTTGCGGATTCTACGAAGCTCGTTTATAAATTTTCTCGATTTGCAGATAGTCTGATAAGCTTCGGATATTTCGTTCATAGCAGTTTGCAGTTCGGGTGGAATGTATGAGCCGCCGTATTTGCCGAAAAAGCCGTTTGCGTCAGGATAGTTTTTAAAGTATGTGTTAAATTCAATATCATTATATTTCATGGTAAAATTCCTCCAAAAATCATTTTTTAATTTTATGTATGTTTAATTAGTTATCACTTTATTTCTTTGAGAACCTTTCCGGTTCTCCAACATTTACTTAATATATACATATGCAAGACCTCTTTACAAGAAAACTATTCGTGTTTTAGCCCTTGCCATCGTTTTGAAAATATAAACATATAGAAAACACTCCTTTTGTTCTTTTATATTTACTGCCAAAGGAGGATAAATAAAAACGTCCTTGACAGAAATATACTAATTCTGTCAAGGACGAATAAATACAAATATCCGCGGTGCCACCTTGCTTCACTGTAGACCAGTGCACTTAGCAGAGTACCAGCATACTCCCGACTTCTTACGCGAGTCTTACGTCTGTGCATTTCCTCACAGCCCTTGGCAGCCCATATTACGCAGGAGACCTTTGTGGAACTCACACCATAATCCACTCGCTCGGAAAAGCCTTTGTCTGCCTTTTTTCTGCCTCAACGGTTTGATAATTATTAAGTTGTGGTTATTATATCACCATTTGCCTACTTTGTCAATAGGTAATTTGTTTTTTATCAAATTTTCGAGAGTAATTCCGTCAAAATAATCATTAACCATCTTGTGGAATTTTGTCCACATAGGAAGTGTGGGACAAGTATCTGCTCGCACGCAAGGCTTTGCATCACATTCAAGGCAGGTGACAGGCGCCAAATTGCCCTCTGTGAGTCTTAAAATATCTCCAACCCTATACTCAGACAATGGCTTTGACAAACGATAACCGCCGCCTTTTCCGTGCACGCCCTCTATAAGCCCGTTTTTAGATAAAACAGGCATAATTGCCTGAATATATTTAAGCGATAGTCCCTGACGCTCAGCAACAGCTTTCATTGGAATATATCCGTCACCCTTATGCTCGGCAAGGTCAAGCAAAACTCTTAAGGCGTATCTGCCTCTTGTAGATATCAACATTCTATATCACCTCTGTTATCATCCTTTTACCTATTTTACCACAAGGCTTATGTATAAATCAAGTGAACTTATAACAAATTTACCTTGCGCAGTGCCTGTTCTAAGTCCTGAATAATGTCTTCTATATCCTCAATCCCAACACTGAACCTGAAAAAGCCATTATTAAATTCTTCCGGATATAGATATTGGCGTTCATCGTTCTCTCCGATAAATACAATCAGACTTTCATCATGACCGAGCGAAACAGCAGAAGTGATTACTTTCAGATGACTGACAAACCGATTATGCGTATCATGGTCAGCTTTTAGGCCGAATGACAGTACTCCGCCAAATCCGGGAGCCATTTGCTTTTTCGCAATTTCATGTCCTTTGTGGCTTTTTAGTCCCGGATATGACACGAAACTTACGCAAGGTTGCTTTTCTAACCATTCTGCAACTGCCTGCGCATTTTGGTTATGCTGTTTCATACGAAGCGGAAGTGTTACTGCACCTCTCATAATCAGCCATGCATTAAAAGGACTGATTGTGCCGCCAAGATTTATTTGCGACTGAGCACGAATAATGTCAAGATGTTCCTTTTTTCCTATAATAGCACCACCCATAGCATCACCGTGTCCGTTTATATATTTAGTTAAACTTTCAATACAAAAATCTGCTCCGAGTTCAATCGGGCGCTGATTGTACGGCGAGGCAAAAGTGTTATCAACCGAAAGATACGCTCCGTTTTGGTGTGCTATTTCAGCTATTTGTCGTATATCGGAAATGGAAAGCGTAGGATTTCCCGGTGTTTCAATATGTATAAGCTTTGTATTCGGACGAATGGCAGCTTTTATTGCCTCTAAATCTGATACATCCACTATGGTTGTTTCCACATTAAATTTGTTCTTAAATAATTCATTCAGCAGTCTGTAAACTGCAATATATGTTATATTCGAAAATATAACATGGTCTCCGCTTTCGAGCAGTGCGAAGAAGAGTCCCGATAATGCCGCAACACCGCTTGCAAGAACGATACAATCTTCGCCGCCCTCTAATGACGCAAGCTTCTCCTGCAAATATTTCTGATTGGAACCACCGTTTCTTGTATAAAGATTACCGCCGGCATCAGACCAGTTCATATCTGTCGGATCATAAGGCAGTTCATAACTGTTTGCCATTGTAATCGGGCGTTTAATAGCCCCTGTTTCACCGTCCACATCATTTCCGGTATGAACGGCTCTTGTGCTGAATCCATATTCATTTCCGTACATTTTTTGTCCCATTTTATTCACTCCTTAAACATCATTGTATTGTGCCGCCACCGATAACAATATCGCCGTCATATAATACAACAGCTTGTCCCTTGGTGACTGCACGCTGAGGCTCATCAAATTCAATTTCTAAAGTATCACTATCTGTTTGTGTTACGGTTGCCCATTGTTCAGAATGGCGGTATCGTACTTTTGCTTTTAATCTTACCGTTTTTTCCAAAAAAGGAACCGAAATCAGATTGATATCCTTTGCTATAAGCTTTTTAGTGTATAGCTGGTTATCCGTTCCGAGAATAACCGTATTGTTTGTGGGGTTAATATCATAAACATACATAGGAACCCCTGCCGAAATATTTAATCCTCTGCGTTGACCTATTGTATAATGAATAATACCTTGGTGGGTGCCAAGTATATTACCGTTTAAATCAACAAAATTCCCTTTGGGATAGTTCTTACCCGTATATACCCCTATAAAGTCTGCATATTTACCGTTAGTGACAAAGCAAATATCCTGACTGTCATGCTTTTTGGCATTGATAAAACCATGCTTTTCAGCAATCTCTCGAACCTTGGACTTTGTCAGTTTGCCAAGAGGAAACAATGTGTGTGCAAGCTGTTCCTGCGTCATTGCATAGAGAACATAGCTTTGATCTTTATCACGGTCAAGTGCTTTTTTCAGTAAATACCTGTTTGATGAGGTATCATATTCAACACGGGCATAGTGACCTGTTACCACATAATCATAATCGAGTTCTTTGGCACGCTGAAAAAGCTTGTCGAACTTTAAATACCGGTTGCAATCTATGCACGGATTAGGTGTTATTCCGTTTTCATAAGCCTCAATAAACTTATCTATAACGCACTCACGAAAGCGCTCTGTAAAGTTAAATACATAATACGGAATGCCTAACTGATATGCAACACTTCTGGCATCTTCTACATCTTCCAGTGAGCAGCAGGTGTGTTCTCTTGACAAACCTACGTCCTCGTTATGGAACAATTTCATTGTAATGCCCAAACACGAGTATCCTTGTTCTTTCATCAGGCAAGCTGCGACACTTGAATCTACACCGCCACTCATTGCAATTAACGCCTTATTCATTCTTGATATTCCTTTCGTAAAAGACTCCGATGCAGTTTTGACGCATCGGAGTCTTTGTTCAATCAGTCAACTTTTCCGCCTTCAACTACGAGTGAATCAGGATTAGCAGCTTCGCCATATACAGGTGCTAAAGTTTCTTCATAATCTGCGTGGAAGAATTTCTCCGCGCCTAAAGAAACGATTTCATCATTTAACCATTCTAAAAGTGTAGAATTACCTTTCTGAACGGCAGGAGCAATGGTATCTGCATTTCCGAGTGCGTCAATACCTACAGTAAAACCGGGGTTGGAAATTGCCCATGCAAGAACTTCCGTATTATCTGTTGAAAATGCATCTCCGCGTCCGTCTAAAAGTGCATTGTAAGCATCGGCATATTCATCGTACTTCTGAAGATTAACTTCGGGATAGTTCTCTGTAAAATATGTTTCAGCAGTTGTACCCTTAACTACAATCAGGTTTTTGCCGTTTAACTGTTCTATATCGGTAATTAGAGCGTTATCTGGTGAAACAACACCCAATTTTACCTTCATGTAAGGAAGTGCAAAATCAACCTGCTGAGCTCGTTCTTCGGTTACGGTAAAGTTTGCAAGGATAATATCAACCTTACCTGTTGCTGCGTATTCAACACGGCTTGCAGGATCGGTTGAAACATATTCAATATCTACACCGAGGTCTTTTGCAATACGCTCTGCAAAATAAACGTCATATCCCTGATACTTTCCGTTTTCATCAATATAACCAAAGGGTGCTTTGTCGCTGAATACACCGATTACAATTTTTCCGCTTTCCTTGATTTCGTCAACAGTGCGATATGATACTGACGGGGCTTCCGGCTGTCCTTCATTGTTTGTCGTTTGTGTACCGCATCCCGCAAGGCTACCCGTCAGAAGCAGTGTGCTAAGTGCTAAAGTAATAAATTTTGTGATGAGATTTCTTTTCATGATAAATTCCTTCTTTCAAAATAATAATTTAAATATTGTTTGTCTTGCGTTTTTCAAAAGTAAAGGTTTGCAGGAAGTCCTTTGCCCGTTGTGTTTTGGGATTTGTGAAAAATTCTTCAGGACTGGATTCCTCTTGGATTTTTCCGCCCTCCAAAAATATAATCCGGTCTGCTACCACCCTTGCAAACTGCATTTCGTGAGTGACAATAATCATCGTCATACCTCTATCTGCAAGCTCGAGCATAACTTCTAAAACTTCTCTTACCATTTCAGGATCAAGAGCAGCAGTTACCTCGTCAAAGAGCATAACCTCCGGTTTCATGCAAAGTGCCCTGACGATTGCTACACGCTGTTTCTGACCGCCGGATAGTTCTCTTGGAAAAGCTTTTCGTTTTTCCCACAAACCAACTCTTTTTAATAACCTTTCCGCATCCTGTTCCACTTCCTTACGAGGTCGTTTCTGAACTTTAACAGGAGCCAAGGTTATATTATCCATAATGTTCTTATGGGGGAACAAATCATAGCTTTGAAAAACCATACCGATTTTCTGCCGAATCTGTGTTATTTTCTTATTGCTTGAGGTTACTTCAATCCCGTCTACAGAAACAGTTCCTCCTGTTGGTGTTTCCAAGCCGTTTATACACCGAAGCAGCGTGCTTTTTCCACATCCTGACGGACCTAAAACAACAACTACTTCACCTTTATGAATATCGAGGTTGATACCGTCAAGAACAGTTTCACTGCCGAACTGCTTTTTTAAGTTTGACACCTGAAGCTGAATTTTGTTTTCCATTTTTTCACCTCCAACGCTTTTCTAACCGCTTGGCAAGAATTGATATGGGCCAGCAGGCAAGAAAATAAAGCAGAAATACTACACCGTACACCCACAGAGCTGCAGTAGGATAATCAAATCGGTTTGCATCAATGATTTGCTTTCCAACCTTTAACACCTCTGTTATGCCGATAAGCACAACAAGGCTTGTTGTTTTTATCATTCGTGTTGTTAAATTGATGGTAAGAGGTATGAGCCGTCTCATCGTTTGGGGAACAACCACATAAACAAAGGTCTGCATCTTTGTCATACCAAGTGCCTCGGCACTATCATACTGATGTTTTGGTATGCTAATCAGGGCGCCTCTTACCAAATCGCCCATTTCAGCGGTTCCCCAAAGTGTAAATACGATAACTGCACTGAGTTCTGCCGACAAATTCCATCCAAATGCTCTTGTTACACCGAAATATGCTATAAATAAAAGCACAAGTTGAGGCATAATGCGAATGAATTCAAGATATATACGGCTTATCACTTTTGAAAAGGGATTTTTGAGCGTCATAAACATACCGAAAAGGATTCCAAGCGGTATGGACAATATGACTGAAATCAAGCTGATTCTTACTGTTACCCAAAGTCCTTCGAGAAGTCTTAAAAAGTTGCTTCCCATAAAAAGTACACTAATTCCCGAATCCTGCATGTCTAAGCCTCCTTTCCAGAATAGATGCGACAACTGAAATCGGAAGCAGGATAATAAGATAGAAGATTACAAGCATAATCAACGCTTCATCGGTTTCATAGTAAAGGCCTATCAGGTCCTTTGTCACATACATAAGGTCGGCAAGAGCGATTCCGCTGACAACAGAGGTTTCCTTGATAAGAAAAATTACGTTTGCACATATACCCGGAACCGATACGGCAAGTGCCTGCGGAAAGACTACTTCTTTCATTGTAAGCCAGCGTCCAAGTCCAAGACTCTGCGCCGATTCAACCTGAACTTTATCTACCGCTTCAAATCCGCTTCGTATGGATTCTGCCATATAACTGCCGCCCAAGAAAGTTATCCCTATAATTGCACAAGCCTCTGTGCTTAAAACAATTCCGATTTTAGGAAGTCCGAAATAGAGGAAAAAAAGTTGAACCAACAGTGGGGTGTTACGGCTTATCTCTATGTAAACTGCAACTATTCTGTGCAGGATAGGAGTCCTATAATATCTTACTATTGCACATAAAAAGCCTACAATTAAAGAAAATACAATTCCCCAGAATGCTATTTCTACTGTGAGTTTTGCTGCATCTATATACATGGGCAAGTATTTAGCCATAAATTCCAAATTAAGCCTCATCCTTTCGATTCCTCCTTCCTTATTCCTATTATTATATGCTATTTACGCTTTAATCGTTTATCTGTTTTTGCAGATAAATGAGTGCCTATACTCTGAAACACCTGAACTATCAGAATCAACAGAATAACAGCCAAAACCATAATCAGATATTTATATCTGTAATAGCCATAGTTTATTGCGATTTTTCCAAGACCGCCGCCTCCGATAATACCGCTCATCGCCGAGTACCCAAGAATTGTGGTAAAGGCAATCGCAGCATTTGATATAAGTGACGGTATGCTTTCGGGTATCATTACCTTTATAATTATCTGCAAAGGCGCGGCTCCTGTGCTTTGTGCCATCTCGATAATATTTGGATTAACTTCTCTTAAACTGCTTTCTGCAAGTCTTGCCACAAACGGAAAGGCTGCTATAACAAGGGGCACGATTGAAGCAGTTGTTCCCACAACTGTTCCTACAATTAACCTTGTAAGCGGAAAAACCAAAATCATCAAAATCAGAAACGGTACAGAGCGGAGCAGGTTGATGATTACATTCAAAACCTGCAGAAACCATGCCGGAATTGGAAGAACACCGCTTTTTTCACCAACTACCAATAAAACTCCGAGAGGAAGTCCGATTAGAATTGCAAATACCGTTGCCAAAATCGTTACATAAATGGTTTCCCATATTGCAAGCGGAAATTGTGTCTGGATAATCTGCCATGCTTCAATCAATGCTCCTGATGAAAAAATATCGTTAAACACAGGGCTCCACCTCCTCAGCAATAACATCAGGTGTCTGCATCAAAAACTCTATTGCAGAATTTACATTACTTTCATCACCTGCAATACCAAGAAGCATGCTTCCGTAGACCTTGCCGTTAATGCTCTTGGTAGAAGCATAAGCGATATTGGCTTCAATTCCTTTTTGAACTGCCATTCTTGCAATAAGAGGAGTACCTGTTGCTGATGCACCGTTAAAAACAACACGGATAATTCTGTCGCCTGACTCACTTATAACAACCGAGCCTGAGCTGCCTTCGGGAAATACCAGATTCTGTGCCGCCTTCGATTTCGGATGTGCAAACACTTCGGAAACCGCACCTTGTTCAACAACCACGCCGTCATCCAAAATTGCAACATTCTTACATATGCTTTCAACCACGCTCATCTGATGAGTGATGATAATAACCGTAATACCAAGCTTTTTATTGATGTTTCTTATCAATTCCAGAATAGAATTAGTTGTTGTCGGATCAAGTGCACTGGTTGCTTCATCACAAAGCAGAACTTTAGGATTTGTTGCAAGGGCACGGGCAATAGCAACTCTTTGCTGCTGACCGCCGGATAGCTGTGCAGGATATGCTTTAGCTTTATCTCTAAGACCAACAATATCCAAAAGCTCAAGTGCTTTTTTCTTTGCATCAAGCTTTTTTACACCGGATAGCTCAAGGGGAAAGCATACATTCTTTAAGCAGTTTCGCTGCATAAGTAAATTGAATCCCTGAAATATCATTGAGATGTCGCGGCGAACAGTGCGAAGCTCTTTTTCCGACAGTTTCCCAAGGTCGCATCCGTCTATCTCTATAGTGCCACTGTCAGGTCTTTCCAGCATATTGATACATCGTACAAGAGTACTTTTTCCTGCACCACTCATACCGATTATTCCAAAGATATCTCCATCCGGAATTGATAACGATACATCTTTTAACGCTTCCACTATGCCGTCGGCTGTATTAAATTTTTTTGATATATTCTTTATTTCTATCATAATAGCCTCCGGTTTAATTATTTGTTATTTTATTGCATCAAGTGTAGTTTGTTTGCCGCCGTAAATTCCAATAGGTTCAACATGAATAGCTGCAACAGAAACTAAGTGTGTGCCGTTTTCTGCGTTGAAGTCATCAAGATAAGGAATATGCTGGAAGTAATTTGCGTCAACTTCGCCGCTTTCTACCACGTTGTTAGGCTGAACATAGTCAGTAAATTCAATGATTTCAAGAGTTATATCTTTTTCTGCCAGAATATCCTTTACAATTTCAAGAATTTCGGCATGAGGTGCAGGCGTTGCTCCAATAGTAACTTTCTTACCGGCAAGTGCTGCATAATCAACAGATGCGTCATAACCATCTGTCGGATTATCAACTACAGATACTACTGCGCCGTCATATTCAGCTTCAATAAAATCCTTTACTTGCTTGCTTTCAAGTGCTGCAGAAAGTGCTTTAATAATGTCGGTATTTTCGTTACCTTTCTTTACAACAAGGATGTTACCGTATGCTGATGCTGAGCCTTCGATGCCGAGAGAATCTTTTGTAGGATTAAGTCCTGCGTCAATAGCATAGTTTGAATTGATTACTGCATAATCTACATCCTGAAGAGTGTTGGGAAGTTGAGCAGCCTCTACCTCTTTAAATTCAATATTGTGAGGGTTTTCTTCAACATCAAGGATGGTTGCAGTGATACCTGCGCCATCTTTAAGCTTTATGTAGCCCAAATCTTCAAGCAGAAGCAGAGCTCTTGCTTCATTGGTAGTATCATTAGGAATACCAATCGTAATTTTGTCTGAGTCTGTACCGCATCCTGTAAGAGAAAATGCAGTGGCAAGTGTTAAAACTGCAATAAGTAAAAGTGAAGTTAATTTTTTCATGATATTAAATCTCCTTTAAAAATTTATTGTACTATAATTTTATTTTTCTCGAATACTTTAACAAGTATTGTTCCGATTATAAGTCCTGCGGCTCCTTGTACGGCATTGGCTGGTATGTTTACCAAAGAGGGAACAAAACCGTATAAAAAGCCTTCAAATACGAAATATCCTAAAATCATTATTATTTCGGATAATGTACCGCTTAATATCCTTGATAAAAAATTGCCTAATCGCTTATGCAAAAGATGAAAACCGAAATAAGCAATAATCGCCATCAATCCTTTTATTACAAAAGTTGCTGGGGCGTATGCGATATAACCTGAGAATACATCCGCAAGAGCCGAGCCGATTCCGGCAGCAAGGAAACCGTAAAACGGTGATAAACTCCAACCTGCAAGCAGAACTATGCAGTCTCCTAAATTCAGATATCCTTTAAGCGGTGACGGTATTTTTATTATCATTGTTGCCACACAAACTAAGGCGGCAAGCAATGATGCTGTTACAATTCTCTTTGTCGTAATCATTTTATCGACTCAAATCCTTTCTGCAAGTCAGCGATAATGTCATCAATGTGTTCAGTACCAATAGAAAGACGAATTGTGTTAGGTTTGATACCCTGATCTTCAAGTTCTTCCGCAGTAAGCTGACTGTGGGTTGTAGTTGCCGGATGGATTACAAGGCTCTTTGCATCTGCAACATTGGCAAGCAGAGAGAAAATTTCCAAATTATCAATAAATTTGTGCGCTTCCTCCTGACCGCCTTTAATTTCAAATGTAAAGATAGAACCGCCGCCATTTGGGAAATACTTCTGATATAAGGCATTATCAGGATGGTCGGAAAGCGACGGATGGTTAACCTTTTCTACCTGCGGATGATTTGCAAGGAACTGTACAACCTTCTTGGTGTTTTCAGCATGGCGCTCTAAACGGAGTGAAAGTGTCTCAACTCCCTGCAAAAGAAGGAATGCTGCAAAAGGTGAAAGTGTAGCACCTGTATCACGAAGAAGTATTGCACGGATATATGTAACAAAGGCAGCAGGTCCCACAGCCTTTGTAAATGATACGCCGTGGTAGCTTGGATTTGGAGTAGCGATTGCAGGATAGTTACCGGATGCTTCCCAGTCGAATTTACCTGAATCTACAATCACACCACCAAGTGTTGTTCCGTGACCGCCAATGAATTTGGTTGCAGAATGTACCACGATATCTGCACCGTGTTCAATAGGACGGATAAGATACGGAGTACCGAAGGTGTTGTCAACAACAAGGGGTAAGCCGTGCTTATGAGCAATTTCTGCGAGTGCGTCGATATCGGGAATATCGCTGTTCGGGTTACCAAGGGTTTCTATGTAAATAGCTCTTGTGTTATCCTGAATTGCCGCTTCAACTTCCGCGAGGTCATGAATGTTTACAAAAGTTGCGGTAATGCCGAAGTTTGGAAGTGTATGTGCAAGCAAGTTATAGCTGCCGCCATATATGGTTTTTTGTGCCACAATGTGACCGCCATTCTGTGCGAGTGCTTCGATTGTATAAGAAATAGCTGCCGCACCGGATGCGAGTGCCAAAGCTGCAACACCGCCTTCAAGCTTTGCGATACGCTGCTCTAATACATCCTGTGTGGAGTTGGTAAGTCTGCCGTAAATGTTGCCTGCGTCTGTAAGTCCAAAGCGGGCAGCAGCATGAGCCGAGTTTTTAAATACATAAGAAGTAGTTGCATAAATCGGTACTGCTCTTGCATCTGTTGCGGGATCAGGATTTTCCTGACCTACATGGAGCTGAAGTGTTTCAAATTTAAATTCTGACATAATATTTATTTCCTTTCATATTTAAGTTTAAGTTCTTATATTTTTAATATTTAATGGTAGTTTTATAATACTTAATATGTATTACATTCGTCCAAATCTGTAATTTGCTCTGACAAGCTTTTCAAATCGAAAACTCATTTTTTACACCTTCCTAATAAAATTAAAAACCGGTTGACTCCGAAAAGTCTCCCGGTTAAAAGCAATGTTAATCCGCTTTTAGGTTATGCGGCACAATGTTTTTTCTCTGAGATGGAGAACATATCGGAAATAAACGCACAAAAGCTAATGCACATCTGACAAATCCACATGCACATCCCCATCATAATTATAGCGGTAGCATAAAACTTTATCATGGTATTGTTCTCCTTTCTCAAATAAATTACCTATCGTTTAGGTTGGTAATAGTATAACACTATTTACCTATCTTGTCAATAGGTAAATAGAAATTTTTTAAAAAATTTATTAACTCTAAATATTACTTAACCCAATTATATTAAAAAAGATGTGACCGAAGTCACACCTTTATGAATTTTTTATAACCCTAATATTAATTTTCTCGCAAGTATAAATAAGCTGTTATCAACTGACGGAATATCTCTTGATAAAGGATCTTTCATATATTCCACATCGGGATTGAAATCGGGTTTGACAGATTGATAAATCTTTGTTCGTGCATTGAACTCTGCTTCTGCATAAGTGATTTTACCGGATTTATAATCTTCAATTACAGGAGCGATTATCACTCTAACTTTTTCAAGATTATTTATATAAAAATCAGGTCGCAGATACATATCCCGATATTGCCATATTGCACAGTTAGCTATATCGACAAGTTCTCCGTAGCTATACCCGTTTGTCTGACCGTTAAGCCAAGCATTAAAGAATATACGATTTGATTTAGCTCTTGCATCGGCATATCCCATTCCGTTTTGTACTTCGGTTAAAATATCGCATATAAAACTTTCAACAAATATGATTGCTTCATTTGAGGCATTGCAGGGTGCCGATTCTCTCGGCACCTCTGCTGCGTATGTGGTTGTGGTAAAAATACTTACCAAAGTTAAAATAATAATTGTTTTTGCAATTTTCATAAGTTCCTCCAATCCTATCGTGTATGTTCATCATTTTTATCTTTTTTCTTGTATTTTTGTGGTGTCGTTGCCTCCTGTTCAAGCCTTTGAGCTTCGTTGTAACGCTCAGCGATACGCTCGGAATCGGTCAAAATATTGTTACACATTCTGAATTTCGCCCGCAGTTTCTTCAGCTCTGTATTTATATCTGCGATTTCGCTTTTAGCATCAGGCTTGTGATATAATCTTGACCGTTGTAATGTCAGTTCGGAAATCCTATCTTCAGCCGTTTGCTTCATTTCAATAAGCTGACCTGATGTTTCAATATCGTTGTCATAAAGAAAATGAAACTGCTTTTGGTATCGCTCGAATTTTATAAGTTCCTCTCTCAGATAGAAACACACCCTTTGTGGTGGTTCCTTCTTTCGTATCTTCCCGAACAGATATAAGTAACGATAATACAGAGCCTTAAAGCCTTTGAGTTTTATCGGCTCATACTTTTTAAGCCAAGCATTGTAATCAGGCTTTGGTCTATCTAAATCTTTTATTCCGTTCCTCGCCCTAATAATACGCTCTTTAATTGCTTCAGGGCTATAATTTTCACCAAGAGATTTAAGACGGATATATTTTTCAGAGAAGGTTGGTTTTAATGCTATGTATTTGCCCGTATCCTTAATCTCATAACCTCTGCGTTTGAGTTCCATCCAAAAGCTTTGATAAGTATATGAACCTTGTATAATTCCATCAAGCTCATCCTTTATCTGTCCTCTTATAGTGGGATAGCCATTTTTCTCTGCTAACCATTCTGCATAATGCTTTCCTTTGCTTTTTGGATTTTGTATCACCGACAAATTATATTCCTCACAAAGCCTATCAGAAATCTTTTTCATAAGATTATAATTTGCGGTATTGTCATAACACTTTTTACCATCTACAAAGGATACAGAGTTAATTACAAAGTGATTGTGCAGGTGTTCTTTATTCAGGTGTGTTGCAATTACCACCTCAAACCTATCGCCCCACATTTCTTTTGCAAGCTTTCTTCCGATTTCATGAGCAATTTCGGGTGTAACCTCTCCCGGCTTAAAGCTCTGTATGGCATGAAATGCTACAATACCATCTGTCTTACCATAACGGAGCTTTGTTTGGTGCATCTTTTTCTTTGCCGTATCGGGCGTTGTATTAACGCCCGATACATACAAGCTTCGCTCCGTTTTGTAATCATCAGAAGCATAGTTCATAACATCATGGAGAGCTTGTATTTGCTTTTCATTATAAATCTTGCCATCTGTCTTTTCGGGATTAGCAGCATAATTTATAAGTGTATCAACTCTGCCTTTTATGTCCCATATTTTTGTTGTTGCCATTTTATATCGCCTCCCTTGATTTTGTCGGGAACGGTGTAGAAGGTATTTATTTGTAAAATTACCTTATCCAATCGCTCCGCCTGACTTCTCAAAAATGTGGTGTCAATTTTATTTATATTTAACATACCATTTGAAACGGAATAAAGGTTGGTGGCAACATCTGTAAGTTCTGACACCATTTCATCATAGCCGTTTGGTGGTCGAGGTTTGGGTAAATATCCTCTTGCAACTGTTCGTATAAAAGCTGATTTTGTAAGACCTGTTTTTGCTATTGCCTTGTTCAAGGTTTTATATTCCTGCTCACTCAGCCTTGCCGAAAATGTCTTTGTTCGGTTGCGCATCTTGCCGCCTCCTTTCATGTTTGGGGTGTTAGGGGTATCCCTTAAAAATCGAATTTGTAATGCCAAATTCAGTGCTTGTTACAACATTAAATATAAATTATCTCGGTGTAGATGATTTCCTCTGCACACGCCTTTGCGTTGTTCATATGACCAACCCACGCCATTTGATGGGTTGCTTTGTCAGGTGCAGTTTTCTCTGCTTCCTTGATAAATTGGTCTAAAAATTCTTGCGCCTGAACATCAACCTCGTGTAAATGGTCGAGCAGCTTTCCGGTCATAAGAAGCATACTGTATTGACAAGGCTTATTTGTTTTCAAATGCTGTCTTCTCAATCTCCCGTACTTTTTAATCTCGTACTTACATTCCGGCACTTCTAAATTTGGTATGTAATAATCGCCGTTTCTTACATACTCAATTCCATTTTCGATAAACCTTTCTTTCATTGATGATTCCTCCTTGAATTTATTATTTATTTTCTCTAACCACCTCCACAGAGCCGTGTGCGGCTCCGTGAAAATGATTAGTAGAATTCTCCTTTACTTACCCTCTGAATGTCTGTCTGAATAACCGATCTATATACGCATCGTAGTCTATGAGGGTTCTGAAGATACAACCTGCAAGATAGGGTGTTTCTGATTTGACACCTTTTGCATCTAGGTAAACCTCTATGGCTCTGTCTAAAATCTCAGGCATCATTTCATCAAGTAGCTTTTGTCTTATTTCCTCATTGGAATATGTAACATTGTTTACCTTAATGCTTTCTTTGTTCCAAAGCAGTTCCATAGCCTTTCTTGCCAAATTCTTTTCGGTTTCAGAAGAAAATTCCTTATCTCGTTCGGGATGAAAATAACATTCATCGAGATAATAATAAAATTGTTTTGTGTTGTAATCCACAACATCACCTTCTTGTTGTAGTGGTTTTTGATAAAATGAATATTGATATAATAACTCTTGTTTATTTATTTCCCCTCTTTATCGGATAGGGAGTGGGTATTTAATACAGAGGCACTCCCTCCATATTGTATAGGCAGTGGCTCTATATGATAGAGGCTACTCGTCTGATGCTTTTTGCCATTTATGGTGTTCTTGTATCGCATTTCCTTTGTGATTAACCCTTTTTTCTCTAAAGAAGCTGTAACTTTTCTTACCTGAGATTTACTGATTCCACAATCCAAAGCTATTTTCCCTGCCGTTGGGTAACAGGTCATTTCCTCTCTGTCTGCTTTCATCACAAGGTATGAATAAACCATAAATTCGTAAGCATCTATCCCACATTTAAAAATATCATTATCCATTTTGAAGAAATTGCCACTCACATATAACCACCTCCAAGCCTATATATAAAATTTTCAGAGTCGAGTCTATTTTGATGTGTCTCTGAAATATCCGGTTTCTTCCCATACCTTCTTATCGGGGCAATAGTAATTGAACTCGCTTGAATTTTCGAGCTTCATTGCATGACCAAACTTTAATATGCCTTGCTGCAAGCCGATTCGTACATATTGAGCGTCTTTACCTATTGCTTTTGCGATTTCCGTTATGGGAACATTTCTCCCTGTAAACTTTGGGAGTTCGACGAATGTTCTCTTGTCGTTCATACTTATTACCTCCTTACAAGATTTGCGCACTCTCAATGCGCATTTTCATTATACACGAAGTTTCACGACTTGTCAATACCTTTTTCTCAAAAATATGTAATTAAAATTCGTAAATGCACTTGCAATTCGCAAAAAGATGTGTTATAATGTCCTCAGAGGTGATATATAGTGAATGAAATAAACAAGCTTGTAGGCGAAAGAATTGCCGAAATACGCAAGTATAATCGAATCAATCAATCAGATTTAGCTGATAAACTCGGTAAATCTTTAAGGACAGTTCAAAAATACGAAAGTGGAGAAATTGACATCCCACTGTCAACATTAGGAGAAATTGCCGAAATTCTGAACACTACATTAAATTACTTATTGGGGTATGATACATCTCATATAAAGGCAGAAACCTTATCTGATGTTTTAGAATTCTTTTTTGAAATTGACAGAAAGAACGAGCTTTCATTTAATATGGATATAAAAAAGGTGGGCAAAGACGGCAAGTGGGAATGTGCTTTTATCTTCAACGGACAAGATGAAAATGCTTTGTATAATCCTGATTTCTGCAATGTTATGGAAACATTTTCTATAAACAGAGAATCTTTAAAAACCTATTGGATGGATTATGAAGCATACAGAGCTTGGCAGAAGGTAAAAATGGAATATTACAGTAAATGTACGCTTTCCGATAAGGAATACGAGGAATTAGACAGAACTACATTTATAATGCGCCGTAATGAAATTGATAGACAGAATTTACAAAAGAAACTCGAAGAAGAAAGAAGATTAAACAGTGGTGATGACGAGCAATAAGCTCTTTATCATAAAAATCTTAATTTAAAGGAGGTTTTGGAGAATTGAGATTACCCAACGGATATGGGAGCGTCGTGAAATTATCCGGAAAAAGAAGAAATCCTTATGTAGTCAGAAAGACGGCAGGCTGGCGATACGATAAGGATAAAGACAAGCAGGTGCAGGAATACATTATAATAGGTTATGCACCTACAAAGGCAGACGGACTTCAAATGCTTGCAGAGTATAACAAGAATCCATTTGATGTTTCATCTGCAAAAATCACTTTCCAAGAAATTTTTGAAAAGTGGTCGACAAGTAAATTTCCATCAATATCAGATTCTAATGTTAAAGGGTATAATGCTTCATATAAGCTATGTGGCACTTTGTATAATAAGGTGTTTAAGGAAATAAAGCTTGCAGATTTGCAATATGTGGTAGATACTTGCGATAAGAATTATCCAACTCTGCGTAAGCTCAAAGTGTTATTTGGTCAGTTGTATGAATACGCATTGAAAAATGATGTGTGCAACAAAAACTATGCTGAGTTTGTGGACATAGTAAAATACAAAGACCGAAATCCCAACAAAAGAGATAAAAACAAATTTGACAAATACGAGCTTGAGCGTATATGGATGCAGCAGGAGGATAAATATTATCAAATTGTTCTTATGCTGATTTACTCAGGTGTTCGTATTTCTGAAATGCTTGATTTGCTGAAAAGTGATGTTCACATTGAAGAACAATACTTTGATGTAATTGACAGTAAAACAGAAAACGGTATAAGAAAAGTTCCCATCGCAGATAAGGTATTGCCATTCTTTAAGGCTTGGTATAATGATACCGATAGTGAATACCTTTTACATACTGAAAATGGGGAACAATTCAAATACCGTAATTATTACGACAGTTATTTTATACCTTTAATGGAAAACTTAGGCTTTGACAAAACTACGCATTGTTGCCGTCATACTTGTATATCAATGCTTGCCGAAGCAAAAGTTTCCCAAACTATAATCAAAAAGATTGTAGGACACGCCGGTGCGATGACGCTCACCGAAAAAGTTTATACTCATTTGGATGTGAAGGAGCTAATAGATGCAATCAATAAAATCTGAAAACAAAAAGAAAGAGATGTCTTTCTTCTGTGGAGAAAAACATCTCTTTTAAAATCTTTGCTATTTAGATAACTTTGTTGCATATATGTTGCTTGTGTGTTACTTATCTCACACTTTTTGCAACTTTCCACAACATCTGATAACTCCAAAAACCCCGTAAATAAAGGCTTTGTGAAGTCGTGAGAAGTCGATAGGTTATCGTTTTGAGAACTGCGGTGCACGACGAGCAGCTTTCAAGCCGTATTTCTTTCTTTCTTTCATACGCGGGTCACGGGTTACGAAACCAGCTTTTTTCAGTTCGGATTTCAGTTCAGCATTGAAGTTAATCAACGCTCTGGTGATACCGTGTCTGATTGCACCAGCCTGACCGGAAACACCGCCGCCGTATACGTTAACGATAACGTCAAACTGACCTGCGGTTGCGGTTAAGTTCAGGGGCTGTCTAACAACTAATTTTAAGGTTTCTAAACCAAAATAATCGTCAATATCTCTTTTATTGATGGTGATGTTACCTTTACCGGGAACCAGACGAACTCTCGCTACAGAGCTTTTTCTTCTGCCGGTGCCAAGATATACTTCTAAATTTTTAGCCATATCTTATATCCTCCCTATTAACCGTTGTATACTTCGGGTTTCTGAGCCTGATTTTCGTGCTCAGCACCTTTGTAAATTCTAACTTTGGTAATCATTTTTCTACCCAGAGAGTTGTGGGGCAGCATACCTTTGATTGCCAGCATCATTGCTTTTTCCGGATTTTCAGCCATCAGCTTTTCATAGGGAACTGCTTTTAAGCCGCCGATGTAACCGGTGTGTCTGTAGTAAATTTTGTTTTTCAGCTTGTTACCGGTCAGAACTGCTTTTTCAGCATTGATAACGATAACATGGTCTCCCAAATCAACATTGGGGGTAAATTCAGGACGATGTTTTCCTCTTAAAATAGATGCAACCTTTGCTGCGGTTCTTCCCAGCGGGATGTCTGCAGCATCAACGATGTACCATTTTGCTTCGGTCTGTCCTGCTTTTGCAAGATAAGTATCTTTCATAAGAAACCTCCGAGTATATTTATTCTTTATTTTAATCAAATTGTAGTCGGTTTTTTCCGAACGGATTTTATTATACAAGATAGACTCCCATTTGTCAACCATTTTTTTAAAATTTTTCAATCTAAAAATAGTTTTCTCTTGTTTTCTTCGTTTTTCTATTGTTTTCTCAATTTTTCAAAAATGCAATTTTAAAAAAGAGCTGTGGCAAATTGCCACAGCTCTCCTAAGGGAAATCAATATTTTGTTATTTCGGTAGGTTGTCCCGATTTTCATTCACAGATACTCTGTCCAACAGCAAGAGATTCTTCACTCCGTATCGGTGACACTTCGTTCAGAATGACAAGAAATCAGCCACCGGCTGTCATTTTGAGTGACCCCCCTATGTCATTCCAGGCGACCCCCTATGTCATTCCGAGCAGCAGCGAGGAATCTCCTTATAGGGTTTATACGACCGAAATCAAGAGATTCTTCACTCCGTATCGGTAACACTTCGTTCAGAATGACAAGAAATCAGCCACCGGCTGTCATTTTGAGTGACCCCCTATGTCATTCCGAGCGGCAGCGAGGAATCTCCTTATAGGGTTTATACGACCGAAAGCAAGAGATTCTTCACTTTGTATCGGTGACACTTCGTTCAGAATGACAAGAAATCAGCCACCGGCTGTCATTTTGAGTGACCCCCTATGTCATTCCGAGCGGCAGCGAGGAATCTCCTTATAGGGTTTAAACGACCGAAATCAAGAGATTCTTCACTTTGTATCGGTGATACTTCGTTTTAAATGACAAAACAAAAATGGTATTATACCAGTTCTTTTCTGAGAGTTGCACCGTCTTTTTCCGACAGATAGGAAAGAGGAATGTCCAACACGGTTTTCGCACCGGTTACGCCCTCCCGGTTCAGCCTCACCGCTGCTCTGGCATAGGCAACCAGTACACTGGAGGTAAATTCCGGATTGGACTCTAATTTTAAAGAAAATTCCAGCACGTGATTGGTTTCCGATGCAAAGCCGGATTTTCCGCTCCGGATGACAAAGCCACCGTGAGGAATACCTGCATGGTCACGTTTTAATTCTTCTTCGGAAATGAAGTTTACGGTGGTGTCATAATCGGCAAAATAGTTGGGCATGGTTTTGATTTCCTGCTCAATTCTTGCCAAATCTGCACCCTCCTCTGCTACCACATAACATTCTCTGGTGTGCTTTTCTCTGGTAGAAAGGTCGGGATTGTTGCCGCTTCTTGCTCCCTCAATGGCAGCAGGAACGGGAACAGTGTACTGCTTGGCATCCTTTACCCCTTCAATTCTGCGGATGGCGTCACTATGCCCCTGGCTGACGCCTTTGCCCCAGAAGGTGTAATCCTTGCCGGCGGGAAGCACTGCACCGAATAAGGCTCTCTGAATGGAGAACAGCCCCGGGTCCCAGCCAACCGAGATGATGCCCACTTTTCCTGCTCCTTTGGAGGAGGCATCCACTGCATCAAAATATTCAGGGATTTTTGCATGGGTGTCAAAGCTGTCCACCGTGTTAAAATGAGCAGCAAGCTCCGGCCCCTGCACGGGCAAATCGGTTGCAGAACCGCCGCACAGAATGAGCACATCTAAGGTATCTTTAAACTTTAAAATATCATTCACCGAATACACGGGTACTCCCTTGGTTAACGGGGTAAGAGATTCGGGATTTCTTCTGGTGAACACGGCAGAAAGCTCTAAATCGTCGGTGTGAGAAATCGCCATTTCTACACCTCTGCCTAAGTTCCCGTGACCCACAATGCCAACTTTTATTTTTGTCATATCAGCTACCTCCAACAAAAGCTTTGAAAATTTCTTATTTGGTATTTTATCACGAAAACGCTTTGATTGCAATATTTTTTTGAAATTTTTTGTGAGATTGTCTGATTTTTTGGAAAACCCTCTTTCTGCCTATTGAATTTTTTGGAAAATTGTGATAAAATTATAAAAGCGTCGAAAGGACTCCCTTTACACAAGAGAGCCTTATTATTGATTAAAAGGAGAACCTCTATGGCAAAGCTGATTGTAATTGAAGGCACCGATGCCAGCGGAAAACAGACGCAGTCGGAGCTTTTGTATGAATTTTATAAAAATACGGATACTAAGGTTGTAAGGCTTTGCTTTCCCGATTATGAAAGCCCGTCCTCCTCTTTGGTAAAAATGTATTTAAACGGTGATTTCGGAAAAACGCCCGACAGTGTAGACGGAAAAATTGCCTCTATTTTTTATGCGGCAGACCGTTATGCCTCCTATAAAACCAAGTGGGAGGAAGTTGCAAAAGACGAAAATGCGGTGATTATTTTTGACCGTTATGTTACCTCCAATATGATTCATCAGGCGGCAAAGGTAAAGGATATTGCCGAAAAGGATGCCTTTTTGGATTGGGTTTATGATTTGGAATACGGCATTCTGGGGCTGCCTCAGCCTGACCATATTATCTTTCTCAATATGCCTCCCGAAACCGCACAGGAGCTGATGAAAAACCGTGCCAACAAAATCACCAATGAGGCAAAAAAAGATATTCACGAATCAGATAAAGATTATTTAAAAACCTGTTATGACAATGCCTGCTATGTGGCACAAAAATATCACTGGACAATCATTCCGTGTGTGAAAGACGGAAGCTTGCGTTCTATTGAGAACATTCAGGAAGAAATCAGGAGGTGTGTATGCAGCTAAAACCTCTTACCATAAACGATCGCAGCTTATTTTACGAATATTATAAGGAAAATCCGGCAAAGTGTTCTTACTTAAGCTTTGCCAATTTGTTTTTGTGGAAAGATGCGGAGGATATCCGTTTTTTTGAATACGAAAAGCATCTGGTGGCAACGGGCAAAAGCATCTATAACGGTGAACGGTATTTTATGATGCCTTTGGGCGGTTGCCTTTGCGGAAAGCTGAAAGCCTTCTTAGACCAGCAGTTCGGAACGGATTATCATATTTACGGCATTACCCATCTGGATGTGGAAAAGGTTCGGGAAAATTGCGGTGAATTTTTCCACATTGAACGGGTGCGGGATATGGATAACTATGTGTACCGTTCGGACAAGCTCATCACCTTATCCGGAAAAAAGCTTCACGGCAAACGGAATCACATCAACCAGTTTAAAGAGCAGTATTCCTATACCTATGAACCGCTGACATCCTCCAATCTGGCAATGCTTCGTCCCTTTATTGAGGCGTGGTATGAAAAGAAACAGGCAGAGGGAGACGATTCGATTTTACTGGAAAAAACTGCATTGGAAAATGCCCTGACTCATTTTGATGCCTTAGAGCTAAAGGGCGGAGTTATCTTGGTGGAGGGCAAGGTAGTTGCCTTTTCCATCGGGGAACGCCTGAACGAGGATACTGCCCTGATTCATTTTGAAAAGGCAGACACCGACTACCGTGGGGCGTATCCCATCATCAATCAGGAATTTGTGAAACACGCCTGGAGTGATGTGACCTACATCAACCGGGAGGACGATATGGGAATTGAGGGACTTCGGAAAGCGAAGCTTTCTTATCAGCCGGATATGATGGTAGAAATGTACTCTGCAAAGCCAAAGGCTTGATAAAAGAACACAGACCGCAAAAGGCATCAGGAAGAAGCATAATATTTTTCTAAGGTGAAAATTTGTTTTCCAAACAAATTTTGATTAAAAATGCCTTTTGCTATCAACAAACTTCCCCTCTCGCAGTACTGATGTACGGCTTCGGGGTCAGTTTGTTAATTCTGTGCCCTTTTCTCTGCGCCTTGACGATAGCCATTGGCTGATTTTATTGTCATTCTGAACGAAGTATCACCGATACGGAGTGAAGAATCTCTTGCTTTCGGTCGTATAAACCCTATAAGGAGATTCCTCGCTATCGCTCGGAATGACATAGGAGGTCACTCAGAATGACAGCCCGCGACGGGGTCTTTCCGGAATACAATTTCTACACCCACTGGGTGTTTCTTTGACATCATAAAAAAAGAAAATCATCCTTATTTCCAAAAGAAAAGCACCTACTGCATTTTTCGGGAAAAATCCGTAAAATTTTGTTGACATTGAAAAAAATATGTGATATACTGACACTATCATCAGACTTTGGAAGTGTTGCTTCCGGAGGGTGACAATACGACCGCTGATTCTTCAGCTAAGGCCACACGGACAGCCGGGTCGAACGCCGAAACGCCGGAATTTTCATCCGGTTGGCAGGGAAGCCTGCCTTATTGATTGAGTTAGAAGCTCAAATTTTATAAGTTGGTTACTTTATAACCCGTGCCGGATTTGGCACACATCGACTTGTGAAACGGTCAATAAGAGTACGCGTAATCACGCTCTGAAACCTATCCGAATCTGTTGATAGGGGGAGTTTGCTTTGTTCCCCTCATTTCATCAGAAAAGACAAGCGATGTGTTTTTACACTCGCTTTTTTTGTTGCTTTTTATTTTTACATAAAGGAAGTATGGCGTTATGAAAAAAATTATTGAACTTAGAAATATTTCCAAAGAGTTTGAGGACGAAAAGGTTCTGGACTCCATTAACCTGGAGATTTATGACAAGCAGTTTGTCACCTTGCTTGGTCCTTCCGGCTGCGGAAAAACCACCACACTCCGGATTGTTGGCGGGTTTGAAACTCCCGATGAGGGTGAAATCTTATTTGAAGGGCAGTCCATCAACCACCTGCCTGCCCATAAACGTCATATCAACACCGTTTTTCAGAAGTACGCCCTGTTTCCGCACTTGAATGTGTTTGAAAATGTGGCATTTTCCTTGCGGGTGCAGAAAATTCCCAATCAGGAAGTGGTAAAACGGGTCAAAGAAATGCTGGAGCTGGTTGCCTTAAAAGGCTTTGAGCGGAAAAATGTAACCAAGCTCTCCGGCGGTCAGCAGCAGCGTGTTGCCATTGCCCGTGCCTTAATCAGCCACCCCCGGGTGCTTTTGTTAGACGAGCCTTTGGGAGCTTTGGATTTAAAGCTTCGTAAGGATATGCAAAACGAGCTGAAAAAAATTCAGAAGCAGACGGGCATCACCTTTATCTATGTTACGCACGACCAGGAAGAAGCATTGTCTATGTCTGACGTGGTTGTGGTTATGGCAGAGGGTAAAATTCAGCAAATCGGCTCTCCCACCGACATTTATAATGAGCCGGAAAATGCTTTTGTGGCAGATTTTATTGGAGAAAGTAACATTGTAGACGGCGTGATGAACGAAGATTATAAGGTCACCTTCTCCGGGCATACCTTCCAGTGTGTGGACAAAGGCTTTGAGCCAAATGAAGCGGTGGATGTGGTAGTCCGCCCCGAAGATGTGGATGTGGTATCCGTAGCAGAGGGAATGCTTCAGGGAACCGTCACCTCGGTTACCTTTAAAGGGGTTCACTATGAAATTATTGTGGATATCGGCGGGTTTAAGTGGATGATTCAGTCCACCGACTTTGTGGATGTGGGTGCCAATATCGGCATTTACATTGAGCCGGATGCCATCCATATTATGAAAAAATCCGAATTTTCCGGTCAGTATGGTGACTATTCCACCTTCTCTGACGAAATTGAGGAGCTTGGAAACTCGGAAACGGTAGGTGATTAGGATGGAAAAAAGCGGAAAAAATTTGGGCAGACTTACTGCCGCACCTCATGTTGTATGGGCAGTTCTGTTTATTCTGGCACCCCTTTTGTTTGTGCTTTATTACACCTTTACCGATGCCTACGGCGTGTTTACCTGGGAAAATATTTTTGCTTTAAAAGAACACGCCAATACCTTTTTGCTTTCGGTGAGTCTTTCGGTAATCGCTACTTTTATCTGTTTTTTAATCGGTTATCCTCTGGCATATATCATTGCAGGCTATAAAGAAAAATCCCAGAAAATTATGATAACCCTTCTGATGCTTCCGATGTGGACCAACCTTTTAATCCGTACCTATTCTATGATGGCTATTATGGATGACGGCGGCTTTTTAAACAGCATTTTAGGGGCACTTAATTTGGGGAAGGTTCATTTAATCGGTACAAAGGGTGCAGTCATTTTCGGTATGGTGTATGACTTTTTGCCCTATATGGTGCTTCCCATTTACACCATCATTTCCAAATTGGACGAAAACTTGCTGGAAGCCGCACGGGACTTGGGCTGTAATACCGTTCAGGTACTCTGGAAAGTGGTGCTGCCCCTTTCTTCCTCGGGGATTGTGTCAGGCATTACCATGGTGTTTGTGCCATCTATCTCTACCTTTTACATTTCTCAAAAATTAGGTGGCGGCACCTTTGAGCTTATCGGTGACACCATCGAACGCCAGTTCCAGAATGTTTCCACCTACAACGTAGGTGCGGCAATCTCTCTGGTGATGATGATACTTGTTTTGGTATCTCTTGCAATTATGAACCGCTTCGCCGATGAGGAGGAAGCAGGTTAAACAGCCACCGGCTGTTCTCTATTGTCATTTGGAACGGAGTGCCAATGCACAACAAGAATCTCTGTATGATTCCGTTTCCATTTTTTCCATAGAAAGGAAAAAGTAAATTATGAAAGTATTATCCCGCATTTATACTGCACTGATTTTCATTATTTTATATATTCCCATTCTGGTGCTGATGCTGTTTTCCTTTAACTCCACGGCAAACACCGGTGATATGACGGGGCTTTCCTTGTATTGGTACCGGGAGCTGTTTTCCTCTCCCGACACCTTTAATGCCCTGAAAAACACATTGGTTCTTGCAGTGAGTGCATCAGTGATTTCCACCGTCATCGGAACGGCGGCGGCAGTGGGTCTTTGCAAGTTCAGAAAGAATTTCTGGAGAAATTCAGTTCTTTCGGTGACAAACATTCCCATGATGAATCCCGATATCGTAACGGGGATTTCTATGATGCTTCTGTTTGTTTTTTTGGGCAATGCCTTTGGCAGTGACGAAAAGCTCAGCTTTTTCACTCTGCTCATTGCTCATGTTACCTTTTGTTTGCCCTATGTGATTTTGTCGGTTCGTCCCAAAATTCTGTCCATGCCCCGGGCACTGCCCGAAGCGGCTCAGGATTTGGGTTGCACCCCCTTACAGTCTTTCTTTAAAGTGGAATTGCCTCAGATTTTACCCGGTGTCATTTCCGGCTTTATCCTGGCGTTTACTTTGTCTTTAGACGATTTTGTTATCAGTTATTTCACCACGGGCAACGATTTTCAGACACTTCCCTTGCTCATTTATTCTATGACCAAAAAGGAAGTGAAGCCGGATATCTACGCCTTGTCTACTCTGATGATTGTGGCAGTGACGGTGCTTCTCATTCTGTCCAATCTGTCCTCCAAAGAGAAAAATGCGGAAAGAAGGTTGACTCTGTGATTAAGAAATATTGTTTGCTTTTGGTAATCGGAGTTTTCCTCATTTCCTCCCTTACCGGCTGTGGAGAAACCACCGAGGAGCTTACCTTGAATGTGTATAACTGGGGCGAATATATCTCCGACGGGAGTGAGGATTCTCTGGATGTGAATGCAGAGTTTGAAGCATACTGCGAAGAAGTGCTTGGAAAGTCTGTTTCGGTGAATTACACCACCTACGCCAGCAACGAGGATATGTATAACAAGTTAAAAAGCGGCTCTGCCACTTATGATGTGGTGATTCCCTCCGAGTATATGATTGAAAAAATGATTGAGGAAGATATGCTTGCTCCTCTTGATTTTTCCAATATTCCCAATTATGAGTATATTGACGAGTCCTTTAAAAATTTGTTTTACGACCCCGAAAACACCTATTCTGTCCCCTACACCTGCGGTATGGTAGGCATTATCTACAATTCTGAAATGGTAGACGAGGCAGATTTGGGAAGCTGGGATTTGCTCTGGAACGAGAACTACAAGGGGCAGATTCTTCAGTTCAATAACCCCCGTGATGCCTTTGGTACTGCTATTTACTGGGCAGGAGACAGTGTTAACTCCACCGATACCCGGGTTTGGGAAGCGGCAGCAGAAAAGCTGAAGCTGCAAAAGCCACTCATTCAGAGCTATGTTATGGACGAAATTTTCAATAAAATGAAAAACGGCTCTGCGGCAATCGCACCCTACTATGCCGGGGACTATATGACTATGTACGATTCCAACGATTTGCTTGGGTTTTATTATCCCGAGGAGGGAACCAATGTGTTTGTAGATGCTATGTGTGTTCCCGCCTGTGCAAAAAATAAGGAGCTGGCAGAGCAGTACATCAATTTTATGCTGGAAAAAGAGATTGCCGTTGCCAATGCGGAATATATCGGCTATGCTTCTCCCCACACCTTAGTTCGTGAGGATGAAGAATATATCGCCTATATGGAGGACTGGCACGAGGATGCCATGGAAATTTTATATGCAGAAAATTCCGGTGTCAAAACGGAATATTACGAAAGCTTAGATGCCGATACCCTTTCTTTGCAGAACGGCTTGTGGGAAAGCTTAAAAATTGAAAATTCGGTAGAACCCTGGATTTATATTACATCCTCCACAATTGTTGGTGCATTATTGCTGTTATTCCTGTATAATTTCTTGTTAAAGAAATACAGAAATAAATACTGATTTGTTTTATTCCCTGACCGGCAAGGCAACAGCCACCGGCTGTCATTTTGAGCATCTCCCCTGTCATTCCGAAAGGCAACGCCTTGAGGAATCTCTCCGTAGACTACACTTGACAGAAAAGCAGGAGATTCTTCACTTCGTGTCAGTGACACTCCGTTCAGAATGACAAAACCCAGCCACTGGCTGTCATTCCGAGAGTTTACCCCGTCATTCCGAAAGGCAACGCCTTGAGGAATCTCCTTATAGGGTTTACACGTCGAAAAGCAGGAGATTCTTCACTTCGTGTCAGTGACACTCCGTTCAGAATGACAAAAACCAGCCACTGTCTGTCATTCTGAGCATCTCCCCTGTCATTCCGAGTGATAGCGAGGAATCTCATCGTTACCGAACGGGGAAAACGAACCTTTCCAAGCTGAGAATCCTCCAAAACATAATTCAAATTTTATACAAACAGGAAGTTTATCGTCATAAGGACTTGTTTATGAAATCATCGTTTCTGATTATTTTAGGCGGTGTGCTGTGGGGTATCATCGGGTTGTTTGTCCGACATCTTACCCCGTTGGGTTTTTCCGCCATGCAGCTGGTTACCTTGCGGTCTTATGTGACTGTTTTGGGATTGGTTGCAATTTTATTCATTACCAACCCGAAAAAATTAAAAATCCATTGGAGGGATTTTCCTCTTTTTCTGGGTACGGGCTTACTTAGCTTTGTGTTTTTTAACACCTGCTATTTTAAGGCAATGGAATACACCTCCCTTTCGGTAGCGGCAATTCTTTTGTATACCGCTCCCTTTTTTGTGCTGGTGATGTCGGCAATCTTCTTTCACGAGAAGATTACAAAGCATAAAATATTCGCACTGCTGATTGCATTTTTTGGCTGCGTTCTGGTATCGGGAGTGTGCAATTCGCAGACGGCATTATCTCCCAAAGGACTTCTCTTTGGCTTGGGAGCAGGCTTTGGATATGCTCTCTATTCGGTTTTTGCAGCCTTTGCCTTAAAAAAATACGATACTCTGACAGTGATTACCTACACCTTTTTGGTAGCATCGGCTGGTGCAACTCTGCTTTGTAATCCTGCCGAAATGCTGGTAACCCTTTCTCAACACACAAATAGTTTGTGGCTTCTTGTCCTCTACGGCATTGCAACCGGTGCGGCAGCTTACTACTGTTATACCAAAGGGTTGGAGAAAACACCTCCCGGGCGTGCCTCGGTTTTGGCAACGGTTGAGCCGGTGGTTGCGGCAATCTGCGGCATTTTCTTAGGAGAACCTCTTACCGTAAGCGGCACTGTGGGCATGATACTGGTGCTTTTTGCCGTATTGTATTTACAAAAACAAACCAAATAAAAAGACGAAATTCTTTGAATTTCGTCTTTTTTCATCACGTTATATAAGGTGCAGAGAAACGTCCCGTCGGGACCTGTTATGCAGATAGCAAAAGGCATGGAAAATCCATGCCTTTTGTGGTCTCGGTGATGTTACAAACCGCAATTATCTGTTTAAGATTAACTTGGTAAGTTCAATGGGGTCAACGATTTTGCCGTCTTTATAAACTCTCATATTACCGGAAGCAATTTCGTCAATCAAAATCACTTCGTCATTGTTGTAACCAAATTCAAATTTAATATCCCACAGGTCCAGACCGATGGTTTTCAGGTCGTCGGCAACAATCTTGGTAATTTTCAAGGTTTGTTCTTTCATATCCTCGAACATTTTGGGACTCATAACACCCAGTGCTGCCAAGCCTTCGCCGGTAACCAGCGGATCGCCCTTTGCGTCATTTTTAAAGGTGCATTCCACATAACCGCCTTCTAAGGGAGTACCGTCTGCAATATATTCGCCGTATCTTCTTACAAAGCTTCCGGTTGCAACCAGACGGCAGATAACTTCCAGCCCGTGACCGAACACCTTGCCGGGGAGAACTTCCATGGTAGCATCTTCCACATTTGCAGAAACATAGTGAGTTTTGATGCCTGCTTTTTTCAGCAAATCGAAATAGTAAATTGAGGTTCTTAAATTTTCTCTGCCGATGCCTTCGATGGTTAAACCAACGGAGTTTTCACCGGGATCAAACACGCCGTCTTTACCGGTGCAATCGTCTTTAAATTTTAAGAGTACATTGCCGTTTTCCAAAGAAAATACGTCTTTGGTTTTGCCTTCATAAATTTTTTTCATAGGTGTATCGCCCCTTTTCAAAAAGATTTGAATTTTTTTAACAGATATTATCATAGCATATTTTTTCCCAAATTTCAATATTTTTGTTTTACAAAATAAATTTTTTTTAAATTTTATGAAATTTTGAGTATAAATACGGAGTGCAAAATAAAAAAATCGTATAATTTGAATAATAATCCAGCGAAAATTCGGGAAATTTGGTTGACAATTCCGTAGATTTAGTATAGAATAACAATGATAGGACAAACTATTGAAAATGAAATTTTTAAAATAAACGGAGGACAAAATTATGGCAGAAAACAGATATGTGGGCGAATATCCGGTTATCGGTATCCGTCCGGTTGTAGATGGCCGCCGTGGTCCGATGATGCTGCGTGAATCGTTAGAACCGCAGGTATGGGCGATGGCAAATGCCGCAAAAAAACTTTTTGAAGAAAACCTTTTTTATTCTAACGGAGAACCTGTTAAGGTTATCTTAGCAGATACTTGTATCGGGCGGGTACCGGAAGCGGCTGCCTGTGCAGATAAATTTAAAAAAGCAGGCGTAGACATTACCCTGTCTGTAACTCCCTGCTGGTGCTATGGTTCTGAAACCATGGATATGGACCCCCAGACCATCAAGGGTGTGTGGGGCTTTAACGGTACCGAAAGACCGGGTGCTGTTTATCTGGCAGCTGTATTGGCAGGTCACGCTCAGAAAGGCTTACCTGCATTTGGTATCTACGGTCACGAAGTTCAGGACTTAGACCAGATTACCGAAATTCCGGAAGATGTAAAAGAAAAACTGCTTCGCTTCGGTCGTGCAGCTGTTGCAGTTGCAACCATGCGTGGAAAATCCTACTTGCAGATTGGTTCTCAGTGTATGGGGATTGCAGGTTCTATTATTGACCAGGATATGATGGAAAGCTATTTCGGTATGCGTGTTGAATCCGTAGACGAAGTGGAAATCTTACGTCGAATGGAAGAAGGCATCTATAACGAAGAAGAATATCAGAAAGCTCTTGCCTGGACAAAAGAACATTGCAAAGAGGGCCGTGACGATAACCCGGAAAGTGTTGAATTTTTAGGGGAAGAACGCCGCATCAAATTCACCCCGGAAGAAAAAGAAAAACAGTGGGAATTTACTGTAAAAATGTACTGCATTATCAAAGACCTGATGGCAGGCAACAAAAATCTTCCCGATGCATTTGAGGAAGAAAAAGTGGGTCACAATGCGATTGCAGGTGGTTTCCAGGGTCAGCGTCAATGGACAGACCATTGGCCCAACTGTGACTATCCGGAAGCACTGTTAAGCTCCACTTTTGACTATGAAGGTGCTCGCGAACCTTTCACTTTAGCAACCGAAAACGACGTGTTAAACGGTATGGGTATGCTGATGATGCGCTTACTCACACACCGTGCTCAGATTTTTGCAGACGTTCGTACCTACTGGTCCGGCGATGCTACCAAACGTGTAACCGGTTATACTCTGGAAGGAAAAGCTGCTGAATCTGATGGTATTATCCATCTGCTCAACTCCGGTGCTGCTTGTCTGGATGCTTCCGGTGTATGCACCGATGAAAAGGGCAACCCCGTTATGAAACGCTGGTGGGAAGTAACCGAAGAAGATATCAAGAAAATGACCGATGCAACCACCTGGTGTGAAGCAGGCTTTGATAACTTCCGCGGAGGCGGCTTCTCCAGCCATTTTGACACCTATGCAGAAATGCCGGTAACTATGATTCGTCTGAATCTGGTAAAAGGCTTAGGACCGGTTCTCCAGATTGCAGAAGGCTGGACCGTAAATCTGCCCAAGGAAGTAAACGATACGTTAATGGAACGCACCAACCCGACCTGGCCCTGCACCTGGTTTGCTCCCAGATGTGACGGTAAGGAAGGCAGTCCTTTCAAATCTGCTTACGAAGTGATGATGAACTGGGGTGCAAACCACGGTGCCATCTCTTATGGTCACATCGGTGCAGACTTAATCACCATGTGTTCTATGCTCCGTATTCCCGTATGTATGCACAACGTACCGGAAGAAGACATCTACCGTCCGGCTGTTTGGAACGCATTTGGTATGGATAGGGAAGGTCAGGATTACAGAGCATGTCAGAACTTCGGCCCCATGTATAAGTAAGGGTTTGAAAAACAGCGCATAATCCGTAAACCTCACCGCTCGGCGTACAGCATGTACGCTCTCGGGAGAAGAAAACCTCTGGTTTTCTTTCGGTTTCCAAATTCTGCATCTGTTTTTCTTCACCCCATTGTGTGGGTTGGCTTGATAAAATGACATATACCGCAAAAGGCATAGGATTTTCCTATGTCTTTTGTTTTTTAAGGTGAAATTGTTTTACAAACAATTTGATTAGAATGCCTTTTGCTATCAACCAACCTCACCGCTCGGCGTACAGCATGTACGCCTTCGGGTAACCCCTACGGGTTCGGTTGATTGATTCTATGCCATTTTCTCTACGCCTTTTGCGGGTGTAGCTTCGGGGTCAGTTTGACAATTCTGTGTCATTTCCCTGTCGTATTTTGGCTCTGTCAAACGAAACCGCATCCCAAAAGGCATAGGATTTTTCCTATGTCTTTTGTTTTTTAAGGTGAAATTGTTTTACAAACAATTTGATTAGAATGCCTTTTGCTATCAATCAACCTCACCGCTCGGCTGCCTCCCTTGCCTAAAGGGAGGGGGACCACCATAGGTGGTGGAGGGATTGGTTCCGTATGCCTTCGGGTAACCCCTTTCGGAACGGGAGGGGGGAAGGTGTCCTGACTGGTTTCTTTGATAAAATTTTCCACAAAATGAAACAAATTCCTCCAAAAGGTGTCTAATATAATCAAATATGCAGATGGTGTCTGCAAAAAAACGGAGGGGATTTTGATGAAAAAACTTGCATTGCTTCTGGTATTGGTTCTGTTGTTGGGGTTGACCGCCTGTCAGGCACCGCCAAAGGAAATTGAAGACCCCGTTCCCACACCAACGCCGACTCCTGTGGTCGAGTATGATCCCATTAAGAAAACAGAGTATGATATCACCAAAAATGAATATTACGAACAGGTGTTATCCGTTTTGGGGCAATCAAATCCCGGAGATTTGGAAGGCCGTCTGGTAAAGGCAGATAACACAGCATATGCTTACGATGAGGGATATGCTCACCGGAGCGGAAAAGCCAGAGTTTACACCGACCAAAGCATCGGATATCCCTTTGCCTATGTCAGCGCACAGCTGAATGCCAATCCCATTGCCGGCTTTCATGCTTTGTGCCGCAAGGGATATTTTGAGAAAGAAAAATCCAAGCCGAACCTGGAGTTTCAATTTGATATGAACGAAGATTACTCTAACTATATGCTGTATTCTAAGTCTATTCCCGTTGCGAAAGCCTCTTATGCTTATTCCGAGGTTGGATGTCTCCAATTTTTAAGAGCTGCCGATGCCCTGATGCGCTCCAACGAAAATCTTACTCTGATTTTCTCAGCAGAAATCAATTTCTATCCTGAATTGATACCGGTAGCTTATTCCCAAAAGGATGACTGCTATTATGGCTTTTTACACAGTTACGATACCACAGATACCACTACGGTTGCGGTATATTTCCACTCCTCCGACGGGAAAACCATTACCGATGTGGAGGTGCAAATTCTGAATATTTTCTATCCTACCGGCGACTATGCCGCAGGAATCAGTATGAGCAACGGACTGTATCGGGAAAGCAAAGATTTCGGTATCATCTGTATGATGACAGCAATCGAACAGCTGATGACCGGTGAAAGCTATTTTCATAAAATGAATCTTCCGGAAAATCATAGCGGCGAAAGCTATTTGGTGCCGGGGTCATACCGCGTGGGAGACTGCAAGGTTACGGTGGGGCTGGAAACATTTTATAACAATTCTCACAAAACAGAAGTTGTAAGTGAAGAATATGCATCTCTTTATACATACCAAATTCACAGACAATAAGCTTGATTGACACAACAAAAAGGCATAGGAAAAAACCTATGCCTTTTGTATGTGATTCCGTATGACAGAGCCAAAATGGGAGGAAAAATGATGCAGAAGCGAAGAAACTTCTCTCCCAAAGGGAGTAGTAACCCGAAGGCGCAGCCATTGGCTGTTTTTACACCGAATGGTGAAGTTTGTATACCGAATCAATAGTCTGCTATGTGAAAAATGGAAAGAAAAGGGCATAGAATCCGGAAACTAAACCGAAGGCGTACGGAACCAATCCCTCCACCACCTATGGTGGTCCCCCTCCCTTTAGGCAAGGGAGGCAGCCGAGCGGTGAGGTTGATTGATAGCAAAAGGCATTCTAATCAAAATTTGTGTCAGCAAATTTTCGATTTAAAAACAAAAAGGCATAGGAAAAAACCTATGCCTTTTGTATATGATTCCGTATGACAGAGCCAAAATGGGAGGAAAAATGATGCAGAAGCGAAGAAACTTCACTCCCAAAGGGAGTGGTAACCCGAAGGCGTACCGAGTGTACGCCGATGGGTGAAGTTTTTTTGCTTATGTGCATTTTTACCCCATTTTTTAGAAGGCGAGGACTTCGATACCCATAATATTTCCAAATTCTACAATCTGGTCATACAGGTCTTCGCCATAGCCTAAGCAGCCGTATTCGTTGTTCCAGCTTTCCACCAGAGCGCCGATATCACCGTCTACTTTTACAAAAGCGTGAGGCCAGAAAGGAATACCGCATTCGTGACGGCGAGCTTCCAGTTCTTCTTTTGCAGGCTGGAATACTTCACAACGAGCCACGCAAATTCTGAATTTACCATCCACTCTGCTGATACGAGCTAAAACGCCTTTACCGCTCTTACATACTAAGTCGATAGACAGACCGCCTGCTTCGCCCTCGGTGGGAATACCGTGACCTGCCAAGCCCACACCGTCTTCATTTGCCAGACAGGGAGGAACAGCACCGTCACCAATGATTTTGATTTCGTTGGTTGCTTTGTTTACGTGCTGTAAGTCACCATAGTAGATGGGGTCTTTGGAAAGTCCCATAATCATAATGGAGGTTAAGCAGGTATTAAAGTCAGACAGAGTTGCAGTGGGAACACCGTCATTTAACATCATACTCTGTGCAAAACAGGTTGCGGCATAGTAGTCGCCCATACCGGGGAAGGACTGAATGGTGTAATAGTCGAAGCCTTCTTTTTCTTTTAAGGTTTTCAGTGCCAGATACAGACGGATGGAACGGATATTTCCGTCGTTACGTTCTACCTTACAGGTGAAGTTGTTGTCAATCCAATCGCAAACCTTGTCAACTTCTGCCTGGGGAATTGCTTTTGCAGTTTCTACCAGCTCCATAGTGTCACGGGTGTCGATGTCGATACCAAAGGTTTTCATCCACTGAGAGGGATCTGCCACACCGCAGGTCTGACCCATACCACGTCCGCCGAATGCACGGAGGGTGGTCAGTTCCATACTCTTTTTCAGAGCAGATGCTTTACAGTAGTTTGCTACTCTTTTTACATTGTTGATGTCGGACACACCGCCGTAAACGAATTTGTGCTTGATGCCAACTTCGTTCAGTGCAGCACTCAGTACCAGACCGCCAACAGGACGCCAGCCCTGAGAGCCGTCGTGAGTCCAGATTACAATTCCTTTTCCGGTTTTTGCAAATTCACGGATTGCACCAATCATGTGTGCTGCCCATACCCAGGTACCGGAGAATAATACTAAAGTGTCGATGGAATCGTCTTTTGCCAGGGGAAGAATTACATTTTTTGCTTCTTCCTTGGTGGCAATGATTAATTTTTCTTCTACTAATTCCACACCTTCAGCTTTCAGTGCTTTTTTGGAATTTTCGATTACGCTTTCGTCAATGAACAGGTTGCCGTCCGGGTCTAATAAGCCATCCTTATGTACGCCGTAAACGACAAATGCGGTTTTGGATTTTAACATAACAGTTTTCTCCTTTTCTTGGGGGGATGTCCCCCTTATATTTTCGTAATTTTTTTACAGTGTTACTATTTCCCCGACTCTACACAGATTTCCACGCGGAACTGCTTGGTTTCGCCCGGCTTTAAAAAGGGGAGCAGCCCGTTTTTCCGCAGATAATCACGGGATTCGCAGGGTACATTTGCCGGCTCCAATGCCAGCACATAGTCCTTTACATCCTCTAATACCCATTGGGTTAAATAGGGCAGGTCTTTGGAATCAAAGGTGATGGAAACCGAAAGTCCTCCGTTTAGCTTGGGGTTAGAAATGCGAACCGTTTCGGTTTTTCCCGAAAAGGTGTGCATATAATTTTTTTCAGCATTGCTGCCATCGGGTGCTTTTACGGTGTTTCGTTCGTTCATCCGTTCTTTGGTGTAGTCATCGTAGCCTACACATTCCTTGGAGGGGACAGAAACCACCGTGTCCTCACATAATAGAGGATAGCCGAAGTTGATGTGATACAAAAGATTAAAGGGAACATCCTTTCCGCCCTCGTTGGTGATGGTGTCCTCGATTACCACAGATGCTTTCCCGAATTCTGAGGAAATGGTTCGTTTGATGCCGATTTTATGACCAAAGGGAGTGGAATCTTTCAGTTCTCCTGAGATTTTTATAATGCCCTTATGAAAATCGGACAAATCGCATACCTTTTTTGCAGAAAGGGAGGTCCATCTGCCGTGTTGCCCTAAAATTTCTCCGTCATCCTCGCAGGGAGGCCCTAAATGGGTGGGACCGCAGGTGGTTAAGAGTCCACCCGTAAAGGTGCGGAGCCACTCTGTGCCGGATGCGTCAAAATGAGCGGGATGTGCCTCCATATTTTCGGTTAAAAAGGCAAGGTTTGTGCCTTTAAAAGAAGCAAGGGAAATATCCATGCCGCGGTCGCAAACCACGGTGTAGCAAAACCCGCTTCCCGTGTTCACATCAATGCAGCGGCAACCGTCAGCTATGCCGTCTGTCAGGCGGTAATGACGGGTTCCACCCAGCTGACAGGTGTTACCCATATATTTTTTTAGATTTTTTCTGATTTCACTCATAGCGGTTTTTCTCCGAAAGAATCAATTTCTTTTCTTTTATTATAGCGGATAGTTGATTCTAAAAAAAGATATATTTGTGCAAACTATGTGACATTTGTTCAAAAAAATTACTTTTTATATATTTTATGAGGCTGTTTTTGGAAAATTCAGGAGATTTTTTGGCAGGATAAGGAACAAAAAGGACAGCGAATAGTCTAACATAGAAATATGTGTTGGAATCAAAGCGAAACAAGCTGAGAGGCAGGAGGTGAATTTCATTGAAGGAGACGGTTCGGTTGGAGCTTCCCATGGGATATACTCTGATGGAAACCAGTCGCACGGTTTCGGTAAGAGAGGCGGAAAATCTTTTATGCTCCCGCAGTCAGTACCGTTACTGTAAAGCCATCCGGAACGGAGATACGGCAGAGCTTGTCCGGAGCTATTTTGTGTGCCCTCATTGCGGAAAGCGGTTTCCCGTTTTTAGTCGGGAAATCCGCCAGGCAGGAGACTGTTCCCGACGGGTTCGGGTGTCGAAAGAGGAGGTAAGGAACTGGGGTGCTTCCCAAGTTTCCTTGTTTGAAGCATCTGCACCGGTGTTAACGGTGGGAACCGTTCCCCGTTATCCAAAGCAGTTTCGTTGTCCCGCTTGCGGAGAAGTATCCGGCTTTTCCCAATCGGTACGCCGGGTTGTGATGGAAGCCGATGAGAAAACCATAAAGCTGAAAGCACAGCTTCCGGATGTATCGGAGGTGCTTTCCCTGAACTGGAACAAGGGCCCGGTTTCTCTTACCTTTCCCCTTTATGAAACCCTCACCTTTTGTTTTCAGACAGGAACGGTTGTGGCAGGGCTGGAAACAGAGGATGAAACTGTTCTCAGCTTTCGGGAAATCACCCACCAACCTGAGGTTCTCTCGGGCAGTGTAACGCAACAGCTTTTGTGTGAAAATAAGCTGGTTCGGCGGATGATAAGACGCCTCTTTTCCCGTGTGTGGGGAACACCTGTTCCTTTTCTCCCCTCGGAAATTACGGTAGATGTTTTGTTCCGGATGACTATGTTTCAGGGATATGGGCGGTCATTTTATCATAGTATTCCTTACTGTAACGGTTCTCTGGTCCTGGGGAAATCCTTTTCGGAGATTGCAGCTTTGCTTCGTGATGTAACGGGGTTACCTGCCCTGTATAAGACTTCCTCTTTGCCGCAGGTGAAATCGGTACGGCGGTTGTTTTTTACCCGTCCCGAATTGTTTTTTTATCTTGGGGAGGCAGAAGCATTGTGGCAGGCGACAGCAGATGTCAATCGCTTTTGCTCGCTTATGAAATCTGCCCTTATTTTTCAGCTTCTTTCTGCGTTACATATCCGTCCCCGTATGATTGCTTTTGTGGAGGATTTTTGTCGGGAGAAAGGAATCAGAGCCTTTTTAAAGCGTATGCAAAACAGCTGGGAGCAGGTATTGGAAACAGCAGTGGAATATATCAGCGTGAATGAAGAAACCAAAGAGCAAATCCGTGCAGGCTGGGGGCCGGAAAAAGAGAGAGTTTCGGTCAGTCAACGGGTGAATTATTATGCCGTTCCCATGGGGAATCCCAAAGAAGAAATTACCGACTGCACCGTAATGGGGTACCGGTTTTTCTGGTTGAGAAACACAAACGATTATCAAAAGGCAGGAGAACATTTGAAAAACTGTCTGGTCAGCTGGACTCCGGAGCAGGCCCCCGTGGTGTGTGTGACGAAGCAGGGCAGATATGTTGCTGCACTGGAAATTGACTGCGATGCCATTGTGCAGGCACGGGGATATGACAACGATGATATCGAAGAGGATTCTCCATTGAATCGTGCCATTGTACTGTGGAGTAAAAAATTTGGTCTTACCTTTTTGTCGGAAGAGAAATATCCCTTTTAGGCAGAGGGCTTTAAAAAAAGGAGTGAGAATATGACTTCCAATCAGGTAAAAATTCCGGAGGCAGACAAACGCAGACTGTTTTCGTTTGCACTGCAGAAGAAAAACGGTGTTGTGCTGTTGGAGGGGCCGTCGGGCTGCGGTAAAACAGCATTGATGCAGGAGCTTGTCCAGGAGGCAGAATTTCCGCTTTTTCTGACATCTCAGGAGCTGGTGGAGCTGCTGCTTTCGGCAATCAAAAAAGAGGGTTTTATTGCCGATGCTATAGACAGAGCTGTTGCCATTCTTGAGGAATTCGGTCTGGTTATTATCGAGGATATTGATATGCAAAAGGGCAAGGAAGCTACCCTGGAAACCATCGGGAAGCTGGTGAAGCGCTTATCCCAAAAAGCGGTGGTGCTGTTCACGGGAATCAGGCTGTCGGAGCGAGTGCCGGCGCTTTTGGAACAAGTTCACATTGATTTATGGATTAAAGTAAAGGAAAAGGAGTGAGATACTATGATACCGGTTGTTATTACGGGGGATACCCACGGGGAATACGGCAGATTGCTGGAAATCCATCGGAGAATGGAGCAGTATGACACCAAAGAAAAGTATCTTTTGGTCTGCGGAGACTTTGGTTATCTGTTTAAAAACGATTTTTCGGAGCACCGTCTCCTGGACGAGATAGAGCAGCAGGACTACACGGTGGTGGTCGTTCCCGGCAATCACGAAAATTATAACGAATTTATGCAGTATGACATTGTGGATTTCCACGGTGCAAAGGCCTATCAGGTGCGGAAAAATATTTTCTACATTTTACGGGGCGAAATTTTCGAGCTTGGCACAAAAGCCTTTTTCTGTATGGGGGGAGGCTATTCCATTGATTGCTATATGCGGCAAAAGGACGTGAGCTGGTGGGAGGAAGAAATGCCCACGGATGCTGAGTATCGACACGCCGCAGATAATCTGGAGGCGTACCGCACAGAGGGCAAAAAAATTGACTATATTCTTTCCCACACTGCACCGCTGAGCGGACTTCGCTATCTGAAAAAAGACCACGGAGCAGAGGAATATCCGCTGAACAATTTTTTAGAATATGTGCAGGAAACACTGGGCGAGGAATACACCTGCCATTACTTTGGGCATCTGCATGTAGATGAAGTAATTCCCTTTCACCGAATGCGCGCCCTCTGGTTCGATTATGAGGAGCTGATGCTGCCTGATGACAAAACACTTGAAAAATAGTTTTATTTATGATAAAATATATCTGTTTGCAGGCAGGTCGATGAGGATATCGGCTTTCATGAGAAAAAGCAGGTGATGTTTTATGTTACATATCAATCAGGCGAACTTATATAAGATATTTCGGGATTTTTACACCCTTACCAATATGCGTGTGGTCTTGTTCAGCAAGGAGCAGGAGCAATTGATGGAATATCCCTCCACCCGTCACAACTTTTGCGATTTAATCTGTAAGAACGAGATGTGGGCAAAGCGATGCGAGGAATGTGACAGACGAAATGTTGAAATTTGCTCCAGGGGCGAAAAAACCGTCAGGTATTCCTGTCATTTGGGGCTTTGGGAATGTATTGTTCCCATTTATGACGGCAACGGCATTTTGGGATATGTAATGTTTGGGCAGGTGCTTTCCGACGGAGAGGAAACCCGCATCAAAGAAGATTTGAACCGTCGGTTTTCGGAAGAAGAATTTCCCGGCATTTCGGAAGCAATCGGGAAGATTCCGGCAAAATCCAAAGCCGAGCTGGATGCCTGTATTACGGTGCTTCAGTCACTTGCGGCGTATATGCTGTCCAACCAATGGGTCACACCCCAAAAATCCGAATTTATCCGCCATATGGATAAATTTATTGAAAAAAATTTAGAAAAAGCCATTGGCGTGGAGGATATCTGTGCCGAGTTTCACATTCGCCGCACCCGTCTTTACAGTGTGGCAAAGGCGTATCTGGGCTGTTCCATTGCGGAATATATCCGCAGACAAAAAATTCAGCACGCCTGCCGTTTGCTTCGGGAAACCGACGCGTCGGTGAATCACATAGCCTATCAGGTCGGTTTTTGTGATTACGGGCATTTTTCCCGTGTGTTTCGGGAAATGCAGGGAGTCACTGCTACCAAGTACCGGAAATCCCATCGGACAAAGCTGAAATAAAAAAAATCACGCGATAGTCGCGTGGTTCTAAAAAGGTTAACCGATGAACAGAAAAACAGATGAAACATAACGAAAGTTAATATTATAGTGCAAATAGGAAAGTTTGCAGAAATTTTTAATGTACAACGCCTCCCTTGTGTAAAGGGAGGTGGGTTTGCGAAGCAAACTCGGAGGGATTGTAAATGCTGAATGATAACAGTTCCAAAATAAAAATTGAGAAACAATCCCTCAGTCTCACTGCGTTCGACAGCTCCCTTTACACAAGGGAGCCTATTTTTCTCCAAAAGATTCAACAGAAATATTTGTTATATAACCCATTTATGGGTAGCAAGTAGTAATTGCATGGCTGGCAGGTCAATCTAAAATGCACTTGTGCGTAGCCGGTAGTATTAGGGCTATGCCCGAAAATAAAAAAAATCACCCCCACGGGTGATTTTTTTATTTATGGTTCAACGCCAGCGTACAGAACAGCTCTGCACCCCGTAGCAGACAATCCTCCGCAATCTGAAAGCAGGGGTTATGCAAGGGATAGCTTGTTTCGGGAGAGTTGCTGCATCCAATGCGGATATGTGCCCCGGGGCAGGCTTTGGTGAAGTAACAAAAATCCTCTGCGGCAAAGGTGGGATTTCCTTTGCGGACATTTTCTTCTCCCACGGTTTTGATAGCGGCTTTGATGTACTCTGCCAGTGCAGACTCGTGATTTTCACAAGGAGGATATTCTTCTACGGGTAAAAATTCTACGGGAATACCATACTTGTGTTGGATGGTTTCGGTGAGGTGTTTTATTGTTTCAAAAACCCGGGTTCTTTGTGTTTCGCTTAAGGTACGGATTGTCCCCTGAATCTGAGCATAGTCGCCAAATACATTATAATATCCGTCGGCCTTGCAGGCACAAGCAGAAAGCACGCAGTTTGTTTCTTCTTTTTCTGCTTGTTTCAAGCCTAAAATCCATTCCGACATAGGTAAAATAGGAGGCTTGGCTTCCTCCGGCATAGCACCGTGACCGCCTGCTCCGTAAAATTTCACATCATATCGGTCGCAGCCGGCAAAGGAGGCACCGTTCACATATTCCAGCACACCCGACGGCACACCGGGCCATACGTGAGCACCGAAGATACGGCTGACGGGAGGATGCTCGAGAACCCCTTCTTCAATCATAGGCAACGCTCCGCCGTCTCCCTCTTCTCCCGGTTGAAAAATCAGCTTCACCGAGCAGGGGAGCTTGTCCTCCTGTTCTTTTAAGAGCTTTGCAGTCATCAGTAAAATGGCAATATGAGCATCGTGACCGCAGGCGTGCATCATTCCCGGATGCTCCGAACGGTAAGGAACTTCGTTTTTTTCCTCCACGGGCAATCCGTCAATGTCCATACGGAATGCAATACATTCTTTGGTCTCGTCACCTAAAAGTGCCACTACACCGGTACGAAAGACCCGTTTCACCCGGGAGATGCCGTAGCTTTTTAAGATGGCTTCAATGGCATCGGCGGTTTTTTCTTCTCCATAGCAAAGCTCGGGAATTTTGTGAAATTGCCGTCTCAGCCGGATGATTTCTTCTTCGTAGAGGTGACGGGTATGTTCAGGGAAAAGGTTCATATTTTAAAACCTCGTTTCTATTGAAATTGTTGAATCAGCACATCAACGGGAGTATAAAAGGAGCGGTTCAACCGGTTTAAAGGAGCTTTCAGCGCGGTGTTATGATTGTTTTTTGCATTGGTGGAAAAGGACACCTCGTAGCCATGCTCCTTAAGGAACTTTTCCAGACGGTTGGTATAAATCCCATAGGGAAAAGACAAAGACGTTATCGTTTTTCCCGTGATTTCGGTTATCACTTCCTCATTGCGGTAATAATCCGAAAGAGCAGAATCAATGTCGTTCTGATACTGTGATAACACGTCTGTTCTCGGCAGGGTATGCAGTGCATAGGAATGGTTTCCGATTTCGATGAGAGGACTTTGTGATAACAGCCGGAGCTGTTCTTTGGTCAGGTAATCTTCAGTATCTATGTAAGAGCCTACCACAAACATGGTTGCCTTTGCACCGTATTGCTCCAACACGGGGAGAGCCTCGGTATAACAGGAGGCGTAGCCGTCATCAAAGGTAATGAGTGCGATTTTTTCCGAAGGATAGCTTCCGTTCATTTTATAAAGCTCGCTTGCCGTGGCAAAATAGAAGCCGTTTTCGTAAAGATAGCGGATGTCCTCCCTGAATTTTTCTTTGGTGATGGTGTAATCTCCCCAGTTCTGCGGATTTGGGGAAATCCAGTGATAGGTAAAAGCAAAAATTTCTGCCGATTGAAAGGTGGGAGCGGATTCCTCTGTTTTTCCGAAATTGCCGTTATAGCGGTAGATAAAGGGGAGCTTGACGCCGTTTTCCACCCGCCCGTCTAAGGTGATGCCGTCCAGACAAAGAATTTCATACTGACGGTAGGGGGCATCCTTTTCGTGCGTCAGCTTCCAATAAACGCTGCGCTGTGTGGCAGCGGGCTGAAGCACCGAGCGGTCAAACTGACGGGGGTCTGCCCCGTTTGTAATTTCCCTGGCAACATCAATCACAAGCTCGCCGCCCTTGGCATAATCAGGACCCGAGAGATAAGCCGATTGAAACAGGGGAAACTGGGTAGTGATCATGTGGTCGGTAACGATGTAGTTTCCGTTTTTATCCTTTCGGGAAAGATTTTCTGCTGACAGAAGCTCCCAATCGGGGGTTGGAATTTTCCCGGGATAGGTAGCGTAGACCGCATCTGCTTCAGCTACGCGGTTTTCTCCCACAATCCGAAATCCGCCGTATCCAAACAGACGGTAGTGCTTCTCCACCCGTTCACATCCGCCCAGACGGTAAATATCATCCTCCGTGATATTCTGCTCAGGATACATCTCCTGCTCCACCCAGCCGATGCCGGGCAGATTGGAAAACCGTTTTTCCCAGATGCAATATGGAATTTTTGTTTCCCACCGGTATGGCATAAAGTGAGATTGCCAGGGAGCGGTTTCTTCCCGGTTAATTTCATAGCGGACGTCACCTGTTTTTACATCCGTTTTTTCATACACAGCGTAGTGGGGATAGGCACTTTCGTAATATGCAAATTGTGCAGATGCTTCCTGAAGCATAAGCAGCATCCCGAAAAATATCATCAGTAATTTTTTCATAAAAATTCCTCATAAATAACAGATAAGCCTGTCTATAACAATTCCATTTTATTATACACAAGGGAAATTCGGAATGCAATTCTTTTCCCAAATTGTAACGAGAATGTAAATATTTTCCGCAGGAAAAAGGGTTTTTTATTTCGTATTGACTTTGGAAAAATTATTTGCTATAATAACACCAAACGGCAAAAAATACAACATCAAATGAATGCAATATCAGTTGGAGAGATTTTTTATGAATATTATCATTGTAGGGCTGGGCAAGGTTGGTCAGAAGCTGGTGGAACGGCTCAGCCACGAGGGGAAACACAGCATCACTGTGGTTGACCTTCGCAGAAATATTTTGGAAGATATGGTAAACACCTGTGATGTCATGGGTGTGGTCGGCAGCGGTGCAAATATGGAGGTTTTGGCAGAGGCAGGCATCAAGAAAACCGATATTTTAATTGCGGTAACCGGGTCGGATGAGCTCAATCTGTTCACTTGTCTGATTGCCCGTAAATTAAGTGGCTGTAACACCATTGCCCGGGTGCGGAATCCCGAATATAAAAACGAGGTGCAGCTCTTTCAGGAGGAGCTTGGATTGGCGATGATAATCAATCCGGAATTTACCGCAGCAAGAGAAATTGCGCGGCTGCTGCGCTTCCCCTCAGCCATTCAGATTGATACCTTTGCCAAGGGCAGAGTGGAAATTTTAAATTTTAAAATTCCCGCCCAGTCCCCCCTCTCCGATTTACAGGTGGCAGACCTTGCGCAAAAGCTCAGCTGCGATATCCTGATTTGTGGTGTGGAACGGGGCGAAAACGCCTTTATCCCCGGCGGTGATTTCATTCTGCGTGAGGGAGACTATATCAGCATTGTTGCAACCATTCGGGATGCCACGCATTTTCTCAAAAAAATCGGTCTCAAAACCAATAAGGTAAAGGATACGATGATTGTGGGCGGCGGTAAAACCGCGGTGTATCTTGCCAACCTTCTGATGAAAGCCGGCATTGATGTGAAAATTATAGAACAAAATCCCGACCGTTGCGAGGAGCTGTGTGCACTGTTGCCCAAGGCAACCATCATCAATGGAGACGGCACGGAAAACCGCATCCTTTTGGAGGAGGGCATCGAGCAGGCAGAATCTTTTGTGGCACTCACCAATATTGACGAAGAAAATGTAATGCTTTCTCTTTATGCCAAAACACAGACCTCGGGAAAAATTATCACCAAAATCAACCGCATTACCTATGACGAGGTAATCAGTAATTTAGGGCTGGACACGATTATTTATCCCAAGGATATCACGGCGGAATACATTCTCCGTTTTGTCCGTGCGAAAAATAATTCTATCGGCAGTAATATTGAAACCATGCACGATATTTTAGATGGGAAGGCAGAAGCACTGGAGTTCAACATCAAAAAGAATGCTCCCATTGCCAACCGTACCATTGAAAGCCTTTCTTTGAAGCCGGGCATCTTAATTGCCTGCATTAACCGGAGCGGTACAATTATCACTCCCCGTGGGAAAGATATCATTTTACCCGGGGATACCGTGATTGTGGTTACCATTCATAAAGGATTTAACGATATCAGTGATATCCTGGAATAGAGGAATGAATATGAATTACAGAATGATTTCTCACGTGTTGGGTTGGGTAATCAGCTTTGAAGGGGTTTGTATGCTGTTGCCCCTTCTGTGTGCTGCAATCTACGGAGAGCAGACCATCGGCTTGTTTATTTCCTGCGCTCTCCTTTGCTTTATAGTAGGAATCCCCCTGACACTGATCAAGAGCAGAAAAAAAAACATGTTTGCCAAGGAAGGCTTTGTCATTGTAGCTTTGAGTTGGATTTTCCTCAGTATTTTTGGGGCAATGCCGTTTTTTTTGTCGAAGGCTATTCCCTCCTTTATTGATGCACTCTTTGAGACTGCATCGGGCTTCACCACAACGGGGGCTTCCATTCTGACCGATGTGGAAGCATTGCCGAAATCCTTGCTGTTCTGGCGTAGCTTCACCCATTGGATTGGCGGTATGGGTGTCATTGTTTTTTTGGTAGCTCTTTTGCCGTTGTCCGGTGGAGATAATCTGCATCTGATTCGTGCGGAAAGTCCCGGTCACTCGGTGGGGAAATTAGTTCCCCATGTGAAAACCACTGCAAAAATTTTGTATACCATCTATCTGGGGCTGACTTTTGTGCAGATTGCTTTATTGAAGCTTGGCGGTCTGGATTGGTTTTCCTCCCTGACTCTTACCTTCGGCACGGCAGGAACAGGCGGCTTTTCCATTTTAAATTCCGGAATCGCATCCTATTCCCCTTATGTGCAATGGGTCATCACAATATTTATGATCATTTTCGGAGTGGATTTTACCTTTTACTATTGTATTCTGATGCGTCGGTTTAAATATGCCCTGAAAATGGAGGAGGTTCGCACCTATTTATGCGTGATTGCTGTCTCGGTGTTGCTCATTTGTCTGAATATCGCCTCCCAGATTTCCAACGGATGGGATAATGTTCGTCATAGTGCCTTTCAGGTGGCATCTGTGATGACCACCACGGGGTATACCACGGTGGATTACGATTTGTGGCCGCAGTTTTCCAAAATGATTCTTCTGGGCTTGATGTTTTTGGGAGCATGTGCAGGAAGCACCGGGGGCGGAATCAAGGTTTCCCGATTGCTGGTGCTGGCAAAAAGCATCATTAAGGAAATTCGTGTACTGGTACACCCAAAAAGTACTGTTAAGGTGAAATTAAACGGTCGCCCGCTGGAGCACGAAACCCTGCGGGGAATCAGTGTATTTTTTATGGCATATTGCTTTGTTTTTGTAGTGGTTCTTTTGGTAATCAGCCTTGATAATCTGGATTTTACCACTAACTTTACTGCTGTAGCGGCAACATTAGGCAATATCGGGCCGGGCCTTTCCTTGGTTGGGCCGACCGGAAATTTTGCCTGCTATTCTTTTGTTTCAAAATTAGTTCTGACATTGACAATGATAGTGGGCAGATTGGAGATTTTCCCCATTTTGGTACTCCTTTCTCCCAAGGTATGGAAACGGTAATCTGATGGCTGTGAGGAGATTACAATGCAAAACATTCGTCAAAATCTGAAAAATTTAGATTTGCCCCTGCTGGGTGCAGTGTGCCTTTTGTCTTTCATTGGCATTTTGCTGGTTTCTTCGGCAACTGCATCTTTTTCGGGCGGCACAACCCAGGTGATTGTTCAAATTGGCGCATTTCTTCTGGGGCTTTTGTGCTGTCTGTTTTTAGCCTTTTACGATTATGAATTTATGGCATCTAAATACCTCTATATTATTGGGATTGACCTCTTTTTGCTGGTGCTGGTACTGTTTATCGGAACGGGTTCTGAGGAGGTAGGCGGCAACAGCTGGATTCGGTTCGGGCCAATCGGCATTCAGCCTGCGGAAATTGTGAAAATCGGATTTATTCTGTCTTTTTCTTTTCAGCTGGATAAATATAAGGAACGCATCAATGAGCCTTTGGTGGTTTTATGTTGTTTGGCTCATATCGGAGCATTGGTGCTTCTGATTATGCAGCAGCCGGACTTTGGTACAACAATGGTGTTTCTTTCCATCTTTGTGGTGATGATGTTTGTTGCAAAAATCAGCTGGAAATACATCGTAGGTGCATTGGGTGCGGTTGCGGTGGCATTTCCCGTATTCTGGTTTTTTATTTTTAAGGAGTATCAGAAAAACAGGATTCTCACCTTTTTAAATCCCGAAATGGATGCACAGATGTCCGGCTATCAGGTGATGCAGTCTAAAACAGCTGTCGGAGCAGGGCAGATTTTCGGGCAAGGCTTATATAACGGAATCCTCACCCAAAACAGCTTTCTTCCGGCAAAGCATACCGACTTTATTTTTGCCGTTGCCTGTGAAGAACTGGGCTTTTTCGGTGCTCTTGTGATTCTGGCACTCATTGTTTTCATCGTGTTCCGATGCTTTTATATTGCTTATCATGCCCGTGACCATTTAGGTGCATTTATTGCCATTGGGGTGGGAACCATGCTTTTGGTTCAGTCCTTTGAAAATATCGGTATGACCATCGGCTTAACCCCCGTTACCGGCATTACCTTGCCCTTCTTAAGCTACGGCGGCTCCTCCATGGTCGCCAACCTGATCGCCATCGGCTTGGTGTTGAATGTGAGGATGCGGCATAAGAACCTGAACTTCATGTAAATAATGTGGGGAAATCGAAAATCTTCCAAAAACGGGTGAATCTCACCGCTGGTGCGTACACACGGTACGCCTTCGGGAAAAGGACTTCGCCTTTCGATTTCCCCATTTTTGTTTGATTTTCTTCTTTCCCATTGGAATGTAGTGGGGAACTTGAAAAAAGCGTCTCTCCCACCAACCGCACCACTCGCAGTATAATATATACAGCTTCGGGTTCGGTTTGTGTGATATCCATCTTTTTTTCTTCATCCGCATTAACATGTGGAGAAATTGAAAATCTTCCAAAAACGGGTGAATCTCACCGCTGGTGCGTAAACTTGGCACAGTTGCAGATAATCCTTGAAAGTTGAGTTGAATTGCTTTCCGTCTGTTTTCTGATATCGTATTGCTGTGAAATGGAAAAAACAAAAAACACCCGCGGGGTGTTTTTTTCTTTGTGAAAAAATAATAATTTTTCTTTTTTATATCCCGGTTTTTTTGGAAATTTTTAAAAAAATGCAGGAATGTGTAAATAAATACTTGAAAATCTGCAGAAAATATGATACACTATGTAAAATATTAAAAAAAACGGAGGGATATTATGGATACCAACAAAAGACCCGATACCATGGAACGTATCACAACAAAGGAGCTTGCGGATAAGTTTATCGCTGAGCAGATTGCAAATGTGAAAGCTCAGGTAGGCGATAAAAAGGTGTTGTTAGCTCTTTCCGGCGGTGTAGACAGCTCGGTTGTTGCAGCATTGTTAATCAAAGCCATCGGCAAACAGCTCGTTTGTGTGCATGTAAACCACGGCTTAATGAGAAAAGGCGAATCCGAAAACGTTATCGAAGTGTTCCGTAATCAGTTGGACGCCAACTTGATTTATGTAGATGCCACTGACCGTTTCCTGGGTCTCTTGGAAGGTGTTTCCGACCCTGAATCCAAACGGAAAATCATCGGCGGCGAATTTATCAAGGTGTTTGATGAAGAAGCAGCCAAACTGGAAGGTATCGAATTTTTGGCACAGGGTACCATTTATCCCGATATTTTAGAAAGCATCAAGGCAAAAGAAAGCGGAAAGCCCGTAAAATCCCATCACAATGTGGGAGGGCTGCCCGAGGATATGAAGATGGAACTGGTAGAGCCTGTAAAGCTGCTCTTTAAAGATGAAGTTCGCGTAGTTGGGGAAGCATTGGGGCTGCCTCATGCAATGGTTTATCGTCAGCCGTTCCCGGGTCCCGGACTTGGTGTTCGCTGCTTAGGTGCCATCACCCGTGACAGACTTCATGCACTCCGTGAGGCAGATGCTATTTTAAGAGACGAATTTGACAAATGCGGTCTGGCGAAAACCGTATGGCAGTATTTTATTTCCGTGCCTGATATGAAGAGTGTCGGCGTGCGTGATGAAAAACGTTACGAAGGCTGGCCCGCAATCATCCGTGCCGTGAATACTACCGACGCGATGACTGCCACCATTGAAGAAATCCCCTACGAAATACTCCATAAAATCACAAATCGTATCACCACCGAGGTGGAAGGCATCAACCGTGTTCTCTTAGACCTTACCCCGAAGCCAACCGGCACCATCGAGTGGGAGTAAGTAATCAAATCCTCGAAAGTGGCTTGAAATAAGGCTTTTCGGGACTTTGAAATCTGCAATGATACTAATTTGATACTATTTTACCATTGCAGACAATAAACGATTATAAAAACTATCCCCCTGAAAACGACAAAGTTTTCAGGGGGATTTTTCTATGCTTATAACTTAAATTCGTGACCTTTTTCTTTCTCTCGCAGTTTTTTGAGCCTTTCTTCAAAACGGTCACCTTCAACTTTTGGAAAGGTATATCTCCAATGGTCGTATTCTTCTTTTGTAATTTCTCTGTTTAAGAATTTTTGGTATTCATCATGCCACAAGCGAAACATTTCATTCATACTATGAGCTTTTGAATTTTCGGTATATTTGTCTAATGCAAGGCAATACTGACCTGCTTCGTTTTTAGTTATGTGCATATAGCTTGTATCTTCAAGTACAAACAAGGTGTGCATAAGACCGTTATAGGTATCAATATCAGGCACTTTTAATGCAAGTGGTGATACATCAAATATATATGAAAGTCTTTCGATGGTGTCCTCTTTCGGAACTCTTGTTTCAGATTCATATTGAGCGACACGAACATCGGCAGCTCTTTCGGGATAACGGAGCTTCAAGCCCAATTCCTTTTGTGTAAGGTTTTTCAAGGTACGGAAAAATCTTATTCGTTTACCAATAGCCATATCGTACACCTCGTAGATTAAACATTTTTATTTAGTATAACATATAATTTGACAAAATGCAATAGAAATTAAACAAAAAAGTTTAATTATTTTAATTCAAAACACTTGACATAAACAAATATGTTTAGTATAATACAATTAACAACTAAACAAATATGTTTAGTTAATATAAATTAAAGGAGGATTTTTTAATGGAAAACAAATTATTTATGCGTTCCGAAGAAGTAGCCAAAGAGCTTGGAGTTTCTCGAGCCTATGCTTATAAACTTATTAAAAAGCTGAACGAGGAACTAAGGGCGAAAGGCTATCTTGTAATCGAAGGCAGATTGAACCGTGAATACTTCATGGAGAAAATCTACACAAATAAAAACGGAAAGGAGAAATAAAAATGCCGGCTTACAAGGACAAAAAAACAGGTAAATGGTACGCTTCATTCTACTGTATGAATTGGAAAGGCGTACGGGAAAAGAAAATGAAACGAGGATTTGAAACAAAAAAGGCAGCTCTTGAATGGGAGCGAGAATTTTTGAGACAATCCAAAGCCGACCTCGATATGAGGTTTGACACCTTTGTAGAATTATATGTTACCGACCTTAAACAAAGGCTTCGGGAGAACACTTTTTTAACAAAGGAAAGTATAATCTACAAAAAGGTGCTTCCTTACTTCAAGGAGAAAAAGCTGAACGCCATAACAGCTAAAGATGTTATCAAGTGGCAGAATGAATTATTGGCTTACCGTGATGAAAACGGCAAACCTTATTCAAAAACCTATCTCAAAACAATTCATAATCAGCTTAGTGCAATATTTAACCACGCAATACGCTATTATGATTTGAAATCCAATCCGGCAGCCAAAGCAGGACACATTGGCGAAAAGGAAGCAGGAGAGATGGATTTTTGGACTAAAGAGGAATACAAACTGTTTGCAAATGAAATGATGGATAAGCCAAAATCATTTTATGCGTTTGAGGTGCTTTATTGGTGCGGTATCCGCTTGGGTGAGCTTCTTGCTCTGACACCTGCTGATTTCGATTTTGAAAACGGACTGCTTCGTATAAATAAATCATATCAGCGTATTGGAACACGGGATGTTATTACCGAACCAAAAACAAAGAAAAGCATACGCACAATAAAACTTCCGTCCTTCCTTTGTGAAGAAATCAAAGAATATTTGGGTATGCTCTACGGCATAAAGCCTACCGACAGAATGTTTCCAATATCCAAGAGTTTCTTACATCACGAAATGGACAGAGGTTCAGCAGCGGCAGGTGTTAAGCGAATAAAAATTCACGGACTTCGTCATAGTCACATAAGCCACTTGATTGACTTGGGATTTTCCGCAGTTGCCATTGCTGACCGAGTGGGACATGAGAGCATAGATATTACATACAGATATGCACATCTTTTCCCCTCAAAACAGGTGGATATGGCAAACAAACTTGAAGATGAAAGGATTGATTTAATTGGATAAAAAACTTGATGCAAAAGGCAGATGGAGAAACAAAACAACATCGTTTATGATGTCACCGGAAGAACGGGCGGATTTAGATATTCGTGTCAGCCTTTCGGGACTAACAAAGCAGGAATATATGGTTAGACGGTTACTTGAAAGAGATATAATCGTTCAGCCAAATTCAAGAATTTATAAGGCGCTCCGAAATCAAATGACGGAAATTCTCAATGAACTCCGCAGAATTGAAAACGGAGCAAATGTTGATGATGAACTGCTTGCAGTTATCAAAACGGTGGCGGAAACCTACAATGGTTTACAAGAAAAGTAAAAGTCCCAAAGTATCGGCAAATACTTCGGGACATGGAATGTGGTAAAACACTCCTTTACGATGGTTACATTTTACCACATTCCTATTGAAATTTCAATAGGAGGTGACGAAAATGTCAGAATTAAAACTGATAAATATGCAGGATATTGAAGTCGAAGAAGTAAAATGGCTGATTTATCCCTTTATCCCGTATGGAAAAATAACAATAATTCAAGGTGATCCGGGCGAAGGCAAGACAACGCTTGTGCTTCAAATTATTGCAAGGCTCACCAAAGGCGAAAGCATTGTAAATGAAGATGCAAAACCGCCCATAAATGTTATCTACCAAACCGCCGAAGATGGATTGGCAGATACAATCAAACCCCGTTTATTATCGGCTGATGCGGATTGCTCAAAAGTGCTTGTAATTGATGATAAAGATATACCGCTTACAATGCGTGATGTAAGGCTTGAACAAGCTATCATTGAAACTAATGCAAGGCTCGTGGTTTTAGACCCGATACAAGGCTTCTTGGGCGCAGATGTTGATATGCACAGGGCAAATGAAATCAGACCTGTTATGAAGCATATTGCGGAGCTTGCAGAAAAGTATAAATGTGCGATTATCCTTATAGGACATATGAACAAATGCAGTATGGGAAAATCAGCATACAGAGGTTTAGGCTCTATTGATTTTCAGGCAGCAGCAAGAAGTGTGCTGATTGTCGGAAGAATTAAAGACGAACCCGAAATCAGAGTTGTATGTCAGACTAAAAGCTCACTCGCTCCCGAAGCAAAATCTCTTGCTTTCAGGTTAAGCGAAGAAAACGGCTTTGAGTGGATAGGCGAATATGATGTTACGGCTGATGATTTACTTTCCGGCACAGCAAAGGGTACGAAGAAACAAACGGCGATTGAGTTTCTTGAAAATACACTCGTAGACGGACAAATGGCACAGACAGAGCTGATGGAGCTTGCAAAGCAAAAGGGCATATCTGAAAAGACCTTGCGTAATGCAAAGGACACCTTGCAGATAAAGTCAAAAAGGACAAATAATCAATGGTATTGGAGCCTTGACTAAAAGTAAGATGGTAAGATGCCCTATTCTATAGAAAGGGGCATCTTGCCACCTTGAAAGGATAGGATGGGATAGGATATGAAAAGTATACAAATAAAGCAAGAGCTTTTTATAAAGCTGATACAGTATTTTTACAGCGAAGAAATCGGGTATGACAATGAGGAATTATTCGATTTAGAGCGTGAAATCAAATCCGAACTTCAAAAGAAGTTGGATAAGGTTTCAATGCGGAGTTACTACACCGCATACAAAACTGCTCCCACAGAGCAGGAGCGTGAGGAAGCACGCAAAAAATATCTCGATGAAAGAGGTGTACTTGAGAGCTATCGATGGTAAATTCTCTTTAAGAGATATTTACGGGAATGTGGCACATTCCCGTGTAGGCAATTAAGGAACAAAGTGACGGATTGCCGATAGGTGAGAACGAGAAAATTTTGAGCGTTCTCCACCATTGCAGACGGCGGATTTTTAACATAAAAATATCTGCCGTTTGCGGTGTGTGTAGCCACAAGCAGCACACACTTCGGCGGTAGCCGAACAAGCCCTCTGCAAGAGCGCAAACTACCGTAGGTAGCCGCATTTTTGTTGGCTCGCTGACAAAAGTGCATTTGCGTTACTTTTGACAAAAGTAACAAAACAAAAATATGTTCACTGCGTTCACAATCAAGGAATGTTTTGTTGAATGACGGCGGGCGTTGCCCACCTTATTGAACAAAACCAAAAATGTTCGCTATCGCTCACTTTTTATAAGGAACGAGGTGAAAAATACTATGCAAAGAACAATATCTATAATGACGGGCAAAGGCTCGGTAAACCATAACGACAGAAAATTTACGGCAGAAAATGTTGATAAGGAACGAACCCAAAACAACATAACTTACTGCAATGAAAACATCAGAACGGTATATCATAAACTGTTCGATGATGCCGTTAAAAGACATAACGAAAAACAGACACGCTCCGATAGGCAGATTTCAAATTATTATAAAAAAATCAGCCAAGAGAGCAAGCAGGAAAAAACATTCCAAGAAATCATAGTACAGATTGGCGATAAGGACAATATGGGAGCTATGACAGAAAATGGTCAGCTTGCAAAGAAAATCCTTGACGAATATATGAAAGGATTTCAAGATAGAAATCCAAACCTATATGTATTCTCTGCTCACTTACATATGGACGAAGCAACACCGCATTTGCACATTGATTTTGTACCTTTTACCACAGGAAGTAAACGAGGTCTTGATACAAGAGTTTCAATGAAAGGGGCATTAAAGCAGCAAGGTTTCATTGGAACGGGACGGAGTGATACGGAGCGTGCTCAATGGGCGGAATCAGAAAAGGAAGCGTTATCAAAAATTATGCTTTCGCATGGCATAGAGTGGGAACAAAAAGGCACTCACGAAAAGCCTAAAACTGTCAGCGAATTTAAGCGTGATATGCTTGCCAAAGAGATTAACGAGCTTACTGAGAAAAAAGATGATTTGCTACATACAATGTCTGCATATACAAAGGCAGAGGAATATGCACATCTTACGGTACAGAAAATCAAAAATAATGATGATTTTGATATACCGGAGCCACCGCCCTTAATGTCGGCAAAAACATATAAAACAAAATTTATAGAGCCGTTCATAAAGCGTATTATGAAGATTATAGAAAATCTTGCCCGGCGGTGTTATCGGGCAGAAAAAATTGCCGAACAGGCAGAAGCTAAAGTCAAGCCTTTGGAAGCAGAAAATGAAAGGCTCAAAGGTCAGCTTTGGAAGAAAAATGTTGCACTTTCAAAGGCAGAAGTTAAAGCAAGAGATTTTGACAGAATTAAAAGCTATGTCGGTGTTGAACAGATAAACCGACTGCTTAAAGAAATTGTTAATTTTGGTAAAAACAAAAGCAGAAGCAACAATCACATTGAAAGATAAAAAATTTTCCCTTAATAACCTATACGGGAATGTGCCACATTCCCGTGTGGGTGGTTAGGAAGATAAAAATAATTTAACAGGAGGATTACAATGAAAAAATCAATTTTTGAACAAATGGGTGGAACTTACAGACGAGAGGGAGATTACCTGATACCGAACATTTCTGTTCCTGATACAAAGGAATACAATATCGGTAAATATGGAAATCTGCATAGGAAATTTCTCGAAGAAAATTATCCGGTATATTATTCAGTTATGCTTTCATCGGGAAAATTGTATGCCCGTCTTGAACGGGTAGAAAGAAAGGCACAGCAAGAGCTTGATAGACTTATTCCTATACTTGCCAAGCAGCAAGGGGTTACAGAGCAATTAAAGGCTGAAAATCAGCTTAAATGGGTAGGTTTGATGAACAATATCAAAGCGCAAGTTGAAGAAAAAATCTATGCAGAAATCGTATATGTGAGAGGAGAAATATAATGAAAAAATTTGTTGTGTTTTTAGTCTTAATTACAATGTTTACAACTGTGGGTGTAAATGCTTCAGAGGTGCCGAGAGAGTCGGCACCCTGCAATGCCACAAACGAAGCAATTATCGTTGTAGAAAGTTTTATCGGTGATATTTTAACAGAAGTACAGAACGGCATGGGATATGCCGATGCGAGAGCGAAATCAAATCGCATATTTTTTAATGCGTGGCTCAACGGTCAGACAAGCGGTTTTAGTTATGGCGAGCTTGTTGATATAGCCAATAATGCAATATGGCAATATCGGGATATGTACTTGCGACCTGATTTTTATGCAAATAATCTTGAAAAAGTCAGAGTTATCATTACTCCCGTAATTGAAGATTATAAATCCGGCAAAATCACATATACGGAAGCAGAATTTAATGCCCGTGCGAAAATCTATCAATCTGTAAATCCAAACTTCAATCCCGATGTGGAATATATGAAAGACTCGATATACAGAGATATTCCATCGGTAGATAATAGCTTGTTTATACTTGCAAGAAAGCTAATTTTGGAAAGCAAATAATAGATAATACGAAAGGTGTAGCTGCAGGGCTGCACCTTTTGTTGAGTAAAAATATTAAAAAAATCTATTTACCTATTGACAAAGTGGGTAAATAGTGTTATACTATTACCAACCTAAGCGATAGGTAAATATTTCAAGGAAGGAGAACAATGCTATGATTAAGCCTTACACCACTATAACTATGATGTGGATGTGCATGTGGATTTGTCAGATGTGCATTAGCTTTTGTGCGTTTATTTCCGATATGTTCTCCATCTCAATGAAAAAACATTGTATGGCATAAATAAATTTGTGCAATGATGTTGCTTTTAACCGGGAGACTTTATCGGAGTCAACCGGTTTTATTTATTTAATTAGGAAGGTGTTAAAATGAGTTTTATATTTGAAAAGCTTGTAAGAAGCAATTACAGATTCGGACGAATGTAACTTCATAATCAAAAAACAAAACTATAAATAACAGTTAAATTTTTGAATATGAAAGGAAATGAATATTATGTCAGAATATAAATTTGAAACAAAACAACTCCATGTAGGTCAGGAAAATCCTGATCCGGCAACAGATGCAAGAGCAGTACCAATTTACGCAACCACTTCTTATGTATTTCATAACTCTTCCCACGCTGCTGCCCGCTTCGGACTTGCAGACGCAGGAAACATTTACGGCAGACTTACTAACTCAACACAGGATGTTTTCGAAAAGCGTATTGCGGCGCTTGAAGGCGGTGTAGCAGCACTTGCGCTTGCATCAGGTGCGGCAGCGATTACATACACTCTGCAGGCACTTGCTCAGAATGGCGGTCACATTGTAGCACAGAAGACCATTTATGGCGGAAGCTATAATTTGCTTGCTCATACACTTCCTAACTTCGGCATTACCGCAACATTTGTAAATATTCACGACCTTAACGAGGTTGAAACCGCAATTCAGGATAACACAAGAGCAATATATATCGAAACGCTTGGTAATCCAAATAGTGATATTCCGGATATTGATGCTTTAGCTGAACTTGCTCATAAGCACGGCTTACCCCTTGTTGTTGACAACACTTTTGGTACTCCGTATCTTATCCGCCCTATCGAACACGGTGCAGATATCGTGGTACATTCCGCAACAAAGTTTATCGGCGGTCATGGTACAACTCTTGGCGGAGTCATTGTAGATTCGGGAAAGTTTGATTGGGATGCATCCGGTAATTATCCGGCAATTTCTGCTCCTAACCCAAGCTATCACGGTGTATCATTTACCAAAGCTGTAGGTCCTGCTGCATTTGTTACGTATGTAAGAGCAATACTTCTTCGTGATACAGGTGCGACAATCTCGCCTTTTGCGGCGTTCCTTCTTTTGCAAGGGGTTGAAACGCTTTCGCTCCGGTTAGAGCGTCATGCAGAAAACACCAAAAAGGTTGTGGAATTTCTTGCAAATCATCCGCAGATAGAAAAGGTTAACCATCCATCACTTCCCGAACATCCCGATAATACATTATATCAGAAGTATTTTCCAAACGGCGGAGGTTCTATATTCACGTTTGAAATCAAAGGCGGTCAGGAGGAAGCACACAAGTTTATTGATAACTTAAAAATCTTCTCTCTGCTTGCCAATGTTGCGGATGCGAAGAGCTTGGTTATTCATCCTGCAACTACAACCCACAGTCAGCTTACCGAAGAAGAACTTGCTGATCAGGGTATCAAACCCAACACCATCCGTCTTTCTATTGGAACAGAGCATATTGATGATATACTCTCTGATTTGCAGAAAGGATTTGAGGTGATAAAATGAATACTACAAAGAGAATCGTAACAGCATCAATGCTTGCCGCTCTTTGCTGTGTGGCAACAATGATAATAAAAATACCATCACCGCTTAAAGGATATATAAATTTGGGAGACTGTGTGGTACTTCTGTCCGGTTGGCTTTTATCACCGCTTTACGGTTTCCTTGCCGCCGGAATAGGCTCGGCTCTTGCAGATGTTTTCTCGGGATACATAACATACGCTCCGGCAACTTTTGTGATAAAAGGACTAATGGCTATTATTGCTTATTTCGGCTTTAGACTTTTACATAAGCGATTAGGCAGTTTTTCATCAAGAATAATAAGCGGTACATTATCTGAAATAATAATGATTTTAGGATATTTTATATTTGAAGGCTTTTTATATGGATTTGTTCCGTCTCTTGTAAACATACCTGCAAATGCAGTGCAAGGTGTTGCAGGTCTTATAATCGGAACAATACTTATTAAAGTATTCGAAAAGAATAAAATTATATTACATTGAATTTAAAGGAGATTAAGGTTATGTCAAAAATATATACATCAAGCGATCAACTTATCGGCAAAACACCGATTTTAGAACTTACACATCTTGAGAAAAAATATGATTTGAAAGCAAAAATTCTTGCAAAACTTGAATATTTTAATCCGGCAGGTTCGGTAAAAGACCGCATCGCAAAAGCAATGATTGATGATGCCGAACAAAGCGGAAAACTAAAGAGAGGTTCTGTTATTATAGAACCAACATCAGGAAATACGGGAATTGGGCTTGCAGCTGTTGCGGCGGCAAGAGGCTACCACATTATTATTGTAATGCCTGAAACAATGTCAGTTGAACGCAGGCAACTAATGAAGGCTTACGGTGCAGAGCTTGTACTTACAGAAGGCGCAAAAGGTATGAAAGGCGCAATCGCAAAAGCCGAGGAGCTTAAAAAGGAAATTCCGAACAGCTTTATTCCCGGACAGTTTGTTAATCCTGCAAATCCTGCAGCACACTACCTCACAACCGGTCCTGAAATATATGAAGATACTGATGGTAATGTTGATATTTTCGTTGCAGGTGTCGGTACAGGAGGCACAATAACAGGTGTTGGAAAGTATTTGAAATCAAAAAAACCTGATATTAAAGTTGTTGCGGTTGAGCCTGAATCTTCGGCAGTATTGTCAACAGGTGTTGCAGGTGCACACAAAATTCAAGGTATCGGTGCAGGATTTGTTCCCGACATTCTTGACACAAAGATTTGTGATGAAATTATAACGGTATCGGGTGAAGATGCTTTTGAAACCGGCAGATTGATAGGTAAAAATGAAGGTGTGCTTGTGGGAATATCTTCAGGTGCCGCAGTGTATGCTGCCCTTGAGCTTGCGAAGCGAAGTGAGAATGAGGGGAAAACAATAGTTGTTTTACTTCCTGATACGGGTGACAGATATCTTTCAACACCACTTTTTTCAGAATAACAGTTGATTAACCTACCAATATGGTGTATAATTAGTTTGACAAAAGAAATGGATTACAACTATGAGAATTATAGATTTACTTACCAAAGATACATTATCACTTTCCTTTGAGGTTTTTCCGCCTAAAACTGAGTCGAGTTTTGAAAGTGTAAAAAATGCTACTGAGGAAATTGCAAAGCTGAAACCTTCTTTTATGAGCGTTACATATGGTGTGGGCGGCGGAACGAGCAAATACACACTTGATATTGCAAAAAGAATTAAGGAGCTTTATAATGTGCCGTCACTTGCTCACCTTACTTGTGTTTCCTCTACCAAGCAGACAGTACATCAAAAAATTAAAGAAATAGAAGATGCAGGCATTCAAAATGTTATGGCCCTGCGGGGTGATATTCCGGCAGAACTTAAAGACGCTGATCGAAGCAACTGGGACTATAAATATGCCATTGATCTTATATCTGAACTTAAAGATATTAACGCTGATTTCTGTATAGGTTGTGCTTGTTACCCGGAAATTCATCCTGAGAGCGCAAATCAGAAGGAAGACATCAAACATCTCAAAGAAAAAGTTGATGCCGGATGCGAATTTATTACTACACAGATGTTTTTTGATAACAATCTCCTGTATAATTTTCTTTATAAAATTCGTGAAGCAGGTATCACAGTTCCGGTAATTCCGGGCATTATGCCCATAACCAATGCTAATCAGGTTGAGCGTGCTGTTAAACTTTCAGGCTCATTTATGCCACAGCGTTTTAAGAGCCTTGTGGATAAATTCGGTTCTGATCCTGCTGCAATGAAACAAGCCGGCATTGCTTATGCTACCGACCAGATTATAGATTTGTATGCGAATAATATAACGAATGTGCATGTATATTCTATGAATAAACCTGATGTTGCAGCAAAAATTCAGGAAAATCTTTCGGATATTATAGGTAAGTAAATCAGAAATTATAACTAAAATATACACTATATCAGGAGGAACAAAAATGCTGATATCAACAAGAGGCAGATATGCCATTAGAGTTTTGCTTGACCTTGCAGACCATCAAAATGATGGCTACATTGCAATGAAAGCTGTTGCCGAGCGTCAGGGATTGTCGCTGAAATATATTCAGGCAATTATGCCTACCTTATCTAAAAACAAGCTTATAGAGGGTGTACACGGCAAAGGCGGTGGTTATCGTTTGTCAAAACCGTTATCAGAGTACAGGATTGGAGATATCTTAAGGCTGACAGAAGGTAATCTTGCACCTGTTACCTGTCTTGAATGCGATGCAAAGCCGTGCGTGCGAGCAGAAAGTTGTCCCACACTTCCTATGTGGACTGAGTTTCACAAAATGGTTAATGGCTATTTTGATGGCATTACGCTGGAAGATTTGTTAAATAATAAAAAAAGTCAATAAAATTTTCGTTTACCTATTGACAAGGTGGGTAAAGAGTGGTATAATAGCAGTAATTTAATAAATCAATAAACCGTTGAGGCAGAAAAAAGGCAGACAAAGGCTTTTCCGAGCGAGTGGATTATGGTGTGAGTTCCACAAAGGTCTCTTGCGTAATATGGGCTGCTAAGGGCTGTGAGGAAATTCACAGACGTAAGACTCGCGTAAGAAGTCGGGGGTATGTTGGTACTTCGCTAAGCGCACAGGTCGTGCTGTGAATCAAGGTGGCACCGCGGATATTTGTATTTATTCGTCCTTGACAGTAAGTAATTTACTGTCAAGGGCGTTTTTGTTTTCTTCCTTTGACAGTGATATAAACTTTCAAAGGAGGTTTTCTTTTATGTTTGTACTTTCAAAACGATGGCAAGGGGTAAAACACGAATAGTTTTCTTGT
>JAGBEY010000019.1 GCA_017936745.1 Clostridia bacterium
ATGAATTTTTCGACCTAAAATATTCTAACAATATTTACAAGTAAAAAATAAAAATTGGAAAAAAACTGTCGTATCGGGCATCGGAATTGAAATTTGGGTTGAAAATTTTTCTTGTGCGGTTGACAGAATCTCCATTGGCTGATAAAATTGAACTGACAGCACATCTCCTCTGATGTGGGGTGGCAGAGAAATGCACCCGGTGGGATTTTTTGCATATAATAACTCCGGAAGGAATCTTCCAAAAAAGGAGGATATTGATGCAAACACCGAAACATTATTTTCCCGGTGGCAACACGCCAAAGGGATTTTACAGTTATTATTCCAATATTTTAGACAAGGATTCCATCGGGCATCTTGCTGTGATTAAAGGAGGCCCCGGTACGGGAAAATCCACCTTTATGAAAACTTTGGGGAAACGGCTGGAGGAGAGCGGAGAGGCAGTTACATATCTGCATTGTTCTTCTGACCCGGCTTCTCTGGACGGTTTGTTTTTGCCCCGTTATAATTCTGCGATCATAGACGGAACTGCTCCGCATACGACTGACCCAAGATATCCCGGTGGTGCGGATATTCTTTTGAATTTCTGTGAGTTTATCCACGAGGACAAAATGGTGCTGCAGACAGAGCTTCTGCGAGGCTGGGGCGAAAAAATTTCCGACTGCTTTTCTGCCGGATACAGCTATCTGAAAGCGGCATCTGCGGTCAGACAGCTGATGGAGAGCAAAAGCCGTTCCTGTCTGCAGATGGATGAGGTAACCCGCTTTGTTTCCGGGATTGTCAAACGGTTGAACGGATATTCGGGAAAAGGCACGGAAAAAATCTACTTTTTGTCGGCAATTACTCCGGCGGGCTTCAAACATTATCTGACGGAAGCACTCAACGGCCGCTTTGTGATTTTGCTTCGTGCAGAGGCAGGAGACGACACCGCCTCCGTGATGGAGAGCCTGCGGAATGCCTGCCGCCAGCGGCGAATCAATATGGAGGTGTTCCCTTGTCCCATGAATCCCGAGGTGGCAGAACATATCGTATTCCCCGATGCCAACCTTGCACTCACGGTTGCCAATGAATACCACACAGCAAATTCCCCTGATGAAGTGGTATATTTTTCCGATTTTTGCTCCCGGGAATATAACAATGCTTCGGAGCAGATTCGTTACCGCAATCTGATTTCTTCGGCAATGGAGCAATTTTTCAAAGCCAAAGCCTTTCACGATGAACTGGAGGCACTCTACATTCCCAATGTAGACTTTTCGGGAATTGTCAACATGGAGGAACGTGCACTGAAATTTTTAACCCAAACCACACCAAAATAAATGGAGGCACTATGCTGAAATATTCACAGTTTTTACGAAACATCTATGGAGAAAAAGTGTATAAAATCCCTGTCAACACCGGCGGTACCTGCCCCAATCGGGACGGTACCAAAGGGACAGGAGGCTGTATTTTCTGTTCCGAAATCGGAACGGGCTTTGAACTGCCTCCGGCGGAGCTTGACTTTTTCACTCAGGTGAATCAAAATATCTGCCATATCCGAAAAAAATATAAGGCAAACCGTTATCTCATTTATTTTCAGAATTTTACGGGAACCTATCTGCCTCTGGATATCTTTCGGAGATACCTGGAACAGGTGCGTCAGGTGGAGGATGTGGTGGGTGTTTCGGTTTCTACCCGTCCGGACTGTCTGGATGGGGGGCACTTAGACGAACTGGCAAAGCTTCAGCAGGAGGGGTACGATGTTTTTGTGGAACTGGGACTTCAGTCTGCCAATGACGAAACCCTGTTTCGTATCAATCGCGGGCACACAGTGGCAGACTATGTTGAGGGCGCAAAAAAAGTGAAAGAACGGGGCTTTTATTTAGACACCCATCTGATTTTAAATCTCCCCTGGGACACCGAGGAGGATGTGGTTTGTGCCGCAAAGCTGATGAATGAGGTACAAACCGATTCGGTCAAGCTTCATTCATTGCACATCCCATACGGCACGAAGCTTTACGAGCTTTATCGAGACAATCAGATTGCGGTGATTTCCAAAGAAGAATATTTTCATCGTTTGTATCTCTTTTTAAAAGAGCTGAATCCTTGCGTAGCGGTGCAGAGACTGTTTTCCCGTGCCCCAAAAGAGGATACGGCATTTTGTAACTGGCAGACAAGCTGGTGGAAATTGGAGGACGAATTTTTCCGGTATGCAGACCAGATGGGTGGGTTGGAATAAAAAATCTCTATTACATTATATATATATTATATATAGGGGAGCATTTATGGAGTAATCTCTCCGCAATGGAGGTGTTCCGACGCAGGGGAATGTTACTCGGATTCTGCTGTAAAAAATAGGGGGATTACTATATATAATGTAATGGTTCCAAACATATTTTTAAAAAATGAAAAAATAACTTGACAATTTGAGAAAAAAAGGTTATAATTTTATGGTTGATGTCTGGAAATCGTATTTTTTTAGAGAAAAAACGGAACAAATCCGGGGAGATATCGTCTTACAATGCGTAAAAACCTTGCAGACAGAGCTTGCATCAATGCAGGGAAAATCCTCTGATTCATTAGCAATATTACTAAAATGTTACCAAACAGTATAAATTTTACAACTTTGTTACATATATACTGATTTTGTTGACAAACCATTTTCAATCTGTTACAATGACATCGTAGAAAACCCTATCTGGGATAATTCTATACAAATGCTTTACATAACGTAAGGCACACTTACATTCGTAAAAAAAAAATTATATATCAAATTTAGGAGGACATCCAAATGAAACTGTCTAAAGTTTTATCTTTAGTATTAGCTATCGCAATGCTGTTAAGCGTTCCGACTTTCGCTTACACTGACGTTGCTGCTGATGCTAACTACGCAGAAGCCGTTACGGTTTTATCTGCTCTGAATATCTTCACCGGATATGAAGACGGATCTTTCAAACCCGAAGGCAAAATCACAAGAGCTGAATATGCTGCTATCGTTTGCCGTGTAAACAACATGGACGAAGCTGCTAAAGCTAACAAAGTTGGCGGCATCTTCACTGACGTTGCTGCTGATCACTGGGCATCCGGTTACATCGCATCCGCAAGCCAGGCTGGCATCGTTAACGGTATGGGCGATGGTACTTTTGCTCCCGAAGCTGAAGTTACTTACGAACAGGCTGTTAAAATGTTAGTTGCTGCTCTGGGCTATGAAATGAAAGCTCAGTCTATGGGCGGTTACCCCACCGGTTACATGATGATTGCTAACCAGGAATCCATCACTGTTGGTACCACCAACACTGCTGGCGGCGCTTCCAGAGCAACCGTTGCAAGATTAACTTACAACGCTATGACCGTTCCGATGATGGACCAGACCTCTTGGGGTACTGATGTTAAAGTCGAACCCATCAAAACTCAGTCTTTACTGTACACCAAACTGAATGCTCTGAAAGCTGAAGTTACTTTCACCAGCATTCCGTTAGACAAAACCGCTACTGATGTTACCTTAAGCTACACTGCTACCAATTGTGACGCTGTTACCCAGGCTAACATCGCTGCTGGTAACCTGACCTTAAACCCCAACGTTAAAATCAACGGCGTTGATTTAACCGGTTTACAGGGCTTAACCGCAACCGCTATCATCGACAAAGCTGATTCTTCTGCTTGGAAACTGATCGCAGTTGTTCCGAAAGCTGGTAAAAACGTTGAAATTACCGTTGATCCTGAATTATTACAGGAAGTTACCGTAACCGATGGTTACATCGAATACAAGAAAACTGCTGATGACGACAGAAACAGCAAAATCAAAGTTCCTGCTACCGGCTTAACTGTTTACAAAAACTTAGTTGCTGGTTCCTGGAGCACCGACGTTGCTGTTGGCGGTAACACTGGCGACGTTGCTTACAGATTCACCGATACCGATAACGATGGTACCTACGAAACTGTATTCGTTGACAACATTGGCTTATTCGTTGTTGGTTCTGTAAATGAAAAAGCTTTCAAAATTTACAGAGATACCACCAGCGCTAACGCTATGAGCTCCTATGCAGGCGGTTCTTTCATCACTTTAGATCCTGAAGTTGAAACCGTAGCTTGGACCTTAACCGACGCTGAAGGCAATGCTTTAGAATTAGCTGACATCGAAGCTGGTTCTGTTGCTGCTGTTGCTTACTCTACCGACGGTACTAACGATTACTATGAAATCGTTATTTCTAAAGACACCATCGAAGGTACTGTTGCTCAGGTTTACACCGAAAACAGCAAAACCTACTACACCATCGGCGATGCTGACTATACAATGCTGACCACTGGTTACACCTTAAACCCCGGCGATGCAATCGTTGCTACCGTTTATGGTGACAAAATCGTTAACTACGATGTAGCTGAAGGCGTTAAAAACTATGGTATCGTTATCGCTACCAACCTGTCTCAGGACTTCGGTAACACCTGGCAGTTACAGGTATTAACCATGGCTGGTGAAATCGTTACCTTAGACATGGCTGAAAAAGTAAACGGCACTACCTATGCAGGTACTGACTTTGACTACACTACTGCTCAGACCAGCAAAGATTTAATCATTGCTTACGAACTGAACAACGCAGGCGATATCAAAGCTTACAACTTCGAAAGCGGTTCTAGCTTCAATGCTACCACCGTTGTTGATAACGACAAATTAGCAGGTGTTGCTGCAGCTGGTGCTTATAAAGAAACTTCTGAAAAATTAGACTCTTTATACATCACTGAAGATACCGTTGTTGTAATCACTGAAAACGCTAAAGGTTCTAACAACAAAGAAGATTATGCTATGGCTACCGCTGACATCTTCGATGAAACTGAAACTTACACCTATCGTGCAGTATACGATGAAAACAGAGAAGCTAAATTCGTTGTTCTGTATCAGGTAATGAACAATGTTAACATGAACGCTTTCCCGCTGGTTGTAACCAAAACTTCTACTGTAACTGTTGATAACGATTACAGAACCAAATACACCGGTTACATCAATGGCGAAGAAGTTGAACTGATCGCTGCTGAAGGTGCTACCTTAACCATGGCTGCTAACGATGTAGCTATGATCGCTACCAACGCTGCTGGCGAAATCACCGGCGAAGAAATCTTAGCTAAATACTCTACTTCTGGTTACACTGTTGTAGACAACACTGCTAATGCTGCAGATGATGAAAAAACTCCTAAAGCTGGTACCGAACAGAGAATTAACTTCGCTATCACTGAAGACGTTGCTACCGGTTTAGGTTCTTTCTTCACCGCTGGTTCTGCTGATACCTTAAAAGGTTTCGGTGCAGTTGGTAAAGTTTACACCACCAAAGGTAAAACTCTGAGACTGGTTAGCCCCGCTAACTACGCTAACACCACCGCTACCGTTATCGATGGCAATACTGTAAGAAACTACAACAACGAAGCTTGGATCGATGATTACTCCATCAATCCTGCAGCTGTTGCTTACGTATTCAACAAAGCTACCGGTAAAATCAAAGTTGCTACCATCGGCGATATCGAAACTGAAGTTAACACCAACGACTACAAAGTTACCACTCAGTTAGAAAACGATGACGCTGTATACGTATACAACTACGATGGCGATACCAAATTAATCTTCATCGTTGACGTTAAAGGCAACTAATACAAGTTTTACAACTCGATTGTAAATTAACCTTGTAACTTAAAAAGAGGGCTGCTCCTTCGGGAGTAGCCCTTTTTGTTTTTTGAATATTGTTTGTGATGAAGTATGCGTCATTCCGAAAGGCAATACCTTGAGAGATTCTTCGTCGCATTATGCTCCTCAGAATGACAGCTGAAAGCCGTGTCATTCCGAAAGGCAACGCCTTGAGAGATTCTTCGTCGCATTACACTCCTCAGAATGACAGATGAAAGCCGTGTCATTCCGAAAGGCAACGCCTTGAGGAATCTTTCTTCCCCTCTTGCCTGAAAAGGTGATGATAGAGGACGAGATTGCCTGACACAGTAACCCTGCTTGAGAGATTCTTCGTCGCATTATGCTCCTCAGAATGACAGCTGGAGGCAGTGTCATTCCGAAAGGTAATGCCTTGAGAGATTCTTCGTCGCGTTGCGCTCCTCAGAATGACAGCTGAAAGCTGTGTCATTACGAAAGGCCACGCCTTGAGAGATTCTTCGTCGCGTTATGCTCCTCAGAATGACAGCTGAAAGCCGTGTCATTCCGAAAGGCAACGCCTTGAGAGATTCTTCGTCGCCTTATGCTCCTCAGAATGACAGCTGAAAGCTTTGTTTTTTATAATTTCCGTGTCGTTTCTATCACGGCATCCAATATGGTAGCGCAATCCCGATAGATTCGTGGGAATAAGGTGTGTGGAAGCGGGTTTTTTCCCACACCTGCCTCAATGGTAAAGGCAGGCTTCCCGTAGGTTTTAATAAACCAGTCTTTCATCCCTGCGTGGGATGCTGTTCCCTTTGGTTTTGTGATTTTATAATGGGAAATTTCCTTAAATTTTTGCAAATAGGCATCCGTTCCCGTTGGTATCATACCGTCGTATTCATAATAAATTTCTTCCCCTTGAGAGTGGAGTGCAACCGCCACATCAAAGGGGATTTTTTTGCATAAATTTTGGATGGCACGGGTTTCCGGTTCGGAAAACGGAGCTTCTCCACCGTATTTGGTTGGATTCGGACCGAAGATTCCCTCGTCCTCCACCTTCTTTTTTGCCAGGAAAAATCCTGCATCATAGTTGTGATTCAAATCTACACCCCGATAGTTTGCCTGCCAGTCAATCCGGTCACTGCTGTAATCGGGTGGCTTGATTCTGCCGGCTACAATATCTGCACCGTCGGGATTTAACAGAGGAACGGCATATAACGTCACATCCTGAACACCATCTTTTGGAAACCGAAACAGATATTCCATCAGAAATCGGGACAAAATCGTTTCCAGACTGTGATGCCCGGCAACCACCAGTGCATTTTTTGCACCTGTTCCCGCCTTTACACAATAAATATTTTGTCCCAGACAGGAATGTCCGATGGAGAAAAAAGACATCTCCTTTTGAAACACGTCAATACGGATTAAATCATAAATCAACTCGTGATATGCATACATTTTTATTATTCCTCCTATAATATAATGAGAAAGGCGGAAGCATAACTTCCGAAACAGGTGATTTTATGAGCGAAAAAAACAAAAAGAGATGGAAAGTGATTGGGGTTACGGCACTCACTGCCGTTTTGGGCGGATTGTTTTCGATGAATTCCTCTGAATTTTACGGTACACTGGTCAAACCGCCCTTTGCACCGCCCTCCTGGGTATTTCCCGTTGTTTGGGGAGTTTTATATGTATTGATGGCGATTTCCCTGATTGTGTATTTGAACAAAGAGGAGCAGGGGAACGTATTTACACTGTATGTGGTAAATCTGGTGCTGAATGCTCTTTGGCCGTTATTTTTCTTTTCGTTTGAGATGATTTGCTTCTCTGTTTTTATTTTGCTGGCACTTCTTGTGGTAAATTTCATTCTTTTAGGTGACTTAAAAGAAGTGAAAGCATCTTTTTATCTGTATTTACCTTACATCATCTGGCAGGTGTTTGCTCTGTATCTGAACATTTCCGTATGTCTTTTAAATTAACGGGCTAACAACTGCAAAAAGCAAAAAATAAGCACTGAGACAATGCCGTAAAGACACCTTGCTGTAAATAGCAACGGTAGATTTACGGCATTTTTTTGGTCAAAGGAAAGCGATTGAAACAAAACACATAGTCCTGAAAATCCTGCAAAAAATACGGTTGGCATAATACCGTAAAATTTGGCAAGAGACTCCAGTCCGTAGGTGATTTCCAAAAAAGCTTCCAAACAAACCCCCAGAGCAGACGGAAGCCTGAGAGTAGACAGCAAATGAATGAGAGAAGAAAAAAAACATACAAAACAAATCAGAGAGACCATGGAAAGTGAGCTTTCGGTAACGGCTTCGGTTAATGCCTGCCCGAAGGAGACGCATTTTTGCTGTGGAGCAGACTGTGTGGATTGCCGCGGCAGCGATAGGGAAAAAAGAAAGCAAAGAAGCACCGATGCCGTGAGATAAGAAAGATAAATCATAACCCCGAAACGAAAGCTTTTGAACAACACACCGCCAAGATAAGACACAGTGAAGCCAAATCCCGGAATATTGCCAAAGGAAAAGAGCAGAAGAAGCTCTCTTTTTGAAATTTCGTTATTATTATATGCAAAAGAGGAGAGTCTTGCTCCTGTGGGGTATCCGCAAAAAAGAGAGGGAACTAACAGCTCGACTCCTTTTTTTGAGAGATTTCCCACCTGTAGGAAACGGCTGAAAACGGAAGCGCCTCCTGTTTTTATAAAAATTTGAGATACCACCATATAGGGAAAGAGCGCAGGCATCAACACTAAAAAGCTTTTTTCCAATCCGGAGCTGATGCCCTCCTTCACCACGCCCGGAAATGCGATAAATAAAAAGAGCAGTACCATCCCAAACCATTTAGACATAAAATTCACCTGTTTTCATATAATTTTATTACATTATATTGTTACATTTTCGGGAATATTACAGAGGGGAAATGGTTCTATGAAGCGGAAAAAGAAGCAGGAGAAGCTGGTGTTATCACCTGCCGTCTCCCGTAGAAATATCTACGAGATGCTTGGTATTTCGGGGGATATTTTGAACGGAGAACCTAAAATCGTGATTACAGGAGATTATCTGATCGAAATTTATAATCACAAGGGAATTGTAGATTTGTCGGAGGAGCAGATTCAAGTGAATACAAGAAATTATATCTATAAAATTCTGGGCAAAAATCTGATGATTGCCACTGTGACCGATGATGAGCTTGTGGTCAGCGGTTGTATGATTTCGGTGGAAAAAATATAGGGAGCGTGAGCGGAGTTTGATCAGGCTGTATCAGTTTTTACGGGGATATGTGAGGGTGGAGGCAGAGGGACTTCACCTGGAAAAGCTGCTGAATTTAGCGATGGCAAACCGCATTTATTTATGGGAGGTCAAGCGGCTTAACGAACAAAAAATTTCTTTTTATGTCAGCAATCGTGGCTACCGTATGATGGAGGACTATGCTTATAAAACCGGCAGCAAGCTTTGTATTGTTACCAAAAAAGGGGCAGAGGTTGTTTGGAAAACCACGAAAAAGCGAAAGGTATTTGCTGTTCTTTCCTTTGTTGTGATTGGAGCAATTCTGGCGGCGTCCTCATTTATCTGGACGGTGGAAATTGAGGGCGGAGAGTTTATCGAACGGGACAAAATTATCAGTACCCTGTCTACCTTTGGACTTGGCGTCGGGAAGTTTCGGAAAAACGTAGATTTTACACAGGTTTCCAATCAACTAATTCAGGATTATGATGAGATTTTGTGGGCAAATGCGGAATTTCACGGGACACGTTTATTGGTGACGGTAGTGCCGAGAATCCGCCCGCCCGAGAGGATTTCAAAAGAAATTCCCACCAACATTGTGGCAAAAAAAGATGGATTCATCAAGGAAATCAAGGCAGAAAACGGCGATGCCATGGTTCGTCCGGGAGATACGGTAGTCAAAGATCAGATTTTAATTTCGGGGCTTATTCCCAGTCCCACCGTGGGAAGCCGATATCTCCATTCTATTGGTGAAATCCGTGCCATCACCTGGGAGGAACGGTCAATGGAACAAAAGTTGTATCGGTATGAAAAAGTTCCAACCGGGAAAGAATCCATACATCGGGAAGTGATTCTTCCGTTTTTGAAAATTCCGTTGGATTTTCGTCAAAGTATTGACTTTTACAATTATGATAGTATAATAAAAGAGAAGAATTTTTTATTCCTCACCTATCGGGAGACGAATCGCAGGGAATATACGCTGGCAAAGCAAGCGATCACTGTGGAACAAGCGGTGGAATCGGCAACGGCGTGTTTGGCGGAGCAGATGGCAAAAGACGGAATCGAACAGGTTATTTCCCAAAAAGTTTCTTTTGATAGGATAGACGAAGAAACTGTTCTGGTAACCATGCTGGCAGAATGCGAGGAGGAGCTTGGCATTCCCAGAGAAATTATAAAATCAGCGGATACACAGTAGAAAGAGGTTTATATGGAGAAAGAAATTTTGCTCAATTCGGTAGACGAGGCAATTCGTCTGTTTGGCAATTTTGATGAAAATATTCCGCTTATCGAAAAGGAACTGGGCGTAAAAATTTTTCACCGTAACGGTAATGTGAAGGTCAGCGGTGAGGAGGTTGCAGTTACGATGGCTGCCGAAGTGCTGGAGGGATTGCTGCAACGGCTGAAATTTGATGAATCCCTGGATGAACAGACGGTTCGTTATCTCATCGGGATGGCAAGAGAGGGCAATGTGAAATCGGTTGCGGAAATCGGAGGCAGCTGTGTTTGTGTAACCGCAAAAGGGAAGCCCATCAAGCCCAAAACCTTAGGGCAGAAAGCCTATGTGGAAAATATCGCAAAGAATATTGTCAATCTGGGAATCGGGCCTGCCGGCACCGGGAAAACCTATCTGGCTGTTGCCTGTGCGGTAACGGCATTTAAAAACAAGGAGGTTTCTCGTATCATTTTAACCCGTCCTGCCATTGAAGCAGGGGAAAAATTAGGGTTTTTACCCGGGGATTTGCAGTCTAAAATCGACCCCTATCTCCGTCCGCTTTATGATGCATTGTTTGACTGCTTAGGTTCGGATACTTTTACCAAATATTCTGAGAAAGGACTCATTGAAGTTGCACCGCTTGCTTATATGAGAGGGAGAACGCTGGATGATTGCTTTGTAATTTTAGATGAGGCGCAGAACACCACTCCTGAACAGATGAAAATGTTTTTAACCCGTATTGGCTTTAATACCAAAGCGGTCATTACAGGAGATATCACACAGACAGACCTACCTTACGGAAAAAAATCCGGATTAAAAGAAGCGGTGAGCATTCTGAAAAACATTGAAGGCATTTCTATCACGATGCTGTCTCATAAAGATGTGGTGCGTCATCCGCTGGTGCAGAAAATCATTTTAGCTTACGAAAAGCATGAGCAGCAAAAGCTGAGAAAATCCAGATATCAGGATAATGATAAGAAAAATTAAATAAAAAGAGCTATGAAACGGGTTTCATAGCTCTTTTTTCGGAAAGGGAACAGGAAAAGTGCTTGACAATTTCTCAAAAATAGTGTATAATAGCCATTGGTTTTCGAGGTGTAGCTCAGTTTGGTAGAGTGCTTGGTTTGGGACCAAGATGCCGCAGGTTCAAATCCTGTCACCTCGACCATATCGAGTGTTCATAACGTGTATGAAGTTATGAACACTCGATTTTTTTGTTTTTATGCCGTTTTGGTTGTTCTTAAGTACTCAACTTCAACGCCTTTTCTTGTGTTGACCTTTATCTTGTCGAAATTATCCGGCATATCAAGCTCACCAATGAACTTGTAGTGTATTACTACCGATTGAGTGCGGTTTAATCCTGTGCCTTCTACTGCATATACTTCAATTTTGTCGATCAGTTCCTGAAGAATCATCGGTGTTATTTCATTCATTTCTGCAAAGCTTCTGACACAAGAGAGAAAATGTTCTTTGCCGTCACGAACTTCGCTTATCTTTGCGAGCTGCTTATTAAGTTCAAGAATCTTCTTTTTAAGCTCGTCACGTTCAACCTCATATTTATGAGATAGTTCCATAAACCAAGCATCTGTTACTTTGCCGTTTACATTATCCTCATAAACTCTTTCATAGAGCCTTGAAACCTCCTGACTTCTCGCAGTTGCTTTGGCTATGGATTGCTCAATAAGTTTTTGTTCTTTAACAATATCCTTATTAACCTTTTCTTCTAAAAGATTTGCAAAGGCATCCTCGCTCATTGTGACAATCTGAGCAAGTTTTTCAAGTTCGGCACGGACAATCATTTCAACAGAATCAGCACGGATATAATGTGTGCTTTCGCAAGTACCTCTGTCACCTTTATAATTGGAGCAACTAAAGAAGTATGTGGTTTCCTTGTTGTGTCTTACGTGATACCACATCTTACTTCCGCAATCCGCACAGAATAAAAGTCCCGTAAACATATTCTTTTCGCCGTTGCCTGCTTTGGGTGGACGGCGTTTTGTTTGCTTTTTTACAAGTTCCTGCACGTGTTCAAACATTTCTCTTTCGATAATAGGCTCGTGAACATCCTTAAAGATAGACCAACTTTCCTTTGGGTTCGGTATGCGAGCCTTATTCTTAAAGTTCTTGGAATATGTTTTGAAGTTAATGACATCACCACAGTATTCTTGTTGAGCAAGCATTTTGGCAATAGTAGTTTTACACCACTTATACGGATTACTCTGTGTTTTCTTGCCACCTTTGCCAAGTCCTTTTGATTGCCAATATGCCATTGGTACAAGCACTTTGTTTTCTTGCAATGTTCGGGCAATGGTTTCATTGCCCTTACCCTCAATACACATTTTGAATACACTTCTGACAACTTGTGCCGCTTCCTCATCAATAATCCAAAACTTCGGATTGTCGGGAGATTTCATATATCCATAAGGCGGTTGCGATAACGGTTCTCCTGCATTGCCTCTGATTCTGTGAGAAGAACGCACCTTACGGCTTATATCACGAGCATACATTTCATTCATTACATTGCGGAATGGCGCTAATTCGTTTTCTCCGTCAGCGCTATCCACACAATCGTTTACGGCGATGAATCTGACATTCTTTTCAGGGAAGTAATCATCTGTGTAATATCCCACCTGAAGATAATCTCTGCCAAGTCGGGACATATCCTTTACGATTACTGTAGTTATGTATCCCATTTCAACATCGTCTATCATCTGCTGAAAACCCGGTCTGTTGAAGTTTGTTCCGGTATATCCGTCGTCTACATAAAACTTTGTGTTACTGAAGTCATTTTCTTTTGCGTATTTCTGCAATAATTTCTTTTGATTGGCTACTGAGTTACTATCACCTTCCATACCGTCATCACGGGACAGTCTGCAATAGAGAGCAGTTATGCCAATGCTTTCAATTTTCTTTTTTGACTGCATTAAGTCCTCCTCTCCGGCAGTCAAATCACATAATTCTTATGTAATTTTACCGCCTGAATCGTCTGTATTCAAATCTGTTGCATTATTTATTACACATTTTTCAAACTGTTTCTTAATGTCTACACCTTGTTTTCCGTCATAGACGGGAGTATCTTTCTAAATCTTTGGTTATCGCATCCATATGTAACCAAAAATTTTCCGCATCATTTCTTGATAAACCTAAGTCAAAAGCGTAGAATTCAAATCTAAAATCTTCAATAATGTTATGGAGATCTGAATTTGTTAAATCATTTATACTTAGCATATACTCTTGAGATTGAACTTTTTCAATAGATTCTCGTACTTTCGAAACACAACTAGTAAGTTGCTTTTTGAAAAAATCTAATATCTCAGGTTGTCTTTCCTCTAATGCGTGATATTTTTCTTTTGTTTGCTTATACCAATCAGTCCATGTAAGTTTCTGATTCTTAAAGTTTTCATCCCTATAAGCAACTGCGCCTAGTTCAGCCCATATTCCAACAAAGTATGCCAATTGATATTTCAAATCATTATAAATCGTATGGTATAAATCATTAGCCTTTTGGTTTTGGTTTCTAACATTTACACAGTCTATTAACCAAGCCACAACTGTAGATGCGATACAGCCATATGAAAGATTTTTCAACACATCAGAAATTTGATTTAGAATTGTATATTTTTCATTTGGAATTATGAACGACATACAAAGAGAAACTATTGAAAAAAGAATTATTCTTTTATATAATTTATTCTCTACTTTGTATGGTTTAATAATGGTTAGATTAATATTCATTTGAATTGCTCCTTATACTTCATAAAATAGTATCTAAATTATATCATATTTTGTTATATAAATCAATTTTTTTGTAGAAAGTGAGTGTTAAATCATGCGATTTGACGCCGTTTTCTCGTTATTTTAATTTTGACACGTTATGAACACCCGCACCATTTGAAAATCCGCGTAATTACTGGAAAAGACAGTAGTTATACGGATTTTCGCATTTCTATATTTTTTTCGTTTTTTCTATTTTTGTCTATTTTTTTCTAAAAATGTTTGTCAAATGTTTATCAGATTTTGCAGCGAAAAAGCATAGCTTTATTTTTCTTCTTCTCGCAGTCCGTACAGAAACTCGTGATTGATGCTTTCTGACAGAAATTTCTGCAGGGCCAATCCTTTTTTCCCCAGAGAGCATCCCAAAATCACCTTGGCGTATGCTAATTCCAACGTGGTGTTGGGAATAGAAGTTGCCCCACAATCGAGTGCATTGGCGGTGGTTCCGTAGGTAAAGTTTTTTTCGTTGCAGGGTGCTAATATAACGGGAATGTTTTTTTCCTGACAGTTGGCAAGGAGTGTCAGAATCGAGTAGGGTTTGTCTGCCTCGTAGACCTCATCAAGCCGGAGATTTCGGTTTTTATCCATTGTGGGATGTTTGGCACGTCCGATGCAAACGCTTTCCGAATGATAAGTGCCGTGAACAATGGCACAAACGTTGTCGAGACAGAGGTTTTCGTATCGCAGATTTGTATAGGGCTGGAGCAGCATCACTTGGTTTGTCAACGTTTCAAGTTGATTCAGATACTTATGACTGGTTTCAAAGGAACAGCCTGTAAGTTTAGCATTTTCGATATCAGGAACAGTCATTTCGTCATAACTGTGAAAGTTATTGCTGTGATTTGGGCATTGCTGTAGGTGAGCACCGTAGTGAACCAGCAAGTCACCTGGAGTGTGGTTTTTGTCTTTGACATTTTGGTACACCACATACACATTGGGGGCGATTCCGTTCAGAATCAGTTCTACTGCTGCCCGGAAGTTTACATATCCGTTTGTCCGGAGCTGTTGCAAATCCAGCTGGGCAGAAACCATACAGACGGGAATTTCCAATCCTGCCAGCACCAGAGATAAGAGGGAGGAGGTGTATGCTAAGGTATCGGTTCCATGAAGTACGATTACTCCTGCGCATTCCTGTTGGTATTGTTTTTTTTGGAATATTTTAAGAAGATTGTTCCAGGAGTCCACCGTCATATTTTCGCTTAAGATATCCTGATTGAGATATTCCCGTATAAAGGTAACCTCACCGCGAAACGGGGAAGTTGAATTGAAATAGTTATGCTCCAGATAGGAAGCCATTTTTTTGGCATTGGATTGATTTTTTCCGTTTTCCGAATCGGGAGAGGAGCAAATAGTGCCACCGGTAAAAACTAACAGAATTTTTTTCATAAAAATCACCGCCTCATTTTTTCTTTATTCGATTTTATCACACATTTTTTGACCTGTCAATGTTGCAGATAGATTTTCTGAAAATAAAAAAAATTCCTGATTTCGGCTTGGATTGTGTCTCAAAGTATTGTTGCATAAAAATAGATTTTTTGGGGTAAATTACTATTGACAAATGGGAAAAGGTGTGCTACAATCATAGGGAAGACTCGGCTTTTGTGGAAAGTCTGGTAGGGATAATGCGTCATAGACTGAAAGCGCATTTCAGATGAGTAGTAAGCTTGGGAACACTTCGTCGCGGTTCTAAAATTGCATATAAAAAGAGGATGTAGTTTTTTTACATCAATGCGGGTGGCACCGCGGGTTAAGTTTATTTTCCCGTCCCGGAAATATTTTTCTTGTAAAAATATTTCTGGGCTATTTTTATTTTACAGACTTTAGGAGGTTCGTATTATGTACAGAACACAATACTGTAACGATATCTGTGACAAGCACATAGGCACGACTGTTCAGCTTGCCGGCTGGGTGGACGTTGTCCGTGACCACGGTGGCGTTATCTTCATTGACCTTCGTGATTACACAGGTGTGACTCAGGTAGTCGTTCACAATGAAGAATGGATGAAAAATGTCAACCGTGAAACAGTTATTTCGGTAACCGGTGTGGTTGAAAAGCGTGACCCTGACACCGTAAACACCAAAATTGACACCGGCTATGTGGAGCTGGTGGCAAGCGAACTGGTGGTGTTGGGCAAAAGCAAAAATATGCTTCCCTTTGAAGTGAGAGCATCCAGAACCAGCAAGGACGAAGTGCGTCTGAAATACCGGTATCTTGACCTTCGTAATCCCAAAAATCACGATAATCTGGTAAAACGTTCTCAGATTATCCGTCATCTTCGTAATAAAATGGAAGAAAAAGGCTTTTTGGATATGCAGACTCCCATTTTGACGGCATCTTCTCCCGAGGGGGCAAGAGACTTCCTGGTTCCCAGCCGTAAGCATCCGGGAAAATTCTATGCACTTCCCCAGGCACCCCAGCAGTTTAAACAGCTTTTAATGGTTTCCGGCTTTGACCGCTATTTCCAGGTTGCACCCTGCTTCCGTGATGAGGATGCCCGTGCAGACCGTTCTCCCGGCGAATTTTATCAGCTGGACTTTGAAATGGCGTTTGCCACTCAGGAAGAAGTGCTGGATGTTTGTGAAGATGTAATTTACGACACCTTTAAAACCTTTTCCGATAAAAAGATTTCTCCCAAGCCCTTCCGCAGAATTACCTATGCGGATGCGATGATGACCTACGGGTCGGATAAGCCTGATTTGAGAAATCCCCTTGTGATTTGTGATTTGACCGATTTCTTTGCGGGAGTGGATTTCCCTGCATTCAAGGGCAGACCCGTTCGCGGAATTGTGGCAAATTGTGCAGGACAGTCCAATAAATTTTTTGAAAATTCTTTAAAATATGCAACCTCTGCCGAAGTTGGTCTGGGCGGTCTGGGATATATCACCTTAAAAGAGGGCGTGTTTGCAGGACCTATCGCTAAGTTCTTAAGCGAGGCACAGAAACAGGAAATCATTACCTTAAGCGGTGTTAAAGAGGGCGAAACCCTGTTCTTCATTTGTGATGATAAGAAAAATGACACCGAGAAAAAAGCAGGGATGATTCGTACCTGGCTTGCAAAGCCCGAACAGCTGAATTTAATTAACGACGATTCCTTTGAATTTTGTTTTGTTGTAGATTTTCCCATGTATGAAACCGATGAGGAAACCGGGGAAACCATCTTTACTCACAATCCTTTCTCCATGCCTCAGGGCGGTATGGAAGCACTGCTGACCAAAGACCCCAACGATGTGCTGGCATACCAGTATGACTTAGTTGGTAACGGTATTGAATTGGCATCGGGTGCTGTTCGTAACCACGATGTGGACATTATGAAAAAAGCATTTGAAATTGCTGGCTACAGTGAAGAAGAACTGAAAAATCGTTTCAGTGCATTGTATACCGCATTTCAGTATGGTGCGCCTCCTCATGCAGGGATGGCACCGGGGATTGACCGTATGGTAATGCTTCTCACCGATGAAGAAAAAATTCTGGATGTTATTGCATTCCCCTTAAACGGAAACGCTCAGGATTTACTGCTGGGAGCCCCCTCCAATGTTACCAATCAGCAGTTGGAGGATGTTCATCTTCTGGGCAATGGAAACGCCCTTGCAGGCAGAATGCCCGCCGGTTCCGGTGCAGGAAAACAGGCTCAGGGAAAACGGTCTACCTTCTCCAATGCGCAGCAGCTGAATCAGCTTTCTCTTACCGACGAGGAAGAAGCTGTGATGACAGGAATTTTCGCAAAAATGGCGGAAAAGGAACAGATTTTAAAAACCTGCGATACCGAAAATGTGGAAGAAATGGTACACGTTATGCCGATGATAAATGTTCTGCGTGAGGATGTGCGTGAGCAGCCCTTTACCAGGGAAAGTCTCTTAAAAGGTGCTCCTCAGCGCAGTGATGACAGCTGGCAGGTACCCAGACTTGTGAAGTGAGGTGTGAAGTGATGAAATATTATGCAAAAACGCTGTGTGAAAATGGCACAATTGCAGTAGATGATACCATTTTGGTAAAGGGAGCAGAAACCGCAGCCGGCTCCCGTATGCTGGAGGGATTTGAACCTCTTTTCAGTGCGGAAGCAGTAACCCGTCTGGAAGAAAAGGGCTACAAAATTTCCGGCAAAACCAACGTGGGCGAATTTGGTCTTGACTTAGTGGGTGAATTTTCCTACTATGGTGACGGAGAGCTGAAATCTGCTGCCGCAGAGCTGGTAAAAAGCGGAGAAGTACAAGCGGCACTGGGCGTGGACATGAACGGTGCAACCAGACGAGGTGCAGCACTGTCCGGTGTGGATTTCTTAAAACCCACCTACGGAACTGTTTCCCGTTATGGGGTGGTGTCCTGTGCGGCATCGGGCGAACAGCTTGGTGTATATGCCAAGAATGCAGACGGGGTTGCCAAGGTGATGTCTGTGATTGCAGGTCACGATGATAAGGACGGCACCAGCCTCCCGGAAAAACAGTATGAATATTCCGTAACCGTTCCGGTTTCCGGCAAAAAGGTATGTATCATAAAAGAACTGGCAGAAAAAGCAGATGCAGATGTGTTGGCAAAACTGACAGCATTTGCCGATGCCTTAAAAGCAAGCGGTGTCAGTGTGGAAGAAATCTCCTGCGATTTGTTTGAATTGGCAAATACTGCCTGGGAGATTTTAATGTGTGCCGAAACTTGTAACAATGTTTCCCGTTATGACGGGGTAAAATTCGGACACCGTGCGGAAAAATACAGAAACATTGACGAGCTTTATGTAAACTCCAGAACAGAGGGCTTCAACTTCCTGACAAAGGCAGTGATTTTATACGGCTCCGATGTTCTCTCTAAAAACAGATACAAGGATTGTTACGATAAATCTCTTCGTGTGCGCCGTGTGGTTGCAGAGGGAATTGAAAAAATTCTGGCAGAATATGATGCGATTTTACTGCCTGCAACAAGCAAGGCACAATACGAGGCCTATGACATAAAAGAAGCCTTTGGCAAGGTGTTTGAAGAAAGCGTGTTCACTGCAGTTGCAAACCTGATTGGGATTCCCGCACTTTCTGCCTGCGGTGTTCAGCTGATGGGAAAACAGTTTGACGAAAGCCTGCTTTTAAGTCTGGCACACAGTGTGGAAAGGAAAGGTGAATGAATATGAAATATGAAATTGTCATCGGCCTGGAAACTCATGTAGAGCTTAGTACGGAGTCTAAAATTTTCTGCTCCTGCGGCGGACATTCGGCATCCAATGAACCGAACGACTGTGTTTGCCCTGCCTGCTCAGGTATGCCCGGAATGCTTCCGGTTATGAATAAACGTGTGGTGGAACTGGCGGTTACCGCCGGCTTGATGCTCAACTGTAACATCAACCGTTACACCACCTTTGATAAGAAAAACTACTACTATCCCGATTTGCCTTGTGCATATCAGATTACTCAGCTGAACCATCCCATCTGTACCGACGGTTTGGTAAGCTTAAAAACCTCTCAAGGGGCAAGAGATATCCGCATCAAACAGATTCACATGGAGGAAGATGCGGGAAAACTGGTTCACGGCGGCAATTATTCTTATGTGGATTTTAACCGTACCAGTGTGCCTCTCATTGAAATTGTAACACAGCCTGATTTCCGCAGTGCGGAGGAGGTTGTAACCTATTTGAACAAATTGAAAGCAATGTTCCGTTCCGGTGGCATCTCCGAATGTGAAGAAGGGGCAATGCGTTGCGACGTTAACATTTCGGTTCGTCCCGAGGGCAGCACCGAGTTTGGTGTGAGAACCGAAATCAAGAATATGAGCTCCTTTGATGCGATTGAAAAAGCAATTCAGTATGAATCTCAGCGTCATATTGATGCACTGGAATATGAACTGGAGGAGCTGGTTCAGGAAACCAGACGGTTTGACGATGCTTCCGGCAAAACCTTTGCAATGCGTAATAAGGAAACCGAAGCAGACTACCGTTATTTCCCTGATGCTAACCTGATGCCTATCGTGATTTCGGATGAATGGCTGGAGCAAATCAAAGCCAATAAGCCGGAAGAGGTTGATGAAAAAGCCAGACTGTATCGGGAAGCAGGCATTTCCGACAAGGAAATTGATATGCTTATTGGAAACAACAAAATCAGTAAGCTGCTGGATGATGTTGTGGACGCCGGCTGTAATGCGAAAGACGCTGCAGCATGGATTCTTACCGACTGTGCAGGAATTCTCAGAAAAGACGGAAAATCCCTGGCAGAGCTGGAAATCACTGCAGAACAGCTTTCCTATGTGATTAAAATGGTGGATGCCGGTAACATTAACCGTGGTGCAGGTAAGAAAATCCTCATAGCGGTGGTAGAGCAGGGGGTTGACCCGGAAGCCTACTGTAAAGAACAGGGCTTTGATGCCAAGGTTGACACCGCCATGATTGAAAGTGTGATTGACAAGGTGCTGGATCAGAGCGCTCAGGCAGTGGAAGATTTTAAAAACGGAAAAACCAAAGCTGCTCAGGCGATATTCGGTGCTTGTATGCGCGAGCTGAAAGGCGCAGGAGACGTTGCTATTATCAAAGAAATTCTGGATAAAAAACTGAACGAAAGATAATAAATAAAACGGGCGAGCGCAAAGGTTTTCTAAATAAACCGAGAAAGCCGGGTTTTCCCAAACAGATGGAAAACCCGGCTGTTTTATTGTTGAATGTGAAAATACACGCCTTTTTCAAAGGGCGGAAATAAATTTGATTTTTTTAATAAAGGATTGATACAACTTGACAGAAAAATTATTTGAACAAAACGCCTATTGTAAGGAATTTACCGCAAGGGTGTTATCTTGTGAAAAAAAAGAAGAAATCTATGAAATTATCCTTGATAAAACCGCATTTTTTCCTGAGGGCGGCGGTCAGGGGGCAGACAAAGGTACTCTGAATGGTGCGGATGTGTTGGACGTGCAAAACCGCGGAGAAGAGATTGTCCATACCGTGGCACAGGAAATTCCGGCAGGCACGGAAGTAACCGGGAAGCTGGACTGGGAGCTTCGGTTTGTCAGAATGCAGAGCCACAGTGCGGAGCATGTTGTTTCCGGCACGGTGCATGCTATGTTTGGCTATGAAAACGTGGGGTTTCATATGAGTGAACGGAGTATGGCAGTGGATTTTGGCGGACCTCTCACAGCAGAAAACATTTTGGAGGTAGAGCTGGCTGTGAATCAGGCTGTTTGGGAAAACAGAAGTATTACCGCCTCTTTCCCAACCAGGGAAGAAGCGCAAGCCATTTCGTACCGCAGTAAGCTGGAAATTACGGAGGGACTTCGTCTGGTGACCATTGACGGAGTAGACTGCTGTGCCTGTTGTGCGCCCCACGTGGGAAGCACCGGAGAAATCGGACTGATTAAAATTCTGGATTTTTATCCTAACAAGGGTGGAACCCGAGTGGAAATGATTGCCGGAAAATATGCCTTGGAAGATTATATGATGCTCAATGCCTCCAACAAAGGCATTATGAAGCTGTTATCTGCAAAACGAGACGAAGCAGAGAGTGCGGTGAACCGCCAGTTTGACCTTATGAATGAACTGAAAGCAGAAAATGCCAGACTGTCCAGACGTGTTGCCATTGCAGAGCTGAAGCCCAACGAGGTAAACGGTTCTGCCTATGCTTTTTGCGAGCAATTATCTTATGACGGGCTGACCCATTGCACCAATTTTCTGTTGGACAAGGGAATGAACGTGTGTGTGCTTCTTTCCAATATGGGAGAGGGGAATTTCAATTATGTTGTCGGCAGCCAGCAGACAGATGTCCGCCCGTTGGTAAAAGAGCTGAATACGGCTTTTAGCGGAAAAGGCGGCGGAAAGCCCAATTATGCACAAGGAAAAATTGTTTGCGATGACAAAGAAACCATTTCTGGTTTTTTAGAAAAGAATTTGTAGTATAAAGTAAACCATATCAGGATAGGAGGGGTGATATCGTGATACATAAAATGAAGCTTCATAACGGGCCGTACGAATTGATAAAACAAGGAATCAAGACGATAGAGCTGCGATTGTACGATGAAAAAAGACAAAAAATCAAGGCAGGAGATACTCTTTTATTCATCAATACCAAAACGCAGAAATGGCTGGCGGTGAAAGTGAAAGGTCTCCATCGTGCTGATAGCTTCCGGGAGTTGTTTGACCGCATCGGTGACCAAACAGCAATGGGCTTTTCCGATGAAACAGAATCCGCCGAGGCAATGGCTTTGGAAATGAGAACCTATTACAGCGAGGATGCTGAGAAAAAATATGGTGTTTTAGGAATTGAAATTGAGCCGCCCGAGGTGGAGATGGATTTTCCCGTACAGTGTGCAGAAGAAACACTGAAATATGTTATTGTTGCGGCATTTTGTGATGGAAAGCTTGTGTTTTGTAAGCATAAGGAGAGGGAGACCCTGGAGCTTCCGGGGGGACATATTGAACCGGGAGAAACTGCCTTGGACGCGGCAAAACGGGAATTGTATGAAGAAACCGGAATTACAGATATCAAAGATATCTTTCCCATTGCTTCGTATCGTGCCCAATCGACAACCGATGTCACCCGCGGAGCTTACGGGATGCTTTATGCGGCAGATGTGGGCGCAATGCCCCGTAAGCTGCCGGATTTCGAGATGGAAGAAACACGCTTATTTGATATTTCTCCATATAAAACAGGGTGGGATTGGGTGCTGCCTGAGCTTCCGGAAACATTGACTCATTTTGAAATTTATACGGTCATTTTATGGTTTCTTCAGAGAATGCTCTTAAATGATGACATAGCATTTTCGGAAGAGCCGATAGACTATTACCACCGCTTGAAATATTATGAGGAAGAGGTATGTGTGGATTATGAGCATTTCGACGCAGATTCCTATCTTCATTATGTAATGATGCGCCCGGATTGTGAGGATGACTGGTCTCCTCTGGAAAAAATTACACCCACCGAAGAAAATTATCGGCAGATTCGGGATGAATTGATTTTATCCTGCAAGCTGTTTGAGTTTTTTACCTTGTTGGTGGATAAATTCGGAGCGGAGAAAGTGAAACAAGATGCCAAACTGATGGAAGAGGTGCATCGTTCCTTTTCGGAGGAAATGATTTCCCTTGCATTGGGGGAACCCTTGTTTTCCGATGAAGCCGATTAGGAAGCCATAGTTTTATAAACAGACACTGTTATCGGAAACGGTAACGGTGTCTTTTTTTCTTTTCCGGGGGAGTTTTCAGAATAAATAGCTTGAAATTTGGTCGGGTTTTGTGCTATAATATGATAAAATGTGAAATTATAACGTTTTTTATAATATTATGGAAAAGGAAATGAAAAAATGAATCAATTTTTATGGTGCATAAAGGGCATACGTAAGACGAGCATTGTGTTTTTTGTGTTGTTTATCCTGTTTCATAGATGGGCTGAGGCTCACAGCGGATGGTTTCTTTCTTTTTGTGAAACGCTGTGCGGAGTTTCGGTTGTTTTATCGGAATTGTGCGGAAATCCGGGTTTTGGAAGGAAAAGGGTGTTTCGCTTTTTCAGAGACAGTCATATCGTAAGCCGGATTCTCGTTGCTTTTTGGGCAGGAATTCTCTGGACACTGATTCTATGGGATAACCTTTCCTTTTGGGGATTTTTCTTTCTGACATTGATCATGGTGCTTCCTGCAATCTGGCTGGAATATCACAGTAACCCAAGCTGGCCGGGATTGCCCGATTATGAGGAAAAACCGGATATCACAGCGGATGGGCCTGCTTTTCCCCGGTTGGAATCATTTCAAAAACAAATGCGAAAAACGGTGAACCATTGGAAACAGAAGGCGGATAACCAAAAAATGCCTTCTTCTGGAAATTCAGGACAAAAATTGAATACCAATGAAAGAGAGCCGTTGGAAACCCCACATTCTCCCATATTGACACAGCCTGATTCCCGGGAGGTTTCTTCCGTTTTCAAGGTAGAGGACAGCACCCCTGAGCCGGAGGACATTTTTGCTCCATGGGAAGAAGCCGGAGATCCTTTTTTTTCCGATATGGAAAAATATGCAAAAAAAATGGGAACAAATTCGGAGTTTATTTCGTTTATAGAGTATCAACCATCATATGCTGCTATGAATGAACAGCAAGCGGATTGGTATTTTTATTGGAGAAGTCAGGCACAAAACGGAAATTATCTGCAAACCGACTTGTCTTACATAAAATTGCATAGTTACGAATTACTTAGCGGATATGGTTGGGAGAATGCATCCGAGGGATTAGATAAGCTGAATCAGTTGTGGACTCATTTCAGAGAATCATATCCCGAGATGGATGAGTATTTTCCGTCTTGGATGTTTGATTTTGCAACACTGCATCATCTGGATTATCATTTTCCATTGGAGGCAGGCATCCCCTTGCCGCTGCAAGGAGCAATCTGCGATGCTGTGATTGACCGTCACCGTAGGGAAACGCCTTTGAAATTGCCGTTTTCTCTGATTTTCGCTTTGTGTGACTATAACGTGATGGGAAGCAAATTTTACAAAGATGGCAAGGAAACACTGATACAGGAAGCAATTCCCCGTGTGATAACACTGGCAGATGCCGCACTGTGGAAACAAAGCGGAAAGGGAATTTTGGAAACCTACGGGCCTGCGAATGCTAAATTGCAGGCATATTATCCCTATACGGGCGTTCATTGTATGGATTCTGAAAAGAAAATTGAACTGAATGTACGAGGATATCTGAGCTGCGACAAATTGAGAGGATATCTGACTGAGCTGGTACGATATTCCGAAAATATACTGCGGGAGCTGTATCACTGCAACGGTCGCTTGCGAGGAGTTACTCCGGATGGGAGCATTGCTTCTTTTGTGAAGGAGTTTTTAGAAAAGGAATATTCTCCCGATAAAAAAGAGGCTCCCGTGGTCAGGGTAGCAATCGAATTGGATTTTGAAAATATTGACCGTTTGAGAAATCAGTCAGATGCGGTGAGAGATGCTCTTGAGGTAACGGTGGATGCCGGCACAACAAAGGAAAGCCTCACTGATATGGAAACCGTAAAAAGCTTTTTTGTTTCACTTCCGTCTTACTGCAGAGCATTGATGGACAAGCTGCAAAGTTCCTCCTGGGAAATTCCTTATGATTCTTCGGTGCAGGTTTCCATCGAAAAAATCAATGAATTGTCTTGTATGCAGCTGGCATGTGCCATTTTGGTTTCGGAAGGGAATAAGATTATTTTGGAGGATGATTACCGAAACGAGCTTCAGTATATTTACGAGCATCTTTCGGAACTTGATTTTCCTGAAGACGATTCCAAGGAGGATGACAGCAGATTTGAGAAATCTCAGCTGTCATCGGAACTGCAGGAGCTGTTAGATACATATAGCGACAGGCAAAAAGAAATTTTATCCATCATTTTAAGCGGAGAAAATGTGCGGCAGAGAATCGAAGAAATTGCCGAATCGGCATTTTCTATGCCTGAAATTCTCATTGATGAAATGAACGACATTGCAACCCAACTCATTGGAGATATTCTGATAGAGGCTTATGATGATACCGTTACGGTATTGGAGCAATATGAAAAAGAATTGCAATATGCAATGAAATAGGAGGAATTTGCTATGGCAACAACTATCAATCGTCGCGAATCGGCGGCCTTAATCAACTCGTTAACTGCAGGGGTTGTGCCCAGAATCGGGCTCAGACACATTGCAGTGGGCAGACAAGGAGAGGTCAATGCATTTTTGCAGGATTTATCCACAGTGGAGGATGGCGGTGCGGCATTTCGTTTTGTGTGCGGTCAGTATGGAAGCGGAAAAAGCTTTTTATTGCAGACAATCCGGAATAACGCGATGGAGAGATCGTTTGTTGTAATGGATGCAGATTTATCTCCCGAGAGAAGATTAACCGGCTCCGGCGGTCAGGGGATTGCTACATACAGAGAGCTGATGCAGCATCTTTCCACCCGTACCCGCCCCGAGGGGAGCGCGCTGGAATCTATTTTGCAGAAATGGATTGCCTCCTTGCAGACCGAGACCGCTCAGGAGGAACAGTTAGAGGCAAATTCGCCTGAGCTTATTGATGCTGTCAGCAAAAAGATAAAAGAGGTATTATCCGAGCTGTCGGAAATGGCATACGGCTTTGCATTTTCCATTGTGCTGGATTCCTACTGGAAAGGAATGAAAACCAACGATGATACACTGAAAACGGCTGCATTACGTTGGCTTCGCGGGGAATATGCCAATAAAACCGAGGCAAAGCATGCGCTTCCGGTGGATAGCATTATTGAGGATAAAAACTGGTACGAATTTTTAAAGCTGTTTGCCTTATTTGTGAAAAAAGCAGGGTATAAAGGACTCCTGATTTTTATAGATGAGGGTGTAAATTTATACAAAATCAACCACAAGCAGGCAAGAGATACTAACTACGAAAAGCTTTTGACGATTTTCAACGATACTATGCAGGGAAAAGCGGAATATATCGGCGTATTTATCAGCGGAACCCCTCAGTTTATTTATGACGAGCGCAGAGGCTTGTTCAGCTATGAAGCCCTTCGTTCCCGTTTGGTGGACAACCGCTTTGCAGAGCAAGGATATGTAGATTTTACAAGTCCGGTAATTAAGCTGAATCAGCTGACTTCTGAAGAGCTTTATTTGTTGCTGGAGCGCTTGTGTGAGGTGCATAGCGCCCATTACGACTACGAAAACAAACTGGGGTCTGCGGAATTGACTGCCTTTTTGAACACGGTTCTGGGAAGATTGGGAGCAGACCGCTTGCTGACCCCTCGTGAAGTTACCAGAGATTTTCTGGGACTGTTAAATATTTTACAGCAAAATCCTGAGGTTACCTTTGAAACACTGATAACCGAAAAGGGCTTTGCCGTGCAGAGTGCCGAAAAAGACCCCGAGGAGCTGACACTGGAGGATTTGGAGCTGTTAACTGAAGAGCCTGTGCTTCTTCCCGATGAACCGGAATTGATTGCGGATGAACCCGTTATTCTCCCTGAAGAGCCGGAGCTGATTCTGGATGAACCCGTTATTCTCCCTGAAGAGCCGGAACTCGCGGCTATAGAACCTGAGCTTCTTTTGGAAGAGGCGGAGCCGGCTTCCGATGAGCTTACACTTCTTACCGAAGTGTCATCTTCAGAAGAACCCGAGCCTATTTTGGAGGAATCGGAGCTGACCTTTGATAAAACCGCTGCTCTCCCCAATCTGGCAGATATCATTGAAGTGGAAATCCGACCGGATGATGAGGACGAAGACGACGATACCGACAGTATGTTTACGGAGTTTGAACTATGAGTAACAGTGCATTTGAGCGGTATGCTCCTTTTATACAAGAATACATCTACCGTAAAAAGTGGAGCGATTTACGTGAGGTTCAGGTAGAGGCAGCAGAAGCAATTTTAGATACCGACAAGCACGTGATTATCGCTTCACAGACCGCATCGGGAAAAACCGAGGCAGCATTTTTTCCGATCTTAACCTTATTGGAACAGCATCCGCCTCAGTCCATCGGGATTCTTTATATCAGCCCGTTAAAAGCACTGATTAACGACCAGTTTGAACGGTTGGATGAATTGCTGGAATCAGTAGAAATTCCCGTGTGGAGCTGGCACGGCGATGCTTCGGCATCACAGAAAAAGAAAGCCTTTGACACCGCCAGAGGGGTGCTGCAAATCACACCCGAATCCTTAGAGGCGCTTCTGATGGGGCATCCTTCTGATGCGGCTCGATTGTTCGGGGATTTGCGTTTTATTGTGATTGATGAAATCCATGCCCTGATGGGAGTAGACAGAGGACTTCAGCTTCTTTGTTTGATGAACCGTCTGGAACAGGCGGCAGGCTGCAACCCCAGAAGAATCGGGCTTTCCGCTACCTTAAACGATTATCAGCCGGCAATGGAATTTTTATCCGCAGGAAGCAAGCGGGAAACGGTTGCTGTAGGAATACAGGGGAAGAAAAGGAAAGTGTCTTTATGTGCAGAGAGCTTTCAATTGCCCGAGGAGGAAAAAGAAGTTCCGAATGCACTGGCAAATTATTATTCGTTTTTGTATCGGGCATGCTTCGATAAAAAATGTCTCATTTTTACCAACAGTAAGCAAAATGCCGAGCAAACCATAGGGGAACTGAAAAAAGAAGCCATCCGCCGGAAAGAGCCGGATGTGTTTTACGTGCATCACGGCAATGTTTCCAAAGGACGGAGAAAAGAAGTGGAGCAGGCACTGAAGGAACATGCCGGGCCAACCGTAGCGGCGGCAACCCTGACGCTGGAGATGGGAATTGATATCGGTGATTTGGATTCCACCATTCAGCTTGGTGCACCCTATACCTGTGCAAGCTTTGTGCAACGGCTGGGGCGTTCAGGCAGACGGACTGGTGTTTCCAAAATGATGTTTCTCAGCCTGGAGAATCCAACCGGTAAAAGTCCGTTGGATATGCTGCCCTGGGATTTGCTTCGTTCCATTGCGGTGATTCAGCTGTATCTGGAGGAACGCTGGGTAGAACCCTTTTATCAGAAGAAAAAGCCCTTTAGCCTCTTAGCCCATCAGACTCTCAGTACCCTGATGGCATGCGGAGAGCTGACTCCCGATGAACTGGTGAAAAAGGTGCTTCACTTACCCGTTTTTCACAATAAAATTTCTACCGGGGAATACGGGGAATTGCTTCGGTATATGCTGGAAAAGGAATATCTGGGACGGATGGATAACGGAGGCCTGATTGTGGGTCTTTTGGGAGAAAAAATCTGTAATTATTATTCCTTTTATGCTGTATTTCAGGCGGAAGAATCCTATAAAGTTGTGTCCAAAAACGGAGAGGTCGGCAGTATGAATTTCTGTCCTCAGGTGGGTGAGGTATTTGTGCTTTCGGGCAGCTCCTGGTCAGTAGTATCTGTAGACGAGCAGGCAAAATGTGTATATGTGGCTCCGGCAGACGGAAAAGCGATGCAGTCCGAGGAGGGCGAAAGCGGTGAAATTCATTGGGTTGTGATGAAAAAAATTAAACAAATTCTCTTGGAGGACACTGTTTATCCCTATCTTCAGAAGCAGGCGGTGTCCCTTTTGGAACAAGCAAGGAAAACTGCGAGAGAAAGCGGGATTCTGACAAGTGACATTGTTTCTTGCAAAGAGAAAGGATATTCCCTTTGCCCCTGGACGGGAACACGGGAGCTTCGTACCATTTCAAAATTGTTTGCCAACGGACTCAGAGAGGAGCTGGATATCCGTACCGTCAGCAATCCGGGCTACTGTGTGAATTTTACTACCGGATTATCTATGGGTGAGCTGAAAGCCAAACTGACGGAGCTTCAATGCGACGCTTCCAATCCCGAATTGGTATTAAAGCCGGAGCAAGCACCAAAAATGGATAAATATGATTATATGGTTCCCGATTTTCTGTTGCGCAGTGCATATCTTCACAATCAGGTGGACGTGGAACGTGCAATCGCCATTCTGAATGGGTTAACGTGGTAATCGAACATAAAAAAAGAAGCCTTGTAAAACAGGCTTCTTTTTTGTTGGAAAATTTTCGGATTAGGGTTGATTTATCGGAAAATTTGTGTTATAATACATTGAATATAATGATTAAAATTTCTATATGGGGGAATTTACGATATGGCTTTTAAAGAATTATCTCAAAAACCTGACTTTATCGAAATCCATGATGAGGTTTCCAAATTCTGGAACGACAATCAGGTGTTTGAAAAGTCAGTAGAGCAAAATGCATCCAGTGAGGTTGTATTTTATGACGGACCTCCGTTCCCGACGGGAAAACCGCATCACGGAACGGTATTGGTTTCTTTTATTAAAGATATGATTGCCCGTTACTGGACTATGAAAGGGAACTCCGTTCCCCGTGTCTGGGGGTGGGACTGTCACGGTCTGCCTATTGAAAATCAGGCAGAAACCCTGATGGGAATTACCGATAAAAACGAAATTGAAAACAGCATCGGGATTAACAAATTTAACGAAAAATGCTTTGAAATTGTATCCTCCAATAACGAATCCTGGAGAGAGTACATCGACCAGATGGCGCGCTGGGTAGATTATGACAATGCTTACAAAACCATGAATCTCCCCTTTATGGAAAGTGTTATGTGGGCATTCAAAACCTGCTATGATAAGGGCTTAATCTATAAAGATTACAGAGTAACCCCTTATTGTACCCATTGTGAAACCTCTCTTTCCATTTCCGATACCCGTGAATCCGACTCCACCCGTCCCCGTCAGGACAGATGGATTGTGGTTAAATTCAAAACCGAAGAAGTGGTAAACGGAAAGCCTGTTTACTTACTGGCGTGGACAACCACACCCTGGACCTTACCCTCTAACCTTTGTCTGGCAGTTGGTAAGGCTTTGACCTATGCTTATGTTGAAGTGGGTGACGAAATTTTCGTGGCTGGCAAAGAAACCCTGTCTCACTTTGAAGGGGTATTCGGTAAAGAACCCGTGATTGTGAAAGAGTGCCTGGGTGAAGATTTGGTTGGTATTTCCTATGAACCCTTGTTCCCCTACTTTGCCGATAAAAAGCAGGGCAAAACCTTTACTGTGGTAACTGCCGACTATGTTGGCTCCGAAGAAGGGGTGGGTATCGTTCATACTGCACCTGCATTTGGTGAGGATGACTACTGGACTTGTAAAAACAACGGCATTCCGCTGGTAAATCCCGTAGACGAAAAAGGTCAGTTTACCGAAGAAGTAACCGATTTCTATCCCATCCAGGAAGAGAAAACCGTAATTGAAATGAATCCCATTGTGATTCGTTTCTTATATGAAAAAGGCTCTGCAGTGGCAGACGGCACACTGGAGCATAACTATCCCCATTGCTGGAGATGTAAACGCCCGCTGATTTATAAAGCGATGGATGCTTACTATTTTGATATCGGCAAAATCAAAGACCGTCTGATTGAATTAAACGAACAGATTAACTGGATTCCCGATACCGTAAAACACGGCAGATTCGGTAACTGGCTGGAGGGTGCAAGAGACTGGAATATTTCCCGTAACCGTTACTGGAGCACTCCCATTCCCATCTGGAAATGTGACCATGAGGGTTGTAACCACGAGGAAGTGCTGGGAAGCATTGACGAAATTTATGAAAAATCCGGTGTTCGCTTAACCGACTTACACCGTCAGTTTATGGATGAAGTAACCTATACCTGTCCTGTTTGCGGCGGCACGATGAGAAGAATTCCCGAAGTGCTTGACTGTTGGTTTGAAAGCGGCAGTGTGCCTTTCGCACAGAAACATTATCCCTTTGAAAATAAGGATTGGTTTGAAAGCCATTTCCCCTCTGATTTCATTGTGGAATATACCGGTCAGATTCGTTGCTGGTTCTACTATCTGCATGTATTGGCAGTAGCACTCTTTGACAGACCGGCATTCCAGAACTGTGTGGTTCACGGCACGATTCTGGCAAAAGACGGAAAGAAATTGTCCAAATCTTCTAAAAACTATACAGACCCCATGCTTCTGATGAAGCAGTACGGTACCGATGCATTGAGACTTTATCTGTATCAGTCCAACGCAATGCTTATTGGCGACCTTGCCTTTGACGATAACGGTATTACCGATGCATATCAGCAGCTCATTCTGCCTTACTGGAATGCTTGTAATTTCTTTATTTCTTATGCTAATATTGATGGTTACAAACCCACTTTAGACACGGTTCCCAATAGCGATAATCAGCTGGACCAGTGGGTGCTGGCAAAGCTGTATCAGACCGAAAAGAAAATTTCGGAAAATATGGACCGGTACTTCATCAACCATTATGTGGATGAAATGCTTTCTCTGGTAGATGGCATCACCAACTGGTACATCCGCCGTTCCAGAAGAAGATTCTGGGGTGCAGAATTAACCGAAGATAAGAAAAATGCTTATGATACCCTGTATTATGTACTGGTAAACACTGCGAAACTGTTTGCACCGGTTGCACCGGTACTGTCAGAAAAAATCTACAAGCTCTTTACCGATGACTTCTCTGTGCATTTGGCACAGTGGCCGGATATTCCCGAAGCATTCAAAAATGAAGCACTGGTACAAAGTATCGACAATGTGCAGAATATCATTTCTCTGGCACGTTCCATCCGTAATAAAAACAGAGTGAAAAACCGTCAGCCCTTATCTGAGTTGAAAATTGCGGTTTCCAACCCGGAAATTCTGTCGGATATTGCACAGTTTACAGACATTATTGCAGAAGAACTGAATGTAAAATCTGTATTGGTGCTGGAGGATGTGGGCAGCATTGCAACTGTAAAATGCGACCCCAACTTCAATGAAATCCGTTCCCGTTACCCCGACCGTATTCCCGAAATTATCAAAGCGGTGAAATCCGGACAGTACCGGGTTGCAGATGAGGGTGCAGTGCTTACTATTAACGGTCAGGAAGAAATTTTTGACGCAAATATTATTTTGGTATCTTACATTGCAAAAGAAGGACTGTTTGTAGCAAGTCAGGCAGGGATTGTGGTGTCGTTGGATTTAACCATCACAGAAGAACTGCAAAAAGAAGGGATTGCAAGAGAAATTGTGAGAAATATCCAGGATGCAAGAAAACGAATCGGTTGTGAAATTATGGATAAAATCACAGTTTCGTTCCCCGAACATGAAGCGTTCCCCACCGAGTGGACAGATTACATCTGCTCTGAATCAATGAGTATCGCTGGCGCAGTTGATACTCCTGATACAACCGTAGAGGTTGCAGTTGACGGATGTGAACCCATTGTTGTCGGCATTCAAAAAATGTAACAGAGAGGGAAATCTTATGAAACGGTTTTTATGTGTACTCTTAAGCTTGATACTGGCAATTCTCTGTGTTGGTTGCATGAAGAACGGAACCGGCGAAAAAACCGATGTGGTTATTTGGCACAGCTGGAACGTGGAGGAAGGAGGCGGAGAGCATTTTCTGCAGGTTGCTGCAGAAGAGTTCAATGCATCTCAGGATGAAATCAATGTCATTTTAGAATCACAGCCCGGCTCAGGCTTCAGTAAAAAGGTAGCCAATGCAGTGGCAAATGGTGTTGGCCCTGATATTTTCTTTGAGTTTGCAACTACACTGCCCGAATATGTAGAGGGCGGCTTTGCAGCCAATATGGAAAACTATCTGGATACCGATGCTTTAAAGGCAAGAATGTCTGAGGCTCTCTGGCAGGAGGCTTGGAGCGTTGGCGATTCCCATTTGCATATTGTGCCAATTCAGGTTACCGTTCCTGTATTTTTCTACAATAAAGCGTTGTATGAAAAGCACAATCTGAGTGTGCCGAAAACCTGGGAAGAACTGGAGCAAAACTGTAAAATTCTTTCCGAACAGGAACAGATTGCAGGCTTTGCCACCGATTCTTATATTGATTTAGCGCAGATTTTTAACGGTCAGTTAAATCAGACCTATATTGATACCGAAACCAAAACCGTTGGATTTCGTACCGAGGAATTTGAAGCTGCGGTAGATTGGTTTGCAAAATGTGTGGATAAAAAATATTTTACCGCCACATACTCCACCGGTTCCCTTGAGGGAGATTTCAATGCGGGGCTTCTGGCGTCGTTTATCGGAACTTGCTCCTATGAGCCGTATCTTGTTCCCGATGGTTTTGAATACGGTGTGGCTAAAGTTCCCACGTTGGGAGCAGAGCCTACCGTGCCGCTGTTTAACCGTGGCGCAATTGTAATGGCATCGGATGAAAAAACCGAGGCGGCAGCCTGCAAGTTTATTGATTTTTTCACCAATGCGGAAAATTCTATGAAATGGAGCACCACTATCGGCGCACTGACTCCTTATGAAGATGCGGCGCAGCTGGAAGAATATCGTTCCTATCTGGAAACAAGCGATGTGCTTCAGGTTGCATCGGAAAGCCTTCCCTTTGCAAAAACAACTCCGGCACTGAAAGGGGCTTTGACAGTTCGCAGTGAGCTGAAAGAAATGTTCCTCCAGACAGTTGGAAAAGTAAAAACTGCAAAAGAGGCAATTTCTATTGCGGAAACCAACTGTAACAATGCATTAAAATAATAAGACGAGCAATTGGTATCAGCCCGGCTGTATGTCGGGTTGGTACCAATCTTGCATATATTGGAAAAATATGGAAATTACACTAAAAAACATTAAAAAAAAATATGGAAGCACGGTTGCACTTTCGCAGTTTTCCTGCACCTTTTCGGATGGGGAGTTTTCTTCCCTGTTAGGTCCGTCCGGCTGCGGAAAAAGTACACTCTTACAGCTGGTGTCCGGGATTTTAAAGCCGGATGAGGGTGAAATTCTGATGGATGGTGTCCCGGTAGATGAGGCGTGCTTTGAGAATATCAACATCGGATATGTATTTCAGGATTTTTCTTTGTATCCGGATATGAAGGGGTTTGATAATATTGCATTTCCTCTCACCAATCAAAGAAAACACGGTTGCTCCCGGAAAGAACGAAAGGCGCAGATTGCAGCCAAAGTGACAGAGATTGCCCGTTTGCTCCGCATTGAAGAGCTGTTGGGGCGGTATCCCCGTGAGCTTTCCGGCGGTCAGCAGCAACGAGTAGCGATAGGCAGGGCACTGGTGAAAGAGCCGGATATTTTGCTGATGGACGAGCCTTTTGCCAATCTGGATAAGAAGCTGGCAAACGATTTGCGGGATGAAATCCGTGAAATTCAGAAAAAGCTTCGCATTACTACCATTTTTGTGACACACAATCAGGGGGATGCCATTGCTGTGAGTGACCGCATTTTTCTGATGGAGTCGGGGCATCTGATGCAGGAGGGCACGGCAGACGACTTATACACGGCTCCTGCCAATTTGTTTGTGGCAGATTTCATCAGCCAGTTCGGCATCAATCTGATTCGTCGTGATGAGGCAGCGCAGTATGGCCTTTCTAAGGTGACAGAATTGTTTGCCAAAGAAAAAAACTGTTTTTTTGTGGCGTTGCGACCCGAACAACTAATGCTTGAGCCGGCAGAGAACGGGGGAGAGGGGTATACAGTATTGTCCTCCGCCTATAATGGGTTATTTGCCGTGCATACATTACAAAAAGAAGCGGTTCGTCTGTGTGCAGTTGGGCTGATGCCTTTCTCTCCCGGAGAAACGGTAACCGTTTCGGTGAAAAATAAAATGTTTGGATTTACAGAAAATGGTAACAAAATCAATTCGTGAAAAAAGTGAAACAATTTTATATCTTCTTCCTTTGCTGGTTGGACTGGCTGTGTTTAAAATCTGGCCCCTTGTTCAGGTGATTCTTATTTCCTTTCGGGAGGAGTATCATCAGCTTTTGAATACCGATGCAGGGATTGGGTTGGGAAACTATCAAGCCGTGCTTACTGATGAAGCATTTCTTCAGGCAATCGGGAACACGGTGACTTGTGTGGTGTTTGTCGTTTTGGTTACGGGGGTGCTGTCTGTGTTGCTTTCCTGGAGTCTGTTTCGGATTACAAAAGGCGGATGGTTTTTCCGAACGGTGATTTTTTTGCCCTTTGTTTGTTCAGAGGTGGCAGTAGGTGCTTGCTGGAGACTGATGTTTCACGATAACGGCATTGTGAATCAGGTGTTGAAAATGATGCAGTTGCCGCAGATTGGATGGCTTTCAGACAAGAATTTTTCCCTTGCCATTCTCATAGTATTCGGCATCTGGAATGCACTGCCTATGTCTGCAATGCTGTTGTATTGTTCGCTGCAAAGTCTGGACAATCATTTGCTCATTGCAGCAAAAACCGACCGTGCATCAGAATGGAAGATGTTACGGTTTATCGGGATTCCCCATCTAAAAACTACCCTGATGCTGACAGCATTTATTAACTGTATCGGTGCATGGCTCACCTTTAACGGCTTGTTCCCCTTGTTTTCCGGGTTGCCCGGTCCGTTTTATAATTTGTATACACTGGTGTATTATATTTATGATGCGGCATCCGGTGGCAGAAATATGCTGGGCGTTGCCTGTGCCGCTTCGGTGTTACTGCTGTCGTTTTTACTCATATTTTTATTGATAAGGTGTATGTATGAAATCAAAAAACAGTTTGCTCCAAAATAAAAAAAGATGGTTGCCCTCTCCAAAGGTGGGATATTATCTCATTCTTCTCGTTACAGCGGCAATTATGATATTCCCCTTTTATTGGATGGTGGTGACCTCTTTCAAAACAGGTGTTGAGCTATCTGTGTATCCGCCCAGGCTGTTGCCTCAAAAATTTTATTTAGGAAATTACCAAACCGTGCTTTCTTCCGGGACATTTCCCATTTATTTTCGCAATTCTGTGATTTGTGCCGTGGCTGAAACCCTTTTGATGCTTGTGGTGACCGTATTTTCTGCTTATGGATTTTACCGGTTGTCCGGGAAAAAAGGCGGCTGGATGACAGTGCTATTATGGATGACCAATATTGTTCCCTTTGAAATCGTGATGGTGTTTCAGTATCGGATGATGATTTCCTGGGGGTTAAATGATACCTTAACCGGATTGATTCTACCCTTTCTTTTCAATTTTACTTATGTTTACATTTTTTATCAGGCGTTTCGCAGCATTCCCAATTCATTATGCTATGCTGCCTATACCGATAAAACCACTTCGCTGAAATTTTTGTTCCGCATTGCATTGCCATATATTAAGCCTACTGTGGTGTTTGTGTGTATGCTCAATGTGATTAACTGCTGGAATTCGTTTTTGTGGCCGCTGATGATGACTAATTCGGTTGCCAGCCGTACCTTGCCTTTGGGACTTTATGCCTACATTCCGGAGGATGGCAGTCGTACAGAGCTTTTGATGGCGATGTCTGTTCTGATGCAATTACCGCCTGTGGTGATGTTTCTCGTCTTGCAAAAGCATCTTCTCAGAGGCTTCCGCCAAAAATAATGAAACGTAAAACACCCCTTGAGACACAATCTCAAGGGGTGTTTTTTTAAAGCTCTAAAATGACGTCAAAGCCTTCCTCCAATGTGGGAGGAACCAGGTATTCTGAGATTTCTAAAATCAAATCATCAGGCTCCTGACGGCTGCGCCGGCGGTTTTGTTTCAGTACCGTTTCCAGCGGCACATTGAGAAAATGTGCCTCCACACGGGTATATAAGCCCTTTGCCTGGGTAAGCAGTGCGGTGCGGTACTTTTTTTTGTGATTGGTGGAATCGTAAATGACGGTTTCTCCCTGGCGAAGCAAGTCACAGCACCGTTGCCGTGCCACTTCAAAAATGTAGTCAATGCAAAGGTTTTGCTTTTTTATTGCCATTTCTTCTTCGGCACAGTGAGGGTCGCCACGTTCCAGCCATAATTGCTGTGCAATTTCTTCCGAATAGGTGATGCTTTCACCGCCATACAACTCTTTTCTGATTTCATCGGTGGAAACAATCACACCGTTTAGCTTTTTTGCATAGGTGGATTTGCCTGAACCGGGAAGTCCCACAAGAACAATGAGCGCTCCCATTTTTTAGAGTGCATTGTAAGAGCCTTCTAAATTTTTAATCAGGCTCTTTACTTTTGCTTCTTTTTCACGGATTTCGTCAATCACCTTCTGGGGTGCTTTGGAAGTGAAGTTGGGGTTACCCAGTTTGGATTCAAAGAAGGAAAGCTCCTTCTTTGCTTTTTCAATTTCGGTCTGGATTCTTGCTTTTTCTGCTTCAATGTCTACCATTTCTGCAATAGGCAGATATGCTTTTGCATCAGCAGTGGTGACACTTGCCATCCCCGAAATATCGGAAAGGTCAGAATCGGTAACAGTTACGGAGGAGGCACCTGCCAGGCGGATAAGATAATCCTCTGCATTCTGATAGGTTGCGGTCTGTCCGGTGACCAAGGTTACCTGCACTTTTTTGGAGTTGGGCACTTTTAGTTCTGCACGTACTTCACGGATTGCTTTAATCATATCCATAATGCTTTCCATCTGTGCCACTTCCGAGAAGTTCAGTTCTTCTTGATATTCGGGCCAGCTCTGGCACATTAAGAAACCTTCGGTAAGCCCCATTGCCTGGAAGATTTCTTCTGTGATAAACGGCATAAAGGGATGGAGCAGCTTCAAAATGTCGGTCAATACATATGCCAGCACTTTTTCTACATTGTTTTTCGCAACCGGGTCATCCCCGTTTAAGCGGATTTTAGAAAGCTCAATGTACCAGTCGCAGAATACATTCCAGGCAAAATCGTAAATCTTCTGTGCTGCGATACCCATATCATAGTTTTCTAAATTCTGGGTAATTTCTTTGGTTACCTGATTTAATTTGGATAAAATCCATTTATCTTCCAGTGCCAAATCCTTTGTATCAGGTAATTCCACCTTATCAATGGAAAGATTTAAGAGTAAGAATCGGGATGCATTCCAGATTTTATTGGTGAAGTTACGCATTGCGATGATTTTATCATCGGTGTAACGGATATCGTTTCCGGGAGAGCAGCCCTGGATGAGCATAAAGCGGAGAGCGTCTGCTCCATACTGGTCGATAACCTCCAGCGGGTCAACCCCGTTGCCTAAGGATTTGGACATTTTTCTGCCCTGAGCATCTCTTACAATACCGTGGATGACAACGGTATCAAAGGGGAGCTTCCCGGTATAGGCAAGACCGGAGAAAATCATACGGCTTACCCAGAAGCCGATAATGTCGTAACCGGTTACCAATGTATTGGTGGGGTAGAAATAGTTGTAGTCGGGGGTTTCTTCAGGCCATCCCAAAATGGAGAAGGGCCACAGTGCAGAGGAAAACCAGGTGTCCAGGGTGTCGGGGTCCTGCTCTAAATTGGTACTGTTGCACTTTGCACATACGGTAGGTGCTTCCTTTGCTACATGAAGCTCACCACAGTCCTGACAGAACCAGGCGGGAATGCGGTGTCCCCACCAGAGCTGACGGGAAATACACCAGTCACGGGTGTTTCTCATCCAGTTTAAATAAATCTTGGTGAACCGCTCGGGAACAAAGCGAAGCTCGCCGTCTTCCACTGCTTTGATAGCGGGTTCTGCCAAGGATTTCATTTTTACAAACCACTGTTTGGAAATCATGGGCTCGATGGTGCTATGACAACGGTAACAAGTGCCGACATCGTGTTTTAATGGCTCAATTTCCTTGAGCAGACCCAATGCTTCCAAATCGGCAACGATTGCTTTTCGGGCATCCTGGGTGGTCATACCTGCATATTTACCGCAGTCCAGAACTTCCGGTTCATTTTCGGTCATCCGACCGCTTGCTTTTAAGTCGCAGTATGCCTGATAATCTTCCGCACCGGTCATTTTGCCGTCATAAGTAAAGCAACGCACCAGCGGCAGAGAGTGACGCTGACCCACTTCAAAGTCGTTGGGGTCGTGAGCAGGAGTGATTTTTACCACACCGGTTCCTTTTTCAATATCAGCATGCTCGTCCAACACAATGGGGATTTCTTTATTGATTAAGGGTAAAATAACATGACAGCCGTGGAATTTTTTATATCGTTCGTCCTCAGGATTGATGGCAACTGCGGTATCCCCAAGCATCGTTTCGGGACGTGTGGTTGCAATTTCCAAAAAATCTCCCGTTTCTTTTACCGGGTAGAGAATATGCCAGAAATTGCCGTCGTGTTCTTCATATTCCACCTCTGCATCAGAAATGGAGGTCTGACATTTGGGACACCAGTTAACCAGACGGTTTCCACGGTAGATTTTGCCTTCGTTATAAAGGTTTACAAACACTTCCAGCACAGCCTTGGAGCACTGCTCGTCCATAGTGAAATGCTCCCGTTCCCAGTCGCAGGATGTGCCTAAGGTACGAAGCTGTTCTACAATACGGTTGCCGTATTTTTCTTTCCATGCCCAGGCACGTTCCATAAATTTGTCGCGGCCTAAATCTTCTTTGGACAGCCCCTCCTGACGCATTGCCTCTACAATTTTTGCTTCGGTTGCAATGGCAGCGTGGTCGGTTCCGGGAAGCCACAGTGTGGAATAGCCCTGCATTCTTTTGAAACGGACTAAAATATCCTGAATGGTGTTATCCACAGCATGTCCCATGTGAAGCTGACCGGTAACATTCGGTGGAGGCATAGAAATGGAGAAGTGCTCCTTATCGTGGTCAATCACACCACGGAAGCAACCTTCTTTTTCCCAGGTTTCGTAGATTTTTTTCTCGATACTCTGGGGATTGTATGTTTTGGAAAGTTCGGTTTTCATATCAGTTGCACCTTTCTTTTCGAGTATTCGCAAATATTCACAATATATTGTACCATAGCATCCAAAAAAAAGCAAGTTTTTTTCGGAAAAAACATACGAAGAACCAAAATCATTTTCCGCGAGATAACCCTGAAAATAAAGAAAACACCGCAGGGATGTCCCTTGCGGTGTTTGTATTACACGGTTCTGAACTGATACTGATACAGTTCGTGGTAGAGGCCGCCTTTTTGAATCAGCTCCTCGTGGTTGCCCCGTTCTAAAATTCCATCTTCGGTAATGACAACAATTTCATCTGCATTTTTGATGGTGGACAGACGGTGTGCTACCACAAGGGTGGTTCTTCCCCTGGAAAGCTCCTCCAATGCGGACTGAATGAGCATTTCGGTGGCATTATCCAAAGCGGAGGTAGCCTCGTCTAAAATGAGAATGGAGGGGTTTTTCAAAAATACTCTGGCAATGGAAATCCGCTGCTTTTGTCCACCGGAGAGCTTGACACCCCGTTCTCCGATGTAGGTGTCGTAGCCATCGGGCAGAGTCATAATGTAGTCGTGAATATTGGCTTTTTTTGCTGCCTCTATTACCTGGGCTTCGGTGGCGTTCAGGTTGCCGTACTGAATATTTTCACGGATAGAGCCTGTAAAGAGAAACACATCCTGCGCCACGATGCCAATGTGATTGCGGAGACTTTGGCGACTTAATTTCCGGATATCAATGCCGTCTATGAGAATTTCTCCTTGAGAAATTTCGTAAAAACGGGGAATCAGGTGACAAAGGGTGGTTTTTCCACCGCCGGAGGGGCCAACCAGAGCGACGGTTTTCCCTTTTTCGATATGCAAATTCAAATGTTCAATCACGGGCTTCCGGTCGGTTTCCGCTTCTTCGTAGCTGAAGGTCACATCGTGAAATGAAATGGTTCCCTCAGCCTGTTCCAGTGTGATGGCGTTTTCTTCTTCCTTTTCTTCGGAAACGGCGAATACCTCCTGAATCCGTTCAAAGCCGGTCATCCCATTCTGATACTGTTCAAAGAAGTTTATCAGCTTTCGTAAGGGCTGCAGAAACGAGTTGATATAGAGGAGATACATTGTAAATTCGCCTGCATTGATTTGTTTTTTGAAAAAGAAGAAGCCTCCTGCCACCAACACGACAAGATATAAAATATCCGTGGAAAACAGCATAGAGGAGAAAAATTGCCCCATTACCTTGTAGGAGGCGTTTCTGGCTTTCTGATAGCGGGCGTTATAGTGACGGAATTTTTCTTCTTCGTGACGGGTGTTGTTATAGGCTCTGGTTACACGTACCCCGGAGATGGAATTTTCCAAATTGGCATTCACCTCACCAAGCTCAACACGGGTTTGCTTGAAAGTGCTGCTCATTTTCAAGCGGAGAGACACCACAATCAGCACAATAATGGGAAGCAAAGCGAACACGATTAAGGTCAACGGTACGCTGACGGTACAAAGAATCACAAAGGAGCCTATCATAACAATCAGAGATAAAAACAAATCCTCCGGCCCGTGATGGGCAAGTTCGGAAATATCCATCAAATCGTTGACTAATCTTGACATAATGGTACCCGATTTATTTTCGTCAAAGTAAGAGAAGGGAAGCTTTTGCAGATGTGTAAACAGTTTTTGCCGCATTTCTGCCTGCATCCTTACCCCCATAACGTGCCCGTAGTATTGGATGAAATAGTTGAGCAATGCTTTCACAAGGTAAATCAACAGCAACACGCCCGACCAGATAAGAAACAGCCGGATGTTAGCGTTTGGAACGTAATCATTGATAATATTTTTTGCAATAACAGGGTATACCAAATCTGCCAATGCTACAAATAAAGCACAAAGCATATCCCAGAAAAACAGCTTTTTGTGAGGTTTATAATAGGAAGCAAATGCTAATATTTTTTTCAAGCCGGTCATCCCTTTCTGACTATGAAGATTTCTTTATAGTATATTTCTTTTTTTTCGGTTTGTCAAGAGCGGATTATCTGACGGAAAACTGCCGAAAAAAATGATTTTTTTCAAGAAAGTTCTTGCAATTTCCGGGTGTTTTTAGTATAATTAAAATGAGATATTTTAAAATGTATAGGCAATCGGAGAGAACAAAGATGTATGATATTTACGATAATCGGGAAATCAGCTGGCTCAAGTTCAATGAGCGGGTGCTGGAGGAAGCAACCGATTCGTTGACACCGCCTTTGGAACAGCTCAGGTTTTTATCCATTGTTACCAGTAATTTAGATGAGTTTTATATGGTTCGAGTGGGCAGCCTTGCCGACCGTGTGCAGTTTCACAAGCAATCCAAAGACGATAAAAGCGGAATGAGCGAGCAGGAACAGATTGAAAAAATCCTGAAAAAAACGAAAAAGTTTTATGGGAAACAGCAAGCAGTTTACCAAACTGTGCTTGCATCCTTAGCAGAGCATAAATTTCGCTTGTTACAGCTGAGTGAGCTGGACCGTTCCCAAATGAATTACGTAAAGGAATGCTATGAGAGGCAGATTGCACCGCTTCTGACTTTTCAGATTGTGGATATCCGTCAGCCTTTTCCCCATCTGGAAAACCGCATCGTGTATACTGCACTGCACCTGAAACGAAAAGAAAAAGACTCTGTTGCCTTTGTGCTGAAAAGCAATGCCGTGTCCCATTTGATTGAACTGCCGGATTATGATGGCTTTTCCTTTGTGCTCACCGACGAGGTGATTACCCACTTTGCACCCAAACAGTTTTCAGAATACGAGGTTCTGGATACCTGCCGCGTGAAGGTGACACGAAATGCAGACATTGAAATGCTGGAAGCCTGGTATGACCAGGATATGGACTATCGGGATATTATGAAGGATATCTTAAAAAAGAGAGTCCGTTTGTCTCCCGTCAGAATTGAAGTTTCCAAACCCATTTCCAAAGAATTTAAACAGCTGATTAGCAATCATACAGACGAATCTATGGTGCTTGTGAACGGAGTTCCCTTATCTTACGGATTCCTTTCTGAGGCAGAAAGCCGAATGCCCAGGGAAATGCGTGAGCGGCTGGTATTCCCGGCTATGATACCGCAGCTGCCTGCCTGGTATATTCCGGGAGAAAAGCTCTTGGACAGAGTACAAAGAGAGGATTTGTTTTTGTTTTATCCTTACGAAAGCACGAAGCCCTTTTTTCAACTTCTGGAGGAAGCTGTTGAGGATGAAAGTGTAATTTCCATCAAGGTTACACTTTACCGCTTAAGTAACAATTCCCGCATAATTTCTCTTTTGGAAAAAGCGGCAGAAAAGGGGAAAGAGGTATTGGTTGTGATGGAGCTTCGTGCCCGATTTGACGAAGCCAACAACATTAACTATTCGGAACAGCTGGAGCAGGCAGGGGTTCGGTTGCTTTACGGTTTGAGCCTTTATAAAATTCATTCCAAAATTCTTCTGATTACGAAAAAATCAGACCGCGGTGTGAAGCATATTGTGCATTTGGGCACAGGAAATTATAACGAGAAAACCGCCCAGCTATATACGGATATGAATCTTGTAACTTCTCATAAAGAAATTGGAGAAGATGCCGTAGAATTTTTTAACAACATTACCACTTCCAATGTGAACGGAAAATATAAGCACCTTTTGGTGTCTCCCTTTGGAATCAGTCAGGCGCTTCGTGATTTGATTGACGAAGAAATCCGCTTTCAGAAAGAATTTGGGGACGGTTATATCATTATGAAGTTCAATTCTCTTACCTCCAAGCCAATGATTGATAAACTGGCTGAGGCAAGCCGTGCCGGTGTGAAGATTCAATTGATTGTCCGCGGAGTCTGCTGCCTTGTTCCGGGAGTCCCGGGAGAAACCGAGAACATCACTGTGGTGAGCATTGTGGGAAGATTTTTAGAACATTCCCGGATTTATTATTTTAATCATCACGGAGAAAAGAAAATCTATATATCCTCCGCCGATTTAATGACCCGAAACTTAGAACGGCGATTGGAAATTGCTGCCCCCATTTACGACGAAACCATCAAACAAAAGCTGACCCATCATCTTCTGGTTTTGCTTTCTGATGATGTAAAGGCAAGAGTGTTAAGAAGAAACGGCAAATATGTGCGAAAAGAAACCAAAGAACAGATTTGTGCACAAACCTGTTTTTACGAGCAGGCAGTGCAGGCAGCAAATCAGGCAGAATATTCTGCCACAAAGCGTAAGGGGTTTTTCGGTTGGCTGAAAACCTTGTTTTCAAGAAAATAAAGGAGCATAAAACAATGATATTATTAAACAGTGCTCAGGCGAATAAATTAGATGCATTGGGAGAAACCTTCGACCATCTGGATGGAGAACAACTGATGCAAAATGCAGCCCGTTCTCTGTACGAAGCAGTGATGCGGGATGTAGACAGAAAAAAGAAAATAGCCATTTTCTGCGGTCGTGGAAAAAACGGCGGAGACGGTTTTTTGCTGGCGGCAAATTTAATGGCAGAGGAGTATCGTGTGCAGGTGGTGGTGTGCTTTTCGGAGGAGGATAACATCAATCCTCTTACGATGAAAGCAATCACGTTTGCACGTCATAAACAGGTATCTATGATTGCACTGGAAGAGTTTAAAGGAGCAGATGTCTGTATTGATGCACTTTTGGGTACAGGTGTAAAGGGAGAACTCAGTGGAATTTACTTAAAAGCTGTGGAAGTGATGAATGAGGGGTATGTCCTTTCAGTGGATGTCCCCAGCGGACTCAATTGCGATAACGGAAAGCCCTGCGGCACTTGTGTCAGAGCAAGCAAAACTTATACCTTAGCGGCACACAAGGTGGGCCTTTGGATTTATCCCGGTAAGGAATTTGCAGGCGAGGTTGAGCTGTTATCCATCGGGCTGTCTGATGGAGTATATGCCGGGGTAGATACCAGGATGCAGTTAATTGATTCCGAATTGTTTCATAATCTGATTCCTAAGCGACCTCCCAATTCCCACAAAGGCACATTCGGCAGAGTGGCGGTGTTTGGCGGCAGTAAAGGAATGGCGGGGTCGGTAGTAATGGCGTCCACGGCAGCACTGCACGCCGGCGCGGGCTACAGCTATGCTGTTGTCCCTGATGAAATCCTCTCCCTTTGTGAACAAAAGCTGACTGAAGTCATTGTAAAGAGCGATAAGGATTATAAAAAAATGTATGAGCTGGCAGATGTGCTGGTGGTTGGGCCGGGGTATCTGTCAAATTCCGGAATTTCGCATATAATGAAATTGGCACAGCAGGGCAGTAAACCTGTCGTCTGCGATGCCGAAGGCTTGAATTACATTAGCCGGGGTCAAAGAGTTTGTCCTATGATTATCACGCCTCATCCCGGTGAATTTGCAAAAATGATAGGCTTGTCTACCGAAGAAGTGAATCGTAACCGGATTTATCTATCCGGAAAATATGCCAAAGAAAATAATGTGATTGTGGTTTTAAAAGGTGCTGCAACTGTGGTTGCATCTCCCACCGGAGATATCCGCATCAACACGACCGGAAATTCAGGAATGGCAACCGCCGGAAGCGGAGATGTTCTTTCGGGAATTATCGGCGGAATACTGGCAATGGGAGCATCCCCGTTTGACAGTGCTGTAGCAGGGGTGTATCTTCACGGTCTGGCAGGGGACCTGGCTGCCAAAGAAACTTCGGAATACAGCCTGACGGCAACAAAAATATCAGAGTATATAGGGAAGGCGTTTTTATATGAACAGTTATAAATTATCAAGAGCCTGGGCGGAAATCCACTTAGACCGGTTTCGTAAAAATTTATCTTCCATTAAGGAATATGTGGGAGAATCCACCAAAGTAATGGCGGTAATTAAAGCGGATGCTTATGGTTGCGGTGTCAACGAAATTTCCAAGGAGGCGGTAGCGAACGGAGCAGATTATCTTGCTGTTGCTTGTGTAGACGAAGCTAAACAGCTTCGCCGTAACGGAATTGAAGTACCAATTCTGATTTTGGGAGCAACGCCGCTGGAATGTGTTGAGGATTTGTTTCAATATCGCATTATTCCCACTGTATTTGAGCAAAAGCTTCCGGAGGCAATCAGCAGCTATGCAAAGCAGCACGGAAAAACTCTGGATATTCATATTAAGGTGGATACGGGAATGGGGCGCCTTGGTTTTCCGTATTATGATGACACTTATCAGTCCTCTGTGGAAGAAATCCTGAAAATCTCCCGTCTGGATGGTATTCGGATAGAGGGGATTTTCACTCATTTCTCCAATGCAGACTGTCCGGACAGTGAAACAGTTACCAAACAGCAGTTTGCTCAGTTTACAGATTTAATCGAAAAATTAAAAGAGGCGGGATTAGAAATTCCCATTCGTCATGCAGCCAATTCTGCAGCGACCTGTTTGTATCCGGAAATGCATCTGGATATGGTTCGTCCCGGTATTATTCTGTACGGGGAGTATCCATCCCGTTATGTTGAGGAAAGAACCTCGCTGAAATTACAGCCGGTAATGGAATTAAAGGCGAGGGTATGGCAGGTTAAGGAGGTACGGCAGGGGCAGGGCATCAGCTATGGAAAAACCTATTGTACCGATTCCCCAAAAAAGCTTGCCGCAGTTGGAATTGGGTATGCTGATGGGTATTTTCGTACCCTATCCAATAAAATTCGCGTCATTATAAACGGGGAGTTTGCGCCTCAGGTCGGAAACATCTGTATGGATCAGACTATGGTGGATGTTACGGAGATTCCCTCTGTGTCGTATGGCAACGAGGTCATTCTGGTGGGAAAATCCGGTGAGAAATCCATTTCCTTTTCCGAAATGGCAGCTCTTTGCGGCAGTATTAACTACGAAATGATGTGTGATACCGGAAAGCGAATTGTGAAAGCATATTTTGATGGCAATAAGCTTTTAAAAACGGTTAATTATATGGATAAAATCTGCTGATGGACATTCTTTTTGCATATTTGTGATTCCGAAGCAATATGAATTTTTCATATGTTTTTATAAAAATCAATCATTAATGTATTTTAAGCACACGATCTGGAAAAACTGATATTGAAAATCAGAAATATGGAGTGTGAATCAGTGTGCAAGTAAAACGAGGCGATATTTATTATGCTGATTTAAGCCCCGTGGTCGGCTCGGAGCAGGGCGGTGTCAGACCGGTACTTATTGTTCAGAACGATGTGGGCAATAAATACAGCCCCACAGTCATTGCTGCAGCGGTAACCAGTCAGCTTAATAAATCAAAATTGCCAACGCATATCGCAATCGATGCAATCAAATACGGATTGCCTAAAGATTCGGTCATTTTAACCGAACAAATCCGAACGATAGATAAAAGAAGGCTGAAAGAGAAAATCGGCCATATCGACGAAGAATTGATGAACTCTGTGAACGATGCCTTGTTCGTCAGCTTCGGATTATAGCAGAAAAGACCGGCGGAATTCTCTGTCGGTCTTTCATTATCTGTAATATACTATTATATATACCGCAAAATTGTAAGGGATTTTACGAAATCTTAGAACGGTCGTTGACGGCGACTGCGAATTTGAGGTCCTGACCTTCGATTCAAAATCTGGTAAGGAAACGTTCTGGCACACTGCGTCCCACCTTATGGCGCAGG